>NZ_JAQIRK010000002.1:0-590153 GCF_050600805.1 Klebsiella sp. 141240 | reverse complement strand
CTTTGCCCCAAGGGTGCCCCACAAAGAGAGTGGTAGGGATAAAAAGCGTTTAATTACAGTAAAATAAAATCGCTTGATGGAATATTAACTTTATTCCAACATGATTGCTCACCATGTTGCAACGGCGATTAAATAACATGCAGGAGCGGATATGATTACGTTATGGGGCAGAAATAATTCGACCAACGTGAAGAAAGTACGCTGGGTGCTGGCGGAACTGGATCTTCCTTATCAGCAGATTCTGGCGGGGCTGGAGTATGGTCTCAATCACGACCCGGAGTATCTGGCGATGAACCCGAACGGCCTGGTGCCGCTACTCAAAGACGATACCAATGGGCTGGTGCTGTGGGAATCCAACGCCATTATTCGCTATCTTGCCGCTCAGTACGGGCAAAACCGGCTGTGGGTAGAGTCGCCTGCGCAGCGCGCGCAGGGTGAAAAATGGATGGACTGGGCCAACGCCACGCTATCGCCGGCGCACCGTCCGGTATTAATGGGGCTGGTCAGAACGCCGCCGGACCAGCGCGATCCGGCGGCCATTGAGGCAGGTATTCACGCCTGTGAAGGGCTGTTCGCCATGCTCGACGATGAACTGGCGAAGCATGCCTGGCTTTCCGGCGATGAGTTCGGCCTTGGCGATGTGGCGGTGGCGCCGTTCGTTTATAACCTGCTGTCCATCCTCGACAGCTGGCAGCCGCGGCCCCATCTGCAGCGCTGGTACCAGCAAATCCAGCAGCGTCAGGCCTTCCGCGACGTGGTCATGATCCCGGTCACCTGAGGTGATTACTCCGGGCTGACCTTGAGCAGTTCACCGTCAGGCTCGTCGGTTAACAGATACAGATAACCGTCGGGCCCGACGCGCACATCACGAATGCGTTTGCCGCGATCTTTTAATAGCCGCGTCTCCTCGCTGAGAGTATTGCCGTCCACCGAGAGCACAATCAAAGACTCATCCTTCAGCGCGCCGATAAACAACTTATGTCGCCACTGCGGGAAAGTCGGCGCGTTGTAAAACGCCATGCCGCTCAGCGCCGGGGAAACGGGCCAGACATGCAGCGGCGCCTCGGTATTCGGCGCGCTCTTTCCTTTAGCTTCCGGGATAGGTTGGCCGCTATAGTTAATGCCGTGCGTCGCCAGCGGCCAGCCGTAGTTTTTCCCGGCCTGGGGAATATTGATCTCATCGCCGCCGCGCGGGCCGTGCTCGTTCAGCCACAGCGTATCGCTCCACGGATTCATCGCCATTCCCTGCGGGTTGCGAATACCGTAAGCCCAAATCTCCGGTCTGATGCCAGTACGGCCGACGAAAGGATTATCTTTGGGGATTTCCCCCTGGTCAGTCAGGCGTACCACTTTCCCCTGCAGTTTATCGAGATCCTGCGCCGTCGGGCGCTGATTGTTTTCACCTAAACCAATAAACAGATGCCCTTTGCCATCAAAGACCATCCGCCCGCCAAAATGATTGCCAGTGGAGAGCTTCGGCTGCTGGCGGAAAACGGTTTTAAAATCTTCCAGGTTTTGCAGGTCAGCGCTGAGGCGGCCGTACCCCACCGCGGTACCCGCTTTGCCGTCCTCGCCCGCTTCGGCATAGCTCAGCCATACCCGGCGCGACTGAGCAAAATCCGGAGCCAGCACCACATCCAGCAGGCCGCCCTGACCGTTGGCCCACACCTTCGGCACGCCGCGAATGGGCGCCGATAATCCTTTATCGAGATGCCAGCGTTTAAGTTCGCCGCCGCGCAGGGTAATCAGCACGCCTTCATTGTCCGGCAGGAACGCCAGTGACCAGGGGTGGTCGAGGTTATCCTGCAGCACCTCAACGCGCGGCGCGGCCATCGCCGCCATGGGCAGCAGCACAGTCATGAGAGTTATTTTTAGATATCGGCGCATGGCGCACTCCTTTCGTCAGCATTGCTGATAAGGGTAGCCAGCGTGGCCAGTCAGGCGGGGATTTTTACATAAACTTTAACAGGGGGAGTCGCCTCCCCCTGGATTCAGGCGTGGGCAATTGGCGCGGATTTATTCAGAATGTGAATATTCATCGTCAATCCCGACAGACAGCGTTCTAGCTTCTCTACGTTAACGGCAATATAAGCCGGGCAATCATGATGCCCGCTCATCAGGCAAACCGCCGCCGAAGCGACGGACTCGCCGGCAAGGCGGAAGGCTTCCATCTCTTCCGGCGCGATGGCGTGCTGCAAACGCGGCGCGTGTACGCGCAGTTCATGGCATAGCTCAAACAAGTTATCACGCAGATGGTCATTTTCGCTGACTGACATATAGCCTTTCGCTTTACGAAGCTGGAGATAAGCCGCCAGATCGATATTGGCATTAATCAGCTTATTCAAAAGGTTAGTGTAACGTCTGTCAACGCTCATCACGGTCCTCCTCTGTCGTCCATTACCATAATCATAGTATGGTCATTTTTTGCGCGGAATCATGAGCAAGGTCAATAATCCCACAGCAATTAACATTATTTACAATGTTACAACTTCAGAGGTCACGCCGCGTTGTTCAACTTACCAGCGGCTGGTTCATCAACTTTTCCAGCACCTTCAGCGGTGAATAATGCGGATTATGCATCGCGCTCACCGGCAGTTGGAAAGTCTGTTCCAGCATAAACTGGCCGCCCATCGCCGCGTGCGGCGTTTGATCGGAAAAGCAGATCCAGGTACTCCCCGCGGCAAACTCTACCGCCTGCTGTACGCCGTGCTGTTGATATTCCGGCGTACTTTTCATTTTGTCGTGCAACGCCAGCATCAGATGATCGTAATGGCTGCGTTTGCTTTTGGTGATCCCCACCGCCGATTGCAGCCAGCTGGCGAACGGCGACCACGGTTTCAGCGTCGGCAGAAAACGCGCAGCGAGCGTTTCAAAATGTTCGCCGGTGCGCCACAAACGCGGTTCACCGTGCGGATTGATGTTGCAAAATACGCGCAGAATGCGATCGCCATAAACCGGGCGCGACGGGAAAGCGTCGACGTGCAGGCGGGTATCATCTTTACGCCACGAGGTCGTGTCGCGCCAGGCGGTTATCGGATGCAGCCGCAGACTGGTTTGCGGGCGATAAAGCGCTTCGCGGTATCCGGGCAGCAGTGCATCAATCAGGCGCAACGTGGATTGATAGTAACGTTCGGTCAGCTGCAGTACCGCCGGGGCTTTCGCCGCGTCCGCTACGCCTTTAATTTCACGCTTTTGTGGCTGATAGCTAATGTTCTTACGCTTCGGCGATACTAAATCGGTATTGAGTAATTCGCGCTCTTCGGCAGTCAGCGAAAAATCCAGATTCGGTAAATAGAGGACGTTGCCCTCTTCCAGCGAGTGCTGAATTGACGATGGCTGCGGCGGAATATCCAGATGGGTAAAGGGTAATGTAGTAAGGGCCAGCGGACTACTCGTGGTCATTGTTATGCTCCTTGCCGCATGGGTTTATCAGTTTTGGCTCCGGCCATAGGCAAGGTTAACAGAATGTTATTAAACGTAAGGTCAATGTAAAGGAGATAATGGTTTTAAATACCATAGCTGAGTTTTTTTGCCGTAAAGCTTTTTCATCATTCATCGTCCCCTGGCTATACTCTTTTTCGCAAAGATCTGTAGAATTCCTGCCCTGACCATTCCAATAAATGAACATTTTTTAAGCTATGAGCAATGTCACGCACCAGCCGAAAATCGGCTTCGTCTCCCTGGGCTGCCCGAAAAATCAAGAAACAAATTGAGGTCAACAATCAACCAATTATCTAAGCAAGAGCAAATCTATTACTCAGCCCTATGTAATCAACACCTTTTAGACTGGCAATTCGAATGTATCATAGCCCTATGAAATTCAGAGATTTTGTGATATCAAAATACCTTTGGGTTATGGGATATGACCATGTTCATCGGGTTGTGGAAAGCAGTTAAAGAAGTTGCTATTGCGATAATGTTAGTACTATCACTGTGGTTAGTGATAAGTAGTGCTATGAAAAAAGACATTGGCAATCTAACAGATTGGATAAGTAGCTTAAGTTCTTTAGGTACTTTAATTGTCGCTTATTTAGCTTTCAAATCTGCACCTAATTGGTTTCATCAAAAGATGGATGAACATGCATTTACTTTAGCAAAGGAATTAATCACGGATCTTCATCCAAAATTATTCATGAGCAATAGAAAGTTCAACACGATAATAGAAGACTACACTACCTACTATTACCACACGAATGCTGATGACGCTTATAATGACTTCATCTCAACCTTGTATGAAAAAAAAATATCATATCGGCAAAACCATGATTTGATGTTTAAAATTAAGACCACCGTTGATTCATTAGAGAAATTAGGTTGGAATTTTAAATCAAACATTTTTTCTTATCACAAAAAATACCTCAGAGATTCAATCCAGTTCATCAGTAGCCTTAGAAAAATCGACAATGAAATGAAAGAAATTAAAGAACTATCTTCGACTGCTACCTCTGACGAGGATTATAACAAAATCGAATCAAAGAAAAGGGATTTCTTCGAAAATTTAAAAGCTCTAGTTATGCTTGACGAATGTGACAAGTCGTATAAACAATTCATAGGCTCCGCAAAATTAGTACCAGATTACTTTGAAATAACAACTATCAAAACTAAACATTGAATTTAGAGTACCCGAGCATGCCCCCAAACTACTGTGGTCTGACCTCGCTCGGTAGACGTTCCAGCTTTACAGTTGGCAACCCATTGGTTCTGGCGGTCAAATGATCATCTGATATAGCTTAAAGTTGAGGCATGATGCATCCCTGAGCAAATATTTGTACAAAATGAGGCTAGAAGAAGAATATCTATTTTAAGAATCTAAATGATTACTTAAAACAATCATGACAGAATTAATCTATATGTTAGAAGAGGAATTATGAATGTGTAAAGTTTATCACTATACAGGCTCGCTAGGATTATTAGGGATAATACAAGACGGCGTTATTCGCTGCACTAACCTTCAATATCTAAATGATAAAATGGAGCATATCTACGCAATTGATGCATTTCAAAAAGAATGTGACCGATTAAAGCAAGAATGTAAGAGTGACTCACCTCACCGGGAACTTTATAATAACATTAGCAAATGGATTTCAACTAATATTAAAGACGCTTATGTAGCTTGTTTTACTGAAAATGCGGATAATACAAATCATTGGCTTTCATATGGAAAAAATGATGTTAATTATGCTATTGAATTTAATAAAATTGATTTAGAATACGGTGCAAATGCTTGCGGTCGACCAGGGAATATAAAAGAAGCTATTGAATCACTAGGAAATCCTAAGAATGGAGAGAAAGTTCCGGGTGAAAAAATACTTAAACATTTCAAACCTCGCTTTAGTAAAGTATTCTACGATAACACACACATAGAAAAAATAATGGAAATTAATTCATTATCAGAAGCACTCAAAGCTCTTGGCCCAGAAAACTTCGCGTCTGAAATTTATAATAAATTATGTTTCTTATTCCCGGCAACTAAAAACGCGGAATGGAAACATGAAAATGAGTTCCGCTTAATATTATCGGAATGCAAATCAGTTGATCGTTCGAAGGGTGTATGGCTCGCTGACCCAGGAAAAGAAACACTAATAAAATGGAAAGATAATAACGGCATATTAATTCCTTTTGTTGAGTTTCCAATAAACAGACGCATAATTAAAAAAGTAACTTATCATTCCCGAGGTGATAATAAAAGAATTGAAGAATCATTATTATTACTTAAGCGACTTTATCAGCTTGAATTTGAAATTGAAAACTCAGTAAGCAGTTATTATCGCTAGCATAAATCACCCCATGCTCTTCTTTCCATATCGTACAGGAAAGTAAGAGCTGTGTTCATTTCTATGTAAATACTCAGTTAAACTCTGTACAATCCCTGCATTGACCACTACAAAATTTGCAAAAATTTAATCTATGAATAATGTTATGCAGCAGCCAAAAATTGGCTTCGTCAGCCTCGGTTGCCCAAAAAATCAAAATAAAAATTAAGAACAAA
The DNA here is from genome assembly GCF_050600805.1 of Klebsiella sp. 141240. NCBI lineage: Bacteria > Pseudomonadati > Pseudomonadota > Gammaproteobacteria > Enterobacterales > Enterobacteriaceae > Klebsiella > Klebsiella sp. 141240. Next base: position 584,164 of record NZ_JAQIRK010000002.1, on the reverse strand, counting down.
AAAGAAACACATCGTAACTTACTGATTTAAATAAAATAAATTTATATACCTTTAGTAACTTTGAGGCTAATGATCTACAAAGCCAAAGTCATGATCTTACCGTTGGAACAATAGGATGTGATATCAATGCTTTAACTTGGTCAATTAATAACCTAAACAACCATTCGACAAAACATGTAAATATTTGATCTGGATCTTACTTTTCTAACATTCATCATTATTTATTTGTTAAATGTGTAAAATATTACGTAGTTATTACACATGATAAATCAAAGGTTATAATATGGCATATAAAAAATTTAGCGATAGCTCATTTATCAGTGCATTAGATCAGCGTACGGACCTTGAAAGATTTAAAGAAAATCGATGTGCAGTATTTGCCTTAGAGTTATTTTATGGAATAGATGATCCATTAAATGAAATAGGTCCTGCTATAACTGCTGGAGGTGATGATTGCAAAATTGATCTTCTTTATATAAACAAAGAACAAAGATCAATAGTTGTAATACAAGCATATGAAGCACAGACGTTTAAATCGACAGCCAAAGGTAATAAGGGTGCGGATCTTTCTTATGCAATCGGTGTACTATTCTCAACGCCTCTGAAGGATATCCCCGAAGGAATAAGACCACACATTAGTGAAGCAAGAGATGCAATAAAAAAAAATGAAATTAGCATGATTCACTTTTGGTATTTGCATAATTGTCCTGAAAGCATACAAATAAAACAACAAATGCTACCTCTTCTCGAGTCTGGAAGGAGTCAGTTAAGAGAGCAATTTAAATCTATTAAAGATATAGATGTAAGTATAAAAGAAATAGGTTTAGAAACTTTAGATGAATATTATAGATCATCCAAAAATGCTATATTAATCGAAGATGAATTTATCCTTCCCGATAACACTTTTGGGTATATAAAAAATGGGGATGGATGGGAAGCGTTTATGACCAGTATCACTGGTGAATGGTTATCAAGCCTTTACAAAGAACATAAAGACTTGCTTTTTAGTGCAAACGTACGCGGCTTTATGGGTGCAAATAATAAAGATAAGGATAAAGTAATCAATGCAGGAATTCAGAAGTCGGCTAAAAAACAAAAAAACGACTTCTTTGTTTTTAATAATGGGATTACTGCATTAGTACATGATTATGAATTAGAAAAAAGCAATAACGATGTAACAGGTAAAATAAAAAAAATAAGGGGACTATCGATAGTTAATGGTGCCCAGACCACAGGCTCACTTGGGACATTGGATGAAAAAGGCTTAGAAAATATATTCATTGGTATAAGATTCATTAAATGCTCTAATTTACAAAAAATTCAAGATATAACTAGATTTAACAATAGCCAAAACATCGTAATCCCTTCTGATTTCAAAGCTAATGATCCTATACAAAAAAGATTACGGGAATCATTTAAAAAAATAAAAATTGCTACTTATGATGGTGGTTTACGAGGACATCAACTAGCTGGCGATAAATCATTACGTATAGATGCTCATACAGCTGCACAAGCATTGGTATCTTGGCATGGAAATCCTAAAGATAGCTACCACAAAAAAACAAAAATTTGGGATGATCCAGAACTTTATAATATTGCTTTCCAAAACACTATTACAGCTGAACATTTGATATTTGTATTTACGCTCCTTGAGGCATGCAACCTTTACAAAGAAAACCTTCTGGAAAAAATGAAACAGAAGACTATAACCTCTCATGAAAATACAGTTTTATCGCTGTTAAATGAAAGAGGTTCGTCCTTCATGATTATCCATGCAATATCTCATTTAATGGAAACTATCTTAGAACAAAAAATATCCAAAAAATATGCCATATGTTTTAAAGATAACATGACTCGTGATGATTGTATTACTACATGGATTGATTTGATTGAAAAACTTTCCCATCAATTATTAATACTTAAAGTTGGCCTTAAGAAAAGGCTTTCAGTAGAATCAGAAATAAATTCATCTACAGAGTCCGTAGTAAGGAATTTTGGGACATCATTTATTGCAATAAAAGGTATGATGCAGGGTATCAATCCGTATATGGATTTTGTAAACAAAGTTCAAAACTAATTTTAACAGGACAGATAGAACATTACTATTACTTAAGCTCTAACCGATTAGTGTTTGAAACAGATAAAGAAATATTACATCGATATCAAAAGGATATATGTAGTCGTATTTTACATATGTCCTTTTTTTCTCATTTGCAGCTATGATCGTTCATGAGTAAGCATTTCTTTCTTCACGCGAAACACTGTAGCCCTGCCGCAATCACATAGCTTTGCGATCTCGTCCGGTGTGTTCTTTCCGGCCTTTAACATATCGATAATCTTACTGTGTAGTTCTTGGTTCTTTTGCTTGCCTTTGTATTTCTTAGCCTCTTTAGCAAGGGCAATTCCTTCGTTGCGACGTGATGCAATCATTCCCCGCTCAAATTCTGCAACGGCTCCCATCATGGTTAAGATTAAGCGAGATTGTGGGGAGTTATCGAAACTCATTGAGTTAGCAAGGAACTGAACAGTGATCCCGCGAGCTACGAGGTTATCAATCATTTCCAGCAAATCGCGGGTATTACGTGCAAGGCGATCAATCGAGTGCGTCACAAGCGTGTCACCTTCGCGGAGGTGTGAAAGCAGATTCAACAATTCAGGTCTTTCGCTGGTGGACTTACCTGATTCTTTCTCGGTGACGATTTTGTCACAAACAGGTTCCAGTACTGCTAACTGACGTTCAAGGTTCTGATCCTTCGTTGAGACTCTTGCATAACCAAAAATCATTTTCCTGCCCTCACTACCGATTTGTATCATTTAAATTAACTTAATGATACAGTATCATTTAAATGCATTCAATATCTAAATGATACTAAACGAGACGCAAAAGCGGAGTATCACAAGGGACTACTCAAAAGAGATTTTTGATCGTTTATTTTTTGTTCAATGCAGGGTTAGTGAAAAGTTCAGTACCGAGATCTGAGTACACGGCATTTTGTCGCGGGGGGTTAAACCTGATCAAGTGAACGAGATTTCAAATAAGGTAGATTAAAACTGACTGTACTTTTTCCTGAGTAAAAGATTACTTAAGATTTTTGTCAAAAATCGAGGGACCTGGTTTTCTATTATTTTGTGTGCTTAAGGCCAGTAATTCTTACACCTTGATATACTATGATGCCATTTGTATGTGCATGATATATAGATACTTTTTAAGGATTTCAAACAATTCTGCGTTAAGACATTTATGATGCAGTCACACTCTTTTTATAATATAATCTGGAGTTACATACGAGGAGTGCCATTGTTAGGAACAAACATGAAACTTCCCAAAGATAGCATTATCAACAAGTTCCCGGACCTACATATCCATCAAACTATTGACGAAATTAGAGACCTATTGATTAACGGATTTGATGATTCCCAAAAAACAATCTTTTTATGTGGGAAAGATAAATCTGACAAAAAAAGTCTTCGATATAAATTCTCGACATTTCTTTCTCAAGAGAAAGGTATCACTCTAACTTATCCAGAGGATTTGTTTGAAGATCTCCTAGAAGGTCAGGGAAAGAACAGTTTGCTATCGCTAGAAACTCAACTTGCAAACTCTGTTGATCTTATAGTTCTTATACCTGAAAGTCCGGGGTCTTTCGCTGAACTAGGTGCATTTTCCATGGATAAAGCCCTAGCCAACAAGATGCTTGTGATGAGAATGGGGGAATTTAAATCAGGGAAAAGCTTTATAAATCACGGACCTATACGCCTCGTCAGAACCCATGGCGGGGAAATATATGATATTCCAAAGAACTTCGATGAAAAGAACCCCGAACATGTAAAATTAGTACTTGGAAAAATTAAAGAAACTCTTCCGAGTGGTAGAAAGAAGAAAAAGTTGGACAATATCTTATTATATTCACAACACGTCCTTCTTTTAATCTATTTATTTGATGATTTAAATTTACGCTCGGTGTATAAAACCATGGAGCTGATCATGGAGAGAAAGTTTGACAATCGAGATAATGTTGCCTGTAAAGCTGCGACACACTCCCTCATAAGGGCAGGAATGATTAACCAACAAGAGGGATTATTCAGTATAACTCAAATCGGTTATAACTCAATAATTAATAGTTTCTACTTGAAATCATCACTTGCTGAATTAAGGGCGAAAATCATGAATAAACAATATGCTAGACAATGACTAAGATTCATCTTAGAATTTTCGAGTGTGCTAGTTTTTAAGCTGGTGACTTAGCTAGTTCGTTAGTTAGGTTCACAGTGGATGGAGAGTCTCTCCGTTCCCGCAATACATCACAGAGATAGCTTGATGATCGAGTCCCCCAACTCCCGCCCACCGTGACTTGGGGGACTCGTACATCAAGCCTTGCAGCTTTAGCCGTTAAAAACTAGCACACGCTTTTAAAGCGAGATAATGCCCCTCTACACTGATGAAACGAACATGAATGCTCATCAAGGAAAGTACACCCAGCAACTTTTATCCCTTCCAATTCTTGAGAATGTAGATGATTTATCTCAATTCATCAGGCTTCCGAAAGAGATAATTTCAAAATTTAGCTTTAATAACCATAGATACTACCACCGTATTGAAATGAAAAAAAAATCTGGGGGTATCCGTTACATAGAAAGCCCTGTAAAAGAATTAAAGGCAATACAACGTTGGGTTCTCAGGTCTATTTTAGATAAATTGTCACCTTCAGTTTACGCGAAAGGTTTTGTACGGAAAAAATCTATACTTGATAATGCAAAACCTCATGAAGGAAACCAATATATACTAAACTTGGATTTTCAGGATTTTTTTACCAATGTGCAAGCATCTCATGTATATACTTTATTCAAAAACATTGGTTACAATAATAATATAGCATTTATCCTTACATCTTTTTGTACAAAAGAGGGTTATTTACCTCAAGGTGCCCCAACGTCACCCGCCTTATCTAATCTTGTTTGTTTAAGACTTGATCACCGTTTGTCTACGTATTGTAAAAAACGTGCGTTAACATATACACGTTATGCTGATGATCTTTGCATATCAGGAAACAAAATTTTAATTTTAGAAAAGGCCTCCTATTTAATAAAAGAAATAATTAGAGACGAAGGTTTTACCATAAACTCAAAAAAAGAAAAATTTCTTGGGCCTAAAGTTCGTAGAGAAGTTACAGGATTAACAGTCACACCTAAAATCACCATTAGTAAAAAAGATTATTGTGTCTACAGGAAAAGAATTTACGATTTAGTAAGAAATGAAGTTTCAAACAAACATGAAATCATAAAAGGCATATTATCCTTTGTCAGAAGTATTGATAAAGATAAAGAAAAGAAACTTACAACATTCTACCTTAAGCAAATATCCATTATTGGTGAGAATTAATATTAATGGAGGCCAACTTAATGGCCTCTCAACTTATATTCAACTAATGCGATTGAGAACCATGTAAGCTGGCTCGCACATACTGCCCCGTTCCTGTAGCCAGTAGTAGTCAAGATCGGCAATACGCACATTCAATCCTGAATCAACACGATTGATCTGTAACCGTAGCCCTACACTGTCTTTGTACGATAAACCCGATTTAACATTGTACTTGTACTTAACCCCTCCTTCTTCTTCAAATGACTTGAGATAAGGTGTCATTTGTTCCTGAATTTCCTTTAAGCAAACAACTTCATTACCAACAATAAAGGGCTTTTCTGGTTTCCCATCGGGAATAGTAGTCGCAATTGCAGTTAATGGGATTATCATTAAGAGTACTGATAATATTCTTATCATCATTTCTTCCCCCTGATACAAGATTACTATTTCGAGCAAATCTGTGTAATTGTTCCATTATGGTTAAAATCAACGAGAATTACTTTTATGGTACTATCATTAAGCACTGATACAAAATAGTTACTTGATGAATTCCCATACTTGCGTGATCCATCTGCTGCGATTTCATTAAATTTAGCAGTATCAGTAATATCTTTATCACCTGGAATTGGCATTCGACTGAACAACTTATCATCTGAGATAGTATATTCAACTAAAATACTTTTATCTGAATAGTAACCAGAATTATGTTTTTTTCCTTGTCGAGTTTGGGTTATCGCATCAAACTTATCGCATTTATAAACATCGGCTTTTTTTGTTTCCGTACTGCCCACCGTTGAAGCCTTAGCATTTATATCCGTACTTTTATCCTGTGAAACAACCCCGGAACCAATTCCTATTGAGACCACAAAAACAATAAAGCTCATGACTAACGCAGCAATCGAAGTACGGAACTTTCCCCGACCTTTATTTCTGGAATAGTTTGAAACTTTCCTGAAAGTAAGTACTGCAAGGATCACACAAATGATGGAAACAACAAGCCCGGCCATAAAATCCCTCAAAGGTTGTGTATCAAAGGTAATCAGAATATCACTTCACAACAAATTGATCGATAAAAACGATCGATATATAGATATTCGATCGATAAAAACTATCAAAATCTATTGATCGCAGGCAAATCAATAGGTAAAAACGATCAGACGTTGGTCAGTACTTCGAAAGCATCTGAAGTCCTTGGTCTTGACATTTAAATGCCCTCAGAAAGCCGCTAAGGTTGTTTGATTGCTTATGGATTGGGAGTATCTGCATTTAGTTAAAATTTCGTTCCGGGGCTTCCTGTGCGTTTTGTCGGAAACACCATCATGGAAAGGGATTGATCGGATCGGGTTCGCTTCGCTCAGAGCAGTACTGACAGGGCTTTTCCAGTAGCTGAAACAGCAGATACCCCACTAAGTACTCAAAGGAATTATTAGTACAATAAGTAATTAAATAACAATCAGTTATGTACTTACTGACAGAACAAAAGACGCGATTGGTTCGCTCTGCCAGTGACTGAAAGGAACGAAGCAGTAGAACCGAATCCAGCGAACAGTACACGCAAAGCGGGTGCTGTTTAAATTTTTCATCTATATAAACAATGGGATAACTATCAAGTACTCACTGCGTGAGCACTCTCACTAACTACCCGAAACAGTTCGCTTGCTTCGCCGCTCCTGCTTTCAGGCAGTTAATTCGCTTTCGCTCTTAGGTTGATGTCCGTTTTTTCTCTAAGTGTATATTATAAGGGGTTATTTTTGGACATGCTGCTGCTTTTCATGTCGGTGTTTCGGACTGAATTTGCGTCTTTTTTTTGTACTGCTTTCTGGTATCTGCCCCACATAGCCGTAGTATCGTCAGTACTGAGATCCGCGTTGACAGTACTTGCAAGAAATGCTTTGAATGCCACTAACTCAAGCCCCGGATTATCCTTTTTCCAGCGACTGAAACGCTTCGATTTTGTATCACTCAACGCAGGCAGCCTCTTAACGTTTGTGGCTCCTTTTGGCCTTCCTAGTGCCCCCGGTGCTACGTTTACAAGTACTTCAGGGATATGTTCAATATTTGTACTCAATGACTCTGCCTGCCATTTATCGAACACATAGACAATCTGGGTTGCATCATTGTTGAACTGACGTGATATCCCCCTTAAAGCGAACTGGTGAAGGTTTTCGTACTCTCTTGCCTGATGGATGTCTTCACCTGTAATCTTTAATAGCAATTGACACAGCTTCGCTTCTGTATCGTCTGGACGCATACAGGCTAACCAGACGCATGTATGTCGATCTTTGTAGTCGTTATGCCCCCTCGCATCAGGGCTTATTCTGTAAGCCTTGTGCAGCTTCTGCTTGTCGGTATTGTTGTTCGTCCAGTAGTATTCCTGACCTTCGAGTACTTCAGAGAGATAAGCATAAACACGCTGGAGTTGACTAGGATTCTTTTCCTTCCATGTCTTTGACAACTTTATATTTTCTGAGAAATAGTATACTTTGAGGCGTTCAGTTAAAGGTACTTTTCGTTGTTGCAGATCATCCAGACTGATTTCTTCAAACATCCCTTGATTTGCCTTATAAATCAATGAATTTTCGAAGTTTGCCCCCATGAAAGTAACAGGTAATCCGAGATACTTACTGAGATCTTTCCATCCAAGAATGCTCAATTGCACTTTCTCTGGATCGACAAAGTAATCGTTGTTCATGATGAAAATATCATTCTCAGCTATGACAGAAAGCTCTTGGGCGATTTTGTTCATTAAATCCCCTTTTACTGCTTTCTTTTTAGCTGTTAAATATCGTTCCTTTTCCTCGTCGACAATCTCATGCTCCTGCATCAGTTCATGATATATAATGTCTTTTATTCTCTGATTATCGTCATTAATATTTTTGAATGAATGAAAATTAGTCACATCATCAAGCCAAATCTGCCAACCTTCTAGCATTTCAACTGGTATTCTAAAAAATGTTTTATCACTAATGATAAGAACCCGCTCAACTGGTGCTTTGAGGAAATCCAGCACTGTGTTAATGACATTTTTACTCCTAGGCATTAAATCACTAATCAGCAATTTGCAGCTATCAAAGTTTTTAGACGTATCTGTTGCGAGTTTCTGTGTGTTTTGTACGATAATGAACTTTTCAGTACTGCCTTTAGTGTTAAGTACTTTATTGATATTCTTACATAATTGATATGTCTTACCTGAACCACACTCAGCAGATACATACTTAAACTTGTTATAAATAGGTGTAGGATTAATCATTTGTACACGCTCCATATTGATTAATTTAGAAAGGTCAGCCATTCCAGTGTCTGGCCTTTCGTCGTTTTTGTTATTAGTATTTAGGAGTTGCGACAACTACAAGACCATGCTTATCAACAAGTGAAAGAAGTTGGTTCACTGCCTCAAAAGCTACAGGAAGTTTCATAATTAATGTCGAATACATCGCAAATTTTACTTCGTTATTTTCTATATCGACTTCTGTTATATTGCTGCTTTCTACATTTAGGCCGCGATAACGTATTTTATCGTCCTTTAGGTAAATGGTGTGAATCCTCTCATGTCCCTGATATTCATCCATAACCTGTATGTAGGCTTTTGTACTACTTTGCTTACGTTGAACCGTAACGCTAAAAGCAGCTAACTCATTGAATAGATGCTTTATTTCATTAACAATTGCGGAAGGTATCTTACTATTTTTCTTTGACATATCGTTACTCCTCTAAATTAAAAGTCATCTCATGGTTAACCTCCTACGGGTGCTGTTAATGTTTGATTGGCTATATGTTAACGGGCAAAATTGCCCCAATCAAGAAATAGTTGCAACTTTTTCTTGACAATCTCATTACTATTCAAGTCAAAAAATCATATATCATTTAGGCACTATCTTTGTACTTTCTAACTGATACATTCTTCGATGGTTTCACGAGTATCTTTGTACTTTCTTAGTAGTACAATTATTAAAAGTTTCGAGAGTTCTCAGTTTTGATGCGGCCATTGCCGACTTAAAAAAGCATCCTATGATGAGCCTGCAACACTACAAGTTCTTTGGCTTCATACCTTATAACGCTCTATGAAGTCTTTACGCGACAATCCAGTCGCTTCCAATGCTGCGGTTATTGCCTTCGAAACCCGGCCATTCATCGCAATGCTATAAGTTATCCCATCATACTCAACATTCGCACGTTCATACTGTCCAGTATTAGGCCAGAATGATGCCCCTCGAATATCACTATAACCAATGACTCCTAACATAGTGTTGGCAGTCTCGAAAAGCTTTAGATAACTCTGTTTGATACTATCCAGTTGCTCTACTGCCTTCTGAAATAGCGGATTACTAACAAAATTTGAAGAGTCTCCACCTTCAATTTCTTTTGCATCATTAGTGGAATACTCGATAGTAAAAGCCCAAAAAGGTTTTCTGTTGACTCCACCAAACACTAGCCATTCATCTTTATGATGACACTTTATTTTTATAGTTATACATCCATCTGCTTTTTCAACAATAATACTTTCGATTATAGAGCTAATAATTTTCCTTATTTTGTTTCTGTCAGCATCCTCCATATTTGTAAACACCGACCACTGAATAAGCATCAGGAAATCAGTAATATCTACTTCTAAAGATCCTTTACCTTTCAATGAATGTAAGCGTTCTTTCAACTTATCAACTTCCAGAACAGTCTTTTTACGTTCTAAATCAAAAGTATTTAATTGAACTGCTAGTGCACTAACATCAGGAGCAATAGCTATTGCCTGAGCCATGTTTGCTATGCGAGATTCCAGATCAGTTATCAATATTTCTTTTCTACTAATTTCTTCTTCTATAGCAGTAGTGTCAATACCATCCTTACGACTCTTGTCCATGTAACCGATCAGGAGTGAAATCATTGTACAGTGTTCAACTAATTGAGCTGATATTGACCAGCCAGAACAGTTTTTCTGTAGGTGAACCCCATTCGTACAGATGTAGCGAGCACTACCATGATTCATGAAGGAATGCATCGTTCCTCCACATTTACTACACCGCAACACCTGTAGCCCTGACAACAATTTGATTTCTTCTGTTTTGTCTTTCTTAGCTTTGTAGTTGTTTTGTTGCTTACGTTCAGCCAGCGTTAAAAACTCTGCTTCATCTTTACACAACCACGGATAGTAGTTATCAAGTTTGTAAGTAGCACCACCGACATTGATAGTCCTTTCCCCAATCAACGCACGATTATCACGCATTTTCTTTAAAACTTGATAATCCCACTCCTTATCCTTTAAACCGTTAGGATATTTTTCATCGAGATAACGCTTTACTGTATAGATGCCATTCCCATCTAAAAACATGTCTATAGCTTCGCGGGCGATACTCCAGTAAACCGGATGTTCTTTAACCGCTTCATATTGCGAACCTGAATCATCTATCCAAAACGGATGGCGACCAACTGACTTAATGTTTACTGGCAATCCTGCTTGATGACGTTCGACCAAAGCAACAACATTGCCTATAGTCCTGTTTGATTTCGTTTCTGATTCTTCATTGGCACGGCTGAAAAGCAGTAGTGAGATCATTAATTCTGTTGGATTTTTGTTTACAGAATCAAGTGTATATACCCGCTTATCCATGCCTGTGACGAGTGTCAAACCTAACTCTAACAATTCAATAAACAGTTTCTGTGCAGTAGTTACATTCTGTCTTGTAATGCGGTCCAGATTTTCCACGTATAGCCAGGAATCAGAGGCAATAGCTCCTTGTTTAACTGCATCTATAAAATCCCCTAATTTTCCTGTGTTGGTATTCTTGCCACGAAAAGCACTGACGCCAGGATCTTCGATCTCAACCATTTCCAGCCCAGCTTCAGCCGCATATACTTTCGCGGCTGCAAGCTGCCTGTTTCTGGTTGTTCCTTTGTCCTGGCGATCTGTTGACCACCTGATGTAGCTATAAAGTTGTGGCATCTATATAATCCCCGGCAATGTGAGCAACTGATTGTACAAAAAAATGTCTAAGATTGGATTTATATCATTAGGGTGCCCGAAAAACCTGGTAGACTCAGAACGTATCCTCACCGAACTGCGTACCGAAGGGTATGACGTGGTTCCCAGCTACGACAACGCCGATATGGTTATCGTCAACACCTGCGGCTTTATCGACAGCGCCGTGCAGGAATCGCTTGAAGCGATCGGCGAAGCCTTAAAAGAAAACGGCAAAGTGATCGTTACCGGCTGCCTCGGCGCGAAAGAAGATCAAATCCGCGAGGTGCATCCGAAGGTGCTGGAAATTACCGGTCCGCATAGCTACGAGCAGGTGCTGGAGCACGTTCACCACTATACGCCGAAGCCGAAGCATAACCCGTTCCTCAGCCTGGTGCCGGAACAGGGCGTCAAGCTGACGCCGCGTCACTACGCGTACTTGAAAATCTCGGAAGGCTGCAACCATCGCTGCACCTTCTGCATTATCCCGTCAATGCGCGGCGATCTGGTGAGCCGCCCAATTGGCGAAGTGCTGGCGGAAGCCAAACGCCTGGCCGATGCCGGGGTGAAAGAACTGCTGGTGATTTCGCAGGACACCTCCGCCTATGGCGTTGACGTCAAGCACCGCACCGGTTTCCACAACGGCATGCCGGTGAAAACCAGTATGGTCAGCCTGTGTGAAGAGCTGGCGAAACTCGGTATTTGGGTACGTCTGCACTACGTCTACCCGTATCCTCACGTTGACGATGTGATCCCGCTGATGGCGGAAGGCAAGATCCTGCCGTATCTCGACATTCCGCTGCAGCACGCCAGCCCGCGCATCCTGAAACTGATGAAGCGCCCAGGTTCCGCAGACCGTCAGTTGGCGCGTATTAAACAGTGGCGCGAGATCTGCCCGGATCTGACTCTGCGTTCCACCTTTATTGTCGGTTTCCCGGGCGAAACGGAAGAAGACTTCCAGATGCTGCTCGACTTCCTGAAAGAAGCGCGTCTGGACCGCGTTGGCTGCTTCAAGTACAGCCCGGTTGAAGGCGCCACCGCCAACGAACTGGCGGATCAGGTACCGGAAGAGGTGAAAGAAGAGCGCTGGAACCGCTTTATGCAGCTGCAACAGCAGATTTCCGCCGAGCGTCTGCAGGAAAAAGTGGGCCGCGAAATTATGGTGCTGGTCGATGAAGTCGATGAAGAAGGCGCGATTGGCCGCAGTATGGCCGATGCCCCGGAAATCGACGGCGCGGTCTATCTGAACGGTGAAACCAACGTTAAACCGGGCGACGTGCTGCGGGTGAAAGTCGAGCACGCCGACGAATACGACCTGTGGGGTACCCGGGTCTAATCCCGCTTCCCGGATAGCGGCTTGCGCCTTATCCGGGCTACCAAACCGCTCAGACCTGTAGCCCTGCCAAGCGTAGCGCAGGCTGGGATAATCCGGATAGCGGCTTGCGCCTTATCCGGGCTACCAACCGCTCAAACCCGTAGTCCAGCCAGGCGTAGCGCAGGCTGGGCTAACCTACCAACTTTGCTACCGCCGTACTTGTCTCCTATCCCTTTATCTTCGGATCCAGCGCATCGCGCAGGCCGTCGCCCAACAGATTAAACGCCAGCACCGTCAGGAAAATGGCGATCGCCGGGAATAACGCCACATGCGGCGCCATCACCATATCCGCGCGCGCTTCGTTCAACATCGCCCCCCATTCCGGCGTCGGCGGCTGCGCGCCAAGGCCGAGGAACGACAGGCTGGCGGCGGAGATAATCGACACGCCGATGCGCATGGTAAAATAGACCACTATCGCCGACACCGTACCGGGCAAAATATGGTTGAACAGAATAGTCGAATCGCTGGCGCCAATACTGCGCGCCGACTCAATAAACGTCTGCTGCTTCAGAACCAGCGTATTGCCACGCACCAGGCGGGCGAACGCCGGAATTGAAAAAATCGCCACCGCGATAATCACGTTGGCCATCCCGCTGCCCATCACCGCCACCACCGCAATCGCCAGCAGAATGCCGGGGAAGGCAAACAGCACGTCGCAGATGCGCATGGTGATACGGTCCCACCAGCCTTCGTAGTACCCGGCCAGCAGGCCGAGCACGGTGCCAATCAGCGCGCCAATCAGTACCGCCAGTACCCCAGCGGCCAGCGAAATCTGCGCACCTACCAGCACCCTACTGAAGATATCGCGCCCCAGCGAATCAACGCCGAACCAGTGCACCATTGACGGCCCTTCGTTCAGGCGATCGTAATCAAAATAGTTTTCCGCGTCATACGGCGCTATCCACGGCGCGATAATCGCGACAACAATCAGCAACAGCACAAATATGCCCGCCGCCATCGCCACCGGCTGGCGACGAAAACGCCGCCAGAACTCATGCCACGGCGTGCGGATCTGTCCGGGCTTAACGCCCGGCATGGCGTTGATAACCGCTTCCCTTCTCCAGTTGAGCAATCTCACCTTACTTGTACCTGATAGCCGGGTTAATGGCGGCATACAGCACGTCCACCACTAAGTTGATAAGAATGAACTCCAGCGAAAACAGCAGCACTTCCGCCTGAATCACCGGGTAATCGCGCATCTCCACGGAGTCCACCAGCAGTCGCCCAAGCCCCGGCCAGTTGAAGACCTTCTCCACCACAATGGAGCCGCCGAGCAAAAAACCGAACTGTAGCCCCATCATGGTCACTACCGGGATCATCGCGTTGCGCAGGCCGTGCTTCAACACCACCAGCGTTTCGCTCACCCCTTTGGCCCGCGCGGTACGCATGTAATCCTCATGGAGCACGTCAACGAACGACGCGCGGGTGAAGCGCGCCATCACCGATGCCACCGCGGCGCCAAGGGTCAACGACGGCAGAATATAGTGCCGCCAGCTGTCGGCGCCGACCGTCGGCAGCCAGCCGAGCTCCACGGAAAAGACCTGCATCAGCAGCATACCGAGAGCGAACGCCGGGAAGGAGATACCGGTTACCGCCAGCGCCATCCCCAGCCGATCCGGCCAGCGATTGCGCCACACCGCCGCGGCAATCCCCGCCGCCATGCCGAACAGCACCGCCCAGCTCATGCTGGCAAGCGTTAACCATAGCGTCGGCATGAAGCGGCTGGCGATTTCGCTGGTCACCGGGCGGCGCGAAGCCATCGAGATACCGAAATCACCCTGCAATACATTGGTGATGTAGTGCCAGAACTGGACATGCAGCGGCTGGTCGAGCCCCAGCTGCTGGCGTACCATTGCCACCACCTGCGCATCGGCTTCCGGCCCGGCAATCAGCCGCGCCGGATCGCCCGGCAGCATATGCACAAACAGGAACACCAGCACGGCGACGATAAACAGCGTCGGAATGAGCCCCAGCAGGCGCTTCAGAACGTAATTCAGCATCGCCCCCTCCCATTTCGGCAGAGGGAACGCGTGAGCATAAGCATTATCACTGCGTTAAGTCCGCCTGCTCGAAGCTAAAACCGGTATCCGGCTGAATATAAAACCCGGTCAGGTTTTTGCTATGCGCCGATACCAGCTTTTCCACCACCAGCGGCACCCACGGCGACTCTTTCCAGATAATGTCCTGCGCATCTTTATAGAATTTGGTCTTCTGTTGCGCATCGGTCGTTTTCAGCGCCTCGCTCAGGTCTTTATCGACCTGCGGGTTGCTGTAAAAGGCGGTGTTAAACAGGGTCGGCGGCCAGTTTTGTGAGGCGAATAGCGGCGACAGCGCCCAGTCGGCTTCGCCAGTCGACGCTGACCAGCCGGTGTAGAACATCCGTACCCCGCTCTCTTTCTGCCCCTTGCCTTCAACCTGCGCCGCACGCTGTCCGGCATCCATCGCCGTCACCTGCGCTTTAATACCCACCTGCGCCAGCTGCTGCTGGGTAAACTGCAGCACCTTCTGCGCGGTGCTGTGATTATGCGATGACCACAGCGTGGTGCTGAAGCCGTTAGGGAAACCGGCTTCTTTCAGCAACTGACGGGCCTTCGCCGGGTCGTAAGGCCATGCGCTGTAGGTCTTGGCGTAGGCAATAGAAGGCGGCACGACGCCGGTCGCCGGGGTGGCGTATCCGGCAAACGCGACCTTAACCAGCGCCTGACGGTTAATCGCGTAGTTGATGGCTTCCCGCACCTTCGGATTATCGAACGGCTTCTGCGTTACGTTCATGCTGATATAGCGCTGCATAATCGACGGGCTGGCCACCAGCTCCAGCTTGCTGTTTTTCGCCAGCAGCGGCGCCTGCTCGTAAGGGATCGGGAAAGCGAACTGCGCCTCGCCGGTTTGCAGCATCGCCGCACGGGTGTTGTTATCGACCACCGGGCGCCAGGTAATGGAATCCAGCTTCGGCAGCCCCGGCTGCCAGTAACCATCAAACTTGCTGACTTTGACGAAATCGGTCTGATTCCAGGTGTCGAGCTTATACGGCCCGGTACCTACCGGGTGGAAGCCGATCTCCTTGCCATATTTTTTCAGCGCCGCCGGCGAAATCATCGCCGTCGCCGGATGGGCAAGAATATTGATAAACGCCGAGAACGGTTGTTTGAGAGTGATTTTGACCGTCGTCGGATCCACCGCCTCGGTGCTGGCGATATCCTTATACAGGTTATAGCGTTTGAGATGGTTATCCGGATTGCTGGCGCGATCGAGATTCGCTTTCACCGCTTCGGCGTTAAAATCGGTGCCATCCTGGAATTTCACCCCGCTGTGTAGCTTGATGGTATACACCAGCCCATCCGCCGAGACGGTATAGCTCTCCGCCAGTACGTTTTGCAGCTTCATCTCTTTATCAAGGCCGAACAGGCCTTGATAAAACGACTTCGCCACCGCCTGCGATAAGGTATCGTTCGCGTCATAGGGATCGAGGGTCGTGAAGTTGGAACCGACCGCGACCACCACATCTTTCGCGGCGAAGGCCGGCGTCGCCGCCAGCGCCGAGGCGATGCCAAGCGCCAGTAGCCATTTGCGTGTAACAGGTTGAGTCATGTTGTTATGCTCCTGCAAGAGTGCGTTAGGTTGTTATCGGCTCAGTACATCGGCGGGCTCGCGGGCGACATAATGTCCCGGCGCTACCAGCTGTAACGGCGCGCTGTCGATTTCTTCTCCCGGTTTATAGATGTTCCCCGGCAGCTCGTCAGAGAGTAATACGCGCTGCGGTTGACGATGCGCCGGGTCGGCGACCGGCACCGCCGCCATCAGTTTACGGGTGTAAGGATGCTGCGGGTTTTCAAACACGGCGCGACGCGGGCCAATCTCCACGATCCGCCCGCGATACATTACCGCCACGCGGTGGCTGATGCGCTCCACCACCGCCATGTCATGGGAAATAAACAGAAATGCGATGCCCATTTCACGCTGTAAATCGAGCAGCAGATTAATAATCTGCGCGCGAATCGACACGTCCAGCGCCGACACCGACTCATCGGCGATCACCACTTTCGGATTGAGCGCCAGTGCGCGGGCGATACAGATACGCTGCCGCTGGCCGCCGGAAAACTCATGCGGATAACGCCACGCGTGTTCCGCCTCCAGCCCCACGCGCTGCAACAGCCAGGCGACGCGTTCGCGAGCCGCATCCCCTTCCAGCAAACCATGCACGCGCAGCGGCTCCATAATGGAATAACCGACCGTCTGCCGCGGATCGAGCGAGGCGTAAGGATCCTGAAAAATAAACTGAATGTCGCGGCGCAGCGTCTGCAGCTTGCCGCCGGACAGCGCATCAATACGCTGGCCGTTAAAGGTGATACTGCCGCCCTGCGCTTCCACCAGCCGCAGCAGCGCCCGCCCGGTAGTCGATTTACCGCAGCCTGATTCGCCGACCAGCGACAGCGTTTCGCCCGGCCACAGATCGAAACTCACTTTTTCCACCGCGTGCACTTCGCGGGTGACGCGGTTGAGAATACCGCCGCGGATCGGGAAACGCGCGACCAAATCGCGCACCTGTAAAATCGGTTTGCCGGCGACCACGGTATTCTGTTCCGGCTGCTGGGTCACACCGTCGTTGAGCAGCGGGAAGCGCCGCGGTAAATCGCTGCCGCGCATTGAGCCGAGCTTCGGTACCGCCGCCAGTAGCGCCTGGGTATAAGGGTGCTGCGGGGCGCGAAAAATATCGTCGACGCGCCCGCTTTCAACCGCTTCGCCGCGATACATCACCAGCACACGATCGGCGATCTCCGCCACCACGCCCATATCGTGAGTGATAAACATCACCCCCATCGCCATCTCTTTTTGCAATGCGGCGATAAGCTGCAGGATCTGCGCCTGAATAGTGACGTCCAGCGCGGTGGTAGGTTCATCGGCAATCAGTACCGCCGGTCGACACGATAACGCCATGGCGATCATCACCCGCTGGCGCATGCCGCCGGAAAGCTGATGCGGGTAACGTGAAAGCATCGCTTCCGCTTCCGGAATACGCACCCGTTCGAGCATCTTTTTAGCTTCCTGCAGCGCCTCGTCATGGCGCAGTCCCTGATGGAGACGGATAGATTCGGCAATCTGTTCGCCGATGGTGAATACCGGATTCAGCGAGGTCATCGGCTCCTGAAAAATCATCGCCACGTCCGCGCCGCGAACCTGACGCATCTGCCCCGCCGTTTGTGCATTAATATCAATCACCTGACGGTTGCGTCGACGTAGCAGCAACGCCTCGCTGCTGACCTCGCTGACCGCCTCGTCGAGCAGGCGCATCAACGCCAGGGCGGTCACTGATTTTCCGGAACCGGACTCGCCGACGATAGCTAGCGTCTCGCCGCGGCGAAGGCTGAACGACAGGTTACGCACCGCGGAAACGCGCTGCCGCTGCTGGCTAAAGGCGACGTTAAGATCGCGTACCACCAGCACATCGTCTTCATCAATTTCATGACTTTGCGGCAAGCTCGCTTCTCCTTTTATTCGCGATAAATTCCAATCGTCGGCGTATCGCCCGCATAACACCACGCCCGGTACATACCTTCGCTATTGAAAGGCAGCACGACATTCCCCTCGCGGTCCACGGCGATAAGACCCCCGCTGCCGCCCAGCGCCGGCAGTTTTTCCTGCACCACCCGCTCGCAGGCCTCAAACAGGCTGAGATTGCCGTACTCCATCAACGCCGAAATGTCGTAAGCGGCGAGCGTGCGCATGAACACTTCGCCAGTGCCAGTGCAGGAGACCGCGACGCTGGCATTATTGGCATAGCAGCCGGCGCCCGGCAGCGGGCTATCGCCGACGCGACCGGGCAGTTTATTAGTCATTCCGCCGGTGGAGGTCGCTGCCGCCAGATTACCGGCCAGATCCAGCGCCACCGCGCCAACGGTGCCCATTTTGTGGCGTTCGTCGAGCGGCGCGGCATGGTGGTCGAGAATAATCTCGCCGCCCTCTTTCGCCTGCTGTAACTGCAGAAGCCGCTCGGTGGTAGAAAATAACTCGTTTTCAACAAGCGTCATCCCGCGCGAGGCGGCAAACTTTTCCGCCCCTTCGCCGATGAGCAGCACGTGCGGGCTCTCTTCCAGCACCAGACGCGCCGCCAGCACCGGGTTACGCAGATGCTTTACGCCAGCCACCGCGCCGGCCTGCAGGCTATAGCCATCCATCACGCAGGCATCCAGTTCGTGCGTTTGATCGTGGGTAAATACCGAGCCTATCCCGGCGTTAAACAGCGGGCACTCTTCCAGCAGACGTACCGCTTCTGTCACCGCATCCAGCGCGCTGGCGCCTGCTGCCAACATTTTTTGCCCACTGTCGACGATGGCCGACAGCGCGGCTACAAACTCGCGTTCGCGCTCCGGCGACATCTGCGCTCGGCTAATCGCGCCGGCGCCGCCGTGGATTGCTATTACCGCCTTACCCATTCGATCTTTCCTTTGCCATAAACTGTATAGATATCATTATACTGACTAACCTTTTATACATTTTTTGAATATAGAAAGAGCATCCGGTGATGTAAAGCCTCGTACCGCAGTGGCATACAGTCGCCGGCGCTTTTCTGCCATAATAGGCGTTTTCGACGTTTTGCCAGCAGGAGTAACCCATGGATTTTACCGCCGGACTGATGCCGCTCGACACAGCCCTGACTCAGATGCTCGACCGTATTTCGCCGCTGCAGGCTACGGAAACCCTGCCGCTGCTGCAGGCCTTTTCGCGCGTGACCGCCCATGATGTCGTTTCGCCGCTGGACGTCCCCGGTTTTGATAACTCAGCGATGGACGGCTATGCCGTGCGCCTGGCCGACCTCACCGACGGCGCGTCGCTGCCGGTTGCCGGTAAGGCCTTTGCCGGCCAACCGTTCCACGACGCCTGGCCGGCGGGCACCTGTATCCGCATCATGACCGGCGCGCCGGTGCCTGAAGGCTGCGACGCGGTGGTCATGCAGGAAGAAACGGAACAAAGCGATGCGGGCGTGCGCTTCATCGCGCCGGTGAAAGCCGGGCAAAATATACGCCGTCGCGGCGAAGATATCGCCAACGGCGCGGTAGTATTCCCGGCAGGGACTCGTCTTACCGTTGCGGAACTGCCGGTGCTGGCATCGCTGGGTATTGCCGACGTCGAGGTAGTCCGTAAAGTGCGCGTCGCGGTCTTCTCGACCGGGGATGAACTCCAGTTGCCGGGCCAACCGCTCGGCGACGGCCAGATTTATGACACTAACCGCCTGGCGGTACATCTGATGCTCGAACAGCTGGGCTGCGAGGTCATCAACCTCGGTATTATTCCTGACGATCCGGCGAAGCTGCGCGACGCCTTTATCGCCGCCGACCAGCAGGCCGATGTAGTGATTAGTTCCGGCGGCGTCTCCGTGGGCGAAGCCGATTACACCAAAACTATCCTCGAAGAACTGGGCGAGATCGGCTTCTGGAAGCTGGCGATTAAGCCGGGTAAACCGTTCGCCTTCGGCAAGCTCAGCAACAGCTGGTTCTGCGGCCTGCCGGGCAATCCGGTTTCCGCCACCTTAACCTTCTATCAACTGGTACAGCCGCTGCTGGCCAAGCTCTCCGGCAACCGCGGTCAAACCCAGTCGATGCGTCTGCGCGTGCGCGCCGCCAGCCGGCTGAAAAAATCGCCGGGCCGCCTCGACTTCCAGCGCGGCGTGCTGCAGCGCAATCCGGAAGGCGAACTGGTGGTGAGCACCACCGGCCATCAGGGCTCGCACATTTTCAGCTCATTCAGCCTCGGTAACTGCTTTATCGTACTGGAGCGCGAACGCGGCAACGTCGAAGCGGGCGAATGGGTCGAAGTCGAGCCCTTTAATCACCTGTTTGGGGGGCTGTAATGGCCGTTGAGCTGAGCGACGAGGAGATGCTGCGTTATAACCGGCAGATCGTACTGCGAGGGTTTGATTTCGACGGTCAGGAGCGGTTAAAAGCCGCTCGCGTACTGGTCGTCGGCCTCGGCGGGCTCGGCTGCGCCGCCGCTCAATATCTGGCGGCGGCCGGGGTGGGTCAGCTCACCCTGCTGGATTTCGATACCGTTTCGTTATCCAATCTACAACGTCAGACGCTGCACAGCGACGCGACCATCGGCCAGCCGAAGGTCGATTCTGCCCGCGATGCGCTGGCGCGCATTAACCCGCACGTCCGGCTGGTCACCATCGATGCAATGCTGGATGACGCGGCGCTGGCAACGCAGATTGCCGACCACCATCTGGTGCTGGACTGTACCGACAACGTTGCTGTTCGCAATCAGCTTAACGCCGGCTGCTTCCAGCACAAAACCCCGCTGGTCTCCGGCGCGGCGATTCGTATGGAAGGGCAAATCAGCGTCTTTACTTATCAGGACGGCGAGCCCTGCTATCGCTGCCTGAGCCGCCTGTTCGGCGAAAACGCCCTCACCTGCGTCGAAGCCGGGGTGATGGCGCCGCTGGTCGGCACTATCGGTTCACTGCAGGCCATGGAGGCGATTAAACTGCTGACCGGTTACGGCACCCCCGCCAGGGGCAAAATCGTGATGTATGACGCGATGAGCTGCCAGTTTCGCGAAATGAAGCTGATGCGCCACCCGCAGTGCGAGGTGTGCGGTTCGCGCTAATTTCCCGCCGCCGGCGAGCCAGGTCGCCGGTTATTTTGTGAACCACACCGTTCTTTTTCTTCCCGTCTCTTTTACCCACACCGCTTGTTGATTTGCGTCAATATAACTTTCATTCGAAAGTTATTTAATCTTCATATGCAAATAAGAGGGTAAATCATGATCTTCAACATCCAGCGCTACTCCACCCATGACGGCCCGGGGATCCGTACCGTCGTATTCCTTAAAGGCTGTTCGCTGGGCTGTCGTTGGTGTCAGAACCCGGAAAGCCGCGCCCGCAACGAAGACCTGCTGTACGACGCGCGGCTATGTCTTGACGGCTGCGAGCTGTGCCAGCAGGCGGCGCCGGAGGTGATTATCCGTACCCTCGACGGCCTGATTATCTATCGGCAAAACGTCAACGAGCGCCATATTGCCGCGCTACGCGACTGCTGCCCCACTACCGCGTTGACGGTCTGCGGCGAGGAAAAAAGCGTGGCGGAAATTATGGCGACGGTGCTACGCGATAAGCCGTTTTACGATCGCAGCGGCGGCGGCATTACCCTTTCCGGCGGCGAGCCCTTTATGAACCCGACGCTGGCGCAGGCGCTGTTCGAAGCCAGCCATAAGGCGGGCATTCACACCGCCGTGGAAACCTGCCTGCACGTACCGTGGAAGTACATTGAACCCTCTTTACCGTTTGTCGATCTGTTTCTGGCCGACCTGAAGCACGTTGACGATGCCGTCTTCCAGCAGTGGACCGACGGCAGCGCCCGCCGGGTAATGAATAACCTGCAGCGCCTGGCGCAGGCAGGGAAAAAAATCATCATTCGCGTCCCATTAATTCAGGGATTTAACGCCAACGAAGCCGACATTACCGCGATTACCGATTTTGCCGCCGACCGCCTGAAGGTCAGCGAAATCCATTTCCTGCCGTACCACACGCTGGGAATGAATAAATACCAATTACTCAGTCAGCCCTATACCGCACCGGAAAAACCGCTGGCCGCTCCCGAGCTGCTGGCCTTTGCGCAGCAGTACGCGCAAAGCAAAGGTTTAACGGCGACCCTACGAGGATAACTTATGACCACCTTAAAACTGGATACTCTGAGCGCCCGCATTCAGGCGCATAAAATGGCGCTGGTACATATCGTTAAGCCGCCGGTCTGTACCGAGCGCGCCCAACACTATACCGCCGCCTATCAGCAACATCTCGATAAACCGATTCCGGTACGTCGCGCGCTGGCGCTGGCGCATCACCTGGCGGAACGCACTATCTGGATCAAGCACGATGAGCTGATCGTCGGCAACCAGGCCAGCGAAGTTCGCGCCGCGCCGATATTCCCGGAATATACCGTCAGCTGGATTGAGAAAGAGATCGACGATCTCGCCGACCGTCCGGGCGCCGGTTTCTCGGTCAGCGAAGAGAATAAGCGCGTATTACATGAAGTGTGCCCATGGTGGCGCGGGCAGACCGTTCAGGACCGCTGCTACGGCATGTTTACCGACGAACAAAAAGCGCTGCTCGCTACCGGCATTATCAAAGCCGAAGGTAACATGACCTCCGGCGACGCCCACCTGGCGGTCAACTATCCGCTGCTGCTGGAAAAAGGGCTCGACGGTATGCGCGCGAAGGTCGCTGAACGCCGCTCGCGCATTAATTTGACGGTACTGGAAGATCTGCACGGCGAGCAGTTCCTGAAAGCTATCGATATCGTGCTCGCGGCAGTGAGCGAACACAGCAAACGCTTCGCCACGCTGGCGCGTGACATGGCGGCCCAGGAGCCGCGCGAACTTCGCCGCGACGAACTGCTGGCCATTGCCGAAAACTGCGAGATCATCGCCCACGAGCCGCCAAAAACCTTCTGGCAGGCGCTGCAGCTCTGCTACTTCATTCAGTTGATCCTGCAGATTGAATCCAACGGCCACTCGGTCTCCTTTGGCCGCATGGACCAGTACCTCTATCCGTACTACCGCCGCGACGTTGAACTGCAGCAATCGTTGGATCGCGAACAGGCCATCGAGCTGCTGCATTGCTGCTGGCTGAAGCTGCTGGAGGTCAACAAAATTCGCTCCGGCTCGCACTCCAAAGCTTCTGCCGGCAGCCCGCTGTACCAGAACGTCACCATCGGCGGGCAAAATCTGGTCGACGGCCAACCGCAGGACGCCGTCAACCCGCTGTCGTACGCGATCCTCGAATCCTGCGGCCGCCTGCGCTCGACCCAGCCGAACCTCAGCGTGCGTTACCACGCCGGGATGAGCAACGACTTCCTCGACGCCTGCGTGCAGGTGATCCGCTGCGGTTTCGGCATGCCGGCGTTTAACAATGATGAAATCGTCATTCCGGAATTTATCAAGCTCGGCATTGAGCCGCAGGACGCCTACGATTACGCCGCTATCGGCTGCATCGAAACCGCGGTAGGCGGCAAATGGGGCTATCGCTGCACCGGCATGAGCTTTATTAACTTCGCGCGGGTGATGCTGGCGACGCTGGAAGGCGGCCGCGATGCCACCAGCGGCCAGGTATTCCTTGCCCAACAACATGCGCTGTCGAAAGGCAACTTCGCTAACTTCGACCAGGTGCTGGAAGACTGGGACACCCAGATCCGCTACTACACCCGTAAATCCATCGAGATTGAGTACGTTGTCGATACCATGCTGGAAGAGAACGTCCACGATATTCTTTGCTCAGCGTTAGTTGATGACTGCATCGAACGGGCGAAAAGCATCAAGCAGGGCGGCGCGAAATATGACTGGGTTTCCGGCCTGCAGGTCGGGATCGCCAACCTCGGCAACAGCCTGGCGGCGGTGAAAAAACTGGTCTTCGATCAGGGCGTTATCGGCCAGCAGGAACTGGCGAAGGCGCTGGCGGAAGATTTTGCCGGCCTGACCCACGAGCAGTTACGTCAGCGCTTGATCAACGGCGCGCCGAAGTACGGTAACGACGACGATAGCGTCGATATTCTGCTGGCCCGCGCCTATCAGACTTATATCGACGAGCTGAAGCAGTACCATAACCCGCGTTACGGCCGCGGCCCGATTGGCGGTAACTATTACGCCGGTACGTCGTCTATCTCCGCGAACGTCCCGTTCGGCGCGCAAACCATGGCGACGCCGGATGGCCGCAAAGCGCATGCGCCGCTGGCGGAAGGGGCCAGCCCGGCCTCCGGTACCGATCACCTGGGGCCAACGGCGGTTATCAGTTCGGTAGGCAAACTGCCGACCGGCGCGATCCTCGGCGGCGTGCTGCTCAACCAGAAGCTGAATCCTTCCACGCTGGAGAACGAGTCTGATAAGCAAAAGCTGATGGTGCTGCTGCGTACTTTCTTTGAAGTGCACAAAGGCTGGCATATTCAGTACAACATCGTGTCACGCGAAACGCTGCTGGAAGCCAAGAAACACCCTGACCAGTACCGCGATTTAGTGGTCCGCGTCGCCGGATACTCGGCGTTCTTCACCGCCCTGTCGCCGGATACCCAGGACGATATTATCGCCCGAACCGAACATACGCTGTAAGGAAAATACCCGGCCGGCGCTGCGCTGAGCCGGGTGACATCTTCTGTACCCGTTGATAATGGGATAAACTTTCATTCGAAATAAATTTGTGCTCCCCATCACATTGTAATTAGAATGTTACTGGTCGAAGTTAAGCCAGGAGCACCTCTTATGACCGTTAAAGTTATCGTCACCGATATGGACGGAACTTTTCTCAATGACGCCAAGCTGTATGACCGCCCGCGTTTCCTCGCGCAGTTTGCGCAGCTTAAACAGCAAGGTATTGAATTTGTTGTCGCCAGCGGCAACCAGTACTATCAGCTGATCTCATTTTTCCCGGAAATCCGCGAGCAGATTTCGTTCGTCGCAGAAAACGGCGCTCTGGTTTACGAGCATGGCAAACAGGTGTTCCACGGCGAACTGACCCGTCACGAATCACAGGTGGTGATTGGCGAACTGCTAAAAGACCCGCAGCTCAACTTTGTCGCCTGCGGCCTGCAAAGCGCATACGTGAGCGATAAAGCCCCGGACGCCTTTGTTGAGCTGATGTCGAAGCACTACCATCGTCTGCAGCGGGTAAGCGATTACCATCGCATCGACGATACGCTATTCAAATTCTCCCTCAACTTGCCGGATAGCGATATTCCACAGCTTATCGATAAACTGCACGTCTCGCTCGACGGGATCATGAAGCCGGTCACCAGCGGCTTTGGCTTTGTCGATTTGATTATCCCCGGCCTGCATAAAGCCAACGGCATCAGCCGCCTGCTCAAACGCTGGAACCTTTCGCCGCAGCAATGCGTAGCAATTGGCGACAGCGGCAATGACGCCGAAATGTTAAAACTGGTGAAATATGCTTTTGCTATGGCCAACGCCGCCGACAGCATCAAAGCCATCGCCGGTTTCACCACCGATGACAATAACCACGACGGCGCGTTGAAGGTGATTCAGGCCGTTCTCGATAAGACCTCCCCTTTCAACGACTGATCCTGTGCCGGGGTATCCGCCCCGGCTTTTCCATTTTGTGCGCCGCTGCATAATTTTAAACTTGCATTAACTCTAATTTAACTTAAATTAACGTTTGTAAGATTTATTACTTTCGAATGAAAGATACAGCGAGGTGATTATGGCTGCTCTCCCTACCCACGAAACATTACCTGCCGACCACAAAGCGGCGATTCGCCAGATGAAACAGGCGCTACGGGCGCAAATCGGCGATGTCCAGGCGGTATTCGATAGACTCTCGGCGCGCATCAGCGAGCGCCTGGACGAGATTAATGCCCTGAAAGCCGCGGGTCAGGAAGTCTGGCCGGTAATCCCGTTTAGCGATATCGCCCAGGGTAAAGTGAGCGAGGCGCAGCGTGAGGCGATTAAGCGCCGCGGTTGCGCGGTTATCAAAGGCCACTACCCGCGCGAACAGGCGCTGGCCTGGGATAACGCGATGCTGGAATACCTGGACCTGAACCATTTCGACGACGTTTACAAAGGGCCCGGCGACAGCTTCTTCGGCTCGCTGGAGGCTTCGCGCCCGGAGATCTATCCGATCTACTGGTCACCCTCGCAAATGCAGGCGCGCCAAAGCGATGAAATGGCTGCGGTACAATCCTTCCTTAACCGCCTGTGGCGCTTTGAGCAGGACGGCAAACGCTGGTTCGATCCGGATGTCAGCGTGATTTACCCTGACCGCATCCGCCGCCGCCCGCCGGGAACCACGTCAAAGGGGCTGGGCGCACATACCGATTCCGGAGCGCTGGAGCGCTGGTTGCTTCCCGCTTATCAGCAGGTTTTCGCCAACGTCTTTAATGGCAATATCGACGCCTACGATCCGTGGGACGCGGCGCACCGTACCGAAGTGGAAGAGTACACCGTCGATAACACCACCAAATGTTCGGTCTTCCGCACCTTCCAGGGCTGGACGGCGCTGTCGGACATGATCCCCGGTCAAGGGCTACTGCACGTGGTGCCGATCCCGGAGGCGATGGCTTACGTTCTGCTGCGTCCGCTGCTGGATGATGTGCCAGAAGATGAACTGTGCGGCGTCGCGCCGGGCAAGGTGCTGCCTATCTCTGAGCAATGGCATCCATTGCTCATCAAAGCGCTAAGCTCGATTCCCGCGCTGAATGCCGGTGATTCCGTCTGGTGGCACTGCGATGTCATTCACTCGGTCGCGCCGGTGGAAAATCAACAGGGCTGGGGCAACGTCATGTACATCCCGGCCGCGCCGATGTGCGAGAAGAATCTCGCCTACGCGCAGAAGGTAAAAATCGCGCTGGAAAAAGGCGCGTCTCCCGGGGATTTCCCGCGCGAGGATTATGAATGCGACTGGGAGGCGCGCTTCACCGTTGCCGATCTTAACGAGCACGGCAAACGCGCATTGGGCATGAAGATCTAATCATCATACAGACCTTGCTGTTCTACGGCGGTATGGCTCTTGCCTGGCCGGATCCGCCGCACCGAATCGCGTACCACCAGGGCGCCGTGCAGTAGTAGCGAACCGTGCGGCGCTTCCGGGCGCAGCAGACGCTGCTGGAGAAGATGCACCGCCTCGCTGCCGAGCTCATCCCGCGGCACATGAATCGCCGTCAGCGGCACGTCCTGAATCGCCGCCAGATTAAAACCGTCGATACTCATCACCGAGACATCCTGCGGCACCCGCAGGCCTCGTTTTTGCAGCGCGCTGACGGTACCGGCGGCCATAAAATCGCCGCCCACCAGGAATGCCGTCGGCATCGGGCGCCCCTGTAAAGCATCGAGCCAGGCACCGACCTGCTCTTCCGTTTCTCTGGCGCTAAAATTAGCGACGCTAATCAGGTCGCGGCTACTGGTAAACCGCAGGTTGCACGCGCGCCACGCCTCTTTAATACCCACCAGCCGTAGCTCCATAGTATAGCGGCGCAGGCACATCACGTTCATTACCGCCTGATGGCCCATATCAAACAGATAACGAGCGGCGCACTGACCAATCAGGCGATGGTCAGGCGCAATGGAAGGAAGCCGCATCCCCTCATCCCGGCAATTGATTAATACACAAGGTTTGCCAAGATCCGCCGCCAGCGCGTGGATATGCCGATCGTCGATACCCAGTAATACCGCCGCCTGGGTGTCGGTCTCGTTCATGCGGGCCAGAAACAGATTGGCGTCGCTGTCGTTTTCTTCCAGCGCGCAATAACGCAGACGCACTTCATGCGGCGCCAGCGCGTTATTAATACTCTGGATGACGCGGTAGTAGAAAATATCTGAACGTTCGTCGAAGGCCCGCTGTGGCGCAAAAATCAGCAGGTTGTTGAGCAGTAGCCGCCCGGCGGCCAATCCCTGCATCACCCCAAGTTCACGGGCGCAGGCCAATACCGCCTGACGGGCCTTTTCGCTGGTATTCGCTTTTCCGGCTAACACACGCGAAACCGTACTGGCCGACAGCCCGGTGCGGGCGGCAATTTCCGCGACTCGCAGCTTTTTGTCCATTCTGTGATCCAGCTCCAATTCAAAAATGAAAGAATTTTCATAGTCGCTAAACCCTGACCAACAAGCAAATACTCCGCCAAATTATGAGAACTACGTCATCTCATGAAAAATTTTGCATAAATAGCGCTACTGCCTGCCGACTTTCTCCCTTATTTTGAATTGGTCCAATATCTTCCATACTAGTTATACCAATAGATATTGAAATAAAAACAAATAATTCAAATGGTTAGAACTATTACGTGACGACCCAGCGCCTGGGTCGTCACTTCCCCCTACAACGTCTTGTGGAGAGTTCTATGAGTCAAGGCCTCAACAATGATATGGCAGTCAGCAAAACGCGCCGGGTAGTGAAAAACCTGCGCTGGTGGGTGCTGGTACTGTTTTTACTTGGCGTCACCGTCAACTACATCACACGTAACTCGCTGGGGATTATCGCCCCGGAACTGAAAGCCACACTCGGTATTACCACCGAGCAATATTCGTGGATCGTCGGCGCATTTCAGCTGGCTTATACCATCTTCCAACCGCTGTGCGGCTGGCTTATCGACGTCATCGGGCTCAAGCTGGGCTTTATGGTTTGCGCCACGCTGTGGGCGGTAGCCTGTATCGCGCACGCCGGCGCCGGCAGTTGGCTGCATCTGGCTATTTTGCGCTTCTTTATGGGTGGCGCGGAGGCGGCCGCCACCCCGGCTAACGCTAAAACCATCGGCGAGTGGTTCCCGAAATCCGAACGGCCGATTGCCGCCGGCTGGGCTGGCGTCGGCTTTTCTATCGGCGCGATGCTGGCGCCGCCTATCATCTACTTCGCCCACGCCTCCTTCGGCTGGCAGGGCGCGTTTATGTTTACCGGCGTGCTGGCGCTGCTATGGGTGGTGCTGTGGTGGGTGTTCTACCAGAGCCCGGAAAAACACCCGAATCTCAGCCAAGGCGAGCTGGAGTACATCAAGCAGGATAACGAAGCGCCGCCGGTGAAGCTGCCCTTTTTTACCGCGCTAAAAACCGTCTCGAAGAATAAACGTTTCTACGGTATCGCCATCCCCGCTTTTATGGCCGAGCCCGCCTGGGCGGTGCTGAGCTTCTGGGTGCCGCTGTACCTGGCGAAAGAGCACGGTATGGATCTTAAACAGATAGCGATGTTCGCCTGGCTGCCGTTCCTCGCCGCCGACCTTGGCAGCGTGGTCAGCGGCTACCTCACCCGCCTGTACGTCCGTTGGTTCGGCTGTACGCGAGTCAACTCGGTCATCGCCAGTTCCGTTACCGGCGCGTTTCTGATGATCTCGCTGGCGCTGGTCGCCATTACCCGCGATCCCTATATCACCATCATCCTGATCTCCATTGGCGGTTTCGGCCACCAGATCATCTCCTGCATGCTCAGCGCGCTGGTGGTGGAGTCTTTCGACAAGGGACAAATGGCGACGGTCAACGGTATGCGCGGTTCCGCGGCGTGGATCGCCAGCTTCCTGTTCTCATTATTAATCGGGGTGACCGCCGACAAAATCGGCTTCAACCCGCTGTTTATCGCCATGGGGTTCTTTGACCTGATTGGCGCCGTTTTCCTGGTGGCATTTATTGCTGAACGTCGCGCCAAGCGCGCCTGAGAGTGGATGTAAAATATGAAGACGTTGAAACACTGGAGTTTGCACCAACAGCTGGAGCATCACGTTGAACTGACCGTTGATGGTCAGCACACTTTGTGTCTGTATGTGCTGGAAGAGAATTTATTCCGCGTCCTGCTGAAGCGCCAGGGCCAACTGGCGCTGGATCGCACATGGAGTATCGCCCCGCAGCAGGATGTCCCGTGGGAAGGCCGCGCGCGGGATGACCTCAGCGGTTTTAGCCTCCCGGCCTGGCAGATGACCAAAGAAGATGACGCGCTGACCATCGCCACCCGCCAGCTGCGCGTCACCGTCCACCAGCCGCTTTGGCTGGAGTGGAGCTATCGCGACGACGCCGGCGAGTGGCAGACGCTCGCCAATGACCGCCCAACCAGCGCCTATCTGGCAAATGCCCACGGGGATGGCGTCGCCCATTATCTCAGCCGTCGTAAAGATGAGCGTTTCTATGGTCTGGGTGAAAAGGCCGGCGACCTGCAGCGTAACGGTAAGCGCTACGAAATGCGTAACCTCGATGCCATGGGCTACAACGCCGTCAGCACAGACCCGCTGTATAAACATATTCCGTTTACCATCACGCAGCGCAGCGATATCAGCTACGGCCTGTTCTATGACAACCTGAGCAGCTGCTGGCTGGATCTGGGTAATGAAATCGACAACTACCACACCGCCTATCGCCGCTGGCAGGCGGAAGCCGGCGACATCGATTATTACCTGTTTACCGGTAAGCAGGTGCTGGATGTGACCAAGGCGTTCGTCCGTCTGACCGGTAAAACCCTCTTTGGGCCAAAATGGAGCCTCGGCTACAGCGGTTCGACGATGCACTATACCGACGCGCCGGATGCGCAAAATCAGCTGATGAATTTTATCCGCCTGTGCGAGCAGCATGCGATCCCCTGTGATTCGTTCCAGCTCTCTTCCGGCTATACCTCAATCAACGGCAAGCGCTACGTCTTTAACTGGAACTACGACAAGGTGCCGCAGCCAAAAGTGATGAGCCAGTCGTTCCACGATGCCGGGCTGAAACTGGCTGCCAATATCAAACCGTGCCTGCTGCAGGATCACCCGCGCTATGGCGAAGTGGCGGAACGCGGCCTCTTTATTCGCGATTCGCAAACCGATGCTCCCGAACGTTCCAGCTTCTGGGACGATGAAGGTTCGCATCTCGACTTCACCAACCCGCACACCGTGACCTGGTGGCAAGAAGGCGTAACCACCCAGCTACTGGAGATGGGTATCGATTCGACCTGGAATGATAATAACGAGTATGAGGTATGGGACGGCGAAGCGCGTTGCTACGGCTTTGGCCGCGAAATCGCCATTAAGCATATTCGCCCGGTGATGCCGCTATTAATGATGCGCGCCTCGCTGGAAGCGCAGCAGCGTTTTGCGCCGCAAAAGCGCCCGTATCTGATCTCCCGCTCCGGCTGTGCCGGGATGCAGCGCTACGTACAGACCTGGAGCGGCGACAACCGCACCAACTGGGATACGCTGCGCTATAACACCCGTATGGGATTAGGGATGAGTCTTTCCGGGCTGTTTAACGTCGGCCATGACGTCGGCGGATTCTCCGGCGATAAACCCGAGCCAGAACTGTTCGTTCGCTGGGTGCAAAACGGCGTGATGCATCCGCGCTTTACCATTCACTCGTGGAATGACGACCAGACGGTCAATGAACCCTGGATGTACCCGGAAATCACCCCGGCGATCCGCTCTGCCATCGAGCTGCGCTACCGTCTGCTGCCCTATTTGTACACCCTGTTATGGCAGGCGCATGCCGATGACGAACCCATGTTGCGCCCGACCTTCCTCGATCACCAGCACGATACCCAGACCTTCGCCGAGTGTGATGACTTCATGCTGGGGCGCGATCTGCTGGTGGCAAGCGTAGTAGAGCCCGGCGCCCGTCAGCGCCAGCTGTGGCTGCCCGATAATCAGGACGGCTGGTACGATTTTTACAGCCACCAGTGGTTCGCCGGTGGTCAGTGGGTGACGCTGGACGCGCCGCTGGAAAAACTGCCGCTGCTGGTCCGCGCCGGCGCCGGTCTGCCGCTCAGTGAACGTATCAACCACGTCGATGCGCAAAAAGACGATCGTCGCGAACTGCAGTTGTTCCCGCTGAAAGGTACCGGCTCAACCCGCGGCCTGCTGTTTGAAGACGACGGCGAAAGCTGGGGCTATAAAGAAGGGGATGCGCTATGGCTGGAGTGGGAAATGACCTGCAGCGCCACTAGTGTAAACCTGAATATTAACGCTCGCGGCAACTATCGCCCGGCGTGGAAAGCGCTGAAGCTGTTATTACCAGCGGGAGAAAAACGCCAACTGCTGGTGAATGGCGTCGAAGGGACCGAGTGGAGACTCTGACCAAGTCCCGCTGAAACTGCCGGTATTGGTGGTCTCGAAATCCCCGGTGGCACTACCGCTTACCGGGGCTACAGCACTATGCTGTTTGGTAGCCCGGGTAAGGCGTAGCCGCCACCCGGGTAACGGAGAGGGATTACTCGATACCTTTACTGCGCAGGTAATCTTCGTAGTTGCCGCTGAAATCGATGACGCGTTCTGGGGTGATCTCCAGTACGCGAGTCGCCAGCGAGCTAACGAACTCACGGTCGTGAGAAACGAAAATCAGGGTGCCCTGATACATCTCCAGCGCCATGTTCAGCGATTCGATCGATTCCATATCCAGGTGGTTAGTCGGTTCATCCATCACCAGGATGTTCGGTTTCTGCATCATCAGCTTACCGAACAGCATGCGTCCTTTCTCGCCGCCGGAGAGGACTTTCGCCGGCTTTTTAATATCGTCCTGGCTAAACAACAGACGACCAAGGATACTGCGTACCGCCTGCTCGTCATCGCCTTCCTGTTTCCACTGGCTCATCCAGTCAAAGACCGTCAGGTCGTTCTCGAAATCTTCGGCATGATCCTGAGCGTAGTAACCGATACGGGCGTTTTCGGACCACTTGACGGTCCCGTTATCCGCTTCCAGTTCGCCGACCAGCGTTTTCAGCATCGTTGATTTACCGACGCCGTTGGTCCCCAGTACCGCCAGCTTTTCGCCAACTTCCAGCAGCAGATTAACCCCTTTGAACAGCGGGCCGTTATCAAAGCCTTTCGCCAACGCTTCCACTTCCAGCGCGTTACGGAACAGTTTCTTATCCTGTTCGAAGCGAATGAACGGGTTCTGACGGCTGGAGGCTTTCACTTCATCCAGCTTAATTTTATCAATCTGACGGGCACGGGAAGTCGCCTGACGCGATTTTGAAGCGTTGGCGCTAAAACGGCTAACAAAGGCCTGCAGGTCGGCAATTTGCGCTTTCTTCTTGGCGTTATCGGCCAGCAGACGCTCACGCGCCTGGGTCGCCGCGGTCATATATTCGTCATAGTTGCCCGGATACACGCGCAGTTCGCCGTAATCGAGATCCGCCATATGAGTGCAGACCATGTTCAGGAAGTGACGGTCGTGCGAAATGATAATCATGGTGCTGTCACGTTCGTTCAGCACCTGCTCCAGCCAGCGAATGGTATCGATGTCGAGGTTGTTCGTCGGTTCATCGAGCAGCAGGATATCCGGATTGGAGAACAGCGCCTGCGCCAGCAGGACACGCAGTTTCCACCCCGGCGCGACTTCGCTCATTGGGCCGTAATGTTGCTCCACCGGAATACCGACGCCGAGCAGCAGTTCACCGGCGCGCGCTTCGGCGGAATAGCCGTCCATCTCGCCGTATTTTACTTCCAGGTCGGCCACTTTATAGCCGTCTTCCTCGCTCATTTCCGGCAGCGCGTAGATGCGATCGCGCTCTTGCTTCACTTCCCACAGCTCGCCGTGGCCCATGATAACCGTATCCAGCACGGTGAACTCTTCGAAGGCGAACTGATCCTGGCGCAGCTTACCGATACGCTCGTTCGGGTCGAGCGAAACGTTGCCCAGCGTCGGCTCAAGATCGCCGCCGAGGATCTTCATAAACGTGGATTTGCCGCTGCCGTTGGCGCCAATCAGGCCGTAGCGGTTGCCGCCGCCAAATTTGACGGAGATGTTTTCAAACAGCGGCTTACTGCCAAACTGCATGGTGACGTTGCTGGATACTAGCACGAGGATATCCTGAAAATAGAGAATTAGGGATGTGATGAACCAGACATTATGCCAGCAAATGGTTCACTTTTCACGGGCTGCGGTAAAAAGCCCGCCAATAACTATGCTATGGTCAGGGTTTTACCGCAAAATGACCGATTGCTAAGACATAATAATTATCCGCAATTCAGAGGGAATTTATGACCACCCGCACCAGCCATCCTGCATTTATCTCGCTTCAAGGCGGCATTAACTTTCGCGACCTCGGCGGTCAACGCGCGGCCGACGGCCGGCGCGTACGTTCTGGCAAACTGCTGCGCTCAGGCTCGCTGCACAACATGACGCCGGAGGATCTCAATCATCTCAGCGCCATTCCGCTGAGCCGGGTGCTGGATTATCGCGATCCGACGGAGGTCAATCGCAGCCCTGACCGGCTAAATAGCGAAGCCTTCTACCTCAACGCTCCGGCTAATCCGCTTTCCAGCAGCGTCAATGCGAAAGTCACCGAGTTTAACGCCGCGACCCTCAACACCATGGACGGCGAGCAGTTTATGCTACAGCTCTACCGCCAGTTGCCGTTTGATAACGCCGCCTATCGCCAGTTGACTCAGTGGTTGATGGAACCTTTCGACGGCGCGCTGCTGCAGCACTGCGCGGTTGGTAAAGACCGTACCGGCGTCGGCTGCGCCCTGACGCTGTTCGCGCTTGGCTGCGATAGCAATACGGTCATGGAAGAGTATCTGCTGACCCAGGGGATGCTGGCGCAGGTCGAAGGATTCCTGCTCGACACCTTCGGCGAAGGCCTTAACGATAATGGGCGTAAAAATCTCGCCGCCATCATGACCGTCCAGGAGTCGTATCTGGCGACCGCGTTGTCCAGCATTGAACAGCGTTACGGTCATGTCGACCGCTGGCTGGAACAGGAATATCGCCTGACGCCGCAGGCGCGCGAGGCGTTACAGTCGCGGCTGCTGGAAGATTAATCCACGTTTCGATAACCAGACGATTCGCCGTGAAAGCGGCGCGTTGCGCACTACACTAGTAGCAACAGGAAAAAATTGTGATTTCGTACACATCTGATTTACCTGTTTATCGGAAAGCACATATAATGCGCTCCCATCTACTATCTGAATATCTAACAAGGCCCGTGTGGCGTTGACACCGCGCACGACATGAAGAATATGAAATTATCGACACTCTTAGCGGCAGCCTTCGCCATCGTGGGCTTTTGCAACACAGCTTCAGCTGTTACCTATCCTCTGCCGACCGACGGCAGCCGTCTGATTGGCCAGAACCAGGTCATTACTATTCCAGACGATAATAAACAGCCGTTGGAATATTTCGCTGCCAAATACCAGATGGGTCTGTCCAACATGCTGGAAGCGAACCCGGGCGTGGATACCTACCTGCCGAAAGGCGGTACCGTGCTGAATATTCCGCAACAGCTGATTCTGCCGGACACCGTGCACGAAGGCATCGTTATCAACAGCGCCGAGATGCGTCTGTACTACTACCCGAAAGGCACTAATACCGTCATCGTACTGCCGATCGGTATCGGCCAGTTGGGCAAAGATACGCCTATCAACTGGACGACCAAAGTTGAGCGTAAGAAAGCGGGCCCGACCTGGACCCCGACGGCGAAAATGCACGCCGAATACGCCGCGGAAGGTAACCCGCTGCCGGCAGTCGTGCCAGCAGGCCCGGATAACCCGATGGGCCTGTACGCGCTGTATATCGGTCGTCTGTACGCCATCCACGGTACCAACGCCAACTTTGGTATCGGCCTGCGCGTGAGCCATGGCTGCGTGCGTCTGCGTAACGAAGACATCAAATTCCTGTTTGAGAACGTGCCGGTCGGCACCCGCGTGCAGTTTATCGATGAGCCGGTGAAAGCCACCACCGAACCGGATGGCAGCCGCTACGTCGAAGTACATAACCCGCTGTCGACCACCGAAGCGCAGTTCAAAGGCGGCGAAATCGTGCCTATCAGCCTGACTCAGGCCGTGCAGTCGGTGACCAGCCAGCCTGACGTTGACCAGAGCGTAATGGATCAGGCGATCCAGAACCGTTCAGGGATGCCGGTGCGCCTGAACTAAGTTCAGCAACCACATGAAAACGGCGGGCCTGGTGCCCGCCGTTTTTTTATCTGCATCTGCTAAGCGCAGCGCCAGCAGGGTAAATCTTCCGGCTAGCCGTTATTGACCAGAATGACCCCGCCATGATCGTAGCGGTAGCGGCAGTGCGCGTACTCCAGCGGCGTACCGTCTTCCAGATAGATAACCTGCTCAACCTCCAGCACCGGGTCGGTCGGCTCGCAGTTAAGATGTAATTTATCCAGCTCATCCGGCTTCATCGCCCGCACCACCCGATAAGACCCCATCAGCTTCAGCCCCAGCGTCTCCTGCACATAACGAAACACCGAACTCTGCAGATGGCTTTTATTGAGTCCCGGCACCAGCGCTACCGGCATCACCGTTAAATCCAGCGAAACCGGCTCGCCGTTAAGCAACCGCAGGCGGACGAAGTCATACACCGGCGCATCGGCGTCGATCAGCAGCGAACTCTGCTCCTTCTCGCTGGGAAAACGCAGCTCAAAGCGCACGACTACGCTTTGCACTTCGCCAAGATGCTCCCAGGTTTTGGTGGCGCCGAAATAGTCGCTGCCGGGCAGTTCCCACTGCGATAGCTGGAGGAAATTTTTCCGCACAAAGGTGCCCTGCCCTTTGCGGGTGTAGATAAGCCCCTCGACAATCAGCTGACGCATCGCCTGCTGGATCGTCATCCGACTGGTATTGAACTCTGCCGCCAGCGCAAACTGGTCGGGTAACGGCGCGCTGGCAGGATACTGCTGGCTGATGATCCGCTTTTTTATTTCCCGCGCGATATTAAGATACTTCGCCGTCATTCTCCGATCCTTTACTATTTTGTGAAGGGCTGGCGGGCGGCATACACCGCCCGCGTGCCGTTACATCTCTTCGCCATTACTGTGAATCACCCGCTTCAGCCACGCGTAGCTTTTCTTCGGCACCCGCTTCAGATCCTTAAGATCGTGGTTTTCACGATTGACGTACACCACGCCGTAGCGTTTACGCATGTCGCCCTGCGAGCTAAGGATATCGATTAATCCCCAGCCGAGATAGCCTATCACCTGCGCCCCGTCTTCAAACATTGCCGCTTTCATGGCGTCAATGTGATCGCGGTGATAGGCAATACGATAATCATCAGCGACCGGATTTTCGCCATCCCAGGATTCAATTACCCCGATACCGTTTTCAATCGGGAAGACCGGCAGCCGCCAGTCGTTGTAATAGCGGGTAATGATCATGCGGAATCCCAGCGGATCGATCTGCCAGTTCCATTCCGTCGCCTTCAGGTATGGATTGTCCTGATTACCGAAGAGCATGTAGTTATTCACCGCCGTGCCCGGCGGAATCGCATCGCTATTGAGCGCGCGGCTGGCGTAGTAGCTGAATGCCAGATAGTCGACCTTCACCCTCGCCATCAGCGCGATATCTTCAGGGCGATAGATATCATCAAAACCTTCACGGGCGACAAAATGCATCACCTCCGGACTATAGCCCTCGCCCGCGTAGGCGCGCAGCAGGTTCTGGTTTAAAAACTCGTCCAGTTGCTGGGCGCACAGAATATCGCGCGGCTTACAGGTTGCCGGGTAGACCAGCGCATGGGCCAGCATTCCGCCCATTAGACACTGTGGTTTGGCCTGATGCAGATAGTCGGTGAGATGAACGTGCGCCATCATCACGTGGTGCTGAATTTGGTAAAGCTCGCGCAGCGTTTTATCGCCACGCAGATAACCGGTGATCAGAAAAGCCTCCGGCGAATGGTAAAGATTCTGTTCGTTGAAGGTCAGCCAGTACTTCACCTTATCGCCGTAGCAGTCGATCATCTTCTGGCCATAGCGGATAAAGGCGTCCATTACCCGGCGGTCGGTAAAACCGTTGTAGCGCTCCGCCAGCGACAAGGGCATATCGAAGTGATAGAGGCAGATCATTGGTTCAATACCGCGGGCAATGAGCTCATCAATAAACTGATGGTAGAACGCAATCCCCTCTTCATTGAACTCGCCATCTCCCTGCGGGCAGACGCGGCTCCAGGCTATCTGGAAGCGATAGCAGTTCATGCCCAGATCCTGCATTAAATCAAAATCTTCGCGGAAGCGATGGTAGGAGTCGGTCGCTACCTTCCAGTCCGAGGCGAACTCCGACGGTTCACGGATATCGTATACCGACATCCCCTTCCCCCCCTCATTCCACGCTCCTTCGGTCTGCATGCTGGAGACCGAATTACCCCATAAAAAATTGGCCGGTAGTTTGTCTTTCATGGTTCGCCTCTGTATATGACTAGTCATTTAAATGTTATGACTAGTCATATACAAAAAAACCGCCGCCGAAGCAAAAGCAGGATCGTTTTCTGTGAGCCATACAAACAAAAAAGATCGCCGCAAGCGGCGATCTTTATAAGCACGGAAAAAACGGCGTTACTGCGCGTCAAGCTGCTTACGGCGATATTCCCCCTGGCGCTCCAGCATCCAACCCGGATACTCGCGCGGCAGCGCGCTGACCGCGTCAAGCTGGCGTAACTCATCTTCACTCAGGCGAATAGCGGTGGCGGCAATGTTATCCTGCAACTGTTCAGCCCGTTTGGCGCCAATAATAACGCTGGTGACCGCCGGCTGATGCAGCAGCCACGCCAGCGCAATCTGCGCTACCGATACCCCTTTCGCTTCGGCTATCGCCTGCATGACGTCGATGCAGTCAAAGGCGCGATCTTTATTCACCGGCGGGAAGTCGAACTCCAGGCGACGACCGCCCGCTTCCGCCTGCCCATCGCGGCGATATTTACCGCTCAGCAGTCCGCCCGCCAGCGGGCTCCAGACCATCAGGCCGAGACCTTCGCTTTGCATCATCGGCACCAGTTCGCGCTCCAGGTCACGCCCGGCAATCGTGTAGTAAGCCTGCAGAGAAGCAAAGCGCGAGAGCCCAAGGCGTTCCGCGATGCCCAGCGCTTTGGCGATTTGCCAGGCCGCCCAGTTAGAAACGCCGATGTAGCGCACGTGCCCCTGCTGCACCAGAGTGTCCAGCGCCGACAGCGTCTCTTCGATAGGCGTCGCCGGATCGAAACCGTGTAATTGGTAGAGATCGATATGATCGAGCTGCAGGCGGCGCAGGCTCTCTTTCACGCTGCCCATAATGTGGTAGCGGGAGCTGCCGCGCGAGTTCACCCCAGCGGTGCCGGTTTCGCCGAACACTTTGGTCGCCACCACCACGTTTTCACGCGGTATCTTCAGGTTCTTTAACGCCTGGCCGGTTATCTCCTCCGAGCGTCCTTTTGAATAAACGTTGGCGGTATCGATGAAGTTGATGCCCGCATCCAGCGCGCTGCCCACCAGCTGTTCGGCTTCCGCCTGGCGCAGCTGGCCGATTTTCCCCCACATCCCCTCTTCGCCGCCGAAGGTCATGGTGCCAAGGCACAGCTCAGAGACAAACAGGCCGGTATTTCCCAGTTTTTGATAACGCATAGCAGTGTCCTCATTCGGATGATTAACGTCAGCCAGATAGTTATAGCCCGAGCGTCGTCATCGCGAATGGGGTGTTCCTGCCCGTTTCTTGCCCAATCCTCTGAAAATCAGCGCCACAGCGTGAGCAAGGCATAACCGGTGAGTGCCGCCCAGATCAGCAGCGGAATGGAATAAAGATGAAAGCGCCACCAGATCCGGCGGTCGCCGGCCATCCGCAACGCAATCAGATTCGCCAGCGACCCGGGCAGTAGCCCAAAGCCGCCGACGTTCACCGCCCACGCTAACAGCATCGTTGGCGGTACGTAATTAAGCAGCAAAATAGTCGATGGCACGTTGCTGATAAACTGCGACAGTCCGATTGCCGTCAGCCACAGCCCGCCGGAAGAGAGCTGGCCGACGCCGTTCAGCCACTGCTGCAGCACCGGCAGCTGCGTCAGCAGGTGAACGTCGATAAACATCGCCATAAACACCAGAAGCAGCGACCAGTCGA
Organism: Klebsiella sp. 141240; assembly: GCF_050600805.1. NCBI lineage: Bacteria > Pseudomonadati > Pseudomonadota > Gammaproteobacteria > Enterobacterales > Enterobacteriaceae > Klebsiella > Klebsiella sp. 141240. The sequence continues at coordinate 544,235 of NZ_JAQIRK010000002.1, read as the reverse complement.
CGTTGATAATCACCGCTCGCGCCAGCAACAGGAACCCGACGGCAATGAGCGCCAGTCCCCAGAGTTCCTGCTTCATCTCCAGCGCCGCCAGAAAGATAAGGTAGAAAGCGAGGCAGCTCCACACCAGCTTAGGCCGCCACTCCGGCGCTTTGTCGCTACTTTGATAATTGAGCCGAGCGGCGGGGAAACAGAACCAACACAGCACCAACAGCGTGATCATCATCGCCGCCGCCAGCGGCAGCATCTGGCCGATAAAGGCAAGAAACGATAGCCCGGAGCGCCCCCACAGTAAGATATTCTGCGGATTGCCGATGGGCGTTAATAAAGAGCCGGCATTAACCGCCAGCGCTTCAAAAATAATCAGCCGGTTCACCGGGATGGCGCACCATTTTTTCAGCGTCAACGTGAGGGGGACGACGATGAACAGCGCGACGTCGTTGGTCAAAAAAGTGGAAAGCAGCGCGGCAGCCAACACCATAAAGATGGCCAGCTGGCGCTCGGTGACGAAACGGCGCGCCATTTTACGCCCCAGTACATCAAAATAACCGCTCAGTTCAATCCCTTTTGTCAGCAGCATCAGCCCGCTGAGCGTGATGATAGTGTGCCAGTCGATAGCCTGCCCCCAGCGCCGAGGCGCGAAAGGAACGAACAGGCTAAGAATAATGGCGATAAGCAATAAAAGATGCAGGAAACGGTCACGGGCGAGCGACTGCACAAAGGGGAGATTCATTCCGCGTGTAATCTCTGGGTAAACAGCTTAAATTGCGCCAGCGTCTCTTCGCTGACGTGGTGCTCCATTCCTTCCGCATCGCGGCGGGCAATCTCCGCACTCACGCCAATCGCCAGCAGAAAGTTTTCCACAATCTGATGACGCTCGCGGCTTTCATGGGCCAGCTTTTCCCCTTCCGGGGTTAAGAAGATCCCGCGCCAGGGGATTTGTTCGATCAAGCCGACGCTCGCCAGACGTTTAAGCATTTTCGCCACCGTCGGTTGCGAAACGCCAAGACGCGCAGCCATATCCACCTGGCGCGCTTCGCCCACTTCGTTGATCAGATCGGAGATCAGCTCCACATAGTCATCAATAAGCTCGCGACGATGCGCTTCGCGCACCTGACGGAACCCCTCTACGTGTTCTTCGACATTAACCAGCTGCGTCACTTTTTTAGTTATGGGCTTACCTGCGCGACGGTTCATTGTGCTTCCTCGTTGGTGTGACGCGTCAAGCATCATATAAAAGGATCCACATTGTAATGGATTGCGCCCGTAGCACAAAAAATTAACGTTTTAGCCATAGCTATAAAATATAGCCTGTGCTATATCTGTATGTAATGCAAACAGCCATCACGGATTTGACGGCGCGAAAACGCAGGAGGAATAACCATGAACGAATTCAAGAGGTGCTTAAACGTGTTTAGCCATTCACCCTTTAAAGTACGCTTAATGCTGATCGGCATGCTGTGCGACATGATCAACGGCAAACCGCAGCAGGACAAACCTAACCACTAACGCGGCGTCACGGTACGCCGCTTCATTTTTTTGTCATTTTCCCCCGTTAACCTACCCGGTTTCCTCGCCTTTCAGCGCTTTTTTCAAGTTTTGTAAGCTTTCTCGCAAAACAATCTGTTATGAACAGTTGACCTTACCATTCGCAGGCCCTATCGTTTGTCAGCCCTGCCACTACTGCGGCTCGCAGAGACCCTCTTCACGCACTGTCCAGCAGGTTTTACCCCCTTGATGCCAGGGGACGAACATGGCGTCTTGTTGATTACGAATTATGAATGTCACTCTGAAAGAAACGCTGGCCGCCCGCAGGCTGGCCCTGAACCCGTGGACAGGATTCTACTTTTTACAGTCGCTGTTGATTAATCTGGCGCTTGGGTATGAATTTAGCTTGCTCTATACCGTTGCGTTTACCTGCGTACTCCATCTGCTGTGGCGCACCTTCCCGCGGGTACAAAAAGGCGTTGTTGGCCTCTATTCCCTGCTGGCCGCAATGTACTATCCCTTCGGCCAGGCTTACGGCGCGCCAAACTTCAATACGCTGCTGGCGCTGCACGCCACGAATGTTGAAGAGTCGACGGAAATTCTCACTATTTTTCCGTGGTACAACTATTTGCTGGCGGTATTTATCTTCGCCCTCGGCGTCATTGCCATACGGCGGAAACCGCAGCCGCCCACGCGCCTTGGCAAAGTGGAATATCTGGGGCTGCTGTTTAGCATCGGTATCTTCTTTCTACAGCCAGTGCAAAATCTGGCCTGGGGCGGCGTCTTTAAAGTCATTGATAGCGGTTATCCCGCCGTGCGCTTCGTAAAAGACGTGATCGTTAATAACAATGAAGTGCTGGATGAACAGGCGCGGATGGCGCAGTTAGCGAACATGAAAGATAGCTGGCACGTGCTGGCGGTGAAGCCTAAGTACCATCTCTATGTTGTGGTGATTGGCGAAAGCGCGCGCCGCGATGCGCTTGGCGCTTTCGGCGGCCACTGGGACAACACGCCGTTCGCCAGTTCGGTCAACGGCTATCTGTTTAAAAACTACGTCGCCGCCAGCGGCTCCACGCAGAAATCGCTGGGCCTGACCCTCAATCGGGTGGTAGACGGTAAACCCCAGTATCAGGATAACTTCGTCACCCTCGCCAACCGCGCAGGCTTCCAGACCTGGTGGTTCTCCAATCAGGGACAAATTGGTGAATACGATACCGCCATCGCCAGCATCGCCAAACGCGCCGATGAGGTGCAGTTCCTGAAAAACGGAGATTTTGAAGCCAATAAAAATACTCAGGATGAACAACTGCTGAAACTGACCGAGCAGGTCTTATCAGTCGAGCGCAGCCAGCCGCAGCTGATCGTATTACATATTATGGGCTCGCACCCGCAGGCCTGTGACCGCACAAAAGGCAAGTACACCACCTTTGTGCAGTCAAAGGAGACCTCGTGCTATCTCTACAGCGTGACGCAAACCGACGCGCTGTTGGCAAAGCTCTACGGCCAGCTACAGAATTCCGGCAGCTCTTTCTCGCTCACCTATTTTTCCGACCACGGTCTGGCGTTTAAAGAACGCGGTAAAGCAGTGCAGTATCTCGCCCATGATGACAAATATCAGCAGAACTTCCAGGTACCGTTTATGGTGCTCTCCAGCGACGATAAAGCGCATAAGATGATTAAAGCCCGCCGCTCGGCGAATGATTTCCTCAGCTTCTTCTCGCAGTGGACCGGGATTAGCGCGCAGGAAATTACCCCGCGCTACCGCTTTATCTCGGAACAGAAAGCCGGACCGGTGTATATCACCAATTTCCAGTTACAGAAAGTGGACTACAACCATCTGGGCAGCGACGAGTTTACCGTCAACTAAGCGGGGCCCGAATCGCAGGCAAAAAAAATCCGCCCCTTGAGGCGGATTTTTTATATCACCGAAGTGATTAGAAGCGGTAACCTACACCAGCAATCCAGGTGCCGACGTCAACGTTACGAATGCGAGACTGCTCGTAGGAGAAGTCCAGGGCAACGTTTTCGATCGGGTTGAACTGCATACCAGCGCCGTAAGAGAAACCGTAGTCGCTCATGTCGGATTTCTGGTTCGGGAAGTTGTTGTTCTGGAACTTACCGTAGCCAACACCGATTACGCCGTAGATGCTCGCCCAGTCGTTCAGACGGTAAGCCGGACCAGCGGTGATGCCGTAGTACTGACCTTTGTTGTAAGTACCGTTGCTGGTGTTGTCTTTTTCGGTGTAGGTGAAGGAACCGATAACGCCCAGCGGGTTGTTATCTTGCTCGTAACGGTACTTAAGGTTGAAACCGCCTGCTTTGTTGGCTTTACCCTGCATGTCGCTCTGAGCGTAACCACCGGTAACGGTAGAAGTTGCAGCGAAAGCAGTAGTACCTACGGATGCAGCCAGAACAACGGCCAGTGCTGAAAGACGTGCAATTTTATTCATAACCACCTCAAATGTGTTTCTAATAAGTCCTAAGTCTTAAATATATCAAAAACTTTTGGGAAACTCTTTTGACTTTACATTGTCTAACATACTTTTTCATGTAAGCAAAAGTTTCCACGATTTCGTAACAATCTGGAAATCAAACACTTTTCGCGCAAAAAGTGCTTAACGTTTACCAGCCGTAAGCGCTGCGCATCCAGATTATTCTTAGTCGCGAAGGCATTCCCCTACGCATTTTACGCCATTGTACTGTTTTTCCACCCTCTTTTTTCAACAATCGCTAAACCGTTAAGCGGTTATTCCAGTACACTGGAACCTTTACCTCTTTTGACAACCCCTGACAGGAGAAAGGATGCCCGGCTCGTCCCGTAAAGTTCCGGCGTGGTTGCCGATACTGGTTATTTTGATCGCCATGGTCTCCATTCAGAGCGGCGCATCGCTGGCGAAATCGCTCTTCCCGTTGATTGGCGCACCGGGCGTCACCGCTCTGCGCCTGACGCTCGGCACTTTAATTTTAGTCGTTATTTTTAAGCCGTGGCGACTGCGCTTTGCCCCGCAGCAGCGGCTGCCGCTGTTCTTTTACGGCGTAGCGTTAGGGGCGATGAACTATCTCTTCTATTTATCGCTGCAGCGGATCCCGCTTGGCGTCGCGGTCGCGCTGGAGTTCACCGGGCCGCTGGCGGTGGCGCTCTTCGGTTCACGCCGTCCGCTTGATTTCGTCTGGGTGGCGCTGGCGGTGCTCGGGCTGTGGTTCCTGCTGCCGCTTGGGCAAAACGTAGGGGAAGTGGATTTAGTCGGCGCGCTGTTCGCGCTCGGCGCCGGCGCATTCTGGGCGGTCTATATTCTTACCGGCCAGCGCGCGGGTGAAGAACATGGCCCGGCGACGGTGGCCATGGGCTCGCTCATCGCGGCGGTGATTTTTGTGCCCATCGGCATCGTCCAGGCCAGCGATACGCTGCTGCAATGGTCGCTGCTGCCGCTGGGGCTTGGCATCGCCATTCTCTCTACCGCGCTGCCCTACTCGCTGGAAATGATTGCCCTGACGCGGATGCCCACCCGCACCTTCGGCACGCTGATGAGCATGGAGCCGGCGCTGGCAGCGCTCTCAGGAATGGTGTTCCTCGGCGAGACGCTGACGCTGACGCAAACTCTGGCGCTAGGGGCGATTATCATCGCCTCAATGGGGTCGACGCTGACCATGCAGCGGCAAAGCAAAATTGAGAAAGTCGATATAAATTAAGATTTTGTTACCACACTGGCTCGCGGTCTTAGCGAGCCAGCCACTTACTTCTAATTATATGATTTAACAAAACTTTTTAAATAGCCAACAACTTAGCGCTATCGGACTGATATGGACAGCCGATGCCTCATACCCGATATCCCTTGCTATAATTATTCCCGAAGTCATTTGGGACAAACGCTCTACATAATTCAAATTTGAAGTATGACGAGTATCAATATCAAGAGGATATGAAACTATGAGTACCGCAAAACTGGTTAAAACTAAAGCGTCTAACCTGCTCTATACCCGTAACGATGTCTCAGACAACGAGAAGAAGGCTACCGTTGAGCTGCTGAATCGCCAGGTGATCCAGTTCATTGACCTGTCGCTGATTACCAAGCAGGCCCACTGGAATATGCGCGGTGCCAACTTTATTGCCGTTCATGAAATGCTGGATGGTTTCCGCACTGCACTCACCGATCACCTTGATACGATGGCTGAACGTGCCGTTCAACTGGGCGGCGTTGCTCTGGGCACCACTCAGGTCATCAACAGCAAAAGCCCGCTGAAAAGCTACCCGCTGGATATTCACACCGTTCAGGAACATCTGAAAGAGCTGGCCGACCGTTATGCCATCGTGGCCAATGATGTGCGTAAAGCTATCAGCGAAGCGAAAGATGAAGACACCGCCGATATCTTTACCGCGGCTTCCCGCGACCTGGATAAATTCCTGTGGTTCATCGAAGCGAATATCGAATAAACGTCCGTCGCCGTCAGCGCCCGCTGGCGGCTATTTCCATCCCCCCCCTACAACCGCTTAACTCGCCCTCTTTTGGTGCACCACCTTGTACGCAATACGTACTAAAGTAAAACAATTGTAATAATCACCTCACACAATCGTTACAGCAAGATTGTTTTCCCATCAGGGTTTGCGTTAAAAATGCTCTGGTTATTCGCTACGTTTATATTGCACCAAAATGACGCCCCATCACGGTGCATTTACCGTATTGGATAACCGAAATTGTGCAAGCGATATGAGAGCTCCTGTTGAAAAACAATGGCTTGTAAAACTGGCACGATTTTTTCATTAGGCTACACGTTCTCGCAGGGGCTCGTCCCGTGGATAAAAAAGGAAATACTATGAAGTCTGTATTAAAAGTGTCACTGGCTGCACTGACCCTGGCTTTTGCGGTTTCGTCTCACGCCGCAGATAAAAAACTGGTAGTCGCCACCGATACGGCGTTTGTTCCGTTTGAATTTAAGCAAGGTGATAAATACGTCGGCTTCGATATTGACCTGTGGGCCGCGGTCGCCAAAGAGCTGAAACTGGACTACACCCTGAAACCTATGGACTTCAGCGGCATCATTCCCGCGCTGCAGACCAAAAACATCGATCTGGCGCTTGCGGGGATCACCATCACCGACGAGCGTAAAAAAGCGATCGACTTCTCCGATGGCTACTACAAAAGCGGCCTGCTGGTGATGGTGAACGCGAAAAACAATGACATCAACGACGTGAAAGACCTGAACGGCAAAGTGGTCGCCGTGAAGAGCGGCACCGGCTCCGTTGATTATGCGAAAGCCAACATCAAAACCAAAGATCTGCGCCAGTTCCCGAACATTGACAACGCTTATATGGAACTGGGCACCGGCCGCGCTGACGCGGTACTGCACGACACGCCAAACATCCTGTACTTCATTAAAACTGCCGGTCAGGGCAAGTTCAAAGCGGTAGGCGAATCGCTGGAAGCGCAAAGCTATGGTATCGCTTTCCCGAAAGGCAGCGACGAACTGCGCGAAAAAGTGAACGGCGCGCTGAAAACGCTGCGTGAAAACGGCACCTACAACGAAATTTATAAAAAATGGTTCGGTACTGAACCAAAATAATAATCAGGACGACTTCCCGCGGCCAATCCGCCGCGGGCTCCACGGCGCCAGGGTCTCTTTCCCCGGCGCCGTATTCGCAGAGGCTTTCTCTGCTTTCGACACGGTAACAGTAACAGGAACACATTATGCAGTTTGACTGGAGTGCCATCTGGCCCGCCATTCCTATTTTGCTGGAAGGCGCCAAAATGACGCTGTGGATTTCGGTCCTCGGCCTGGTTGGCGGCCTTATCATCGGTCTGGTGGCCGGTTTCGCCCGCTGTTTCGGCGGCTGGATAGCCAACCACGTCGCGCTGGTATTTATTGAAATCATCCGCGGCACGCCAATTGTGGTGCAGGTGATGTTCATCTACTTCGCGCTGCCGATGGCGTTTAGCGACTTACGCATCGACCCATTCACCGCCGCGGTGGTGACCATCATGATCAACTCCGGCGCCTATATCGCGGAAATCACCCGCGGCGCGGTGCTGTCCATCCACAAAGGCTTCCGCGAAGCGGGTCTGGCGCTGGGGCTCTCCCGCCGCGAGACCATCCGCCACGTGATCCTGCCGCTGGCGCTGCGCCGTATGCTGCCGCCGCTCGGTAACCAATGGATTATCAGTATCAAAGATACGTCGCTGTTTATCGTCATCGGCGTCGCCGAGCTGACCCGCCAGGGCCAGGAAATTATTGCCGGTAACTTCCGCGCGCTGGAAATCTGGAGCGCCGTTGCGGTCATTTATCTGATCATCACCCTGGTGTTGAGCTTCATTCTGCGTCGTCTTGAAAGAAGGATGAAAATCCTGTGATTGAATTTAAAAACGTTTCCAAACACTTTGGCCCGACTAAAGTGCTGCACGATATCGATCTGAAGATCAACAAAGGCGAAGTGGTCGTGATCATCGGGCCATCCGGCTCCGGTAAATCTACGCTGCTACGCTGCATCAACAAACTGGAAGAGATCACCAGCGGCGATCTTATCGTCGATGGCCTGAAGGTGAACGACCCGAAAGTTGACGAGCGCTTAATTCGCCAGGAAGCCGGAATGGTATTCCAGCAGTTCTATCTGTTCCCGCACCTGACGGCGCTGGAGAACGTGATGTTCGGCCCGCAGCGCGTGCGCGGCGCGTCGAAGGCGGCGGCAGAAACGCTGGCGAAAGAGCTGCTGGCGAAAGTGGGTCTCGCGGAACGCGCACACCACTATCCATCCGAACTCTCCGGCGGCCAGCAGCAGCGCGTCGCCATTGCCCGCGCGCTGGCGGTGAAACCGAAAATGATGCTGTTTGATGAGCCGACTTCGGCACTTGACCCGGAACTGCGCCATGAAGTGCTGAAAGTCATGCAGGACCTGGCCGAGGAAGGTATGACGATGGTCATCGTAACCCACGAAATCGGCTTTGCTGAAAAAGTGGCGTCACGGCTGATCTTCATCGATAAAGGCCGCATCGCCGAAGATGGCGACCCGCAGGTTCTGGTGAAGAACCCGCCAAGCCCGCGTCTGCGCGAGTTTTTACAGCACGTAGCCTGATGCGCCCGGCTCTCCCCGGCAAAGGGAGAGCCGCTTTCCAGATTATCCCACCGCTCCTCCTCGTGTGACCCCTTCTATACTTAGCAGTTTGAGATGCAATGGAGGCGCCCATGCCGTGGATCCTACTGTTGCTCGCTGCGCTGTGGATTTCTCCACTGTCGGCGGCGTCATTGCCCGGCATACCGGCGGCGACAACCGACAAAAGCACAGCCAGCGAGCCTGACCTTGAACAGAAAAAAGCCGCCTGGGCGGCATTGGCTGACGTGCTGGATAATCCGGACTCGCGGCAGGAGTTAATCGATGAGCTGCGCAAAGCCGCCGCCACCCAGCCGCCTGCCACCGCCCCCACGCTGACCCCGCCAGAAGTCAAAGATGAGCAAACCGTTCTGGAAAGCGTGACGGAAGTTAGCCGTCAGTATAGCGAGCGCCTGTCGTCGCGGTTTTCGCAGCTATGGCGCAATATCACCGGCTCGCCGCATAAGCCTTTCCATGCCGATGCTTTTCGCAATGCCGCTGGCGACTTCCTGCTGCTGGCCGGGCTGGTATTTGCCTTCTGGTGGTTAGTACGCCTGGCGGCGCTGCCGCTGTACCGCAAAATGGGCAATTGGGGAAGGCATAAAAACCGTGAGCGCAATAACTGGCTTCAGTTACCGGCAACCATTGCTGGCGCTTTTATCATTGACCTGCTGCTGCTGGCGCTAACGCTGTTTATCGGCCAGCTGTTAAGCGATCGTTTAAACGGCGGCAACCGCACCATTGCTTTCCAACAAAGCCTGTTTCTTAACGCCTTCGCGCTGATCGAGTTTTTTAAAGCCATTCTGCGAGTGATTTTTTGCCCGCGGATTGCCGATTTACGCCCCTTCAATATCAGCGACGAACACGCAATCTACTGGAACTTACGCCTCAGCGCCCTGAGTAGCCTGATTGGTTACGGGCTGATCGTGGCGGTGCCGATTATCTCCAACCAGGTTAACGTGCAAATTGGCGCCCTGGCCAACGTCATCATAATGTTGTGCATTACGGTGTGGGCGTTGTATCTGATTTTCCACAACAAACGCGCCATCACTCAGGGGCTTATCCATCTTGCCGACCGCTCGCTGCCTTTCTTCAGCCTGTTTATTCGCGCTTTCGCGCTGATCTGGCACTGGCTGGCCTGTGCCTACTTTATCGTGCTGTTCTTCTTTTCGCTCTTTGACCCCGGCAACAGCCTCAAATTTATGATGGGCGCGACGCTGCGTAGCCTGGCTATCGTCGGCGCCGCGGCGCTGGTATCCGGTATTTTGTCACGCTGGATAGCCAAAACCATCACCCTGTCGCCAGAAACGCAACGCCACTATCCGGAGCTGCAAAAACGGCTCAACGGCTGGATCTCCGCCTCGCTGAAAGCCGCGCGGATCCTGACGGTATGCGTGGCGGTGATGCTGTTGCTGAGCGCCTGGGGACTGTTTGATTTTCAGCAATGGCTACACAATGATGCCGGGCAAAAAACGGTGGATGTCCTGATTCGTATCGCGCTAATCCTGTTCTTCTCCGCCGTCGGCTGGACCCTACTGGCAAGCCTGATTGAGAACCGCCTGTCATCGGACATTCATGGACGCCCGCTGCCCAGCGCTCGCGCCAGAACGCTGCTGACGCTGTTTCGCAACGCGCTGGCGGTGGTCATTACCACCATTACGATAATGATCTTATTGTCGGAAGTGGGGGTGAACATCGCGCCGCTGCTGGCGGGCGCCGGGGCATTAGGGTTGGCTATCTCTTTCGGCGCCCAAACGCTGGTTAAAGATATTATTACCGGCATCTTTATCCAGTTTGAAAACGGGATGAACACCGGCGATCTGGTGACCATCGGGCCATTAACCGGCACGGTGGAACGGATGTCGATCCGCTCGGTGGGCGTGCGCCAGGATACCGGGGCGTACCATATTATTCCCTGGTCTTCGATAACCACCTTCGCCAACTTTGTGCGCGGGATCGGTTCGGTGGTCGCCAACTATGATGTCGACAGGCAGGAGGACCTGGATAAAGCCAATCAGGCGCTGAAGGCGGCGGTAGACGATCTGATGGCGCAGGAGGAGATCCGCGGGCTGATTATTGGCGAACCCTCGTTCGCCGGGCTGGTGGGGCTGAGCAATACCGCGTTTACCTTACGCGTCAGCTTTACGACGCTACCGCTGAAGCAGTGGACGGTACGCTTTGCCCTCGATACCCAGGTGAAGCAGCATTTCGACCGCGCCGGCGTGCGCGCGCCGGTACAAACCTGGCAAGTATTGCCGCCGCCGGGCAACGCAAACCCGGCGGCGGAGACTTAAAATGGACGACGGCGCTTTGCGTCGTCCATAAAGCTCCAGGCGATAAAGCGGCTCTGTTTCTGCCCCTGCGCCATCTCTTTTTTCACCACTTTCACCGCGCCGACTTCGGTCAGCAGGCGATACAGCGGCGGCAAATTATCGCCGCGGGAAACCAGCGAGGTAAACCATTTAACCTGACGGCCGAACTGCTGGCTTTCGCGGATCATTTGCGAAATAAAGGCCACTTCGCCGCCTTCACACCACAGTTCCTGCTGCTGGCCGCCGAAGTTCAGTACGCTGTCTTCACCGAGCCCCAGATTACGGCGTTTACGCTCGCCGCCGGCACGCGCGCTGGCGGCGGAATCGTGGAACGGCGGGTTGCAGAGAGTCGCATCATAGGTTTCATTCTTATGAATGATCCCGGTAAAGATTGCCTGGCCCTCTTTCTGGCGACGCAGACGAATTTGCCGCGTCAGCCCTGGGTTGCCGTTGATAATCGCCTGGGCGCTGGCAAAGGCTTGCGGGTTGACTTCGCTACCGGTGAAGCGCCAGCCGTATTCATGCGCGCCAATCAGCGGATAGATGCAGTTCGCGCCGGTACCGATATCGAGAATGCTGGCATTTTTCGGGATCTCGCCGCTATCCTGCGCCAGCAGGTCGGCCAGATGGTGGATGTAGTCCGCGCGTCCCGGCACCGGCGGGCACAAGAAGCCGTCAGGAATATCCCAGTGTTTTACCGCGTAAAAGTGCGCCAGCAGCGCCTTATTCAGCGCCTTCACCGCCAGTGGGTTAGCAAAATCAATGGTTTGCTCACCGACCGGATTCAGGGTGATGTAGCTTTGCAGCTCGGGATGAGTCTGGCACAGCGCTGGCAAATCATAGCGTTGGTGATGACGGTTACGCGGGTGCAACCCCGGTTTTTCGGCTTTCATGGCAATCTCCTTTCAACAGCCGCGTAAGATACCCGTTGACGGCGGCGCGGTAAATAAGGGAGTCTGGATATCTTCTTATTTCGTTTTCTGGTGCTCTATGTACTTCTATCAACCTGCCGAAGGCCACGGCCTGCCGCACGACCCGCTGAATGCTATCGTCGGGCCGCGCCCCATCGGCTGGATCGCATCGCTCGATAACGCAGGGCAACGCAATCTCGCCCCCTACAGCTTCTTCAACTGCTTTAACTATCGGCCACCGATCATCGGTTTCGCCAGCGGCGGCTGGAAAGACAGCGTGCAGAACATTGTTGAAACAAAAGAGTTTGTCTGGAATCTGGCTACCCGGCCACTCGCCGAAGCGATGAATGAAACCTCCGCCTCTATTCCGCGTCATGAAGATGAATTCCTGCGCGCCGGATTGACCGCCGCGCCGAGCCGGATCGTCCGCGCTCCGCGCGTGGCGGAAAGCCCGGTCCACTTCGAATGCCGCCTGACGCAGTGTATTCAGTTGACGCGCGCCAGCGGCGAAGCCATTGATAGCTGGCTGGTGCTCGGCGAAGTGGTCGCCGTACATATTGATGAGTCGCTGCTGGAAGACGGGATCTATCAAACCGCGAAAGCGCAGCCGATTTTACGCGCCGGCGGGCCGACGGCCTACTACAGCATTGATGAAAGCCAGCGCTTCGATATGATCCGCCCGGACGCTCGTTAACTTTCACGTAATCACGTAATAAGGCTAACGCATGTCGCAGCGGGCGAATGCCCGGGCGGCATTAAGCGCGTAAAGTGGTTGTTTGCCCACTCTTATATATCCGGTGGTTCTGCGCATCAAGACCTAAACTTATGGTATGTCCCATGCTGTTAATGAGGATATAGCCATGAGAACCTTTCTGTTCGTACCCGCTTTTATCGCGCTCGCCCTTCTCTCCTCATTCACTTTGGCCAACACCGCTGAAACCGCTCCGGTGGCCGTTGGTCCGCTGCGCCCGTCCGGCTCCGTTTCCGCCTCCGGCGCCAGCACCCTCGACGACTTACAAGCGCAACTGGCGCAAAAAGCCCACCAGCAGGGGGCGATTGCCTGGCGAATTAACGCCGCCGGCGGCGGCAATAAATTAGCCGGCACGGCGATTATTTATAAATAATTCTTCCGCTCTCGCCGGGAATACGCAGGCGGAAATCCCGGCTGCCGGGACTTGGCTGCTCATTTTTCGCCCCCATATTTTCTATACTGTTTATAGATTGCAAACACGAGGAGCGCATCATGGCATCAGGTTGGGCAAACGATGGGGCCGTCCAGGATCAAATTGACAGCACGGTAAACGATGCTGTCGCCCGCGCCCGTAGCGAGCTTCCTGGCGGCGAGAGCAACAAATTTTGTGAAGAATGCGGCGAGCCTATTCCGGAGGCGCGGCGCAAGGCGCTGCCCGGGGTTAAATACTGCGTGAAGTGCCAGCAGGATAAAGATTTACATAACAATACATATTCAGGATATAATCGCCGCGGCTCCAAAGATAGCCAGCTGCGCTGACCTTCCTTTACCGTTCATTACCGCTGATTGCGCTATCTTTTCACGCACGTTTTTTGGCGAAAAAAGTGGCAAAATGTGCCTTTAGTTGCCATGGCAACTAGTTTGTCCCTCGACCGTAGCAATAGCGGAAAATAATTTATTAATAATCAATAAATTATTAATCATTCAAAAAATTCGATTAAGACTGTGAATTTCCTTCGATTTTATCTCGCGGCAAAAAACGTGATACTCATCACATCGACAGAACATCGTCCCCCTACAGAACACACTGCGAGAGATTAATTATGAAAAACATCAAATACGCTGCCGCTGCTATCGCCCTTTCCGCTCTGTCTTTCGGCGCATTCGCCGCTCAGCCGGTGACCTCCGCACAGGCAGAAAGCATGAATAAAATCGGCGTCGTTTCCGCTGAAGGCGCAACGACGCTGGATGGCCTGGAGGCCAAACTGGCTGCTAAAGCAGATGCCGCTGGCGCAACCGGCTACAGCATCACCTCCGCTAACACCAACAACAAAGTTAGCGGTACCGCGGTTATCTACAAATAATCGCAGCAACACTCTGAAATGCCACTGAATTAACCCTGAAAAGACCTTTTAAATACCCTTGTTTGCCCGTCCGAGCCACCGGACGGGCTTTTTTTTGTCCGTTTACCAGCGTTCGGCAACCTGCGCCAGGCCATTGGCGAGCGAACTCGCCTGACCGGTGGCGACCAGGCAGCAGGCAAGCTGAATTTTCAGCGACTGCGGAACCGGCTCGCTACCGCTCACGCAGCGCTCAATCCAGCGCGCGGTAACTTCGGGATCTTTAGATTCCGGCAGCGCCACCTTGTCCTGCTGGCTTTCATCGGCTCGCTCATGCAGCGCTCGCGTCCCCGCCGCATCAATGAGATTGATTTGTGGACAACGCTGCGGATTGGCGTAAACCTCACCTTCGGTACCGTGCATCAATAGCGCGCGACCGCCGATTTCAGTAAAGAACTTCGCGACCTTATCGACGTATTCCGGATGCGAGACGCTCGACAGACGCAGCGCGGCATCTTCAGCGAACGGCGTCGCCAGCTTGGCCAGGGTATGGGCGCTGTTGCGCACCCCCATCCGCCAACGCAATGCCAGCTGCTTTTCCAGCGGCGGGCACAGCGCGCCGACCGGGATATAGACCGGCTCATGGCTGTCGAGACGCGCCTGGGCCTGACCCGCGTGGGTGGTGGCCGGGATCCCCATCAGCGCAAATATGGTCTCGGTCAGGACGCGGGTTGGATCGTGGCTGACGCCGTGAACCACCACCGGGAAACCAAGTTTATGCAGCAGTACCGCCAGCAGCGGCGTCAGGTTGGCCTGTTTGCGCGCGCCGTTATAGCTAGGGATAACAATTGGCATCGGTTTCGCTACCGGCGGCGTCAGGCGGATGGTCTGTAGCTGCATCGCCTCATAGAAGCCCTGCATTTCGGCTTCGCCTTCGCCCTTGATGCGCAGCGCAATGAGAATAGCGCCCAGTTCCAGATCGTCCACTTCGCCGTTTAACATCCGCGTATACAGCGCACGGGCCGTGACTAAATCCAGGTCGCGAGCGTGATTTTTGCCGCGCCCGACTTCTTTGATGATTTTGGTGTAATCCATCGACTTGCTCCCTCCAGCGGTAGGCTCCGCCGACCGCACCGCTTATGCGCTTAGCGGCGTCGGCGACGCGTCTGTTTTGCTTTGCTTTTTACTATAACCTCGGGAACGCCCGGCTGCTCTATGGGAAATACCGGTAACGCATTTAACAATCGCGCGCCGTAATTTTTAGTCAGCAGACGCTTATCGTAAATAATGACTTCGCCCCAGCACTGATGGCTACGTATCAGGCGCCCGACCTGTTGAATCAGGTTGAATGAAGCGCTCGGCAGGCTTTGCACCTCAAAGGGATAGCGGTTGAGGCTTTTCAACCACTCGCCTTCGGTGATCACCACCGGGCTGTCGATCGGCGGGAAGGCGATTTTATGGATATGTACCTGGCTTAACAGCTCGCCTTTTAAATCCAGCCCTTCGGCAAAAGATTGCAGGCCAACCAGTACGCTGCGCTCGCCGCCTTCAACGCGTTTACGATGCAGCTCGACCAGCCGATAGCGCGGCTGGTCACCCTGCACCAGCAGCATCAGGCGTAGATCGGTAACATGTTCCAGAAAGCGATTCATGGCACGCCCGCTGGCGAACAGCACCAGCATACCAAGATGCTTTTTGCTCTCGACCTGTTCACGGAAAAAAGCCGCCATTTCGGCGATGTGCTGCTCTTCGTTATCAATAAGCGGCTCATAGCGCATCTGCGGAATAATAATTTTTCCCTGCTCGACGTGATTGAACGGCGAGTCCAGCGCCACGAAACGATCGCCCGCTTTTTCCTTCAGACCGCTCATCTCCTGCAGTCGCGAAAAGCTATTCAACGAACGCAGGGTCGCCGAGGTGACGACAATATGCGGCACGCTGCGCCATAGCAGGCGTTCAAGCTGATCGCTGACGCGGATCCCGACGCAGTGGAACCAGACATGGATCTGGCCATCGCGAATCTCACGGGTGGCCCACTTGGTCACCGGCGCGCCGGAAGACTGCGCCATTGAGGCCAGCCGCCACAGCTTGCTCTGGCTTTCGAACATGCCAAGGGCCCGGTTCATCTGCAGCAGGATACGATGCAGACGCACCACGTCGTGGCTGCCGGTCTTTTCGCTGAGATCGTTGAGAAACAGCTCCGCCAACCCGCGCAACATTTCGGTGAGCTTGGCCAGCCGCTGGCAAATCTCCATCACTTCCTGCGGCAGTTCGCCCATTGGGAAGCGATGCTCCGCCTCCTGGGCGGCAGGCATATAGAGATTGAGAATATTATTGAGCGAGGCGATAAGCTCATACAGCTCTTCGCAGTGTTCGTTCAACCGTTCCGGATTGGCCAACGGCGGCGTGGTCTTCGGACGGAACTGCTCCATGCAGGTCGCCACCAGCTTGCTGAACAGATCCAACTGCAGCCGGTACCAGGGCGCGGTTATTTCCGCGCTCATCTCTAAGGCGTCGCGGGCGACGTCCGGCAGATGGTGGCCTTCGTCGAGCACCAGCAGCAGATTTTTCGGCTCCGGCAGCACCGCTTCGCTCTCCATGGCCGCCATCACCAACGCATGGTTGGCCACCACCACTTCCGCTTCCTGAATTTCGCGCCGGGCCACGAAAAACGGGCATTCACGGTAGTAGTGGCAGTTGCGGTTAAGACAGCTGGCTTTATCGGTGCTCAGCCGCCCCCACAGGGCGTCGTCAATGGGCTTGTCGGTATGGTCGCGCAGGCCGTCCCATTTATAGCCGTCGAGATCGGTTTTCAGCGTCGCGCACAGTTTTTGTTCGGCCTGGTTTTTTGGCGTCAGATCGTCATCAAGGAACGCCAGCAGGTCCTGCTGCGTCGCCTCGGTGCTGGCCAGCGCCGCCAGATTACGCGGACAAACGTAGCGGCCGCGGCCAAAGGCGGCGGTAAAGCGCAGGTCGGGAATAATCTTGCGCAGCAACGGCAGGTCTTTACTGTAGATTTGATCCTGCAGCGCGACGTTGGCGGTACTGACCACCAGCGTTTTTTGTTCCTCACGGGCGATGGCGATGCCGGGGATCAGATATGACAGCGTTTTGCCGACGCCGGTCGGCGCTTCGATAGCCAGATGCCGTCCCTCTTCCCCGGCGAGCGTTTTCGCCACATCGGCGATCATCTGCCGCTGCGGGGCTCGGGGGATAAAGTCCGGGATCTGTTCCTGAAGCGCCTTATACCAGGCGGCGATTTGCGCTTTAAGCGCAGCGGTCAAAGCCATGAGAAAACCTGAATACTGTATAAACAGCCACTATTGTGCCATTTTTGCCGGCCAGGAGGTATTGCTTTCTGTAGAGGGTGGAATCGCGCTCGATAAAAAACGCAATGAACGGCAAAGAAACGGCCCGCCGCCGCGCATGCGGACAAACGAGCCGTGATGATGCCTGAGCGCTTTATCGTCCCAGGCAACAGCGTCTTATTCGCCGGCAGGTTTACGTGGGCGACGACGACGCGGTGGTTTACCGTCCTGGGTACGCGCTTTCGGCGCTTCGCCATCCTGACGACGCGGCGCCTGCTGGCTACGGCCCTGGCTCTGACCGCCGCGTCCTTGCCCCTGACCGCGACCACCGCCGCCGCCACGCTGCTGACGACCGTTTTGAATCGGCTCCGCTTTAATCGACGGATCCGGCTCGTAACCGGCAATAGCAATACGCGGGATCTCTTTTTTCAGCAGGCGTTCGATATCACGCAGCAGCTTATGCTCGTCCACGCAGACCAGCGACAGCGCTTCGCCGGTCGCCGCCGCGCGGCCGGTACGGCCAATACGATGCACGTAATCTTCCGGCACGTTCGGCAACTCATAGTTAACCACGTGCGGCAGCTCTTCGATGTCGAGCCCGCGCGCGGCGATGTCGGTGGCGACCAGCACACGAATGCCGCCGGATTTAAAGTCAGCCAGCGCACGGGTACGCGCTCCCTGGCTCTTATTGCCGTGGATGGCGGCGCTACGGATACCGTCTTTATTCAGCTGCTCCGCCAGATGGTTGGCGCCGTGCTTGGTGCGGGTAAAGACCAGCACCTGCTGCCAGTTGCCTTCGCCAATCAGCTGCGAGAGCAGTTCACGCTTACGTTTCTTATCCACAAAGTGAACGTGCTGGGTGATCTGCTCAGAGGCGGTGTTGCGGCGCGCCACTTCGACTTCCAGCGGGTTATGCAGCAGTTTTTCCGCCAGCGCTTTGATTTCGTCGGAGAAGGTAGCGGAGAACAGCAGGTTTTGACGACGCGGCGGCAGTTTAGCCAGCACGCGGCGAATGTCGTGGATAAAGCCCATATCCAGCATGCGGTCGGCTTCATCCAGTACCAGCACTTCAACTTTATCCAGGCTGACCGCGTTCTGATGTTCAAGGTCCAGCAGACGGCCCGGGGTGGCGACGAGGATATCGACACCGCCGCGCAGTTTCATCATCTGCGGGTTGATGCTCACGCCGCCGAAGACCACCAGCGAGCGGATATTCAGATATTTGCTGTAGTCGCGGACGTTCTCGCCCACCTGCGCCGCCAGTTCGCGGGTCGGCGTCAGGATCAGGGCGCGCACCGGACGGCGCCCCTTCGCGTGCGGCTGCTCCTGGGTCAGGCGCTGCAGCAGCGGCAGCGTAAAACCGGCGGTTTTGCCGGTCCCGGTCTGGGCGCTGGCCATCAGATCGCGGCCCTGCAGTACTGCCGGGATCGCCTGCTGCTGGATAGGGGTCGGCTCAACGTAACCCTGCTCGGCGACGGCGCGCAGGATATCGGGATTCAGGCCAAGGGAATCAAAAGACATAACAACTCCGAACCGCCCCGGCCCGTTTAAGGGCGTAGTTTTCAGGGAGATTATTGCGATAGAGATGGCAAAAACCACAATGCCATGAAGGGGCGCAGTCTAGCAGATTTTGTGACGAACCGCATAAAATATCCCCGCAGGAATTACCAGCAAAATAATGCTCGCTTGCGCCGGGTCACTTTTAGTATTCACCATTGTGGACAGTTCAGCGAATCGCCCCTATTCTTAATCAATCGATTGATTAATTTTTTTAGGCGCGATGAATAATACTTCCGTGACCAGTAAAGGCGAACAAGCCAAAAACCAGCTTATCGCCGCCGCTATCGCGCAATTCGGCGAGTATGGCCTCCATGCGACGACCCGCGATATCGCCGCGCAGGCCGGGCAAAATATCGCCGCCATCACCTATTATTTCGGTTCGAAAGACGACCTGTATCTCGCCTGCGCGCAGTGGATCGCCGACTGTATCGGCGAGAATTTCCGCCCGCATGCCGAAGCGGCCGAAGCCCTGCTCGCCCAGACGAAGCCAGACAAACCGGCGCTGCGGGAATTGATTCTGCGCAGCTGTCGCGATATGAGTCTGCTGCTAACCCAGGACGATACGGTCAACCTCAGCAAATTTATCTCTCGCGAGCAGCTCTCGCCAACCGCGGCTTACCAGCTTATTCACCAGCAGGTTATCGCCCCGCTACATAGCTATTTGACCCGGCTTATCGCCGCCTGGACCGGGCGCGATGCCAACGATACGCAGATGATTCTGCACACCCACGCCCTGCTTGGCGAGGTACTGGCCTTCCGGCTCGGGCGGGAAACCATTTTACTGCGTACCGGCTGGGCGCAGTTCGATCAACAAAAGGCTGAACAAATTTTTCAGGTGATTACCTGTCATATCGATTTCATTCTGCAAGGGTTAGCGCAAAGGAGCCTGGGATCATGAAAAAACCCGTCGTCGTTCTACTGGTCGTCATCGTGCTCGCCGCGATCGGCGGCGGCTGGTGGTGGTATCAAAGCAGCCAAGCGAAAGATCTCACTCTCTACGGCAATGTCGATATTCGTACTGTGAATATGAGCTTCCGCGTCGGCGGACGGCTGGCAGCCCTGAACGTCGATGAAGGCGATGAAATTCGCCGCGGGCAAACCCTCGGCGAACTGGACCGCGCGCCGTATGAAAACGCGCTGCAGCAAGCGCAGGCCAACGTCTCTACCGCCCAGGCACAGTACGATTTGATGATGGCGGGTTATCGTGCCGAAGAGATTGCGCAGGCGGCGGCCGCGGTTAATCAAGCGCAGGCCGCCTGGGTCTACGCGCAGAATTTTTATCAACGTCAGCTCGGTCTGCGCGCCAGCAGCGCGATTTCCGCCAACGACCTCGAAAACGCCCGTTCTTCACGCGATCAGGCGCAGGCGACCTTAAAGTCAGCGCAGGATAAGCTGCGTCAATATCGCGCCGGTAACCGCCCGCAGGAAATTGCCCAGGCCAAAGCCAGCCTTGAACAGGCGCAGGCGGCCCTGGCGCAGGCCAAACTGGACCTGCATGATACCGTGCTGACCGCGCCTTCCGACGGCACCTTGATGACCCGCGCCGTCGAACCCGGCACCATGTTAAACGCCGGCGGCACGGTGCTGACGCTGTCATTAACCCGTCCGGTTTGGGTACGCGCCTACGTTGACGAGAAAAATCTTGGCCAGGCGCAGCCGGGGCGCGAAGTACTGCTGTATACCGATAGCCGGCCGAACAAGCCCTATCATGGTAAAATCGGCTTTGTCTCCCCCAGCGCCGAATTCACGCCGAAGACCGTGGAAACACCGGATTTGCGTACCGATCTCGTCTACCGCCTGCGCATCGTGGTGAACGACGCTGATGGCGCCCTGCGTCAGGGCATGCCGGTGACAGTCTCATTCAGCAACGGAAACGGGCATGAGTAAGGACGTCATTACCGTTAACGGCCTGACCCGCCGTTTTCCCGGCATGGATAGGCCGGCGGTCGCGCCGCTGAACTGTACGATTCACTCAGGCTACGTCACAGGGCTCGTCGGCCCCGATGGCGCTGGGAAAACCACCCTAATGCGAATGCTGGCCGGTTTACTTAAGCCCGATGAGGGCAGCGCAAGCGTAATCGGCTTCGATCCGCTCAAGGACGACAGCGCGCTGCACGCGGCGCTCGGCTATATGCCGCAGAAATTTGGCCTGTATGAAGATCTGACGGTAATGGAAAACCTGAATCTGTACGCCGATCTGCGCAGCGTCACCGGCGAGGCGCGCAAGAAAATATTCGAGCGCCTGCTGGAATTCACTTCTCTTGGCCCTTTCACCGGGCGATTAGCCGGCAAACTCTCCGGCGGCATGAAACAAAAGCTGGGGCTCGCCTGTACGCTGGTGGGCGATCCTAAAGTACTGTTGTTAGATGAGCCCGGCGTCGGGGTCGACCCTATTTCGCGCCGCGAGCTGTGGCAGATGGTGCACGAACTGGCCGGCGACGGCATGCTAATTTTGTGGAGCACCTCTTATCTCGATGAAGCCGAGCAGTGCCGGGATGTGCTGCTGATGAACGAAGGTAAATTGCTTTACCAGGGCGAACCGAAGGCGCTGACGCAAACCATGGCCGGGCGCAGCTTTCTGGTCTCCAGCCCGCAGGAAAACAACCGCCGCCTGCTGCAGCGGGCGCTGAAACTGCCGCAAATTAGCGATGGCGTGATTCAGGGCAAATCGGTGCGTTTGATCCTGAAAAAGGAAGCCCGCATTACTGAGGTTAAGCAACATGACGACGTGCCGCCGCTACAGGTGGCCGAAACCGCGCCGCGTTTTGAAGACGCCTTTATCGACCTGTTAGGCGGCGCCGGAACCGCCGAGTCGCCGTTAGGAGAGATTATTCATCACGTTGACGGCAGCAAAGACGAAACGGTCATTGAAGCACGGTCGTTAACGAAAAAGTTTGGTGATTTCACCGCCACCGATCACGTGGATTTCCAGGTTAAGCGCGGTGAGATTTTCGGCCTGCTCGGCCCCAACGGCGCCGGCAAATCCACGACCTTCAAAATGATGTGCGGCCTGCTGGTGCCAACGGACGGAAAAGCGCTGGTGCTGGGGATGGATCTCAAGGTTAGCTCCGGTAAAGCGCGCCAGCATCTGGGCTATATGGCGCAAAAATTCTCGCTGTACGGCAACCTCAGCGTCGAGCAGAACCTGCGTTTTTTCTCCGGCGTTTACGGCCTACGCGGCCGGGCGCAAAATGAAAAAATCGCGCGGATGAGCGATGCCTTTGGCCTGAAAAGTATCGCCGGCCACGCCGCCGACGAGCTACCGCTCGGCTACAAGCAGCGGCTGGCGTTGGCCTGCTCGCTGATGCATGAACCCGACATTCTGTTCCTCGATGAACCCACCTCCGGCGTCGACCCGCTTACTCGCCGCGAATTCTGGCTGCATATCAACAGCATGGTCGATAAAGGGGTCACGGTGATGGTGACTACCCACTTTATGGATGAGGCGGAATACTGCGACCGCATCGGGCTGGTCTACCACGGTAAGCTTATCGCCAGCGGCACGCCGGACGCGCTGAAGGCGCAGGCGGCGAATGACAGTCAGGCGGATCCCACCATGGAACAGGCGTTTATTACCCTGATTAACCAATGGGACAAGGAAAACGGTCATGAGCAATAGCATTCTCTCCTGGCGACGGGTTCGCGCGCTGTGCGTCAAAGAGACCCGGCAGATTGTCCGCGATCCCAGCAGTTGGCTGATTGCGGTGGTGATCCCCCTGCTCCTGCTGTTTATCTTCGGCTACGGCATTAACCTCGACTCCAGTAAACTGCGGGTCGGCGTATTGCTGGAACAGCAGAGCGAAGAGGCGCTGGACTTTGTCCATACCATGACCGGCTCTCCCTATATCGACGCCACCGTCAGCGATAATCGCCAGCAGTTGATTGAGCTGATGCAGGCAGGGCGCATCCGCGCGATGGTCGTCATACCCGTCGACTTTGACCGCCAGATGGCCCGCGCCGGCGCCAATGCGCCGATTCAGTTGATTACCGACGGTAGCGAGCCTAATACCGCTAACTTCGCGCAGGGCTACGTCGAAGGTATATGGCAGATTTGGCAACAGCAACGGGCGGAAGACCGCGGTGAGACCTTTGAACCGCTTATTGACGTGCAGATGCGCTACTGGTTTAACCCGGCGGCCATCAGTCAGCACTTTATTATCCCCGGCGCAATTACCATCATCATGACCGTGGTCGGCGCGATATTGACCTCGCTGGTGGTAGCGCGTGAATGGGAACGCGGCACCATGGAAGCGCTGCTATCCACTGAAATCACCCGTGCCGAACTGCTGCTGTGCAAGATAATTCCCTACTATTTCCTCGGCATGCTGGCGATGTTGCTGTGTATGCTGGTATCGGTATTTATTCTCGGCGTGCCCTATCGCGGCTCGCTGCTGATTCTGTTTGTCATCACCAGCCTGTTTTTGCTCAGTACGCTGGGAATGGGGTTACTGATCTCGACAATTACCCGCAACCAGTTTAACGCCGCGCAGGTCGCGCTGAACGCCGCTTTTTTACCGTCAATTATGTTGTCCGGGTTTATTTTCCAGATAGATAGTATGCCGGCGGTGATCCGCGCGGTGACCTACGTGATCCCGGCGCGTTACTTCGTCAACACCCTGCAAAGCCTGTTTCTGGCGGGCAATATTCCGGTGGTACTGCTGGTGAACGTGCTGTTTTTGATTGCTTCGGCGGTGATGTTTATCGGCCTGACGTGGCTTAAAACCAAACGGCGTCTGGATTAACCCTGGCGCTCGAATTTTGCCCGGTGGCGCTACGCTTACCGGGCCTACGGTAAGTTTCGGTCGCCCGGGTCCGACATGAGGAAGGTTCTATGTTTCATCGTTTATGGACATTAATCCGCAAAGAGCTGCAGTCGCTACTGCGTGAACCGCAAACGCGGATGATTTTAATCATGCCGGTGCTGATTCAGGTACTGTTGTTTCCCTTTGCCGCCACGCTTGAGGTGACCAACGCTACCATCGCTATCTATAACGAAGATAGCGGCCGCCACGCGGTGGAGCTCACCCAGCGCTTTGCCCGCGCCAAAGCCTTTACTCACGTTCTGCTGCTGAAAAGCCCGCAGGCGATCCAGCCGACCATCGATGAACAAAAAGCCCTGCTCGTGGTGCGCTTCCCGGCGGATTTCTCGCGTAATCTCGACAACTACCAAACCGCCCCGCTACAGCTACTGCTCGACGGGCGTAACTCCAACAGCGCGCAAATCGCCGCTAACTATCTACAGCAGATTGTTAAAAACTATCAGCAGGATCTGCTGCAGGACAAAGCGAAACCGAACAACAGCGAACTGGTGGTGCGCAACTGGTACAACCCGAATCTCGATTATAAATGGTTCGTGGTGCCGTCGCTTATCGCCATGATCACCACCATCGGGGTGATGATCGTAACGTCGTTGTCGGTGGCACGCGAGCGCGAACAGGGCACCCTCGATCAGCTGCTGGTCTCACCGCTCGCCACCTGGCAAATCTTCGTTGGCAAAGCGGTACCGGCGCTGATTGTCGCCACGATGCAGGCGACTATCGTGCTGGCGATCGGCATTTGGGCCTATCAGATCCCATTTGCCGGCTCGCTGCTGCTGTTCTATTTCACCATGCTGATTTACGGTCTATCGCTGGTGGGCTTTGGCTTATTGATTTCTTCGCTGTGTTCAACCCAGCAGCAGGCATTTATCGGCGTGTTCGTCTTTATGATGCCGGCGATTCTGCTTTCCGGCTACGTCTCACCGGTTGAAAACATGCCGCAGTGGCTACAGGACGTCACCTGGATAAACCCTATCCGCCATTTTACCGATATCACCAAGCAAATTTATCTGAAGGATGCGAGTCTGAAGATTGTGTGGGGAAGTTTGTGGCCGCTATTAGTCATAGCGGCCACTACCGGCTCAGCGGCGTATGCGATGTTCCGAAGAAAGATTGCCTAGTTTTTTATCTTTCGCCAGCAGCGATACCACCGCCGGGCCTGCCAGTATGACCAGCCCGGCGAGGGCCAGCAGCAGGTTGTTGTGCAACACGCGCGACAACAACCAGAGCACTATCATGGCGGCGCCGAAGTACCAGGTTGTGGTGAGCTCCTCAAGGAAGTCCCCCACGTCGCGCCAGCGCGCTTCATGGTGACGCTGCAAATACAGCATCGCCAGCAGCGTGACGCCGTACAG
Source organism: Klebsiella sp. 141240 (assembly GCF_050600805.1). Classification (NCBI taxonomy): domain Bacteria; kingdom Pseudomonadati; phylum Pseudomonadota; class Gammaproteobacteria; order Enterobacterales; family Enterobacteriaceae; genus Klebsiella; species Klebsiella sp. 141240. The sequence continues at coordinate 519,378 of NZ_JAQIRK010000002.1, read as the reverse complement.
TACGCACAGCCCTAATCCGACGCGCACCAGCGCGCCGCTCATCCAACCCATCACCAGTACTGCCACGACCAGTAGATGCAACATAATCTGCCAGCAACTAAGACCCGTTGCGACGCGTACACGTTGTTGCCACTTCATGGCTTCTCTCCTGAAGGATTTTTCTCTGCTACTCAGAGTACCGCACTTTACGGAAAATTCCGTATCACCGCATCTTTTTGTGACGTCTACTACACTATTTTATTCAGGAAAGTGACATTAACTGGAGAATTATGGCTGAGCCAACGTCGCGAATTTCGGTGAACGTGCTGACAATTAACACTCATAAAGGCTTTACGGCGTTTAATCGGCGTTTTATTTTGCCCGAACTGCGCGAGGCCGTTCGCAGCGTCAGCGCCGACATAGTTTGCCTACAGGAAGTGATGGGCGCGCACGAAGTGCACCCTTTGCATATCGAAAACTGGCCTGATACCACCCATTACGAGTTTCTTGCCGACACCATGTGGAGCGATTACGCCTACGGGCGCAACGCGGTCTACCCCGAGGGTCATCACGGCAATGCCGTACTGTCGCGCTTTCCCATTGAATACTATGAAAATCGCGATATTTCGGTCGGCAATGGCGAAAAACGAGGCCTGCTTTACTGTCGCATCGTACCTCCGCACAGCGGCGTGACGATCCACGTCATCTGCGTGCATCTCGGTCTTCGCACGCACCAGCGGCAGGCACAGCTAACGATGCTGGCGGAATGGGTCAACACGCTACCGGCAGACGATCCGGTGGTAGTAGCTGGCGACTTCAACGACTGGCGCCAGCAGGCTAATCAGCCATTAAAAGCGCAGGCAGGGCTTGAGGAGATTTTTACCCGCGCCCGCGGGCGGCCGCTACGCACCTTTCCGGTCGCTTTCCCGCTGCTACGACTCGATCGTATTTACGTTAAGAATGCTCATGCCAGCCATCCGAAAGCGCTGGCGCTTAAACACTGGCGGCATCTGTCCGATCATGCGCCCCTGAGCGTGGAGATACATCTGTGAAATGTCGCTGGCAGGAAGGCAATCGTATTACCCTACTGGAGAATGGCGACCAGTATTATCCGGCGTTATTCGCCGCCATTGGCCGCGCGCAGCGCAAGGTGATCCTTGAATCCTTTATCTGGTTTGAAGATGAGGTGGGCTGGCGCCTGCATGCGGTGCTGCTGAAAGCCGCCCGCCGCGGTATTCAGGTGGAAGTGCTGCTCGACGGCTACGGCTCGCCTGATCTCAGCGATGAGTTCGTCGGCGAACTCACCGCCGCTGGCGTGGTCTTCCGCTACTACGATCCGCGCCCGCGGCTAATGGGTATGCGTACCAATTTATTCCGCCGCATGCATCGAAAAATCGTGGTGATTGACGACACAACGGCGTTTGTCGGCGGCATCAACTACTCTGCCGAGCACATGAGCGATTACGGTCCGGAGGCGAAACAGGATTATGCCGTGCAGGTTGAGGGGCCGGTGGTGCTCGATATTCTCCAATTCGAGCTGGAGAACCTGCCCACCAGCGAGGAGGCCCGCCGCTGGTGGCGTCGCCGTCGCCATCAGCCGGAAATTAACCAAACCCCTGGCGAAGCGCAGGCGCTGTTTATCTGGCGTGATAATCACGAACATCGTGACGATATTGAACGTCACTATCTGAAGATGCTGACCAGCGCCCGCCGCGAGGTCATCATCGCCAACGCCTATTTCTTTCCCGGCTACCGTCTGCTGCACGCCATGCGCAATGCCGCCCGGCGCGGCGTACGGGTCAAGCTGATTGTCCAGGGCGAGCCGGATATTCCGATTGTTAAGTTTGGCGCCCATCTGCTGTACCACTACCTGATTAAAGGCGGCGTTCAGGTGTATGAATACCGCCGACGTCCGCTGCATGGCAAGGTAGCGCTGGCGGACGACCACTGGGCCACCGTCGGTTCCAGTAACCTCGACCCGCTGAGTCTGTCGCTGAATCTGGAGGCCAATCTGATTATCCACGACCGCGAGTTCAACCAGACCCTGCGCGATAACCTCAACGGCCTTATCGCCAGGGACTGCCAGCAAATAGATAAATCCATGCTGCCAAAACGCAACTGGTGGCGGCTCGGCGTCAGCGTACTGGCGTTCCACTTTCTGCGCCACTTCCCCGCCTGGGTCGGTTGGCTGCCGGCGCACACCCCGCAATTGGCCAGGGTCAGCCCGCCGGTGCAGCCGGAAATTGAAACCCAGGATCGGGTAGAAACGCAAACCAGAGACAATCCGCTATGAGCAAATCGCATCCCCGCTGGCGGATGGCGAAAAGAGTGCTGACCGTGCTCTTTTTTATCGCCGTCATCGTATTGCTGGTGATTTACGCGCAAAAGGTCGACTGGCAGGATGTATGGAAGGTTATCCGCGGCTACGATCGTCTGGCGCTATTTAGCGCCGTTGGGTTGGTTATCGTCAGCTACCTGATTTATGGCTGCTACGATCTGCTCGGGCGCGCCTGGTGCGGCCATAAGCTGGCAAAAAAACAGGTGATGCTGGTATCGTTTATCTGCTACGCCTTTAACCTGACGCTGAGCACCTGGGTTGGCGGGATCGGAATGCGCTATCGGCTATACTCGCGGCTAGGGCTGAACGGCAGCACCATTACCCGTATTTTCTCGCTTAGCATTACCACCAACTGGCTGGGCTATATTCTGCTGGGCGGCGTCATATTCACCGCGAATCTGGTGACGCTGCCGCCGCACTGGTACATCAGTCAAACTACGTTACGTATTATTGGCGGCGTTCTGCTGCTTTTTACCCTGCTCTATCTTTTCGCTTGCGCCTTCGCTAAACGCCGCCACATGACGATTAAGGGGCAGCGGCTGGTGCTGCCCTCTTTTCGTTTCGCTCTACTACAGATAGGGATTTCCGCGGCGAACTGGATGGTGATGGGGGCGATTATCTGGCTGCTCCTGGGCAGCGAGATTAACTATTTTCTGGTGCTGGGCGTGTTGCTGGTGAGCAGTATCGCCGGCGTGATCGTTCATATTCCCGCCGGAATTGGCGTGCTGGAGGCGGTGTTTATCGCCATGCTCTCCGGCGAGTCGATTTCGAAGGGGGCGATAATTGCCGCTCTGCTGGCGTGGCGCGCGCTGTACTATTTTCTGCCGTTGCTGCTGGCGACCGTCGCCTATCTGGTACTGGAGAGTCGGGCGAAAAAGCTGCGGCAGAAGAACGAACGCAAGCTGGCCCGCGGATGAAACGGCCCGGTTGCGCTTACCGGGCGACATTTTTGCGGATTGCCTGGATTGGTAGCCCGGATAAGGCGCATCGCGCCGCTATCCGGGATGATATTAACGGCGGTTGCCGAAGATACGCAGCAGCATCAGGAACAGGTTGATAAAGTCCAGATACAGCGTTAAAGCGCCGAGAATCGAGTATTTACGCAGCGTGGCGCTATCGCGGGTATCAATCTGCTCGCCGATGTTTTTCAGCTTCTGGGTGTCGTAGGCGGTCAGGCCGACGAACACCAGCACCCCAATGTAGGTTACCGCCCACATCAGCGCTTCGCTCTTCAGCCACAGGTTAACCAACGACGCCAGCACGATACCGATCAGCCCCATAAACAGCATGCTGCCGAAGCCGCTCAGATCGCGCTTGGTGGTGTAACCATACAGGCTCATCGCCCCGAACATACCGCCAGTGACCACAAAAGTGCTGGCGATAGACGAATAGGTATAAACGATAAAAATGCTCGCTAACGTTAGCCCGGTCAGCGCCGAATAAAGCATAAATAGCGTCGTTGCCATACCCGCGCTTAAGCGCTGCACCATCCCCGAGAGCACAAACACCAGCGCCAGTTGGGCGATAATCAGCCCGAAGAAAGTGATTTTGCTTGAAAAGACGAACATCATGACCGCCGGGGTATTCGCCGCAAACCACGCGATAAACGCGGTTAACAACAACCCGACCGTCATCCAGCCGTAAACCTGCGCCATATAGGTCTGCAGGCCGCTGCGGCTCTGAACAATGGAATCGGAACGAGGGAATCTGTCCATGACTATCTCCTGATTAACAAGTTTCTCTCAGTAAGCGTATCACACTACCAGCGCTCTGCCGCCTGATGATCGCTGTCGCGGACATCGACCCAGCGTTCGCCTTCCGGCGTCGCCTCGCGTTTCCAGAACGGCGCGCGGGTTTTCAGGTAATCCATAATGAACTCTCCGGCGGCGAAGGCGCTGCCGCGGTGGGCGCTGGTCACGCCAACAAAAACAATCTCTTCGCCCGGCCACATTTCGCCAATGCGATGGATAACCGTCACCCGGCCAAGCGGCCAACGCTCCCGCGCCTGTTCGACGATTTCCGCCAGCGATTTCTCGGTCATGCCCGGATAGTGCTCCAGCGTCAGCGCTTTCACGCTGTCGCCGAGATTATGATTACGCACTTTGCCGGTGAAGGTGACCACCGCGCCGTCTTCATCGCGCTCGGCCAGCCACGGATACTCATCGCCGACGCAAAAGCGCGCCGGGCTAACCACGATACGAGTTTGCGTCATCTTAGCCCCCGGTGACCGGCGGGAAAAACGCCACTTCGTCGCCGCTCGCGACCGGATGGTCAAACGAGGTCAGCGTCTGGTTGACTGCCGCCAGCAATTTTCCTTCTTCCAGCGCCAGCGCCCAGCGGTCTCCGCGCGCGGCAAGCTGCTGACGCACGGCTTCAACGGTCGGCAATTCGCTGGCGTCGAGTGTGAGGGTATCGGTGCCAACCAGTTCGCGCACCTGGGCAAAAAACAGGACGTTAATCATGGGCTTCCTCCACCTTAAAATCGCCGGACTTGCCGCCGCTTTTCGCCAGCAGACGTACCGGACCAATCACCATATCTTTTTGTACCGCTTTACACATATCGTAGATAGTCAGCGCGGCAACCGAGGCCGCGGTCAGCGCTTCCATTTCTACGCCAGTTTTACCGGTCAGGCGGCAGAGTGACTCAATGCGCACGCGGTTATGTTCCGGCTGCGCCTGCAGGTTCACTTCTACTTTGCTGAGCATCAGCGGATGACACAGCGGGATCAGCTCCCAGGTACGTTTCGCAGCCTGAATACCGGCGATACGCGCGGTGGCGAATACATCGCCTTTATGGTGGCTGCCGTCGATAATCATCGCAAGCGTTGCGGCCTGCATTTCGACGTAAGCCTCAGCGCGCGCCTCACGCACCGTTTCCGCTTTGCCGGAGACGTCAACCATGTGGGCTTCGCCCGCGGCGTTAATGTGGGTCAGTTGTGACATAAACTATTTCTTTAGATGAGGAATGAAGTTGCACGGGCGAGTGCGCGCATCCAGCTGCGGCGCGATGATATTTTCCCACGCGGTGGCGCAGGCCTTGGTCGAACCCGGCATGGCGAAAATCAACGTGCGGTTGGCAACGCCGGCAACGGCGCGGGACTGCAGCGTCGAGGTACCAATCTCTTCAAACGAAAGCATACGGAACACTTCGCCAAAACCTTCGACCTCGCGATCAAACAGCGGCAACAGCGCCTCAGGCGCCTGATCGCCGTCGGTAAAACCGGTGCCACCGGTGATCAGCACCACCTGCACCTCATCGCTGGCAATCCACGCCGAGACCTGGGCGCGAATCGCGTAGCGGTTCTCTTTCACAATCGCCTTATCGACGAGGGTATGTCCCGCTTCGTGCAGCGCATCGCGCAGCCAGTGGCCGGAGGTATCGTCCTCTTCGCCGCGACGGTTGGAAACGGTAAGAATAGCAATACGGGTCGGGATAAACTCAGCGCTAGCCTGGCTCATCTGAATGCTCCTTTCGAAAACGATTATCCGCCAATATACGACAGGTTCTGCGTAATACCGGTGTTGCCCTGGTGCAGGAAATGGGTCTGCTTTTTATGGGTTAAGGCTTCGGCTATCCGCGCTTCCAGCTCGGCCTGCTGCTCGTCCTCGGCCATCAGGTCGCGCAGGTCTACGCCGCCTTCGCCGAACAGACACAGGTGCAGCTTGCCAACGGATGAGACGCGAAGTCGGTTACAGGTGGCGCAGAAGTCTTTTTCATACGGCATGATCAAGCCGATTTCGCCGGCGTAATCCGGATGGCAAAAGACCTGTGCCGGGCCATCGCTTCGCTGACGGATCTGATGGATCCAGCCGCGGCGCAGCAGTTCATCACGCAGCACCATGCCGGAGATATGGTGGCGGCGGAACAGATCGCTGCCTTCGCCGGTTTCCATTAACTCAATAAAACGCAGTTGAATATGACGTGGTTTGATCCACGCGAGGAAGGTATCGAGCTGGTGATGGTTGACATCACGCATCAGCACGGTGTTGACCTTTACCTTTTCAAAGCCGGCGGCAAACGCAGCGTCAATGCCGTCCATCACCTGTTGGAATTTATCCTGACCGGTAATGGCATGGAACTGGCGAGCGTCGAGGCTATCAACGCTGACGTTAATCGCCGTCAGCCCGGCATCGCGCCAGCGTTGGACATCGCGCGCCAGACGATAACCGTTGGTGGTCACCGCAATCTGACGAATCGCGCTGTTTTCACGCACGGCGGCAATAATCTCGGTAAAGTCGCGACGTAAAGAGGGTTCGCCGCCGGTAAGGCGGACTTTTTCCGTGCCCAGGGCGGAAAAAGCGCGCGTGACGCGTCGCACTTCGTCTACGCTAAGAAAGCCCTTGTTGGTCACGGCGCCGGGCTTGTAGCCGTCCGGCAGGCAGTAGGTGCAACGAAAGTTACACACGTCGGTAATCGACAGGCGCAAGTAATAAAACTTACGCGCAAATGCATCAGTAAGCTGTGAGGCCATATACACCTTTCCAAGTACGGGAGGCGTGGTCATTTCTTTCCACGCCCTGGCGACAGCGCGGCTGCCGCGGCCAGAGCACCATATCTTGCGACACAGGTACTAAGGCTAGAGTGTTAGTGGGTTATGCCGATAGTAGCGCTTTCACGATGGTTTCGCCATTTTCATTTTCGCTATATAATCATCTATATATCGCTAATATCTTGCATTTTCAGTACAGAATAGCCAAAAATCACACTTTAACATTGATATCGGTCAGTTTGACGGAAACCGGGCATTATCTTTTAGGGGTAGATCGGAGACGCTAAACCCGAACATTGAACAGAAGGAATTCGTATGCGCAATCGCACTTTCGCCGATCTGGACCGCGTCGTCGCCCTTGGCGGAGGCCACGGTTTGGGGCGGGTGATGTCGTCGCTCTCGTCGCTCGGCTCACGCCTGACCGGCATCGTGACCACCACCGATAACGGCGGATCAACGGGGCGAATTCGCCGCTCGGAAGGGGGGATCGCCTGGGGCGATATGCGCAACTGCATTAATCAATTAATCGCCGAACCCAGCGTCGCTTCCGCGATGTTTGAGTATCGTTTTGGCGGCAATGGCGAGCTTTCCGGGCATAATCTCGGAAATCTGATGTTAAAGGCGCTGGATCACCTGAGCGTGCGGCCTTTAGAGGCGATCAATTTGATCAGAAATCTGCTTAAAGTGGATGCTTTCCTGATTCCGATGTCGGAACAACCGGTCGATCTGGTGGCGCTCGATCATGAAGGCCATGAAGTGTATGGCGAAGTGAATATCGATCAGTTGGATCACGTTCCTCAGGAACTGATGCTCAGCCCACCGGTGCCGGCGACTCGCGAAGCGGTTGAGGCCATCGCCGAGGCCGATCTGATCCTGATTGGGCCAGGGAGCTTCTACACCAGCCTGCTGCCGATTTTACTGCTCGACGAAATGGCCCAGGCGCTGCGGCGGACCCCGGCGCCCATGGTGTTTATCGATAACCTGGGTAAGGAACATAGCCCAGCCGCCAATCTGACGCTGGCGGACAGAATGACTATTCTGGAACATTACGTCGGCAAAAAAGTGATTGATGCCGCCATCGTCGGGCCGAAAGCCGATGTTAAGGGTATGGAAGAACGACTGGTGATTCAGACCGCGCTGGACGCCAGCGATGTCACCTATCGTCATGACCGCGTGCTGCTGCGCCAGGCGCTGGAACACGCTATTCAGGCATTAGGTTAATCCTCAACCGGCCCCCTTTTAAACAAGATGACGCCTCAGATTAAAATCTTAAGGTTGTCTTAAAATAACGCTGTCAACATAACGAGCATCTCCTACTACGGGTATTCGTTATGTCGTTTATTTCTTTACGTCGGCCGGTACTCGGCCGCACGGCTTATTTGATTCTCTTTGCTTGCTATATCGGTATCTTTCTTAACCTGGCCTTTTATCGCCAGGTTTTCCCGCTACTGCCGGTAAACAATCTCCATAACTGGCTGGTTTTCCTCAGCATGCCGATCGTGGCAATTTGCGTGATGAACATCATCACCACCCTCGCCTCGTTCTTAAAACTCGACCGGGTGGTCATCAGCCTGTTTATTCTGCTGAGCGCCTCGGCGCAGTACTTTATCTGGACCTTCGGCGTGGTGATTGACCGTTCGATGATCGCTAATATCTTCGATACGACGCCTGCGGAAAGTTTTGCCCTGCTGTCGACGAAAATGGTCATCGTGCTGGGTCTCTCCGGGATATTGATGGTTCTGGTCGCCTGGTGGATTAAAATTCGCAAACCGGCCTCTTTCTGGCGCGGCGCGGCGATGCGCCTGCTCAATATCGCCGTTTCAGCGCTGCTCATTGTGCTGGTGGCGGCGCTGTTCTACAAAGATTACGCGTCGGTATTCCGTAACAATAAAGAGCTGGTGAAATCATTGAGTCCATCCAACAGCATTGTGGCGCTGAACTCATGGTATGCGCATAATCGGATGGATAACCTGCCGCTGGTGAAGATTGGCGAAGATGCCAAACAGAAAGCGGTGATGCATAACGGCGCGCGTAAAAATCTGACCATCGTGGTGCTTGGAGAAACCTCACGCGCCGAGAATTTCTCGCTGGGCGGCTACGATCGCGAGACTAACCCGCGTCTGAAGCAGGACGATGTGGTGTACTTCCCGAAAACCACCTCCTGCGGCACCGCAACCGCGGTTTCCGTCCCCTGCATGTTCTCCAATATGCCGCGCGCGCATTACGATGAAGAACTGGCGCACCATCAGGAAGGCGTTCTGGATATTCTGCAACGCGCCGGTGTACAGGTGCTGTGGAACGACAACGATGGCGGCTGTAAAGGCGCCTGCGACCGCGTGCCGCACCAAAACGTCACCAACCTGAACCTCAGCGGCCAGTGCATTGATGGCGAGTGCTACGATGACGTGCTGTTCCATAATCTGGATAGCTATATCGATAATTTACAGCAGGATGGCATTATCGTTCTGCACACCATTGGTAGCCATGGCCCAACCTACTACAACCGCTATCCGGCTGAATTCAAAAAATTCACTCCGACATGCGATACCAATGAAATCCAAAGTTGTACGCAACAACAGTTGACCAATACCTACGACAACACCATTTTGTATGTCGACTATGTAGTTGATAAAGCGATAAAATTGCTGCAATCAAAACAGGATAAATTTACCACCAGTCTGGTGTATTTGTCTGACCACGGCGAATCGCTGGGTGAAGACGGCGTGTATTTACATGGTCTGCCGTACTCCATAGCGCCGGACACGCAAAAACACGTGCCGATGCTGCTGTGGCTGTCGCCGGATTATCAGCAACGCTATGGCGTATCCAGCCAGTGTTTGCAACAACAGGCTAAGACGAACGATTATTCTCAAGATAATCTGTTCTCTACCCTGCTTGGCCTGCTCGGGGTAGACACCCGCGAGTATCAGGCAAAAGACGACCTTTTAACGCCATGTAGAGAGACCGGCAGATGAAAATCTTAGTCATTGAAGACGATGCGCTCCTGTTACAAGGGTTAATCCTGGCCATGCAAAGCGAAGGCTACGTCTGCGATGGCGTCGCCACCGCGCACGAAGCCGCGCTGTCGTTAGCCAGCAACCATTACAGTCTGGTGGTGCTCGACCTGGGCCTGCCGGATGAAGACGGTCTGCATTTCCTGGCGCGTATGCGCCGGGAGAAATTCACCCAGCCGGTGCTCATCCTCACCGCTCGCGATACCGTGGGCGACCGCATCAGCGGGCTGGATACCGGCGCTGACGATTACCTGGTGAAACCTTTCGCGCTTGAAGAGCTCAACGCCCGTATTCGCGCGCTGCTGCGTCGCCATAATAATCAGGGCGATAATGAGCTGACCGTCGGCAACCTGCGCCTTAATGTTACCCGCCGTCAGGTGTGGCTGGCCGGCGAATCGCTGGAGCTGACGCCAAAAGAGTATGCCCTGCTCTCGCGCCTGATGATGAAGGCCGGCAGCCCGGTGCATCGCGAAATTCTCTACAATGATATCTACAGCTGGGATAACGAACCGGCCACCAATACCCTCGAAGTGCATATCCATAATCTGCGCGACAAGATTGGTAAAGCGCGGATCCGCACCGTCCGCGGCTTTGGTTACATGCTGGTGAATAATACGGAGTCAGAATAACGCTATGGCACTGTTTGCGACCGAAACCTGGACCATGCGCCACCGCCTGCTGCTGACCATCGGCGCGATTCTGGTGGTCTGCCAGCTGATCAGCGTATTTTGGCTATGGCATGAAAGCAAAGAGCAAATCCAGCTGCTGGTTGCCAGCGCCATTGAGGGTCATAACAATCAAAGGCACGTCGAGCATGAGGTACGCGAGGCGGTCGCCAGCCTGCTGGTGCCCAGCCTGCTGATCATCGGTCTGGCGCTGTATATCAGCCTGGTGGCGGTGAAGAAAATCACCCGTCCGCTATCAAATCTGCAGAGCGAGCTGGAAAGCCGGACGCCGGATAATCTGCAACCCATTATTCTGCAGGAGTCGGTGCCGGAAGTAACCGCAGTAACCATGGCGATTAACCAACTGGTGTCGCGGCTGACCCTGACGCTCGATCGCGAGCGTCTGTTTACCGCCGACGTCGCCCACGAACTTCGTACCCCTCTTGCCGGGCTGCGCCTGCATCTGGAACTGCTGGCGAAGGTTCACGGCGTCAGCGTTGATCCGTTAATTCAACGCCTCGATCAGATGACCAACAGCATTTCGCAGCTGCTACAACTGGCGCGCGTCGGGCAGTCGTTTTCCGCCGGGAGTTACCAGCAGGTGCATTTGCACGAAGATGTGGTGGAGCCTCTGCAGGATGAGCTGAAAACAATGCTCGAAGCGCGCCAGCAGACGCTGGAGATAGAAAGCGGCGCCGGCGAGGATCTCATTTCCGGGGATGCGACGTTAGCGCGGGTGATTTTACGCAATCTGGTGGAGAATGCGCACCGCTATAGCCCCGTGGGGTCGAAGATTAAGATTTCGGTAAAACCGGGAAATACGCCGATTCTGGCAGTTGAAGATGAAGGGCCGGGCATTGATGAGGCCAAGAGCGGCGAACTGAGTAAAGCGTTTGTCCGTATGGATAGCCGCTATGGTGGAATAGGTCTCGGTTTAAGCATTGTCACCCGCATCGCTCAACTGCACGATGCGCAATTCTTTTTACATAACCGTCAACCCGGACCGGGCGTCCGCGCCTGGGTGCTGTTCCCACGCAGTTCGCGTCAGAAGGTTAATACCCATTGATGTAAGAAGGCGACCACTATCACAAAGGCGGTCGCAATGGCCAGATATTCACGGTTGGTCAGTTTTTGCATGGCGCTATCCTCATTAAACTGAGGATAGTTTGGCTGAAGAAAATTAAGCCAACATTAAGATCCTAAGAAAATAGCGTGACGGCAATTGCAAATTACGCATTGCCGCCATTTTTTAACCGTTCCCCGTATCGCCCTCACGATGCCGCAATAAACAGTTCGCGTAGCTGATGCAATTGATCGCGAATCTGTGCCGCTTCCTCAAACTCAAGGTTCTGCGCGTGCTGCATCATTTGCCCTTCCAGCTCGTGGATCTTCTGCTGCAGCGCTTTCGGCGTCAGTTCGACGCTATCGGCTTCCACCGGAGAACGGGCTTTGCCGCGGCCTTTGGTTTTGGTCTTCGCGATGTTCTGACCCAGCGCCAGAATATCGACCACTTTCTTATTCAGCCCCTGCGGCACAATACCGTGCTCTTCGTTATAACGCTGCTGCTTCTCGCGGCGGCGTTCGGTTTCACCGATCGCCTTCGCCATCGATGGCGTAATTTTATCACCGTAAAGGATCGCCTTGCCGTTCACGTTACGCGCCGCGCGGCCGATGGTCTGGATAAGCGATCGCTCGGAACGCAGGAAACCCTCTTTATCGGCATCAAGTATCGCCACAAGCGATACTTCCGGCATATCCAGCCCTTCACGCAGCAGGTTGATACCCACCAGCACGTCGAACTCGCCAAGACGCAAATCGCGAATAATTTCCATGCGCTCGACGGTATCGATATCTGAGTGCAGATAGCGCACCCGCTCGCCATGCTCTTCCAGATATTCGGTTAAATCTTCCGCCATGCGTTTGGTCAGCGTCGTCACCAGTACGCGCTCATTAATCGCCGCACGGGTACGGATTTCAGATAACAGATCGTCGACCTGCGTCGCCACCGGCCGCACCTCGATGACCGGATCCAGCAGCCCGGTTGGGCGGACGACCTGATCTACCACCTCATCGCCGGATTTTTCCAGCTCATAGGCGCCCGGCGTCGCCGAAACGTAGATAGTCTGCGGCGCCAGCGCTTCAAACTCTTCGAACTTCATCGGCCGGTTATCCAGCGCAGACGGCAGGCGGAAGCCATATTCCACCAGCGTCTCTTTACGCGCCCGGTCGCCGCGGTACATACCGCCGATTTGCGGGATAGTCACGTGCGATTCATCGATAACCAGCAGACCATCCGCCGGCAGGTAGTCGAACAGCGTCGGCGGCGGCTCGCCCGGCCCGCGGCCGGAGAGAAAGCGCGAGTAGTTCTCAATTCCCGAGCAGTATCCCAGCTCGTTCATCATTTCGAGGTCGAACTGAGTGCGCTGGCTCAGCCGCTGCTCTTCAAGCAGTTTGTTGTTCGCCAGCAGTACCTTGCGGCGGTCAGCCAGCTCGTCTTTGATCTCTTCCATCGCCTGAACGATACGCTCACGCGGCGTAACGTAGTGGGTCTTCGGATAGATGGTATAGCGTGGAATGGACGATTCCACGTGGCCGGTCAGCGGATCAAACAGCGATAGCCGTTCGACCTCTTCGTCAAACAGTTCAATACGCAGCGCGATATCATCGGATTCCGCCGGGAAGACATCGATAACCTCGCCGCGCACGCGGAAAGTGCCGCGCTGGAAGGCCTGATCGTTGCGGGTGTATTGCAGTTCCGCCAGCCGACGCAGGATCGCCCGCTGGTCAATCAGCATGCCGGTGGTCAGGTGTAGCATCATCTTCAGATACAGATCCGGATCGCCAAGACCGTAGATGGCGGAAACCGAAGCCACCACCACCACGTCGCGCCGTTCAAGCAGCGCTTTGGTGGCCGACAGACGCATCTGTTCAATGTGTTCGTTCACCGAGGCGTCTTTTTCGATAAAGGTATCCGAGCTCGGAACGTAGGCTTCAGGCTGGTAATAATCGTAGTAGGAGACAAAATACTCCACCGCATTCTCGGGAAAGAACTCTTTCATCTCGCCATACAGCTGCGCCGCCAGGGTTTTGTTCGGCGCCAGCACCATCGTCGGGCGCTGTAAATCAGCGATAACGTTGGCGATGGTGAAGGTTTTCCCCGAACCGGTTACCCCAAGCAGGGTCTGATGCGCAAGGCCATCTTCCAGCCCCTCTTCCAGGCGGCGGATGGCTTCGGGCTGATCGCCGGAAGGACGGAATGCGGAGTGCAGCTTGAACGGTTTGCTCATATTTCAGGACCTGAAGATGGGATTGGCCAGCAGGTGTTTAATTCTACCCTTCAGTTTGACTTTTGCCAATAAATAATACTGGATATAAAAACAGTATCGCATTATTGTATGGCGGTAAACGGACGCGTTGTACTCTGAGGGCGGGCGTAAAATGCGCGCTTTGCGGAATAATCCACCAGCCTGTGTGGTTATCCCCAGAAACATTTATCATTTAACATTTGTCAAGCAAGGTAATGAATCTTTTATGGCAGCCGGTGACACTTTTCTGACAGCCATTGCTTTTATTTAACTTGCTGAAATAAAACATAATTTACCAAAAGACGGGTTTCGCGCCAATTTGCTCGCAGGCCGCGTACTCTCTAGCTTACCGCAAGTTTTCTAACTCTAATACACAAGGTTATCCACAGGAATAGTGGATAACTGTCTGCAGGCCGCGAGGTCTGCCACCCGGCAGAAAAGTCTCATCGGACCAAAGCCCGCGGCTAAAAAAAATTATCGAATTTTTTTTGATATTTATCAGCTAAAGACGGCTGGATTTTTTGCGTTTCCTGGACCACATTTCATCGTCCTGTCAACAAAAAATAGAGCCGCCTCGCAGGCTTATGGGGGTTATTGCAGTGGGCTCAGATCCAGGTACTGCGCGAGTTCCTTACGCTGCGATGCGTCGGCAAGCCAGGGAATTTCCCCCAGCAGCGGCGCTGGCAATACCCGCGTTAAGGTTTGCAGATATTCGCGATGGCGTTTACCCGGCGGCTGGATATCGTTGGCGATCCAGCCCACGAGCGGCAGCCCGGCTTCGCGTACCGCCTGGGCGGTGAGCATCGCGTGATTGATACAGCCGAGTTTGACGCCAACCACTAAAATCACCGGCAATTGCTCCTGCTGCGCCCAGTCGGCGAAGGTCAGAGTTTCCGAGAGCGGCGTAAACCAGCCGCCCGCCCCTTCCACCAGCACCCAGTCTGCCAGGCGCTCAAGTTCGCGCAAGCCGTTGGAAAGCGTCGTCGCGGCGATTGGTCGCCCTTCATCGGCGCTAATAATATGCGGCGAGGTCGGCTCGGCAAAGGTATAAGGGTTAACCTGTTCATAGCGCAGCGCCACCCGGCTATTGCGCTGCAGGGCCAGCGCATCTTCATTGCGTAACCCATTTGCGGTCATGTCGCTACCGGAAGCCACCGGCTTATAGCCTGCGGTGTTAAATCCCAGCTGATTCGCCGCCTGCAGCAGCGCGCTGCTGGCGACGGTTTTACCGACTTCAGTATCGGTTCCGGTGACGAAGAAACGTTTAGTCACGTTCAATGACTCCTGTAAAAAGATGATACGTCAGCGGGCACTGGCCCTGCTGTTGCGGCCAGGCAAGCTGCAGTTCGCGCAGCTTGCCGCGGCTAAGCGGCGCAGACGTCCGGCCCTGATGTAAGTGGGTTGCGCCAATCCCCTTTAGCGAGCGCATGGCGCTTAACGCGTCGGCGAACGGTAAGCTAATCTGATGCACGACGCCTTCGGCGCGCAGGCCGCTCAGCGTCGCCCTTACCGCCCGTTCGCTAAGAAAACGGTTGGCATGGGGATGGTCGTCGACTGCCCGCCACGCTTGATTGAGTTCCGGTAGCGATCCGGCGAGCAACGTGGTGAACGCTACTCGCCCGCCGGGCCGCACCACCCGGCACAGCTCGCCGATTGCCGCGCTTAGCTCGTCACACCACTGCACCGCCAGGTTGCTCCATGCCAGATCGAAGCAGGCATCCGGCAGCGGCAGCGCTTCGATATCGCCCTGCAGATAATGCTGCGCGGCGCCGTTGCGTTGCGCCTGCGCCAACATCCCGGCGGAAAGATCCAGCGCGGTAACTTCGCTTCCTGCTTCGCGCCAGTAACGGCTCATGCTGCCAGGGCCGCAACCGGCGTCCAGCACCTCGGGGAAATCACCTTTCGCCAACTGGCGCAGTAGCAATTCGGCGCTGTGGCGCTGCAGCTCATCATGTTGCGTATAGCCGCTGGCCGCCCGACCAAACGCCGCGGCCACCGCCTGCTTATTCACCGTAGCCATGCAGCACCTCCAGTAAACGCGCAATGTCTTCAGCCTGATGAGCGGCGGTCAAAGTGAGGCGCAGACGCGCGCCGCCGACAGGAACCGTCGGCGGACGAATGGCGGTAGCCCAACAGCCGGCCTCGCGTAGGCTGGATGCCAGAGCCAGCGCTCGCGCGTTATCGCCGACGATCAACGGCTGAATCGCGCTCCGGGAATCGGTCAGGCCCAGCGAAACATCGCCCATTCCTGCGCGGAACTGACGGATGCGGGCGCTCAAGATTTCCCGCCGCTGCTGGCCCTCATCGCTACGAATGATCCGCAACGCCGCGCTTAACGCTACCGCCTGCGCCGGCGGCATCGCGGTGCTGTAGATGAGATGACGGGCAAACTGCAGCAGATAATCGGCCATCGATTCACTGCACAGTACCGCCGCGCCGCTCACCCCAAACGCCTTGCCGAAGGTGACCACCAGCAGCTCCGGACGAACCACCTGCGTATGACAGCTTCCTCGCCCTTCATCGCCAATCGCCCCGATTCCATGCGCATCATCAACCAGAAATAATGCTCCGGCGCTGCGGGCTGCCGCCTGAATATCAGCGAGCGGCGCGCTGTCGCCGTCCATGCTGAAAATCCCTTCGGTAACGACTAACTGCTGGCCGTCCAGCGGTTTCGCCAGCAGTTGAGCGAGCTGTTGCGGGTCATTGTGGGTAAAGCGGCGCAGCTGCGCCGGGCTGAGGCTTGCCGCCTCCAGCAGGGAGGCATGGCTCAGGCGATCGGCCACAATCCGATCGTCTTTTTCCGCAAGCGCAGCAATCAACGCCTGATTCGCGGCAAAGCCGGAGATAAACAGCAACGCGCGCGGATAGCCCAGCCAGTCGGCAAGTTCCTCTTCCAGCGCGCGATGCGCCTCGCTATAGCCGCTAACGTGGCCCGACCCGCCGGAACCGACGCCATAACGTTCCGCCCCCTGCTGCCAGGCGGCGATAATCGCGCCATGCTGGCTCAGGCCCAGGTAGTCATTACTGGAGAAGTTTAGCCAGCGCTCCCCTTCACGCTCCAGCCAGCGTCCGGCGCCGTGGCTTACCGGCAGGCGGCGGCGGAAAGCATCCGCCGCCCGCCGTTCGTCCAGCGCCCGATCGATTCGTTGCTGCCAACTCATAGCGCCGCCGCGTTGTAGTATTCCTCTGTGTCGGGGGTGAGTAAGGCCTGCTCCAGGCGCTGCTGCTGCTCATTATCGCCTTCCAGCACCGCCGTCTGCTGCGGATTGATCCCCAGCTTGCGGAACAGCTGCAGGTCTTTATCTTCTTCCGGGTTAGGCGTCGTCAGTAGCTTGCAGCCATAGAAAATCGAGTTAGCCCCGGCCATAAAGCACATCGCCTGGGTCTGCTCGTTCATCTGCTCGCGCCCGGCGGACAGACGCACGTAGGAGGTTGGCATCATGATGCGCGCAATGGCGATCGTGCGGATGAAATCGAAGGCGTCGACATCGTCGTTATCCGCCAGCGGCGTACCCTTAACCTTCACCAGCATATTGATTGGCACGCTTTCCGGCGGCGTTGGCAGATTAGCCAACTGCAGCAGCAGCCCGGCGCGATCTTTCACGGTTTCCCCCAACCCGACAATGCCGCCGGAGCACACTTTAATCCCGGCATCGCGTACCTTATCCAGCGTATCCAGACGTTCCTGATAGGTACGGGTGGTGATGATGTTGCCGTAAAATTCCGGTGAGGTGTCGAGGTTATGGTTGTAGTAATCAAGCCCCGCGCCGGCCAGGCGCTGTGCCTGACTATCGGTAAGGGTACCGAGCGTCATGCACGACTCTAGCCCAAGCGCCTTCACGCCTTTGACCATCTGCTCCAGATACGGCATATCGCGGTCATTGGGATTCTTCCACGCCGCGCCCATGCAGAAGCGGGTCGAGCCGGCGTTTTTCGCCTGACGCGCTGATTCCAGCACCTGCTCGACTTCCATCAAGCGCTCGGATTCAAGACCGGTTTTGTAGCGTGCGCTTTGCGGGCAATATTTACAGTCTTCCGGACAAGCGCCGGTTTTAATCGACAGCAACGTACTGACCTGCACCTGACGCGGGTCAAAATGCTGACGGTGGATTTGCTGCGCTTCAAAGAGCAGATCGATGAGTGGTTTATTAAATAACTCAGTAACTTGCGACATTGTCCAGCGTGCGTGGTGAGCCATTGGCCTCTCCAAAAAGGTTTTGTTAATTTGCGGTTCGGTTTATACTCGTAAACCTAAATGTTTTCAAAATGGTTTACAAGTCGCTTATGACACTGGACGATCTCGCTTTCGATCGGCGCCACATCTGGCACCCCTACACCTCTATGACTTCCCCCCTGCCGGTCTACCCGGTGGTTTCCGCCCACGGTTGCGAGCTGTCCCTCGCCGGCGGCGAACAGCTGATTGATGGCATGTCATCCTGGTGGGCGGCGATCCACGGCTACAATCACCCGCGCCTGAATGCGGCGATGAAAGCGCAGATCGACCAGATGTCGCACGTGATGTTCGGCGGGATCACCCATCCGTCGGCGGTGGCGCTATGTCGCCAACTGGTGGCGATGACGCCGGAATCGCTGGAGTGCGTTTTCCTCGCCGATTCCGGTTCGGTGGCGGTAGAAGTGGCGATGAAAATGGCGCTGCAGTACTGGCAGGCTAAAGGCCAACCGCGCCGTCGTTTCCTGACCTTCCGCAACGGCTATCACGGTGACACCTTTGGCGCGATGTCGGTCTGCGATCCGCAGAACTCGATGCACAGCCTGTGGCAGGGCTACCTGCCGGATAACCTGTTTGCCCCCGCGCCGCAAAGCCGCTTCGATGGCGAGTGGGATGAGATGGATATGGTGCCGTTTGCCCGCCTGATGGCCGCGCATCGCCACGAAATCGCCGCGGTGATCCTCGAACCGATAGTCCAGGGCGCCGGCGGGATGCGCATGTACCACCCGGAGTGGTTGAAGCGAGTGCGTAAAATGTGCGACCGGGAAGGGATTTTGCTGATCGCCGATGAGATTGCCACCGGCTTTGGCCGTACCGGCAAACTGTTCGCCTGTGAACACGCTGGCATTTCCGCCGATATTTTGTGTCTGGGTAAAGCGCTGACCGGCGGTACCATGACCCTTTCCGCCGCTATAACCACCCGAACGGTAGCTGAAACCATCAGCGATGGTGAAGCCGGCTGCTTTATGCACGGCCCCACCTTTATGGGCAATCCGCTGGCCTGTGCGGTGGCAAGCGAAAGCCTGCGCCTGCTGGAGAGCGGCGAATGGCAACAGCAGGTGGCGGCGATTGAAGCCCAGCTGAAGGCCGAACTGGCTCCGGCAGGAGAGTCAGAATGGGTCGCCGACGTGCGCGTACTGGGCGCGATTGGCGTGGTTGAAACCCGTCATCCGGTCAACATGGCCGCTCTGCAGCGCTTTTTCGTTGAACAAGGGGTGTGGATCCGCCCATTTGGCCGGCTGATTTACCTGATGCCGCCGTATGTCATCAGCCCACAACAGCTGACTCGCCTGACCCGTTCGGTCAACGCGGCGGTACGGGAAGAAACATTTTTTAGCGAATAAACAGCGGAATTGCGCCGTCGGGAAGGCTACACTTCTTTGTTAATCAGCGCATTATCAACGAGGATGAAGCATGAAACTGACCAGTCACGATCTGCAAGACGGCGGCAAGCTGCCTAATCGTCACGTATTCAACGGTATGGGGTACGATGGCGATAATCTTTCGCCGCATCTGATGTGGGACGACGTCCCTGCGGGAACTAAAAGCTTTGTCGTTACCTGCTACGACCCGGATGCGCCGACCGGCTCCGGCTGGTGGCACTGGGTGGTAGCCAACCTGCCTGCCGATACTCGGGTTTTGCCGCAGGGGGCCGGTTCCGGTCAGGCGGAGCTACCGGAAGAGGCCATTCAGACCCGCACCGATTTTGGTAAAGCAGGCTATGGCGGCGCCGCGCCGCCGAAGGGTGAAACCCACCGCTACATTTTTACCGTGCACGCGCTGGATATCGATAAGATTGATGTCGATGCCGAGGCGAGCGGCGCGATGGTCGGCTTTAATGTCCATTTCCATTCGCTCGCCAGCGTTTCCATCACCGCCCTGTTCAGTTAATTATCCCCCCGGATAGCGGCTTGCGCCTTATCCGGGCTACTCGCGGCACCGGTATATTGTCGGGTGGCGCTGCGCTTACCCGACCTACGGTCCGTGCGGCCTGCCTTTAATTTATTCACCATGCTTGCTGAAACTGCCGTTGTTGGCGGCCTCAAAATCGCTGAGACGTTCCCGGAAGGCCGGGGCAGCCCGCATGGATGCGGGCTGAGGGCCGTGTTTTGCAAGGACGCTGCCTCGGCCCGACCCGAAGCCTGCAGGGATAAGTCGAAGGTACCACGAAGTGGCGATTTTGGCGGCCAGAGCCCGGGGGTACAGGGGGCGGCGGCGACTGGCCGCCCCCTGTGCGCTCCCTGCGCCATGAGGGACATAACGCAGAAGAAATATTGGGAGCGCAATGTGTCGGAATTAACACAAAGCACATGTTTTCCCCGACCAAAACCGTTGCAAACCGATAACAGTATCTACGGTCCAAACGTAGCCCCGGTAAGCGCAGCGCCACCGGGGAGATTGACCTTACTGTTCAGTGGCTACCTGCAGCGCGGTTTTACGCACGCGTGCGTACCACACCACCGTCAGCAGCCCCAGCCAGACCAGCCCGGCTAACAGCGCCACGCGCGTCTCTTCCACCATTCCCAGCACGGCGATCACCAGCCCCATAAACAGTAGCGTCAACAGCGGGCCAACCGGCCAGAAGGGGATCGGGAATTCGATCTTACTACGCTCTTCGGCCGACAAACCGCGGCGCATTGAGAAATGAGAGAGCAGGATCATCAGCCACACCCAGACGGTGGCGAACGCCGCCAGCGAGGCAATCAATACAAATACCTGTTCCGGCATCAGATAGTTAAGCACCACCGCCACCAGCAGCGCCACGCCCATCACCACGACCGTCATCCAGGGTACGCCGTTGCTGGCGATCCGCTGGAAGCACTTCGGCGCCAGCCCCTCTTTCGACATACCGTACATCATGCGCCCGGCGCCAAAAATATCGCTGTTAATCGCCGAGATACTGGCGCTAATCACGATGATATTCAGCACGGTCGCCGCCGCCGGGATCCCGAGGCCATCGAAGATCAGCACAAACGGGCTGCCCTGCTCGCCAAAACTATTCCACGGGAATATCGCCATCAGCACCGCCAGGGTGCAGACGTAAAACAGGATAATACGCAGCGGAATGGTGTTGATGGCCTGTGGGATAACCTTCTTCGGGTTCTGCGCTTCCGCCGCGGTGACGCCGATAATTTCCACGCCGCCAAAAGCGAACATCACGATGCCAAGCGAGGCGATGATCCCCTGCCAGCCATTTGGCGCAAAGCCGCCATGGCTCCACAGATTTTCCAGCCCGGTGGCCGGGAAACTATGGCCAAAGCCAAAGAAGATGATCCCCGCGCCCGCCGCCATCATGGCGATAATCGCCACCACTTTAATCAGCGACAGCCAGAACTCCATCTCGCCGAACACCCGTACGTTGCACAGGTTCATCGCGCCAATAAAGAAGATGATACTAAGGATCCAGATCCAGCGCGGCACATCGGGATACCACAACCCCATATAGATACCGAACGCGGTGACGTCGGCCAGCGCCACGATCACCATTTCAAAGGTGTAGGTCCAGCCGGTAATAAATCCGGCCAGCGGCCCGAGATACTGGCGAGCGTAGCTGCCGAAGGAGCCGGAAACCGGATTGCGCACCGCCATTTCACCCAGCGCGCGCATGACCATAAAGACCGCCGCGCCGCCTATCAGATAGGCCAGCAGTACCGCCGGCCCCGCCGCCTTAATGGCGGAGGCCGAACCGTAGAATAGCCCGGTGCCGATAGCGGAACCGAGCGCAATAAAACGAATGTGTCGGGCATTCAGCCCGCGCAGCAGATGCGGTTTGTGTTGTTGTTGCATATACAGGTGTCCTGGTTTTTTTATATGACGACAAATATGCGATGTAGGACGGCCGGGGGGATGACATCCCCCCGACGCGGGTACAGAGAACAACGGTGATTAATTCAGGCCAGGCAATACGGCAGGCAGCAGACGCGTCAGGTGACGTGCGGCCAAAAGCTCGGTGGCATTTTCAATATCAGGAGCGAAGAAACGGTCTTGGGTATAATGCGGCACGCGTTCGCGCAGCAGATGACGCGCCTCTTCCAGCAGCGGACTGGTGGTCAGCCCTTCGCGCATATCCAGCCCCTGCGCCGCCGCCAGCCACTCGACGGCCAGCACTCCGCGGGTGTTTTCCGCCATCGCCCACAGGCGACGACCGGCAGCCGGCGCCATCGAGACGTGGTCTTCCTGGTTCGCGGAAGTTGGCAGGCTGTCAACGCTATGCGGGTGCGACAGCGCTTTGTTTTCACTGGCTAAAGCCGCCGCCGTGACCTGAGCAATCATAAAGCCGGAGTTGACGCCGCCATTTTTCACGAGGAATGGCGGCAGCTGCGACATATGGCTGTCCATCATCAGCGCGATACGACGCTCGGAGAGCGAGCCGATTTCCGCGATCGCCAGCGCGATATTATCCGCCGCCATCGCTACCGGTTCGGCATGGAAGTTACCGCCGGAGATGACGTCATTTTCGGCGGCAAAGACCAGCGGGTTATCGGAGACCGCATTCGCTTCGGCTAACAGTACTTCCGCCGCCTGGCGGATCTGCGTCAGGCAGGCGCCCATCACCTGCGGCTGACAGCGCAGAGAGTACGGATCCTGTACCTTGGCGCAGTTATGGTGCGACTGCGAAATCGCGCTGTCATCGGTCAACAGGTGGCGATACAGCGCCGCCGCATCAATCTGGCCACGCTGGCCGCGTACCTCATGAATACGCGCATCGAACGGACGACGCGAGCCCAGCGCCGCTTCGGTGGTTAACGCTCCGCAAACGACCGCTGAGGCGAACAGATCTTCGGCTTCGAACAGGCCGCGCAGCGCAAAGGCCGTCGACGCTTGGGTGCCGTTCAGCAGCGCCAGACCTTCTTTCGCCGCCAGGGTAATCGGCTCCAGCCCCGCCTGACGTAACGCTTCCGTCGCCGGCAGCCATTCGCCGCCGCGTACCCGCGCTTTGCCTTCGCCAAGTAGCGTCAGCGACATATGCGCCAGCGGCGCGAGGTCGCCGGAGGCGCCGACGGAACCTTTCGCCGGGATCCACGGCGTCACGCCGGCATTGACCAGGCCAATCAGCGCCTGGATCACGCTCAGGCGGATCCCGGAGAAGCCGCGAGACAGGCTGTTAATCTTCAGCACCATAATCAGGCGCGCCAGATCATCGTCCAGCGGCTCGCCAACGCCCGCCGCATGGGATAACACCAGTGAACGCTGCAGGTTCTCCAGATCTTCCGTCGAGATACGGGTCTGGGCCAGCAGGCCAAAACCGGTGTTAATACCGTAGGCGGTCCGCCCTTCGGCAAGGATGGCGTTGACGCAGGCCACGCTCTCATCGATTGCCGCAAACGCGCTGCTATCGAGGGTGATGTTCAGCGGGTGGCTGTAAACGTCGCGGAGCTGCGACAGGCTCAGTTGCCCCGGAATTAGCGTTAAAGATTTCATTTAGCGTTCCCCTGCGTTGCCGCAACCATCGGAAGATTCAGACCCTGTTCCGCCGCACATTCAATGGCGATATCGTAACCCGCATCGGCATGACGCATTACGCCGGTCGCCGGGTCATTATGCAGGACGCGAGCGATACGCGCCGCCGCTTCATCGGTACCATCACAGACGATAACCATCCCGGAGTGCTGCGAGAAGCCCATGCCTACGCCGCCGCCGTGGTGCAGCGAGACCCAGGTCGCGCCGCTGGCGGTGTTAAGCAGTGCGTTGAGCAGCGGCCAGTCGGATACCGCATCCGAACCGTCGCGCATGGCTTCGGTTTCGCGGTTCGGGCTGGCGACGGAGCCGGAATCAAGGTGATCGCGGCCAATCACGATCGGCGCGGAGACTTCGCCGCTACGCACCATTTCGTTAAAGGCCAGCCCCAGCTTCTGCCGCCACTCCAGACCTACCCAGCAGATACGCGCAGGCAGTCCCTGGAAGCTGATGCGCTCGCGCGCCATATCCAGCCAGTGGTGCAGATGCTTATCATCTTTAATGATCTCTTTCACTTTCGCGTCGGTTTTGTAGATATCCTGCGGATCGCCGGACAGCGCCACCCAACGGAACGGGCCGATACCGCGGCAGAACAGCGGGCGGATATACGCCGGCACGAAGCCCGGGAAATCGAAAGCGTTGCTGACGCCCATTTCCTGCGCCATCTGGCGGATGTTGTTGCCGTAGTCGAAGGTCGGTACGCCCATTTCATTAAAGGCCAGCATCGCCTGAACGTGATCGGCCATCGAGCGTTTAGCCGCCAGGATAGTACCTTGCGGATCGGATTCGGCTTTCTGCTGATACTCTTCCCAGCTCCAGCCTTTCGGCAGATAGCCGTGCAGCGGGTCGTGGGCGCTGGTCTGGTCGGTGACCATATCCGGGCGCACGCCGCGTTTCACCAGTTCCGGAACGATATCCGCGGCGTTGCCGCACAGCGCGATAGAGATAGCGCGGCCTTCGGCGGTATATTTTTTGATGCGCGCCAGGGCGTCATCCAGAGAAGTGGCCTGTTCATCCACGTAGCGGGTACGCAGACGGAAATCGATGCGGCTCTGCTGACATTCAATGTTCAGCGAGCAGGCGCCTGCCAGCGTCGCGGCCAGCGGCTGCGCGCCGCCCATGCCGCCCAGACCGGCGGTTAACACCCAGCGGCCTTTCAGGCTGCCCTGATAGTGCTGGCGACCGGCTTCGACGAAGGTTTCATAGGTGCCCTGTACGATGCCCTGGCTACCGATGTAGATCCAGCTGCCGGCGGTCATCTGGCCGTACATCGCCAGCCCTTTGGCATCCAGTTCGTTGAAGTGTTCCCAGGTAGCCCAGTGCGGAACCAGGTTGGAGTTAGCGATCAGCACGCGCGGCGAGTTTTCATGCGTTTTAAATACGCCGACCGGTTTACCGGACTGCACCAGCAGGGTCTCATCGCTTTCCAGGTTTTTCAGCGCCTTCACGATAGCGTCATAGCATTCCCAGTTGCGCGCAGCGCGACCAATACCGCCATAGACCACCAGCTCATGCGGGTTTTCGGCGACATCGGGATCGAGGTTATTCATTAACATACGCAGCGGCGCTTCGGTCAACCAGCTCTTGGCGGTCAGCGTCGTGCCTCTCGGGGCACGTACGTCCAGCTGGCGATATTTGCTTTGCGACATCGGGGTTTCTCCTGACAATTAACGTTGTGTACGTAGATACATATACTTGTCTATACAACTCTACGCAAGCCAGGATTTAACAGAAATGATACAATTTTGTTATATTGCGTCAGCAATCACGTTTTGCTGACGCCAGGGGAAATTACGAGCTGAAATGGCCCTGCAGACGGTAGCGCGCGCCGGGGAACAGCAGGCGAGCGTGTGAGACAATATGCGTCGTCGACCAGGTTCGGCGGCGAATAAGCAGACAGGGATCGTGCGGCATGATGCGCAGCAGCGCGCACTCTTCTGACGTTGCCTGCACCGCCTCGACAATATGTTCGCCTTCGGTTAACGGCGCGATGAGCGATAGATAATCATGCGGCGTGGTGGCGGTGTAATCCTGTAATAGATAGTCCGGCACCACCGCGGCATTGACGCAGCGATCTTCGATTTGTACCGGGACCTCGTTTTCAAAATGCACCATCAGCGAATGGAAGATACGCGTGCCTTCGGCGACGTTGAGCGCCTCCGCCTGGATAACATCCGCTTCGGTCTCCTCTAAAAGCAGCACGTCGCAGCGGTGCTGGTGACGGCGGGAGGCAATCTCATCGGCTATGCTGCGCACTTCAAACAGCGCCGACTGCCCTTTCGGCTCGGCGACGAAGGTACCGACGCCCTGTAGCCTCACCAGCAAGCCTTCATCCGTCAGCTCGCGCAGCGCGCGGTTGATGGTCATGCGGCTGAAGCCGAACTGGGCGACCAGTTCAGCCTCCGAGGGAATTCGGTCGTGCGGACGCCACTCGCCGCGGTGGATCTTTTCGCTGATCGCCTGCTTCACCTTTTCATAGAAAGGCGCGGGCGCGGAACGAGGTTGTTGTGCAAACATGGCCTGGCTTTCCTTATGCGTAATAAGCGGAGCGGCGAAAAGAAAATAATAGCGCGGATCGCTAGCGCCACCAATGGGCGATTTGCCATGCCAGACGGGCCGCCGCGCGAGCGCCCTGTCCGTCGATGTCAAATTGCGGATTAAACTCGACCAAATCCACCGCCTGTAGCTTACCGCTGCGGCACAACGGCTCTACGATCCGCAGCAGGGTCGCCAGCGGCACGCCCAGCGCCGCCGGCGCGGAAACCGCCGGCATTTCGCGCGCCGGCAGCACGTCGAGATCGATAGTCAGATACAGACGGTCGAATTGCGCGATATTGCGCTCAAGCTCCGGCAACACGCGAGTTTCGAAGGCCTCCAGAACCTCCAGATCCTCAACTATATTCACCTGGCGGCGCGCCGCTTCATCCCACAGCGCCTGGGTGTTCGCCGCCCGGCTCACGCCGATGCAGGTATAGTGAAAACCTCGCTGCTGCGCTTCACACTCCAGCGCCAACTGGCGGAACGGCGTCCCGGAGCTGGCGCATTCGGCAAAGCGTAAATCCAGATGCGCGTCGAGATTAATAATGCCCACGTTTTCGCCCGGGAAGGCATCCAGTACCCCAGCGCCGTGGCCGAAGGCCGTCTCGTGGCCGCCGCCCAGCACCAGCGTGCGTTTGCCGGCGCGTTGACAGGCGGCTACCGCCTCGCGCAGCGCCTGATGCGCGGCTTCTAACTGTTCACCGTCGACGCTAATCGTGCCCATATCCACGCAGCGGTCATGGCCCTGATGGCTGGCCATATTGGCCAACGCCCGGCGTAGCGTTTCCGGACCATGTCCGGCGCCGGTACGACCTTTATTACGCCGTACGCCTTCGTCGCAGGCGAAGCCGAGCAGCGCGATATCGCCGGGCATCTCCTGCGGCGCGAAGCGTTCCGCGCGGGCGATGGTCTGGAACAGGCGCAGCGCATTAGGCGCTTCCGCGCTATCATCACGCCCCTGCCAAAGGTTGGCGGGCGTAGCTTGCCACAGCATCATTGCAGTTCTCCTCGTACCACGCGCCCCCAGAGCGGCGCGCGCCCCGGCTCATACACCATCTCGACCGGATGCTCGGCATCCCAGATGGCGAAGTTTGCGACAAAGCCCGCCGCCAGCTGACCATGACTCTCCTGTCGCCCCAGCGCCCGCGCGGCATGGCGAGTCACCCCGGCCCAGGCCTCCTCCGGCGTTAAACCAAACTTGACGCAGGCCATGTTCATCGCCAGATGCAGACTAGCGAAGGGACTGGTGCCCGGGTTGAAATCGGTCGCCACCGCCATCGGCACCTGGTACTTGCGCAGCAGTTCCACCGGCGGTTTGCGGGTTTCGTTAAGGAAGTAAAACGCGCCGGGGAGCAGGGCTGCCACGGTGCCGCTTTCGCGCATCGCCGCCACGCCCTCTTCCGTCAGATACTCGATATGGTCGGCGGAAAGCCCGTGATAGCGGCTCACCAGCTGAGCGCCGCCCAACGACGAGAGCTGCTCAACGTGGCCTTTTACCGGAATGCCCAGCGCCTGCGCGGCCTGAAAGACGCGCTCGGTTTGCTGTGGGCTGAAGCCGACGTTTTCACAGAAGACGTCAACGCTTTCAAACAGCCCCTCTTGCCACAGCGTCGGCAGTATGGTCTCGCAGACCAGCGAGATATAGCCATCGGCGTCGCCATGATATTCCGGCGGCGTGGCGTGGGCGGAGAGCAGCGTCGCCGACAGTTCCACTCCGTTGTCGTCGGCCAGTTTTCGGGCGACCCGCAGCATTTTGCGTTCGTTTTGCAGATCGAGACCGTAGCCTGATTTAATCTCCAGCGTTGTCACCCCTTCACGCAGCAGGCGAGCGAGACGCGGCTGCGCCAGCGCCAGTAGTTCAGCTTCGCTGCTTTCGCGCGTGGCGCGCACGGTGGAGTTAATGCCGCCGCCGTTGGCGCTGATGGTTTGATACGACACGCCGTTCAGCCGCTGCTCCCACTCCTGCGCCCGGCTACCGCCAAAAATCAGGTGCGTGTGGCAGTCAATGAGGCCCGGCGTCAGCAGCCGGCCTTCGAGGTCGATACGACGCCCCGCCGGGGCATCAGCATCGTCGACGATCGCCTCAATGCGGCCGTTACGCACCAGCAGCGCATGGCGCTCCAGCAGGCCGTACGGTTGGCAATAATCAGGGTTCAGGGTGGCGAGACGCGCGTTTCGCCAGATAACGAGTTCAGAGGTGGCTTCAGTCATAGCGTTCAACTTGTCATGGGTTGTATAGACATTTATTTTCATAACGCCGGTAATGTCAATAAAAGCGCGGGTAAATGTTATTTTTTTGTGACTAAAGACGTTCCGTCAGCGCTTCGCGTTGCGTAAAGAAGTGAAGTTTTTGAACTGGCATCTTCCCGTTTCGTTCAAGTTAGTATAAAACAGCAGGTTTTAAAGGACTTATACCCTGTCGCGCACAAAGGGTATGTAACTTTGCATATTATCGCCCGGAGCAACATGAACACATATTCCGTTTCCCGTCTGGCGCTGGCGCTGGCCTTCGGCGTGACGCTGTCCGCCTGTAGCTCGACGCCTGCCGATCAAAAGCCCTCAACGCAGACTGCACCGGGCAATACCGCACGGCCAATTCTTAGCGCCGATGAAGCGAAAAACTTCACTCAGGCAGCTTATTTCCAGTCGCTGACGCCGAATGCCGCCGCCTGGACGCCATCCGCGATCAGCCTGCCGGCGCAGCCTGATTTCATTGTCGGCCCGGCGGGCGCCCAGGGCGTGACCCACACGACTATTCAGGCCGCGGTCGATGCGGCGATTGCCCGTCACTCTGCCCGTCGTCTGTTTATCGCCGTTATGCCGGGCGAATATGCGGGTACCGTCTACGTGCCTGCCGCGCCAGGGGCCCTGACCATTTATGGTACCGGTGAAAACCCTGTCGACGTCAAAATCAGCGAAGCGATTGATTCCGAAATGGACCGCAATAGCTGGCGTCATCTGGTTAATCCGGGCGGCAAATACATGCCGGGCAAGCCCGCGTGGTATATGTTCGACAGCTGCCAGAGCAAATCCGCCGCCACCGTGGGCGTGATGTGTTCCGCGGTCTTCTGGTCGCAGAACAATGGCCTGCAGCTGCAGAACCTGACTATCGCCAACAATCTCGGCGATAGCGTCGATGCCGGTACCCACCAGGCGGTGGCGTTGCGCAGCGATGGCGACCAGGTGCAGATC
Source organism: Klebsiella sp. 141240 (assembly GCF_050600805.1). NCBI lineage: Bacteria > Pseudomonadati > Pseudomonadota > Gammaproteobacteria > Enterobacterales > Enterobacteriaceae > Klebsiella > Klebsiella sp. 141240. The sequence continues at coordinate 490,169 of NZ_JAQIRK010000002.1, read as the reverse complement.
AACAAGGTCAACATTCTTGGCCGCCAGAACACCTTCTTTGTGACCAATAGCGGCGTGCAGAACCGTCTGCAGGACAACCGTCAAACCCGCACGCTGGTGACCAATAGCTATATTGAAGGCGATGTGGATATCGTTTCCGGTCGCGGCGCGGTGGTATTTGATAATACCGATTTCCGCGTCGTGAACTCGCGTACGCAGAAAGAAGCCTACGTTTTCGCGCCGGCAACGCTGAAAAGCGTGACCTACGGCTTCCTGGCGACCAACAGCCGCTTCACCGCGTCCGGCGATAACGTCGCGCAACTGGGCCGCGCGCTGGACGTAGACGGCAACAGCAACGGCCAGGTGGTGATCCGCGATAGCGTCATCAATGAAGGCTTTAACATTGCTCAACCGTGGGCGGCGGCGGTCGGCTCTAACCGCGCCTTCAGCGGTAACGTTGGCGCGCAGGATGACAAAGGCCACCCGCAGCGTAACCTTAACGACAACGGCTTCAACCGCATGTGGGAATATAACAACCGCGGCGTGGGCAGCTTTGTGGTTGCCGCTCCGAAACAGTAATATTATCGGCCCGCGCTCCCCCCGAGCGCGGGCTTTTCTTATCGACGCATACTCTCGCCACAACGCCAATTAATAATTTTCGCCAACGGCGAATAAATCCCCCCGCTTGCGCGTTTACTCCTTAGAACCGGCAACGCGATGCCTTATCGCGTCTCTCGCCCACCTGGAGGTCACCATGAACGCACAAATTTCTCCCATCAGGCGCTTAGTCGTTCCGGCGCTGCTATTTTTGTTATATACCCCGGCGGCGTTGGCCATGGGCGATAACAGCCCGAGCAAACAAACCCCGGATTGCCCGAGCGGAGAGGCCTACGACAGCGTGAGCCAAAAATGCGTCCCGCAGAAAACCAGCAGCCTTAGCGATGAAGATAAAACCAATTATGCCTGGCATCTGGCGAAAAAAGGGGAATATCAGGCCGCGCTTAACCTGCTGGATACGCTGCACAACGCCAATACGCCTGAGGCGTGGAACTATCGCGGCTACGCCACGCGTAAGCTCGGGAGAACCGATGAAGGAATTGGCTATTATCAGCGGGCGCTGGCGCTGAAACCAGACTACGCGAAAGCCCGCGAATACCTTGGCGAGGCATGGATGGTTAAAGGACGCCCCGATCTGGCCAAACAGCAGCTGGCGGCGATTGCCGGCATTTGCGGCCAAAGCTGCGAAGAGTACCGCGATCTTCAGTCGGCAATAAACGGACGTCCTGAATCCTGATAGTCGTGATTCGCCAGAATCAATAAGGATAAGAACATCGCTAACCGTATCGTTGATAGCCAACTTGCCGCCCATCTTCCTCGCCTGTGGCGCTACGGCCTCGTACTCTCGCACAACCGCGACGTCGCCGAGGAGCTGGTGCAGGCCACCTGCCTTCGCGCGCTCGAAAAGAGCGCGCAGTTTACCCCCGGCACCCGCATCGACAGGTGGCTATTCTCCATTTTGCACTCCATCTGGATTTCAGAGCTGCGCGCCCGCCAGGTCCGCCTCGGCCAGGGGTTTGTCGAGTGTGAGGAGCTGGCCGCCCCTGAGCCGGGCGAGCAGGACGAGACGCAGTGGCGCTATCGGCAACTGATGCTGCGGGTTAATCAACTGCCCGAGGCGCAGCGTAATGCCGTCTTTTTGGTGTATGTCGAGGGGTTTAGTTATCAGGAAGCCGCCGAGACGCTATCGGTACCTATTGGCACCATTATGAGTCGGCTAGCCGCCGCGCGAGAAACGCTGGCCAAAACGCCGGCGGTTTCGCCCCCGGCGCAGGAGAAACGCTCATGAACCCTATTCGCTTTTCCCCACCCTGGCAGGACGAGGCCATTGCCGCCTGGCTTGATGGCGAAATGTGCGCGGAGGACGCCCGCCGTTTTAGCGAAACCTTTGCCCGCGACCCGCAGCTCGCCAGCCGCACCGCCACGTTGATGAATAATCATCAGCCTTATCAACATGCTTTCGCCGCCCTGCTTGATGAAGCGCCCGTGGCGCGGATGCAGGCGAAACTGGCGCCCTACCTCACCGGGTCGGAAAGTAAAGCGCAAAATCAGGCGCGCTTCAGCCGTCGCGCGCTGATCGGCGCCTCACTGGGCCTGTTGGTTATCGGTAGCGCAACAAGTTACTTCTGGCGGCCTGCGCCGCAGGAAGACGATGACGAGAATATTCGCCGTCTTGAAGCCCAGTACATGTCGCTATATAGCGCGGAAACCGTGGCCGATGTGGATAATTCACCCGAGATGCTCGACCGTGGCCTGCGTCGTTCGGCGCAGGATACAGGACTGTTTCTAGAACGACGCCAGCTCGCCTTGCCTGAGGCGGAGCTGAAAATGGTCCGTATGCTGCGTTACGAAAGTACCTCGATCACGCAAATCCTCTGGCTGCATACCGGTTACGGCCCGGTCGCGCTTTGTATTTCACCCGCCGCCCGGCAAACCGCCTCGCCGCCGCAAAATGAGCAGCGACAGGGCATGAACCTGCGCTGGTGGCGCCACGGCGGCTACCAGTTTGCGCTGATCGGCCGTATGCCGGCGCCCGCGCTCAACGATGCGGCGCACACCCTGCGGCAGGCGATAGTTTAAGCCTTCGCCTGCGGCACCCAGACCAGTTTGTTAACCGCAAAACCGAGCTCAGCGGCCAGGGCAAGGTATTGTTGTCGGATGTGGGTCGGAATATCCGGGGTGCGCGAAAGTAGCCATAAATAGTCGCGATTTGGCCCGCTCACCAGCGCGTATTGATAATCGTCGTCGAGCGCGATCACGTTATATCCGCCATAGAAGGGACCGAAGAACGAGACTTTCAGCGCTGCCGTGGTGGAAGCGCCGGTGAAATAGGCTTTGCCTTCGCTTTCACGCCAGCGGTTGTTGCGCGGGTCAAATCCACGATTAAGTACGCGAATGCCGCCGTCATCACGCATGCTGTAAGTTGCCGTCACCTGCTGCAGACCTCGTTCAAAACGGTTTTCCAGGCGCGCGACTTCATACCAGCGCCCCAGATAACGGCTGGCATCAAAGTGGTTTATCGGTTTGACACCTCGAGGCGGCGTGGGGGTCTTACAGGCGACTAGCGCCAGCGATACCGCTACCCCGGTCAGAATTGGCCATAGTTTCATCGCATTCCCTTTTTCTTCACCTTCTTGGCCGACAAGTATAACCCCGAGCAGTGAGCGCCGGTCATTTTTCAGAGATATTCACCGCTCTAATTGTACAATGACACAATAAAACAAATTCAATAATATCAATAAAATACAATTAACTCGGCAAATAAAAATTTAACGTGTACAAATTTTTTCGCAGAAATTTGTACAAGTTTGTTCTGAGCGTCTATAGTTGACGGGTAGCTCGATTTTGCGCGGGCGTTCGGGTCAGCACTCTGCGCCGATACCGCGGTTATTTTGAGGTGGTTCCTGCTTTACCGTTGCCTGTCCGCAATGTTTTGGCGTAAACGATGAGCAAATCGTTTACGCCAGCGGCTTTTATTTTTCGCGTGGGAGATTCAGGGTTATGCACATCAAAAATACAATTCCCGTGCAGTTTATTGCTAACTGCGCATTGCTGAAAAACATTGAAAATAGCTTATTGCAAGAAAATAAAACAGTTGATGACCTTCAATTAATTACCGAGATTAACCAGCGACTGCAAACAGAAAGTAATGAAATACTTTCTGATCTCTATTTGCAGGCGTTGGATATTCTACGCCGCGGTATTCACCATTAATTCGTCCACCCGCTTCGTGGAGACCAAAATGTTCAGTAAACACACGCACATTTGTTCCGAACGCTACGACCTGTGGATTGACAACCACTATCTTCTGAGCGGCATTAGCCTCATTCTGCGTACGCTGCCAGAAAGGTGTTTCAGTAAAAAGTATGTCTTTTTTACCAGCGACAGTTATTTTTCGGTATTACAACATAAATATAATCGCCGGGAGACGGTTTTTGTTTTATTAACCGAAGGCAACGATCTTAATTTTCTCAGCGAATTGCCAATGTTACGCATCCCCGCCAGATCGACGCCAGCAGAATTAAAAACATTTCTCAATCAACCCACCCGGTATTATAAAACGCATACCTCCCCTGGTGAACGGGTGCAGTTTACCGAGCGAGAAAAGAAAGTCATTCAGCTCATCAGTAATGGCGAAGCCATTGCCAGTATTGGCCGCTCGCTCAACTTGCATATTAAGACAATTTATCAAATCCGTTTGAATCTGATAAAAAAACTGGGCTGCAGCGGCAGGACAGATTTCTTTAATATCAGCCGTAGCGAAACATTTAAGTCCTGGAGTCAAATCCATCTGTAAGCACGCGCGACGTAAGCAAACAGAAACCTGCCTCACTTACAAGGCAGGTTTTTTTATTCGTTACCGTGGAAGTGAATACTGAAGCCCTGCTCCTGCCAGTGGCCCAGCAGCTCCAGCTGCAGCGGCGAGGCGGCGCGCCCGGTCCAGACGAAAATATGTTGCCCAGGAAACAGTTCCGGGCGGGGAGATTCTAATGGTTCCGCCAGCACGTTGACGTGCCAACCACGCTGCGAAAGGCGCCAGGCTTCCAGCCATAGGCCGGTGCGGTCTTCATTCCCCCACCCCACCAGCAGCGTCTCCTTGCCATTTTTCTTACGCGACTCGGCTAAAAACAGCGCCACGCAATCAATCAAAATGCCATCCAGCATGCTGCTAATAACCAGCGAGGTGTTTTGATCGAGCTTCAGCCGCTGGCGCACCGGCGCAAACAGGCTATCAAGCAGGGTGTCGACAGGATACTGATGGCTTAATGCGGTGATTTTGGCGCGGATTTTTGCCGGCTGCATATAGCGCAGGATACTCATCATCTCTTCTTGCAGTTGGGCAGATTCATCGCGTGCGGCAGGTAGCTGGCCTTCCAGCAGCGCTTTCACCTTGCCCACTGAAACGCCACGTTCTATCCAGCGCTTAATCTCTTCGATTCGCTGAATATCTTCTTCATCAAACTGACGGTGCCCGCCTTCGCTACGCTGCGGTTTCAGCAAACCGTAACGCCGCTGCCAGGCTCGAAGGGTGACCGGATTGATTCCGCAACGCTCGGCTACTTCACCGATACTGTAAAAAGCCATAAGCCGCCTTATCTCAACCTGATACTTTAGCGCCTAAACTAACGAATTTAGGCATACTGTACAACTCTCTTTTCTTGTACAGATAAAGATATCAGGTTGCAGCTCACAGCGTGCGGGAAAAAGGATGAAAGTGCGTTTACGCTATCTCAGGATGGATCATATTTTCCCCGGCCAGAGGATTGCCGGCAGACCAGCCAGTCGCGGGCTGGCAAACAGATTTCCCTGGAAATGAGAAATACCCGCCGCCTCAAGCCACATCCACTCCTCCGCCTGCTCAACGCCAACCACCGATACGGCAATTTCCAGTGAATGGCAGCATTTGATGATCGCCTGCACGATAGCCTGGCGCGGCCCGTCACGATGGATGTTGCGGATCAGCTGCTGGTCGATTTTAATTCGATCCGGTTGATATTGCGCCAACAGCGATAGCCCGGCAAAACCGGCGCCAAAGTGATCGATAGCGACGCGAATTCCCGCCCCCTTAAGTTTGCGTACGGCATCGGTAAACTCATCCATCCGCGAAATCACTTCACGCTCGGTGAATTCAACAATTATCTGTTCCGGAATCAGGTCATTGCGCTGAATTTCCGTTAACAGGAATGGCACCGCATCCGCCACTTTCACCAGCGTCATCGGCAGCAGATTGATGGTCAGGGTACGTTCACGCAGGCCTAATTTGCCAGCAATGGCCAGCGCAACCCGTTTACTTTGCAAATCCGCGACATAAATCTCATCGCCTGACAAACCGGCAAAATAGGCCGCAGGCGGTTCTCCGTCAACGGTACGCAGCAGCGCTTCCCAGGAGACTATTTCACAGGCAAAAGGGTCAACCACCGGCTGAAAAGCAAAACAGCATGTTTCAGCACGGTCGATACAGGGCACGGCCGGGTAAAACGAGCTCTCATCGGCAATAAAATCCCAGCTATCAGCTGACGGAATTTCATAGTAGTTCTCTTTTTCCGTCGCTTCGACAAAGGTACGGAAAAAATGCAGCGCCCGGTCGTCGTAAGTCAGCTGATATTTTGTCGTCCCCTTATCCAGCACGGCCTGTAGTACCGCATCGCGATCGTGTTCCCTTAAATCAAACAGCTCCATGCCGACCTTACCAAAACGGCGAGACGGCGCGTAATCGCACAGAAGCTCCACCAGATTGTAATGACGCGGGTCCGCGCAAATATGCCGATAAATTTGCTGTACGTTTTCTTCCGGCCCCTCAATGAGTTGGAAAAAATGCGTGCCGTTAAAAAGTAAAATACCGGTGACATCCGCCTGACCATTTCTCTCGTTAGCCGCAGCAACCATCGACTCGAGCGATTTGAATGAGACATCGTCGCAGATATGGCTGCGATAAATGATGGTGGTGAGCATAGCGGTTCCAGATGAGAGGTATAAGCATTCACAGTAGCAGTTACTGTTCGATACGTCTTGCGAAACAAGTATTTATATTAACAAAAATTGAACACACGACGCCGCCTGGCCGCATAATCTTGTACAGATTGTCACGCTTAGAACCCTCATGGCAATTTTACACAAAATAAAAAAACAATAAATTTATCAATAAATTTCAATAGACTATACTCTAAACGCGATTTATTGCGCAACACGCTATGTACAAGTTACAAGTTATTGTATAAGTTTACTCACAGTTAACAGATGAGTGAAATTAAAGGAGCGCATATGCAGCAGAATGGTTACATTCCAGATACAGCGAACGCGATAGCCCAGTATTTCAACAAAGCATCGTTACCTTCTCAGCAGGAGACGCTGGGCGAAATCGTGATGGACATTCTCACCGAAGGGCGGCATTTGAACCGCAAAGCGCTTTGCACCAAGTTACTGAGCCGTCTTGACGTCGCACGAGCCCCCGAAGAAGAAGATCATTATCAAACGTTGATTGGCCTGCTGTTTGAGCGTCAGGAGTAAACGCTGACTGTCGGCCTGCACCTGACCTGGCTTACAGGAACACGAGGCATGCAGAGGGACGATGATGAAAAGCACTCAATCAGATCGGGTTAGCGATGAGATTATCGGCGAGGCAGTTTTATCTCTTCTTAAAACAAACCGGCCAATTAATATTCCGACGCTGCTAGTCAAACTTCGGTTAATGCAGGCAGCGGAAACGAACCACCAGCGAAGGAATGCAATTATTGCCGTTATTGATGAAATTAGCGTCAGACTCACGACGCGCGGCAATCACGCTCCAGTCATTAAAAAGATTAACGGCCAGTGGGAAAACAGAGCCGTTGTTGTGGATAGTAACGTCGAACCGACGGGCAATAAAATACACTGATCCCCGATCAAGTTTAATAAACAAGTGAGAATATGATGAGACAGACTATGCATCAGCAATCAGATATTTACGCAGGACTGCAGGATACAGCGCTCTCAGAATATTTCCGCAGCGCCGGAGATAAATTAGTCGATGAATCTGCGGTCATGTCGCTGGCAATCGACAGTATCCTCAGCTCAGATGGGCATCTGAGCAATAAGGCGCTTATTTTATGGTTGATCAATGCCCTGGAAACCGCCGATAACGTGGTTACCGCGGATGTGATTCGTAAGACGCTGGAAATTGTCGTCGGCTATACGATGGATGATATTTAGGCCTGTCAGTCCGAATAAAAAAACCTCGCCGGCGCGAGGTTTTTTTCTATCAATAGCAAATTAATGCGCGTTAACCACTACCCACATCGGGCCCTGACCAACGGCATAACGTCCTTTCTCTTTTAATAGCCCCTGCTCGCCGGCAATTTCATATACCGCGATATGATGCGATTTCTGCCCGGCGGCAATCAGATACTTACCGCTGTGATCGACATTAAAGCCGCGCGGCTGCGCTTCGGTCGGCTGGTAGCCTTCAATAGACAGTACGCTACCGTCTTCAGAAACGCTGAAGATGGTGATAATGCTGGCGGTACGATCGCAGGCATACAGATGGCGGCCATCCGGCGTAATATGAATATCCGCAGCCCAGCGCACGCCGGTGAAATCTGGCGGCATCATATCCAGCGTCTGCACGCACTCAATTTTCCCGTGCGGATCTTTAAGCTCCCACACGTCAACCGAGCTGTTCAGTTCGTTCACGCAGTAGCCGTACTGCTGGTTCGGATGGAACACCATGTGCCGCGGACCGGCGCCTTCCACGGTAGTGACTTCCGCCGGCTCCTGCGCGGCCAGATAGCCGTCATCGCTCAGATTAAACAGGCAAATACGATCCTGCTTCAGCGCCGGGACCCATAGCGTGCGGTTGTCCGGTGAAATATTGGCCGAGTGACAGCCTTCCAGCCCCTCGACGACGGTGACCGTTTCGCCCGGCAGGCCGTCAATCAATGGCGTCACGCTCACGCAGCCCTGATTGTAGGAAGCGCTGAAAACAAAACGGCCCTGATGGTCGGTGGAGATATGCGTCGGGCTCCCCGGCAGCGCGGTTTCACCGGCGAAAGTCAGCGCGCCATTATCTGGCGCAATGCGGTAAGCCAGGACGCGAAACTCCGGACGAACGCCGACATAGAGATACTCTTTGTTCGGGCTTACCACCATCGGCTGCACCTGGCCCGGGGCATCAACAACCTGAACCAATGTCAGATTTCCCTCAGCATTGAGGCTCCAGACGTGAATCTGATGGCTCTCCGGGCTGGCGGTATATACGGTTTGTTTCATGACTACTCCTTTCCTCACTGCTCGTGAAACTGCTCGTGGACATCGTTATACATTTCATCCGGCGCGCGGCGCAACGATGAATGGTATAGACGTTTTTAACGGTAGATGCTGAAAAATTTGCCCCTGAGACGAAGCCGTGTACCATCATGGCAGACCCTTTTTCACCATTTACCGGAACCAACACATGACCTCACGCGTGATCGCCCTCGATTTAGACGGCACCCTACTGACCTCAAAAAAAACGATTCTTCCGGCGTCGCTCGATGCGCTGGCTCGCGCCCGGGAGGCTGGATATCAGGTGATCGTCGTAACCGGCCGACATCACGTCGCTATCCATCCTTTTTATCAGGCACTGGCTCTCGATACACCTGCAATTTGTTGTAATGGCACTTATTTGTATGATTATCATGCAAAAAAGGTTCTCGAGGCCGATCCGATGCCGGTAGATAAAGCCCTCAGCCTCACCAACATGCTCGCCGAACACGATATTCACGGTCTGATGTACGTTGATGACGCCATGCTTTATGAACGTCCGACCGGCCACGTGATACGCACCACTAACTGGGCGCAGTCGCTGCCGGTTGAACAGCGCCCGGTTTTCACCCAGGTGGATTCTCTGGCCCAGGCGGCGCGTGAAGTGCAGGCGGTGTGGAAATTCGCCCTCACCGATGAAAATATCCCGAAACTACAGGACTTCGCGCAGACCGTCGGCCAGAACCTGGGCCTGGAATGCGAATGGTCGTGGCACGATCAGGTGGATATCGCCCGCGCCGGCAATAGCAAAGGCAAACGCCTGGCGCAGTGGGTCGCCGCGCAAGGATTATCCATGCAGGATGTTATCGCCTTTGGCGATAACTACAACGATCTCAGCATGCTGGAAGCCGTCGGGACCGGCGTGGCGATGGGTAACGCGGTTGAGGAAGTAAAAGCGCGGGCAAAAGTGGTGATTGGTGAAAACGAAACCACCAGCATCGCCGACTTTATCAATCGTAACTTGCTGTAATCAGGCCGCGATCGATACGCTTTTAATTTGCGCATACAGCCATTGACCTGCGGTGATGCCCAGGTCATCCCGCGCCCATGGGCTAATTCGCGCCCATAGCGTTCTGCCGCTGACCGTAAGCTGTACCTCAATCTGGCCGTTGGTTTCCACGCAATCAACAACCTGCGCGCGCAGGATATTACGGATACTGGTCTGTCGCGGGTGCTCCAGCACCAGCGACACATCCGACGCCTGAATACGAACACGCGCCGCTTCGCCCGGCTCTCGCGCCAGCTGATTAACCCATAGTTGCTGATCGCCCAGCGCCAGCGCGGTCATTGCATACTGCGGATGCTGCGCGATCACCGAGACGTTAAGAATCGTGCTCTGCTGCTCCTGCGGCAGCCACGGATGCATCACGCTGCTGCTCCACACCGTTTCGAGATCGCCAAACGCCTTCACTTTTCCCGCTTCCAGCACCAGCACGTTATCGGCCAGGTGCTGAATTTCATCCAGCGAGTGGCTGACATACAGCATCGGGATATGGATCTCGCGCGCCAGCCGCTGTAAATAGGGGAGTAATTCGCGCTTTCGCGGAATATCCAGCGAGGCCAGCGGCTCATCCAGCAGCAGCAATTCCGGCGCGGTCAACAGGGCGCGGCCAATCGCCACCCGCTGTTTTTCGCCGCCGGACAAACTACCGGGCAGCCGTTCGAGCAGATGCTCAATGCCCAATAACGCCACCAGCTTGTCAAATTGCGCGGCCATGCTTTTAGCCATCCCATATTTCAGGTTGCCGCGCACTTTATAGTGCGGAAACAGCCGCGCGTCCTGAAACACATAACCGATACGCCGCTTCTCCGGCGCCAGGCAGATGCGCTGTCGCGCGTCATTGAGCACCCGGCCATTGAGCACAATGCGCCCCTGCTGCGGCTGCGTCAGCCCGCTGATAGCATTAATCAGTGAGGTTTTGCCCGCGCCTGAGACACCGAAAATAGCGGTGATGCCGCTGGCGGGAAGGGTTTCATGCACTTCGAGGCAGTGATTGCCCAACGTCTGGCTAAAATCGAGCTCCAGCATAGTTATTTTCCCATCCGCTTACGGCTAAGGCGCGCCAGCCATTCGGACACCAGCAGCGATACCAGCGCCAGAACAATAGAGATGATGCATAACCGCGCGGCGGCGCCTTCGCTGCCGGGCGTTTGAATCAGGGTATACATCGCGGAAGGAATGGTGCGCGTTTCGCCAGGAATGTTTGAGACAAAGGTGATCGTCGCGCCAAACTCCCCCAGCGAACGGGCGAAGGCCAACACCGTGCCGACAATAATGCCCGGCAGGGTCAACGGCAGCGTGATGGTGAAAAATACCCGCCAGCGATTAGCCCCGAGGGTGCGCGCCGCCTGTTCAAGTTTCACGTCCACCCCTTCAAGGGCGAGGCGTATCGCCCGCACCATCAGCGGAAATGACATCACCGCCGCCGCCAGCACCGCCCCCCGCCAGCTGAAGGCGAAAGTCAGACCAAACCAATCATATAACCAACTACCGATAAAGCCGCGTCGCCCCATGGAAATCAGCAACAGATAGCCGACCACCACCGGCGGCAGCACCAGCGGTAAATGTATAATGCTATCGAGTAACGCTTTGCCGGGAAAATGGCGGCGCACCAGCAGCCAGGCGAAAAAGATCCCAAAAGGTAAGCTGCAAACCACCGCCAGGGATGAAACTTTCAGGCTCAGCAGTACCGCCTGCCATTCGGGATCGCTTAAAATCATTGCTGTGTGGTGAATCCGTAACGTTTAAAGATAGCCGAGGCTTCCGGGCCTTTGAGGTAGTCGTAAAACGCGGTTACGGTAGCATTTTTATGCCCATCAACGATAGCCAGCGGATACTCGACTTTTTTGTGCGATTCCTCCGGGAAGGTGCCCACCACTTTGACCCCCTTGCTGGCGACGGCATCAGAGCCGTAGACGATGCCCAACGGCGCTTCGTTGCGCTCCACCAGCGCTAGCGCGCCACGCACGTCTTCTGCCGGCGCGAGCTTCGGCGACAGCGTCTCCCAGGCCCCGAGTTTCTGCAGCGCTTCTTTCGCGTAGATCCCTGCCGGCACGTGGTCCGGATCGCCGACCGCCAGACGTCCGCCTTGCAGCAGGCTGGTCCAGTCGGTTTTATCATTAATGGCAATATCGCCGCGATCGCTGGCTTTCGGCGCGACCACCACCAGACTATTGCCCAGCAGCGTAGTGCGGGAAGCCGTATCGATTGATTTTTTGTCTACGGCATAGTCCATCCATTTCTGGTCCGCTGAAATAAACAGATCGGCGGGCGCGCCGGCTTCAATCTGCCGCGCCAGCGTGGAGGAAGAAGCAAAGGAAGAGACCACGTCGACACGATGCTCTTTTTTATACGCTTGCGCGATATCCTGCATAGCGTTGGTTAACGACGCCGCGGCAAAAACGGTAATTTTGCCGTCCTGCGCCAGCGCATGACCAGAAACGCAGAGCGTTAATGCCGCTCCGGTGAGAAAACGCGACCATTGACCTGCCATTGGAAACTCCTGTTTATTCGTTATGTAGTAGATAATATAACGACTATGGTGAGAATTTCACAGCGTCAATTAGGGGGAATCGGGATCGGTACAAAAGAAAACGCCCGGCGGACCGGGCGTTGGGGAATCAGTGATTTTGCTGGCTGCTGTCTTTATGACCGACGCCGGAGAAAAGGTTAAACACTTCACCGAGGCCGTAAATCAGACCGAGGATGACCGCCATCACCACAGGTACCATGACGACAGCAAATACCAGACTTTTCAACAGCTCTAACATGGTTGGCTCCAGATAGTACGAATACTTCATTGTAACCATTTCAGCCGGAAAAACACGCCCCATTTGTGCGGTGCCTCGCCGCCGCCGCGGCAGATGCCTGTTGCAAGATGGGCGCTATCGTTCACAATACGCTTTTTACGTCAGGAATTGATTATGCAGGCCGAAATCCTTCTTACGCTTAAGCTTCAGCAGCGCCTGTTCGCCGATCCCCGCCGAATAGCCTTACTCAAGCAGATCGATCGGACTGGCTCAATTAGCCAGGGCGCGAAGAACGCCGGTATCAGCTATAAAAGCGCATGGGATGCGATCAACGAAATGAACCAGCTCAGCGAACAGTCGCTGGTCGACCGCGCCACCGGCGGCAAAGGCGGCGGCGGCGCGGTGCTGACCCGCTATGGCCAGCGGTTGATTCAGTTATACGATCTGTTGGCGCAGATTCAACAAAAAGCCTTCGATGTGTTAAGCGACGATGACGCCCTGCCCCTCGACAGTTTGCTGGCTGCGATTTCCCGCTTCTCGTTACAAACCAGCGCCCGCAACCAGTGGTTCGGCACCATCACCGGTCGCGACCACCAGCAGGTACAGCAACATGTCGACGTGCTGCTGGCGGACGGTCAGACCCGTTTTAAAGTCGCCATTACCGCTCAAAGCGCCGACCGCCTCGGGCTTGATGAAGGCCAGGAAGTACTGGTGTTGCTGAAAGCGCCGTGGGTCGGCATCACGCTTGACCACGCCGTAGCGCAGCAGGCGGACAACCAGCTTACCGGGCGCATCAGCCACATTGAACGCGGGCCGGATCGGTGCGAAGTTATCATGGCGTTGCCGGATGGGCAAAACCTGTGCGCCACGCTGCCAACGGCGCAAACCGACGGTTTGCAGGAAGGCGCGCAGGCGATCGCTTACTTCAATGCCGATCGTATCATTCTGGCGACCTTATGCTAATGGCATTGACTTTATTGCCGTGAAGTCGTATCCCTGAAGCACAACGCTGCAAAAAGTGGGATACACAATGTCATCATTGCAAATTTCGCAAGGTACGTTTCGTCTTAGCGATACCAAAACATTACATATCGATCGCCTCACGCTGCGCGCTGGCGAAAGCTGGGCTTTCGTCGGCAGTAACGGTAGCGGTAAATCGGCGCTGGCCAGAGCGCTGGCCGGCGAACTGACTTTACTCAACGGGCTGCGCGAAAGCGCATTTCAGCGTATCACTCGCCTCTCTTTTGAACAGCTGCAGAAACTGGTCAGCGACGAGTGGCAACGCAACAACACCGATATGCTGAGCCCCGGCGAAGAGGATACCGGGCGCACTACCGCGGAAATCATCGAAGATGAAAAACGCGATCCGGAGCGCTGTGCCCGGCTGGCGGAGCAGTTTGGCATTAGCCACCTGCTGACGCGGCGCTTTAAATATCTGTCGACAGGCGAAACCCGCAAAACGCTGCTCTGCCAGGCGCTGATGAGCGACCCCGATCTGCTGATCCTCGACGAGCCGTTTGATGGCCTGGATGTCGCTTCGCGCCAACAGTTAGCCGACCTGCTGGCCTGCCTGCATCAGGCTGGTATCACCCTGGTACTGGTACTCAACCGCTTTGACGAAATCCCGGAATTCATTGAATATGCCGGCGTGCTGGCGGATTGCACGCTGAGCGAAACCGGCGAGAAACAGGCGTTATTACAGCAGGCGCTGGTTGCCCAACTGGCGCATAGCGAAAAACTGGCCGGTATGACGCTACCTGAACCGGATGCCCCCGCCGCACGGCATGACTTAGCAGAGAACGCTCCACTTATCGTTCTTAACGACGGCACGGTGTCGTATAACGATAAAGCGATCATCAACCAGCTAAGCTGGACGGTGAACCCCGGCGAACACTGGCAAATTGTCGGCCCTAACGGCGCGGGAAAATCCACATTGCTAAGCCTGATCACCGGTGACCATCCGCAGGGTTACAGCAACGACCTGACGCTCTTTGGCCGCCGTCGCGGCAGCGGCGAGACCATCTGGGACATCAAAAAACATATTGGCTATGTCAGCAGCAGCCTGCATCTGGAATACCGCGTCAGCACAAACGTGCGTAACGTGATCCTTTCCGGCTACTTTGATTCGATAGGCATTTATCAGGCGGTCTCTGATAAGCAGCACAAGCTGGTCCAGCGCTGGCTGGATATACTCGGCATTGATAAACGCACCGCCGACGCCCCGTTTCATAGTTTGTCGTGGGGACAGCAGCGGCTGGCGCTGATCGTTCGCGCGCTGGTTAAACATCCGACTCTACTGATACTCGACGAACCGTTACAGGGGCTGGATCCGCTGAATCGTCAACTGGTACGTCGTTTTGTTGATGTTTTGATTAGCGAAGGGGCCACGCAGCTGCTGTTTGTATCGCATCACGCCGAAGATGCCCCTGACTGCATCACTCACCGTCTGGAGTTCATTCGCAGTGGAGACGGTTACACTTACCGTCTCGGCGCGCTGGCGGAATAGCGCTATACAGGGGTCTGCGGATCCCTGTATTTTTTCAGAGAAATAACCAAAAACCACAACAACACACTGTTTTATAAATAATTACATAAAATCAGTCTTAATACACCATCAAGTGTAAACGATTCCACTATTTTAGCCTGTGTCACACTTTTGCCTTCTTTGGTATGCTATCTTCTTCTCACACGATAAGCCTATTGGAGCGAATCATGAAAGTACTGGTCACAGGTGGTAGCGGTTACATTGGAAGTCATACTTGCGTACAGCTGCTGCTGCAGGGACATGATGTGATTATTCTCGACAATCTCTGCAACAGTAAACGCAGCGTATTGCCGGTCATTGAACGTCTCGGCGGCAAGAAAGCCACCTTTGTCGAAGGCGATATTCGTAATGAAGCGCTGATGACGGAAATTCTGCACGATCACGCTATTGAAGCGGTGATCCATTTTGCCGGCCTGAAAGCCGTCGGCGAGTCCGTCGCCAAACCGCTGGAATATTACGACAATAACGTCACCGGTACACTTAAATTAGTTTCCGCTATGCGCGCAGCCGGCGTTAAAAACTTTATTTTCAGCTCCTCCGCGACCGTCTACGGCGACCAGCCAAAGATCCCTTATGTTGAAAGCTTCCCGACCGGTACCCCGCAAAGCCCCTACGGTAAAAGCAAACTGATGGTTGAGCAGATCCTCGCCGACCTGCAGAAAGCCCAGCCGGACTGGAGCATCGCGCTGCTGCGCTACTTCAACCCGGTCGGCGCGCATCCATCAGGCGATATGGGCGAAGATCCGCAGGGCATCCCGAACAACCTGATGCCGTATATCGCCCAGGTTGCCGTCGGCCGCCGCGAATCACTGGCGATTTTCGGTAACGACTACCCGACCGAAGACGGCACCGGCGTGCGCGACTACATCCACGTGATGGACCTCGCCGACGGCCACGTCGCGGCCATGGAAAAACTGGCGAATAAAGCCGGCGTTCATATCTACAACCTTGGCGCAGGCGTCGGCAGCAGCGTGCTGGACGTGGTCAACGCCTTCAGCAAAGCCTGCGGTAAACCGATTAATTATCACTTCGCGCCGCGCCGCGATGGCGATCTCCCGGCCTATTGGGCTGACGCCGCCAAAGCCGACCGCGAGCTGAACTGGCGCGTGACGCGCAACCTTGACGAAATGGCGCAGGACACCTGGCACTGGCAGTCCCGTCATCCGCAGGGTTATCCGGACTAATAGCCTAAAGGTAAGGCTCTAAGGAAATACCATGACGCAATTTAACCCCGTCGACCATCCGCACCGTCGTTATAACCCGTTAACCGGGCAGTGGATTCTGGTTTCACCGCATCGCGCCAAGCGCCCCTGGCAAGGGGCGCAGGAGACGCCGGCAAAACAAACGTTGCCCGCGCACGATACGGATTGTTTCTTGTGCCCGGGTAATACCCGCGTCACCGGCGACACTAACCCGAATTACACCGGCACTTACGTGTTTACCAACGATTTTGCGGCATTGATGACCGATACTCCGGACGCCCCGGAGAGCGACGATCCGCTGATGCGCTGCCA
This sequence comes from Klebsiella sp. 141240, assembly GCF_050600805.1. Taxonomy (NCBI): domain Bacteria; kingdom Pseudomonadati; phylum Pseudomonadota; class Gammaproteobacteria; order Enterobacterales; family Enterobacteriaceae; genus Klebsiella; species Klebsiella sp. 141240. The sequence goes on along the minus strand of NZ_JAQIRK010000002.1, from coordinate 473,546 downwards.
AAGCGCGCGCGGCACCAGTCGGGTTATCTGCTTTTCGCCAGACCACAGCAAAACGCTGCCGGAACTGAGCATTGAAGCACTGGAAGGCGTGGTTAAAACGTGGCAAGAGCAGACCGCGGACCTTGGGAAAAGTTATCCCTGGGTCCAGGTCTTCGAAAATAAAGGCGCGGCGATGGGCTGCTCCAATCCGCACCCTCACGGCCAGGTATGGGCCAACAGTTTCCTGCCCAATGAGGCGGAACGTGAGGACAGTCTGCAAAAGAAATATTTCGCTGAGCAGGGTTCGCCGATGCTGGTGGATTATGTGCAACGCGAACTGGCCGACGGCAGCCGTACCGTTGTAGAAACCGAACACTGGCTGGCCGTGGTCCCCTATTGGGCGGCCTGGCCCTTTGAGACGCTGCTGCTGCCAAAAGCGCATATCCAGCGCCTGACCGATTTAACCGCAGCCCAGCGCCACGACCTGGCGCTGGCGCTGAAAAAGCTGACCAGCCGTTACGACAACCTGTTCCAGACCTCCTTCCCCTACTCCATGGGCTGGCACGGCGCGCCGTTTAATAACGAAGATAATCAACACTGGCAGCTGCACGCTCACTTTTACCCGCCGCTGTTGCGCTCCGCCACGGTGCGCAAATTTATGGTCGGTTACGAAATGCTAGCCGAAACCCAGCGCGATCTCACGGCGGAACAAGCCGCCGAAAAGTTACGTGCCGTTAGCGATATCCATTTTCGTGAATCAGGAGTTGAACAATGAGTCTGAAAGAGAACACCCAGGCGCTGTTTGCTGAACAGTTTGGCTACCCTGCTAGTCACGTCATTCAGGCGCCGGGCCGCGTCAACCTGATTGGCGAACATACCGATTACAACGATGGTTTCGTGCTGCCGTGCGCCATTGACTATCAAACCGTTGTCAGCTGCGCGCCGCGTTCTGACCGTATCGTGCGGGTCATTGCCGCCGATTACGATAACCAGCGCGACGAGTTTTCCCTCGATGCGCCCATCGTTAGCCACGACACCCAGCAGTGGTCAAACTACGTCCGCGGCGTGGTCAAACATCTGCAGAAGCGCAATAACCACTTCGGCGGCGCCGATCTGGTCATCAGCGGCAACGTACCGCAGGGTGCGGGGTTAAGCTCCTCGGCGTCGCTGGAAGTCGCCGTCGGCACCGTGTTCCAGCAGCTGTATCATCTGCCGCTCGACGGCGCGCAAATCGCCCTTAACGGCCAGGAAGCGGAAAACCAGTTTGTCGGCTGTAATTGCGGCATTATGGACCAGCTTATTTCGGCGCTGGGTAAAAAAGATCATGCGCTGCTGATTGACTGCCGCACCCTTGGCACCAAACCGGTGTCGATGCCGAAAGGCGTCGCGGTGGTGATTATCAACAGCAACTTTAAACGCACGCTGGTCGGCAGCGAATACAACACCCGCCGCGAACAGTGTGAAACCGGCGCGCGTTTCTTCCAGCAGCCTGCTCTGCGTGACGTTGAACTTGCGCAGTTTAATGCCGTGGCCCACGAGCTGGACCCGATTGTGGCGAAACGCGTGCGCCATGTATTAACCGAAAACGCCCGTACCGTCGAAGCGGCGAGCGCGCTGGCAAACGGCGACCTGCAGCGTATGGGCCAACTGATGGCGGAGTCTCACGCTTCCATGCGCGATGATTTTGAGATCACCGTACCGCAAATTGATACGCTGGTTGAGATTGTCAAAGCGGTTATCGGCGACCAGGGGGGCGTGCGGATGACCGGCGGCGGCTTTGGCGGCTGTATCGTTGCCCTGATACCGGAAGCACTGGTTGAAAAAGTACAGCAGGCGGTTGCCGCTCAGTATGAAGCGAAAACCGGCATTAAAGAGACTTTTTACGTCTGCAAACCATCCCAGGGAGCCGGCCAATGCTAACGCCAACCCGCGAACTCGCGCCCGACGGACAGCCGTGGAACGTGCTAACGCTGCGTAATAACGCCGGGATGACGGTGACGGTGATGGACTGGGGCGCAACGCTAATCTCCGCGCAAGTGCCCCTTGCCGATGGTAGCCTGCGCGAAGCGTTACTGGGCTGCGCCACGCCGCAGCAATATCGCCAGCAGGCGGCATTTCTGGGCGCGTCCGTCGGCCGCTACGCTAACCGTATCGCCAACAGCCGCTTCACGCTCGATGGCGAGATCGTGAATTTAACCCCGTCGAACGAGGCCGGCCACCAGCTCCACGGTGGGCCGGACGGCTTCGACAAGCGTCGCTGGCAAATTGTCAGCCACGACGACAGCCAGGTGCTGTTTGCGCTCGACTCCGCCGATGGCGATCAGGGTTTCCCGGGCCATCTGCAGGCAACCGCGCGCTTTCACCTGACTGACGATAATCGTATCGCCATTGAGTATCGCGCCACCGTTGATAAGCCCTGCCCGGTCAATATGACTAACCATGTCTATTTTAACCTCGACGGCGCGCAGGGCGACGTGCGCCACCACCGCCTGCAGATCTTCGCCGACCAGTATCTGCCGGTGGAGAGCGATGGTATTCCGTATGGCGATTTGCGCGACGTGGAGTACACCAGCTTTGATTTCCGCGCGCCGAAGGTGCTTGCCGACGAGTTCCTTGCCGATGCTGACCAGCAAAAAGTGAAAGGTTACGATCATGCCTTTCTGCTGCAGGCCAAAGGCGACGCCCGCCAGCCGGCGGCGCATGTCTGGTCGCAGGATGAAAAGCTACAGCTGACGGTGTACACCTCGGCCCCGGCGCTGCAGTTTTATTCCGGCAACTATCTCGGCGGCACGCCATCGCGCGGCAGTCAACCTTACGGCGACTGGCAAGGGCTGGCGCTGGAGAGCGAGTTCCTGCCGGACTCCCCAAATCATCCGCACTGGCCGCAGCCAGATTGCGTATTACGGCCCGGCGCCGAGTACGTTAGCCTGACGGAATATCAGTTTATCGCCGGATAACGTCATAACCCTCCCTGCGGAGGGTTTTTTTTCGCCTTTTTGCTCTAATTTGCACCGCTAAAAGACAAAAAACTAACCGGTGTTTTACAAGCATCTTACACTGCGTCACTATTTTCGCTATGGTTAGGGATAAGCATTGCCGTGAGGCAAATCACGGCAATATAATGAGAATAGTTATCAATCAATAAACACATACACCACAGTAGTCGGGTTGCGTGTAGGAGGAGTAAGAGAATGGCTGTAACTAAGCTGGTACTAGTTCGTCACGGCGAGAGCCAATGGAACAACGAAAACCGTTTCACCGGTTGGTACGACGTTGACCTGTCTGAAAAAGGCGTTAGCGAAGCGAAAGCGGCGGGTAAACTGCTGAAGGAAGAAGGCTTCAGCTTTGATTTTGCTTATACCTCCGTGCTGAAACGTGCCATCCACACCCTGTGGAACGTGCTCGACGAACTGGATCAGGCCTGGCTGCCGGTTGAGAAATCCTGGAAACTGAACGAACGTCACTACGGCGCGCTGCAGGGCCTGAACAAAGCCGAAACCGCTGAGAAGTATGGCGACGAGCAGGTTAAACAGTGGCGTCGCGGCTTTGCCGTCACCCCGCCGGAACTGACCAAAGATGACGAACGTTATCCGGGCCACGATCCGCGTTACGCGAAGCTGACCGATGCGGAACTGCCGACCACCGAGAGCCTGGCGCTGACCATTGACCGTGTCGTACCTTACTGGAACGAAACCATTCTGCCACGCCTGAAAAGCGGCGAGCGCGTTATTATCGCCGCTCACGGTAACTCCCTGCGTGCGCTGGTGAAATACCTCGACAACATGGGCGAAGACGAAATCCTCGAACTAAATATCCCGACCGGCGTACCGCTGGTGTATGAGTTCGATGAAAACTTCAAGCCGATCAAACACTACTACCTGGGCAATGCTGACGAAATCGCTGCGAAGGCCGCGGCCGTCGCTAACCAGGGTAAAGCGAAGTAATACGCAACTGAATTATTTCGCCAACAAAAAAGCGTGGAATTTTCCACGCTTTTTTATTTTTAGCTATTGCTGACATAACGCGAAGGCAGCCAGCGATGGCAAAGCGCTGGTTAGCCGCGGCGCGCTTTAACCGCGTCCGCCAGCTGGCGCAGGATGGTCTCGGTATCTTCCCAGCCGATACAGGCGTCGGTCACGCTCTTGCCGTAGGTCAGCGGTTCGCCGCTTTCCAGGCTCTGATTGCCTTCCACCAGGTGGCTTTCAATCATCACGCCCATAATCGCGTTTTCACCGCCGGCAATCTGCTGGCACACGTCGGCGCCAACTTCCATCTGCTTTTTAAACTGCTTGCTGGAGTTAGCGTGGCTGAAGTCGATCATGATTTGCGCCGGCAGACCGGCTTTTGCCAGACCCACTTTCACTTCGGCAACGTGCTGAACGCTGTAGTTCGGCTCTTTACCACCGCGCAGAATGATATGACAATCGCTGTTGCCGCTGGTGTTCACAATAGCGGAATGGCCCCACTTCGTTACCGATAAGAAACAGTGCGGCGCGCCAGCTGCATTGATCGCATCGATAGCGACCTTGATGGTGCCATCGGTGCCATTTTTGAAGCCAACCGGGCACGAGAGGCCGGAAGAGAGTTCACGGTGCACCTGGGATTCAGTGGTACGCGCGCCGATTGCGCCCCAGCTCATCAGGTCCGCCACATATTGCGGGGTGATCATGTCAAGGAACTCGCCCGCCGCTGGCAGACCGCTGTCGTTGATTTCCAGCAGCAGCTTACGCGCGATACGCAGCCCGTCGTTAATGCGGAAGCTGTTATCCATATGCGGATCGTTAATTAGCCCCTTCCAACCGACGGTGGTGCGCGGTTTTTCAAAATAGACGCGCATAACGATTTCCAGCTCCCCTTTGAGCGCCTCACGCAGGGTCAGCAGGCGGCTGGCATACTCTTTCGCCGCGGCAGGGTCGTGAATAGAGCACGGACCAATGACCACCAGCAGACGATCGTCGTTGCCTTTGAGGATGTTGTGAATCGCTTTGCGAGCATGTGCAACGGTATTAGCAGCATTTTCGGTAGCGGGGAATTTTTCCAGGAGCGCAACGGGAGGTAATAATTCGTTGATCTCTTTAATGCGTAAATCGTCGTTCTGATAATTCATCTTCTTTCCAGGCGTTGCCATACTTATACAATGAAATGCAATCCTTCCAATCTATCTCTTCGGTCAAAAAGTGTAAACGTGATTTTACACTGACGATGGAATAATCCTGGAATTAGGGAAAAATACGCCATAAAGTAGCGAAATCCTGCCAGCCAACTACAATTTTTAACTGCAACATCCAATTAAATGTTTATTTTCAGTATTATATTTTAAATCCTCACGCTAAGACGGAGTGTTAAACCATAGCACCGCAGATCCCTGGCACATCTATGTTGGCGCGTTTAGCTAACAAATCGACTAAGCAGGAGTATCCGATGAATATGAATAAACTCACAGCCCTACTTCTCACCGCCACCTTAAGCTTAGCCAGCGGCGCCGCGCTGGCCGCCGATAGCGGCGCGCAATCGAACAACGGTCAGGCCAATTCCGCCGCTGATGCCGGACAGGTTGCGCCCGATGCCCGTGAAAACGTGGCGCCAAATAATGTCGATAACGACAAAATTAACTCCGGCGGCACCATGCTTCATCCTGATGGTTCGACAATGAATCATGACGGGATGTCGAGCGACGAGGTCCATAAAAACAGCATGTGCAAAGATGGACGCTGTCCGGATACGGATAAAAAAATGGAAAGCGGCAATGGCATGAACAACGATGCCAGCAAAACGGATGGCACCTCGCAGTAATTGAAACGGATGAGATAAGGGATCAAGGTGGCAGTGCTCACCTTGATCCCTTTGTTCGCTGAATTTCGGTAAGATGTCATAGTGTAATAATGATAACTATTAAGGGATGACATCATGGCGCATGCACATTCACCGACCCCTGCTGGCGAAAACAGTAACGCCAACCGGCTGCTTTGGGCTTTTATCGTAACCGCCGGTTTTATGATTATTGAGGCCATCGGCGGCGTCATTTCCGGTTCGCTGGCCCTGCTGGCCGATGCCGGACATATGCTTACCGACTCCGCCGCCCTCCTGTTCGCTCTGCTGGCGGTACGCTTCGCCAGCCGGCCGCCAAATAGCCGCCACACCTTTGGCTGGCTGCGTTTAACCACTCTCGCCGCCTTCGTCAACGCCATCGCCCTGGTAGTCATTACCATTTTCATCTTCTGGGAAGCGGTACAGCGTTTTAACCATCCGCAGCCTGTCGCGGGAAAAACCATGATGGTTATCGCCGTCGCCGGACTACTGGCCAATATTCTCGCCTTCTGGATCCTGCACCGCGGCAGCGCCGAAAGTAATCTTAATGTCCGCGCGGCGGCACTGCATGTGCTGGGAGATCTATTGGGTTCCGTCGGCGCTATCGTGGCCGCTATCGTCATTCTGATGACCGGCTGGACGCCGATTGACCCGATCCTCTCGGTGCTGGTGTCGTGTTTAGTACTGCGTAGCGCCTGGCGGCTGTTGCAGGAGAGTATGAATGAGCTGCTGGAAGGGGCGCCGCGCTCGCTGGATGTCGAAGCATTAGGCCGCGATCTACGCCGCTCAATTCCTGAAGTCCGCGACGTTCACCACGTTCACGTCTGGCTGGTGGGGGAAAAACCGGTGATGACGCTGCACGTACAGGTCGTGCCGCCGCACGATCACGATGCGCTACTTGATAGCATCCAGCATTTTCTTGAGCATAAATATGAAATTGAGCATGTGACGGTACAGATGGAGTACCGTCCCTGCAGCGGCCCGGAATGCCACCTGAATCTGGCGCATTCCGGACATGAGCATCATCATCACCATTAACGTGAAAGCGCGTGAGACCCCCGCTCACGCGCGCTGTTAATCCACATCCGGCTGCCATTCAGGGCAATGAACGTCAGCAGCAAATATTCCAGCGACATCGCGTATACGCCCTGTAGAGCGAAAATCACCACGCTGATGACGTTGATGATCACCCACAGCAGCCAGTTCTCAACGTATTTACGCGTCATCAATACCATCGCGGCAATCGACAGCACCATCATGCAGGAATCCCAGAATGGGAAAGCATCGGGTTCCAGCGTCGGCATCGCCACCTGCAGCCCGAGCATTTGCATCAGGTTGACGGCGATGCGGGTCAGGAAGGCAAATACCGGGTTAATAAACACCGTCATCAGGCCGATAGCCACCACGCAGCCCGCCAGCCAGGCCAGCGCTTTTGGCAGCGGTAGCCAGCGAATTTTCAGTTCCGCTTCGTTATCGCTGGTCTGCCTTGACCACGCGTACCAGCCGTAAACGTTCGCCGCGAAGAAAAACAGCTGCAGCAGCAGGCTGGCGTACAGTTGGATCTGGAAGAAGATGATCGCAAAAAGCGTTACGTTCACCAGGCCGAAGGCATAGTTGCTAATCTTTTCCAGGCTCGCCAGCCAGATGCACAACAGGCCGGCGATGGTGCCCACCGCCTCAATCCACGACAGATCGTAGCCGCCGGCGCCGATCGGTATATGCACTAAAATATTCTGCGTACTGAAAAAATCCATTTTATCCCCTAAGCGTAACGCGACGCGGTAATGAGTTATCCCCGTAGTGTAGCCGCAAATTCCAGCATACGGTTAAGCGGAATTAATGCCCCGGCACGCAGTTTGGCGTCAACGTGAATTTCGTGTTCAACGCCGCCCTGCTCTAACCCTTCCGCTATCGCTTTCAGGCCGTTCATCGCCATCCATGGACAATGGGCGCAGCTGCGACAGGTTGCGCCCTCACCTGCCGTAGGCGCTTCCAGCAGCTCTTTTTCCGGTACCGCCTGCTGCATTTTATAGAAGATCCCGCGATCGGTTGCCACGATAAGCTGGCGCTGCGGCAGGCTTTTCGCCGCGGCAATTAATTGGCTGGTTGATCCTACCGCATCCGCCATGTCGACAATCGCCTGCGGTGATTCCGGATGCACCAGGATCGCCGCGTCGGGGTAGAGCCCCTTCATGCGCGCCAGCGCCTGGGTTTTGAATTCATCATGGACGATGCAGGCGCCCTGCCAGCACAGCACGTCGGCCCCGGTCTGGCGCTGTACATAGCGGCCAAGGTGGCGGTCCGGCGCCCAAAGTATCTTTTGTCCGAGGCTATCGAGATGCTCAATCAACTCCACCGCGATGCTGGAAGTCACTACCCAGTCGGCGCGCGCTTTTACCGCCGCTGACGTATTGGCATAGACCACCACGGTGCGATCCGGGTGAGCATCGCAAAACGCGTTAAAGTCATCAATGGGACAGCCGAGATCCAGCGAACATTCCGCATTCAGCGTCGGCATCAAAATGGTCTTTTCCGGACTGAGAATTTTGGCCGTTTCGCCCATAAAACGCACTCCGGCAACCAGCAGCGTGGAGGCCGGGTGACGCGCGCCAAAACGCGCCATTTCAAGCGAGTCGGCAATACAGCCGCCGGTCTCTTCGGCCAGTTGCTGGATTTCAGGATCGGTGTAGTAATGCGCCACCATCACGGCGTCGCGTTCACGCAGCAGGCGTTTAATTTTCTCGCGATAAAACGCTTTTTCGTCACAGTTCAACGGTTGTGGTTTTGGCGGGAAAGGATAAATCGCCGTTTCAGGATCAAACATTACGCTCATCATGCAATCTCGTTTTACTGGCTTAACTTTGAAACCGTAAATATCGCTATGTATCGCCTTAATACGGTTCTTGTGTTTTATATGCTAAACAAGATAGCCGATTGCAAGCGAAATGTCGTGATGAATTTTGTATTCCCCGGGGACGATGCTGCGCATCTTCCCGGGCTACCGGTTCGTGCGCTATGGAGTCAAGGTAAGCGTAGTGCGAACATGGAGTTGATTGTGGAGAATGACGCATAGCAAAAAGGCGCCTTTAGGGCGCCTTTTTACATTGGTGGGTCGTGCAGGATGACTCAGCTTCGCCTCGCCCTACGGGCCGTTGCTGACGCAACGTTATCCTTCACGTTCAACATCAAAGTTCAATGTTGAATGGTGGGTCGTGCAGGATTCGAACCTGCGACCAATTGATTAAAAGTCAACTGCTCTACCAACTGAGCTAACGACCCCTTGCGGGATGTTACTGCTGTAATCATTCAGGATGGTGGGTCGTGCAGGATGACTCGGCTTTGCCTCGCCCTTCGGGCCGTTGCTATCGCAACGTTATCCTTCACGTTCTACCAGAAACCACCGTTAAAGATTGGTGGGTCGTGCAGGATTCGAACCTGCGACCAATTGATTAAAAGTCAACTGCTCTACCAACTGAGCTAACGACCCTAAGGGTGTTACCTGAAAGATTTTGTACTCGGCACCATCATTTTAGATGGTGGGTCGTGCAGGATTCGAACCTGCGACCAATTGATTAAAAGTCAACTGCTCTACCAACTGAGCTAACGACCCGAGTGGTGGGTGATGACGGGATCGAACCGCCGACCCCCTCCTTGTAAGGGAGGTGCTCTCCCAGCTGAGCTAATCACCCGAAACTGCGCTGGATACTACCGATACTGCTTCCACCGACCCCATCATTAAGATGGTGGGTCGTGCAGGATGACTCGCTTCGCTCGCCCTACGGGCCGTTGCTGAAGCAACGTTATCCTTCACGTTTAACATCGAAGTTCGATGCTAAAAATGGTGGGTCGTGCAGGATTCGAACCTGCGACCAATTGATTAAAAGTCAACTGCTCTACCAACTGAGCTAACGACCCGGTGGTGGGTGATGACGGGATCGAACCGCCGACCCCCTCCTTGTAAGGGAGGTGCTCTCCCAGCTGAGCTAATCACCCGATACTACGCTGGATACTACAATTAAAACTAATTAGTGGTGGGTCGTGCAGGATTCGAACCTGCGACCAATTGATTAAAAGTCAACTGCTCTACCAACTGAGCTAACGACCCACTCTGGCGTCGCTTTGGGCTTGTTCGATATCCCTTGGCAACGGCGGCATATATTACTGATTTCAGATTTCAGCGCAACTAAAATTTCGATAAAGATCACTTAACTGCTTGGGTTTCGTGCGACAAGACCAGAAATAACGCGATTTCTGGTCATGCCATAATCAACCCAGGGCGTTAAGGCGTTTTTGCGCTTGTTTCGCACCATCGGTGCCAGGGAATTTGCTGACCACCTGCTGGTAAACCGCTTTCGCTTTAGCGGTGTCACCTTTGTCCTGCATGATAACTCCGACTTTAAACATCGCATCCGGCGCTTTCGGGGATTTCGGATAGTTTTTCACCACCGAGGCAAAATAATATGCCGCATCGTCTTTTTTCCCCTTATTGTAGTTCAACTGTCCGAGCCAGTAGTTGGCGTTCGGCTGATAGGTTGAATCCGGGTACTTCTTGACGAAGTTCTGAAACGCCACCATCGCGTCATCCTGGCGGGACGAATCTTTAACCAGCGCAATAGCCGCGTTGTAATCGGTGTTGGCATCCCCGGTCATCGCAGGCGCCCCAGAAGAGGCCGCCGGCGCTGTACTGGCGGTAGCCGAACTCTGATCGCCAGAAGACGATGGAGCCTGCGTCTGCGCGCCTGCCGCAGCTGCTCCGCCACCGCTCGTCAGCCCGTCGATCTGTTGCAGAATCTGCTTCTGGCGTTCGACAATCTGATTGAGCTGATACTGATTTTCCTGAATCTGACCGCGTAGGGAATCAATATCGCTTTGGTTATCGGAGAGTTGTTGCTGGAGTTGGGTTAAAAGCTGGCTGTGAGCATTGGAAATACGCTCAAGTTGAGTGACGCGGTCTTCGACCGAGCCTGAGCCGACACTACTGATTGGCGCCTGAGCAAAAGCGGCCCAGGGGGCCGCTATGCCAACCAGTAACGACAGACTCAATAAATGATGTCTGAAGTTACTGCTCATGCAATTCTCTTAGTAAACCAGTACGGCGCGACGGTTTTTGGCATATGCCGCTTCGTCATGACCCAGTACTGCAGGTTTTTCTTTACCGTAAGAAACGATGGAAATCTGGTCAGCAGAAACACCTTTGCCCTGCAGATACATCTTAACGGCGTTAGCACGACGCTCACCCAGAGCGATGTTGTATTCCGGAGTACCGCGCTCATCCGCGTGACCTTCTACGGTCACTTTGTAGGACGGGTTGCTACGCAGGAAGTTAGCGTGCGCATCCAGCATTGCAGCGAAGTCAGAACGGATATCGTACTTGTCCAGATCGAAGTAAACGATGTTGTTCTGCTGCAGCTGCTGCATCTGCAGACGAGCTTGCTCTTCGGAAGACATGTTGCCGCCGTTAGCGTTAGCGTCCATACCAGTGCCGGCACCCAGCATGCCTTCACCGCTCTGGTCGTTGCTGGCGTTCTTGTTGGAAGAACACGCCGCGATTGCCATAACCGGCAGAGCGATCATCAGCCCTTTCAGCACTTTGTTCAGTTGCATTTCTTTGATTCCTTTAATAATCAATTATTTATTATCACAGATACGGCGACCAGGCAGGGAATTTTACCTGTCCATCAGTTGCCGGAAGACGCGCTTTGAAACGCCCATCTGTAGAAACCAGATTCAGCACGGATCCCATCCCCTGAGAAGAGCTGTAGATTACCATAGTGCCGTTAGGTGCCAGACTTGGCGTTTCATCTAAAAACGTTGATGACAGAACCTGTACACCACCCGCTTCCAGATCTTGCTTAGCAATGTGTTGCTGACCGTTGGCCGAGCTTACCATTACCATAATTTTACCATCAGCGCTGACGTCAGCATCCTGGTTCTGCGAACCTTCCCAGGTAATACGCTGCGGCGTACCGCCGTTGATGTTGACTTTATACACCTGAGGACGGCCAGCCTGGTCGGAAGTAAACGCCAGATTCTGGCTATCCGGGAACCAGCTCGGTTCGGTGTTATTGCTGCGACCGTTAGTCACCTGACGAATCTGGCCGGAGCCGAGGTCCATCACGTACAGGTTCAGGCTACCGGTTTTCGACAGTGCGAATGCCAGTTTGCTGCCGTCCGGCGAGAAGGCCGGTGCGCCGTTATGCTGCGGGAAGGAAGCAATCTGACGGACTGCGCCATTCGCCAGCGTCTGGACTACCAGCGCGGAGCGGCCGCTTTCGAAGGTCACATAGGCCAGTTTAGAACCGTCCGGAGACCATGCCGGCGACATCAGCGGCTGCGATGAACGGTGAACCAGGAACTGGTTGTAGCCATCGTAGTCAGAGACGCGCAGCTCATACGGGAACTGGCCGCCGTTGGTGCGAACCACATAAGCGATACGGGTACGGAAAGCGCCTTTAATCCCGGTCAGCTTTTCGAATACCGCGTCACTGGCAGTATGTCCGGCATAACGCAGGTACTGCTTGGTCACTTTGAAAGAGCCTTGCGACAGGATGGTACCCGGCGCACCGCCGGTATCCACCAGCTGATAGGCAACCTGGTAAGAACCGTCAGGGTTCGGCGTCACCTGGCCTACGACCACGGCGTCAACGCCCAGCGCAGACCATGCCGCAGGCTGCACTTCCTGAGCGCTACCCGGCTGCTGAGGCAGGCGCGAGCGATCCAGCGGATTAAACTTGCCGCTGTTACGCAGGTCAGCCGCTACCACGCCGCCAATATCTTCAGGCGCAGCGCCCGGGCCAGCCCACTGGAATGGCACCACACCGATGGGGCGCGCCGAGTCCACCCCCTGGGTGATCTCGATGCGTACTTCTGCGTGCAGCACCGCCGCCCACAGCATCAAAAAACCAAATGCTACTCGTAATGCCTGCTTCATCATATCTCCCTTATCCGGGCGGAAAGCCCACGATAATTTAGCAGAATGTTAACAAACCCAAATACACAAAACTACCAAAACCCTGTGACTACCATAGATTGTTTTTCCCCGCTTGTACGGGGAAAAACGATTACAGTTTAAAGTCTAGTGTGGCATTTTTTATTTTCTCATAAACAGCCTGACTTGGCGGTTTAGGAATACTCGCAGTACGTGCTGCCGTTAATGCCGCCTGACACAGCGCAGGGTCGCCTCCTTCAGAGGTGATATCCTTTAATGTGCCGTCAGGCCCAAGGTTGATATGCAACACGCAACGCTTGCCTTGATAGAGGCTGGCATCATACAGGCGGCTTTGAATAGCCATCTGTATTTGCTTTGCGTATGCGCTGATATCAGCGCCCGTTGCCCCGCCGTTGGCGCCAGAGGCACCGCTATCTTTCGATGGCTGGCCATTACCTTTAGCGCCACCGCCGGTTTTCGGCGCATTCTTACCTGAACTCAGGTCGCCGAGCAGATCGTCAACACCGCTTGCTTCTTTAGCGGCAGCGGCTTTCTTGGCCGCGGCGGCCTTCGCGGCGGCGGCTTTGGCTGCTTTATCAGCCGCCGCTTTTTCTGCGGCGGCAGCTTTGGCGGCGGCGGCTTTTTCGGCTGCTGCGGCTTTTTCAGCAGCGGCCTTCTCGGCGGCTGCTTTTTCCGCGGCAGCTTTCTGGGCAGCGGCTTTCTCAGCGGCGGCCTTTTCTGCCGCAGCCTGTTTCGCCGCTTCCTGCTGGGCTTTCTTCTCGGCCTGCTGCTGCGCTTTCTTCTCTGCATCCTGCTGAGCTTTTTTCGCAGCTTCCGCTTCGGCTTTCTTCTGCGCATCCGCGGCGGCTTTGGCCGCTTCGGCTTCCGCCTGCTTCTTGGCGTCGGCAGCCGCTTTAGCCGCCGCCTTAGCGGCAGCCGCTTCCGCGACTTTCGCCTGAGCATCGGCCTTAGCTTTGGCATCAGCGGCGGCTTTGGCGGCAGCTTCCTGCGCCTCTTTCGCCTGGGCATCCGCTTTCGCTTTTGCCGCGGCGGCAGCCTTAGCTGCGGCCTCTTCAGCCTGTTTCTGCTGTTCTTTCGCTTCTTTCGCCGCTTCCTGCGCCTGCAGACGTTCTTGTTCCATTTGCTTCAGGCGTTCCTGCTCGGCAGCCTGTTTTTCCCGCAGTTCCTCGGCCTGCTGCTGAGCCTGCTTTTCACGCTGCTCGGCCGCGCGACGCGCGCTGGACTGCTGCTGCTGCTGGCGGTTGTAGTTGTTGACTACCGCGCCAGGATCGACCATCACCGCATCAATGGACGAACCTCCGCCGCCGCCGGAAGTATCCAGATGCTCGTCGAACGAACTCCAGATCAGTAGCGCAATCAGAATGATGTGCAGCACCACTGAAACTATGATCGCTCGTTTAAGCTTATCGTTTTGTTCGGTTGCCTTTGACACTATCGGTTCCCAAAAACTGTTCGCCTGTTGCCGCTTAAAAGCAACGGCGGAATGCTATCGATATCCACCGCCGCTCGCTTTGCGGGCCGATTAAATAGGCTTGGTCATTAAGCCAACCGATTTAACCCCTGCGCTATGCAACAGGTTAAGCGCTTTAATAATTTCATCGTAAGGCACATCTTTCGCGCCACCGATAAGGAACACCGTCTTCTCATTCGCTTCGAGTCGGCGCTTCGCTTCAGCAATGACCTGCTCCGGCGGCAACTGAGACAACGTTTCCTGACCGACTTTCACGCTGTACTGCCCTACTCCGGAGACTTCAACGATAACCGGTGGTTCATCGTTGCTTTTCACCGCTTGCGACTCCGTGGCGTCCGGCAGATCGACTTCCACGCTCTGCGTAATGATCGGCGCTGTCGCCATGAAGATCAGCAACAGCACCAACAGGACATCCAGCAGCGGAACGATGTTAATCTCGGACTTCAGTTCGCGACGTCCGCGTCCACGTGCTCTGGCCATGGCTTACCCCTTATTGCTTTCGCTGCTGGTAAACGCCTGACGGTGCAGAATAGCGGTGAACTCTTCCATAAAGTTGTCGTAGTTCAGTTCAAGTTTGTTCACGCGCTGGTTCAGACGGTTGTAGGCCATAACCGCCGGGATGGCGGCGAACAGACCGATTGCCGTGGCGATCAGCGCTTCCGCGATCCCCGGCGCAACCATCTGCAGCGTCGCCTGCTTCACCGCGCCGAGGGCGATAAAGGCGTGCATGATCCCCCAGACGGTACCGAACAGGCCGATATACGGGCTGATAGAACCCACGGTGCCAAGGAACGGAATATGCGTTTCCAGCGTTTCCAGCTCGCGATTCATCGAGATACGCATCGCGCGCGACGCCCCTTCGACAATCGCTTCCGGCGCATGGCTGTTGGCGCGATGCAGACGAGCGAACTCTTTAAAGCCGCTGTAAAAAATCTGCTCGGAACCGGCGAGACTATCGCGACGGCCCTGGCTCTCCTGGTACAGGCGAGACAGTTCAATGCCGGACCAGAACTTATCTTCAAACGCTTCGGCTTCGCGGCTGGCGGAATTGAGGATACGCGTTCTCTGAATAATAATAGCCCAGGAAGCGATAGAAAAACCAATCAAAATCAACATGATAAGTTTAACCAGAAGGCTCGCCTTCAGGAACAAATCAAGGATATTCATGTCAGTCACTGCTTAAACTCCGCGACAATAGACTTGGGAAGCGCACGAGGCTTCATTAAGAGTGGATCAACGCACACAATGAGAACTTCAGCTTCGTTCAAAACTGTATTCTCGGCGTTGACGATTCGCTGCGTGAAAACCAAAGAGGTGCCTCGCATCGAGGTAATTTCCGTCTGGATTTCGAGCATGTCGTCGAGTCTGGCGGGCGCAAAATACTCCAGCGTCATTTTGCGAACGACAAAGGCAACTCGTTCAGCCAACAGAACCTGCTGACTGAAGTGATGGTGGCGCAGCATCTCTGTGCGTGCTCTTTCATAAAAAGCGACGTAACTGGCGTGGTAAACCACACCACCGGCATCGGTATCTTCGTAGTAGACCCGGACCGGCCATCGAAACAGCGTTGTATTCACTTTACATCCCGGTAATGCAAAAAAAGAGTAGTGCTTTCAAACTTCGCTACTATACGCGCGGGAATCGTGGTTTGGAATGGGAGAAAGTAAACGGCGAGTAAATTTTTATGGGCTTATGCAAGCCCATGCGGTTAACAGACTTCTCTTATACTCTTATCTTTCAAAAGAAGAAAAAGATCAGGCCTGCGAAGAGAACGATATCAGCGATAAGCGGACAAAAAATCCCCTGCCAGTGCACGGCTTTCGGACGGAAGCCCACACCGTGAATGACGCCAGCGCACACCGCCCACATCAGCAAGAATCCATGCCAGATTTCAAGCTCGCTGGTCTTCGCCGCAAAGCGCGACGGATCCCAGAAGATGCAGCCTGCCAGCAGCAGCGCCAATAATAAGGAAAGCGCCCTTAACGGGCGCTTGTCCATTATCGCGTAAAGGGTCGCGATAATTTTCATCAATGCTCTTCTTTACCTGCTTTGGTGGCTTCCACGTGCTCAAGCGCCAGCGCGGTAATCACCCCAAAGGCACAGGCAAGCAGCGTTCCCAAAATCCATGCGAAGTACCACATATATAGCTCCTTACCTTAGTACAGCGAGTGGGTGTTCTTTTCGATGTCTTCGCGGGTAATGCGGCCAAACATCTTCCAGTAACACCAGGTGGTGTAGCCGAGGATAATCGGCACAAACACGATAGCCACGTAGGTCATCACATTCAGCGTCAGCTGGCTGGAGGTGGCATCCCACATCGTCAGGCTCGCATTCAGCATCGTGCTGGACGGCATGATGAACGGGAACATCGCGATACCCGCGGTCAGGATGATGCAGGCCAGCGTCAGCGAGGAGAACAGAAACGCCATGGCGCCTTTATCTGCTTTTGTCGACGCGACGGTCAGCAGCGGCAGCACCACGCCCAGGGCAGGAATAGCCCACAGCGCTGGCATATTGTTAAAGTTAACCATCCACGCGCCGGCTTCACGCGCCACTTCTTTGGTCAGCGGGTTAGACGGACCGGTATGATCCAGCACCGATTTCACCACGTAACCGTCGATACCGTAGTAGACCCATACGCCCGCCAGCGCGAAGCAAACCAGCGTCACCAGCGCCGCCACCGTGGAGACGGTGCGGGTGCGCAGATGCAGTTCGCCTACGGTACGCATCTGCAGGTAGGTCGCACCCTGCGTCAGGATCATCGCCACGCTGACGATACCCGCCAGCAGACCAAACGGATTCAGCAGCTGGAAGAAGTTGCCGGTGTAGTACAGACGCAGATACTCATCAATATGGAACGGTACGCCCTGCAGCAGGTTGCCGAAAGCCACGCCGATAACCAGCGGCGGCACAAAGCTCCCCACGAAGATGCCCCAGTCCCACATGTTGCGCCAGCGGGTATCTTCAATCTTGGAGCGGTAGTCGAAGCCCACCGGACGGAAGAATAAAGATGCCAGCACCAGAATCATCGCCACATAGAAGCCGGAGAACGCGGCGGCGTATACCATCGGCCAGGCAGCAAACAGCGCGCCGCCGGCGGTGATGAGCCACACCTGGTTTCCGTCCCAGTGCGGGGCGATGGAGTTGATCATGATTCGACGCTCGGTGTCATTACGACCGAGGAAACGGGTGAGCATGCCCACCCCCATGTCAAAACCGTCGGCGACGGCGAAGCCAATCAGCAGGATGCCGATCAGTAGCCACCAGATTAAACGCAATACTTCATAATCGATCATTTGACGACTCCTGTCTTAGCGTGCCGACTGAATAGCCGCGGAGGACTGTTCAAAGTGATAGCGACCCGTTTTCAGGCTGCTCGGTCCTTTGCGGGCAAACTTGAACATCAGGAACAGTTCAGCCACCAGGAACAGCGTATATAGACCGCAGATCAGCAACATCGAGAAGATCAGATCGCCCGCGGTCAGCGATGAGTTCGCCACCGCTGTAGGCAGCACTTCACCAATCGCCCACGGCTGACGGCCATACTCGGCAACAAACCAGCCCGCTTCAACGGCAATCCACGGCAGCGGCAGACCGAAGAACGCGGCGCGCAGCAGCCATTTTTTCTCGCCAATGCGGTTGCGAATCACGGTCCAGAAAGAGGCGCCGATAATCAACAGCATCAGTACGCCGCACGCCACCATGATACGGAAGGCGAAGTACAGCGGCGCTACGCTCGGAATAGAGTCTTTGGTCGCTTTAGCGATCTGCTCTTCCGTGGCGTCAGCGACGTTCGGGGTATAGCGCTTGAGCAGCAGGCCATAACCGAGGTCTTTCTTAACATCATTGAACCGATCGCGTACCGCCTGATCGGTGGAACCGGCGCGCAGCTGTTCCAGCAGCGCATAGGCTTTCATCCCGTTACGGATACGCTCTTCATGCTGCGCCATCAGATCTTTCAGGCCGATAACCGGCTTATCCACCGAGCGGGTAGCGATGATACCCAGCGCGTAAGGGATCTGGATGGAGAAGTGGTTGGTTTGCGCTTCCTGGTCGGGAATACCAAACAGGGTAAAGGCAGCCGGCGCCGGCTGAGTTTCCCATTCCGCTTCAATCGCCGCCAGTTTGGTTTTCTGCACGTCACCCATTTCGTAACCGGACTCATCGCCGAGGACGATAACGGAGAGGATAGCGGCCATACCAAAGCTTGCAGCAATCGCGAAGGAGCGCTTAGCAAAGGCGAAATCACGGCCTTTAAGCATGTACCAGGAGCTGATGGCAAGGATGAACATCGCGCCAGTCACATAGCCGGAGGCCACGGTGTGGACGAATTTAACCTGAGCAACCGGGTTCAGGACCAGCTCGGAGAAGCTGACCATCTCCATACGCATGGTTTCAAAGTTGAAATCCGATGCGATCGGGTTCTGCATCCAGCCGTTGGCCACAAGGATCCACAGCGCGGAGAGGTTAGACCCCAGCGCGACCAGCCAGGTCACCGCCATGTGCTGAACTTTGCCCAGACGATCCCAACCGAAGAAGAACAGACCTACAAAGGTAGATTCGAGGAAGAAGGCCATCAGACCTTCAATGGCCAGCGGCGCACCGAAGATATCGCCCACATAGTGAGAATAGTAAGACCAGTTAGTCCCGAACTGGAACTCCATGGTCAAACCGGTTGCGACACCCAGAGCGAAGTTGATACCAAACAACTTGCCCCAGAACTTGGTCATATCTTTATAAATCTGTTTGCCGGAAAGGACGTAGACCGTTTCCATGATGGCCAGCAGGAACGCCATACCGAGCGTTAGCGGCACAAAAAGGAAGTGGTACATCGCGGTCAAGGCAAACTGTAAGCGCGACAGTTCGACTATATCTAACATCATGACTCCTTGCTCATCGCATGAAGACTCCGAGAACGAACCCAAAATTCAGGTTCATACGCATGCCCCAATACAAAATTATTTGCTCCCTGGTACGTTACTGCTCATCTGGCGATGAAACAGCGCCCTCGCAAAGGTTACAAATACGTTAACGAAAAAACCAAATGATTCTCTAATATATTACGCCGCAATAACCTTACAATAAATAGGATTTTATTGTTCCAGCTTTACATTTTTCGACGGTGATCAATATATAGCGAAAATGCCCTGAATAGGCCAATTTGATTTGCGACAATTTAACGTTTTTTGGGGATTTTTTCCAAGTATTAAGCATTGATATAAATCAATTTTTCCCGCCCATGTTAATTATGTGGCGCAATAAAGAATAACAGTGAAATTGATGTTAAAAATGTGTTTAAAGTCTGCCGCTAGCGGTTACTAAAAAGAGAGAGATGAGAATTATAGGTAATATAATTTTAACTTTAACCAATTTAAGGCAAGAAATGATGCGATCCTAATAATGTTAGACCGGTCACACTATTTTTCCCAATCGAAATGCAAAAAATAACGTCTGCGTTTTTCTGTTTATTTTCACATAAAATTAACCATCTCCCCTCCCCCGGAAAGCGGCGAGTGATTATTCCCAATAATATTCATCAAATCAATACAATAGCGTTTTTTAACGCAAGGGAGAGCCTGCGGCATGACGACAAGGCAAAAAAAAGGCCACCTGACGGTGGCCAACCATGTCGAAATCGGACATTAGTCTGCTCCTGAGGAGCAGTGAGGGTTTACTTGATGATTGCTTTCAGCGCTTCGCCGATATCCGCCAGGCTGCGAACGGTTTTCACACCGGCCGCTTCCAGCGCAGCAAATTTCTCATCAGCAGTACCTTTACCGCCAGCGATGATGGCGCCGGCGTGGCCCATACGCTTGCCTTTCGGCGCGGTAACGCCCGCGATGTAGCCGACAACCGGCTTAGTCACGTGCTCTTTAATGTAAGCTGCCGCTTCTTCTTCCGCGCTGCCGCCGATTTCACCGATCATGACGATCGCTTCGGTCTGCGGGTCTTCCTGGAACATTTTCAGGATATCGATGAAGTTGGAGCCCGGGATCGGGTCGCCGCCGATACCGACGCAGGTAGACTGGCCGAAGCCGTAGTCGGTGGTCTGCTTAACCGCTTCATAGGTCAGGGTACCGGAACGGGAAACGATGCCCACTTTACCCGGCTTGTGAATGTGACCCGGCATGATGCCGATTTTGCATTCGCCCGGGGTGATAACGCCCGGGCAGTTAGGGCCGATCATGCGAACGCCAGCTTCGTCCAGCTTCACTTTCACGGTCAGCATATCCAGGGTCGGGATACCTTCGGTGATGGTGATAATCAGCTTAATGCCCGCGTCGATAGCTTCCAGAATGGAGTCTTTGCAGAACGGCGCCGGAACGTAGATGACGGTCGCAGTCGCGCCGGTGGCTTCAACGGCTTCGCGCACGGTGTTAAATACCGGCAGGCCCAGATGAGTGGTGCCGCCTTTACCTGGCGTTACGCCGCCAACCATCTGAGTGCCGTAAGCGATCGCTTGTTCAGAGTGGAATGTACCCTGGCTACCGGTAAAGCCCTGGCAGATAACCTTGGTGTCTTTATTAATTAAAACTGACATTATTTCCCCTCCACTGCGGCAACAACCTGCTGTGCTGCGTCCGTCAGACTTTTCGCTGCAATAATATTCAGGCCGCTGTCAGCCAGTTTTTTCGCGCCCAGTTCGGCGTTGTTACCTTCGAGACGAACCACAACCGGTACGTTAACACCCACTTCTTCAACCGCGCCGATGATGCCGTCAGCGATCAGGTCGCAACGTACGATACCGCCGAAGATGTTAACCAGAACCGCTTTAACGTTGTCGTCAGAGAGGATGATTTTGAACGCTTCGGTCACGCGCTCTTTGGTTGCGCCGCCGCCAACGTCGAGGAAGTTAGCCGGTTCGCCGCCGTGCAGCTTAACGATGTCCATGGTGCCCATCGCCAGGCCTGCGCCATTAACCATGCAACCGATGTTGCCGTCGAGGGCAACGTAGTTCAGTTCCCACTGCGCCGCCTGAGCTTCGCGCGGATCTTCCTGAGACTGGTCGCGCATTTCGCGCAGATCCGGCTGGCGGAACAGCGCGTTGCCGTCAGCGCCCAGTTTACCGTCGAGGCAGATCAGGTCGCCCTGCTTGGTGATAACCAGCGGGTTGATTTCGATAAGCGCCAGGTCGCGCTCCAGGAAGATGGTCGCCAGACCCATGAAGATCTTGGTGAACTGCTGAACCTGTTTACCTTCCAGACCCAGTTTGAACGCCAGTTCACGACCCTGGTAAGGCATCGGGCCCGCCAGCGGATCGATAGCGATCTTGTGGATCAGGTGTGGGGTTTCTTCCGCCACTTTTTCGATTTCCACGCCGCCTTCGGTAGACGCCATGAACACCACGCGACGGGAGCTACGGTCAACAACCGCGCCCAGATACAGCTCTTTATCAATATCGGTCGCCGCTTCAACCAGAATCTGGTTTACCGGCTGGCCGTTAGCATCTGTTTGGTAAGTCACCAGGCGTTTGCCCAGCCAATGCTCAGCAAAAGCGCGAATCTCTTCTTTGCTCTTAACTACTTTCACACCGCCCGCTTTACCGCGGCCACCAGCGTGAACCTGACATTTCACTACCCACGGACCCGCGCCGATTTTTGAAGCGGCTTCTTCTGCTTCACGCGGAGTAGTACAGGCATAACCCACCGGCGCCGGTAAGCCATAGCGGGCAAAAAGTTGTTTTGCCTGATATTCATGTAAGTTCATGTGTTCAGTCCATCCTTCAGGTAATCGTTATCATGTAGCCGACACAATTGCAGGCCGATGATGTTTTTATTGGCCCGGGCAGACGCACCGGGCCATTGTGACTACTACACGTCCAGCAGCAGACGAGTCGGATCTTCCAGCAGCTCTTTAATCGCTACCAGGAAGCCTACCGATTCACGTCCATCGATCAGACGGTGGTCGTAGGAGAGCGCCAGGTACATCATCGGCAGAATTTCTACCTTGCCATTCACCGCCATCGGACGGTCTTTAATGGCATGCATACCCAGGATGGCGCTCTGCGGTGGGTTGATGATCGGCGTGGACATCAGAGAACCGAATACGCCGCCGTTGGTAATGGTGAAGTTACCGCCGGTCAGGTCATCTACGGTCAGCTTGCCGTCACGGCCTTTCACTGCCAGCTCTTTAATATTCTTTTCGATATCCGCCATGCCCAGCAGGTCAACGTCACGCAGAACCGGAGTCACCAGGCCGCGCGGCGTAGAAACCGCCATGCTTACGTCGAAGTAGTTGTGATAAACCACGTCGTCGCCATCGATGGAAGCATTTACTTCCGGGTAGCGTTTCAGCGCTTCAACCACCGCTTTCACGTAGAAGGACATGAAGCCCAGACGGATACCGTGACGTTTTTCGAACGCTTCGCCGTACTGCTTACGCAGATCCATAATCGGCTTCATGTTGACTTCGTTGAACGTGGTCAGCATGGCGGTAGAGTTTTTCGCTTCCAGCAGACGCTCGGCAACGCGTTTACGCAGACGGGTCATCGGTACGCGTTTTTCAGAGCGGTGGCCCAGTTGCGCAACCGGCGCCGCAGCAGCGGCTGGCGCTTTCGCTTCAGCTTTCGCCGGCGCGCTCGCCAGATGCTTCTCAACGTCTTCGCGGGTCAGACGGCCGCCAACGCCGGTGCCTTTAATCGCCGCCGCGTCGAGGCTGTGTTCAGCCAGCAGACGACGGATAGCCGGGCTAAGCGCGTCGTTGCTTTGCTCTTCCAGAGACGCTTGCTGACGCTGAGCCGGGGTGGACTCTTTAGTATCAGCTTTCGCATCAGCGGCTTTACCGGCGCTGTTGCCTTCACGCAGGCGGCCCAGAATCTGACGAGACAGCACGGTGGCGCCTTCGTCTTCCAGTACTGCATCCAGAATGCCGTCCGCTGATGCCGGTACTTCCAGTACCACTTTGTCAGTTTCGATTTCGACCAGAACTTCGTCGCGGACTACCGCGTCGCCCGGTTTTTTGTGCCAGGTGGCGACGGTTGCGTCAGCTACGGACTCAGGAAGGTCGGGAACCAGAATATCTACGCTACTCATTGTGTATCCTTTAATTAATCGACGTTCAGCGCGTCATTGACCAGATCTTGTTGCTGTTTCTGGTGAACGGACATATACCCTACCGCCGGAGAGGCGGAGGCCGGGCGGCCTGCATAACGCAGAGAGGCCCCAAATGGAACTACTTCACGAAGGTGGTGCTGGCTGCAGTACCATGCGCCCTGGTTGAGCGGCTCTTCCTGGCACCAGACAAAATCGTGGACGTGCGAATAAGCTTTCAGCGCTTCCTGCACCGCCTGATGCGGGAACGGATAGAGCTGTTCGATACGCACGATGGCGACATCTTTTTGCTCGTTTTTGCGGCGCTGTTCCAGCAGGTCGTAGTAAACCTTACCAGAGCACAGTACGACGCGTTTCACGGCTTGCGGATCGAGCTCGTCGATTTCGCCAATCGCCGGCATAAAGGTGCCGTTCGCCAGTTCGTCCATGCTGGAAACCGCCAGCGGGTGGCGCAGCAGAGATTTCGGCGACATGACCACCAGCGGACGGCGCATACCGCGCAGCGCCTGACGACGCAGCATGTGGTAAACCTGTGCCGGAGTGGACGGTACGCAAACCTGCATGTTCTGCTCAGCACACAGCTGCAGATAACGTTCCAGACGCGCGGAGGAGTGCTCCGGGCCCTGCCCTTCGTAGCCGTGCGGCAGCAGCATCACCAGGCCGCACATCCGGCCCCATTTCTGCTCGCCGGAGCTGATGAACTGGTCAATCACCACCTGCGCGCCGTTGGCGAAGTCGCCGAACTGCGCTTCCCAGATGGTCAGGGTGCGTGGTTCCGCGGTGGCGTAACCGTATTCGAATGCCAGTACCGCTTCTTCAGACAGCACGGAGTCCCAGACGCGGAACTGGCCCTGGCCATTGTGTACGTTCTGCAGCGGCGTATAAGTAGAGCCGTTGCTCTGGTTATGGATAACCGCATGACGGTGGAAGAAGGTGCCGCGACCGGAGTCTTCGCCGGACAGACGTACCGGAATACCTTCGTCAACCAGGGTGGCGTACGCCAGGTTTTCCGCCGCGCCCCAGTCGAACAGCTTCTCGCCCGCCGCCATCAACTGACGGTCGCCGTAGATTTTCGCTACGCGAGACTGCATCTCAACGCTTTCCGGTACCGTGCTGATGCGTTTGGCCAGCTCTTGCAGACGTTTTGGCTCAACTTTATCCGGATAGCTCTCGTCCCACTCATGGTTGAGGTACGGAGACCAGGTAAAGGAGTGCATGTTCATCGGACGCCATTCCGCTACCACGCAATCGCCGGCATCCAGCGCATCGCGGTAGAGGTTAACCTGTTCGGTAGCGTCTTCCAGCGTCGCGACTTTGTCCTGCTCCAGCTTGTCAGCATAGATTTTGCGCGGAGTCGGATGCTTTTTGATTTTCTGGTACATCAGCGGCTGGGTTGCGCTCGGCTCGTCGGCTTCGTTGTGGCCGTGACGGCGATAGCACACCAGGTCAATGAAGACATCGCGTTTGAAGGTATTACGGAAATCCAGCGCCAGACGGGTAACGAAAGCGACCGCTTCCGGGTCATCCGCGTTAACGTGGAAAATCGGCGCCTGAACCATCTTACCGATATCGGTGCAGTAAGGCGTAGAACGCGCATCCAGCGGGTTGGACGTGGTGAAGCCAACCTGGTTGTTGATAACGATGCGAACGGTACCGCCCACTTCGTAACCGCGCGCTTTGGACATGTTCAGGGTTTCCTGAACCACGCCCTGGCCGGCTACCGCGGCGTCGCCGTGGATGGTGATTGGCAGAACTTTGTTGCTGCTCGGCTCGTCCAGACGATCCAGACGGGCGCGTACGGAGCCGATAACCACCGGGCTTACGATTTCCAGGTGCGACGGGTTAAACGCCAGCGCCAGGTGAACCAGGCCGCCTTCGGTTTCCATATCGGAAGAGAAGCCCATGTGGTACTTCACGTCGCCGGTGCCGAGGTGTTCTTTATGTTTGCCCGCGAATTCGTCGAACAGATCCTGCGGTTTTTTACCCAGCACGTTAACCAGTACGTTCAGACGACCACGGTGCGCCATGCCCAGCACCACTTCACGGGTGCCGCTCTTACCGGCGTGACGGATGATCTCTTTGAGCATCGGGATTAACGCATCGCCGCCTTCCAGCGAGAAGCGTTTCGCGCCCGGGAATTTGGCGCCGAGGTAGCGCTCCAGGCCTTCCGCGGCGGTCAGTTCGCTCAGGAAGCGCTTTTTCTCTTCCGCGGTGAAGCTCGCTTTACCCGCTACTGACTCAATACGCTGCTGGATCCAGCGTTTTTCTTCAGTAGAGGTGATATGCATGTATTCCGCGCCGATGGAGCCGCAGTAGGTTTGCTTAAGCGCCGCAATCAGGTCGCCCAGCTTCATCGTGTCTTTTCCGATGGCGAAAGAACCTACGTTATAGCTTTCCTGGAAATCGGCCTCGGTGAGATCGTGGTAAGCCGGATCGAGATCCGCCACTCTCTCTTGCTGCCACAGTCCCAGCGGATCGAGATTCGCCTGCTGGTGACCGCGGAAACGGTATGCGTTGATGAGCTGCAGGACTTTAACCTGCTTCACATTGGTATCAGGGTCGGATATCGAAGAAGTGTAACGTGAGGCATCCTTCGCCAGTCGACGGAAATAATCACGTGTTTTCGAATGAAATTGATCCGGTTTAACTCCGGTGCCAGGTAACTGCTGGAACATCGAACGCCAGTTGGCGTCAACAGAGTCAGGATCGGTTAAGAAGTCTTCATAGAGCTGTTCTATCCAGCTCTGGTTCGAACCAGAGAGGTAAGAAGAGTCCAGCCAGGCTTTCATTGCGCCGTTCTGCATCGTGATCCCTTAAGCATTTTTATGCTTATTTCGCCGTAGAAACTACCACGCACACCGAGTGCACGTGCCGGGGTTCACTTGTTGCGGACGAGTTGTGGTTTCTATCCGCTAAGGAACCTTTAAAAACTGCCATTAATCTTCAGCGTTCAGGCTGCGGTTGCGTTGGCTGCCTTCGCTTACCCCGGTCACATAGTTCACTATGCTCCCGGGGATGCGCTCAGTTGCCGCCTTACCTCGCACTGAACGCCTCGATTACTGGTACATATTTGGCGGTTTTTAAAGATTTCCTGCTATCTGTCCCCCGGCGGCGCTAGCGCTTGCCGGGGCTACTTCTTTGGTAGCCCGGATAAGCGCAAGCGCCATCCGGGACAGACCGTGTTGCTTACGCGCTGCGCTGCAGCAGCATCGACTTAATATGGCCGATGGCGCGCGTTGGGTTCAATCCCTTAGGACAAACACTGACGCAGTTCATAATGCTGTGACAGCGGAATACGCTGAAAGCATCGCTCAGACCTTCCAGACGCTCGCTGGTTTCGGTATCGCGGCTGTCGATCAGGAAGCGATACGCGGCCAGAAGGCCTGCCGGGCCGATGAACTTGTCCGGGTTCCACCAGAACGACGGACAAGAAGTCGAACAACATGCGCACAGAATACACTCGTACAGACCATCGAGTTTCTCGCGCTGCTCAGGCATCTGCAGATGCTCGCGAGCCGGAGGATTTTGCCCATTATTCAATAAGTAAGGCTTGATCTTCTCATATTGTGCGTAGAATTGCCCCATGTCTACCACCAAATCGCGGATAACCGGCAATCCAGGCAGCGGACGAATAACAATTTTCTTACCCGGCTGATTCAGCGCGGAGATCGGCGTGATACACGCCAGACCATTTTTACCGTTCATGTTCAGACCATCGGAACCGCACACCCCTTCACGGCAGGAGCGGCGGAACGACAGCGACGGATCTTTTTCTTTCAGCTGGATAAGCGCATCCAGCAGCATCATGTCGCGACCTTCTTCCGCGTCGAGGGTGTAATCCTGCATATGCGGAGCGTCATCAACATCCGGGTTATAGCGATAAATTGAAAACTCGAGTTTCATATTCCTGTCTCCGCATTAATAAGTACGAATCTTCGGCGGGAATGCCGGACGCAGTTTCGGTTCCATGTTGACCGCTCGACGCGTCATGGATTCCGACTCTGGCAGATACAGGGAATGGCACAGCCAGTTTTCATCATCACGTTCCGGGAAGTCGAAGCGGCTATGCGCGCCGCGGCTTTCGGTACGGAAGTTAGCGGATACCGCCGTGGAATACGCCGTTTCCATCAGGTTATCCAGCTCCAGGCACTCAACGCGCTGGGTGTTGAACTCGCTGGAAGTGTCGTCCAGGCGCGCATTTTTCAGACGCTCGCGAATCTCTTTCAGCTGTTCCAGACCTTTATGCATCGCGTCGCCTTCACGGAAGACCGAGAAGTTATGCTGCATACATTCCTGCAGCGCTTTGCGGATAGCAACCGGGTCTTCGCCGGAACGGGTGTTGTTCCAACGGTTGAGGCGATCCAGGGAAGCTTCGACATCGGACTCGCTGGCAGCACGCAGCGCGCCCTGCTCGGCGATGGATTCCTGCAGATGCAGACCCGCCGCGCGGCCGAAGACCACCAGGTCCAGCAGCGAGTTGCCGCCCAGACGGTTGGCGCCGTGTACCGATACGCAGGCGATTTCGCCAACGGCGAACAGGCCCGGAATCACCACATCTTCGCCCTTCTCGTTCACGGTCAGCGCCTGGCCGGTCACTTTGGTCGGAATACCGCCCATCATGTAGTGGCAGGTTGGGATAACCGGAATCGGTTCTTTAACCGGGTCAACGTGGGCAAAGGTACGAGACAGTTCAAGAATGCCCGGCAGACGGGATTCCAGCACTTCTTTACCCAGGTGATCCAGTTTCAGCTTGGCGTGCGGGCCCCACGGACCATCGCAGCCGCGGCCTTCGCGGATTTCGATCATGATGGAACGCGCCACCACGTCACGACCCGCCAGGTCTTTCGCGTTCGGCGCATAACGCTCCATAAAGCGCTCGCCGTGTTTGTTCAGCAGGTAACCGCCTTCGCCGCGGCAACCTTCGGTGACCAGCACCCCTGCCCCGGCGATACCGGTCGGGTGGAACTGCCACATTTCCATATCCTGCACCGGAACGCCCGCGCGCAGAGCCATACCGACGCCGTCACCGGTGTTGATGTGGGCGTTGGTGGTGGATTGATAAATACGGCCTGCGCCGCCGGTCGCCAGCACGGTAGCGCGGGCTTTGAAGTACACCACTTCACCGGTTTCGATGCACAGAGCGGTACAACCGACCACCGCGCCGTCCTGGTTTTTCACCAGATCGAGGGCATACCATTCGGAGAAGATAGTGGTGTGGTTTTTCAGGTTCTGTTGATACAGGGTGTGCAGCAGCGCGTGACCGGTACGGTCGGCCGCCGCCGCGGTACGTGCCGCCTGCTCGCCGCCGAAGTTTTTCGACTGGCCGCCAAACGGACGCTGATAAATACGGCCGTCATCAAGACGGGAGAACGGCAGGCCCATATGTTCCAGCTCAAGAATCGCTTCCGGGCCGGTCTTACACATATATTCGATGGCGTCCTGGTCGCCGATATAGTCCGACCCTTTCACGGTATCGTACATGTGCCATTCCCAGTTATCTTCATGGGTATTACCGAGCGCGACGGTGATGCCACCCTGCGCGGAAACGGTATGGGAACGGGTAGGGAAAACTTTAGAGAGCAGCGCACAGGTCTGTCCGCTCTGGGAAATCTGCAGCGCCGCGCGCATACCTGCGCCGCCGGCACCAATTACAACTGCATCAAATTCTCTGACTGGCAATTTCATTACACACCCCACACCACAACAAATCCATAAAGAACGTAAGCCACCAGCGCCACAACGATAATCAGTTGCAGAACTAAGCGCACGGCCAGTGGTTTAACGTAGTCCGTCAACACCTGCCACATACCGATCCAGGCGTGAATCAGGATGGAAACGAGAGCCAGCAGGGTAAAGACTT
This sequence comes from Klebsiella sp. 141240, assembly GCF_050600805.1. Lineage (NCBI taxonomy): Bacteria > Pseudomonadati > Pseudomonadota > Gammaproteobacteria > Enterobacterales > Enterobacteriaceae > Klebsiella > Klebsiella sp. 141240. The sequence continues at coordinate 444,429 of NZ_JAQIRK010000002.1, read as the reverse complement.
TGGTGAACGCGGAGGAGAAGAATCCGGTCCAGATTTCCCAGGAGATCTCACCGGAGGTGGCGAAGAAGCCAACCATGTAGATGATGTAGAGGGTCAGAACGATGGCGGTAGCACGGACCAGAATAAAGTCATGTACGCCGTTGCGTCCCAGTGCTGAGGCGTTGCTTACCATACGAGGACTCCTGCGAGAAGTGAAAGCACGACAGTAATAACAAAAGAAATTTTGGCGGAGCGTGTCCCTGCTTCGAGGGTTTCTTCCAGATAGCCAAAGTCCATCAGCAGATGGCGGATACCGACAACGGCGTGATAAGCCAGCGCGGTGAGGATGCCCCACATGATGAACTTCACGAAGAAGCTATTCATGATGGAAGCGGCCGTCAGGAAGCCCTCCGGAGAGGAAAGGCTGGTGCCCAGCAACCAAAGCAGAATACCGACCGCCACAAAAGTGATCACACCGGATACGCGATGGAGAATGGACGCTATCGCCGTGATTGGGAATCGAATCGTTTGTAGATCCAGATTGACAGGTCTTTGTTTTTTCACATTTCTTACCATGAATAACGCCCACATGCTGTTCTTATTGTTTCCTTCCTCCGGTCTGCTTGCGGGTCAGACAGCGTCCTTTCTATAACCAGAAGTCATGTTAAAACCCCTTTCCAGGAGTAAAAGCGTGACCAAACAACGCTGGGTGGCTCGGGATTGCAGGGTGTTCCGGAGACCTGGCGGCAGTATAGGCCGTTCACAAAATCATTACAATTAACCTACATATAGTTTGTCGGGTTTTGTCCGGAACAGTGATCAAGGTCACGATTACAACATTATTTTAAATTTTAATCACCTGATTTGACAAATATTAAACATTCTTGTTACAACCATTACTAGATTAATGCAATAATGCCCAAAAGTTATGGGGTCACTCTTTCACCTGAGAATAAGTTATGTAACAGTGTGATGGTATTGACCGATGTAATCAGGACAGTTATTAGTGGTATACAGGTTTTAATATTCGGGCTGCTAAAACGCTGATTTGCTGCCGTTTCACTCCCGGGCTGAAGACGTACCATCAAGCGCCTGCGCTCTGTACCCTGCAATTTTCGCGACACAGAGCTGTGAGCAACATAACAATCTGGTAACGTAGTCAGGTTCGGGCCGAATGCAAATCCACCACCCGGCAGTCTTAAGCAATAAAAGGCGCTAAGGAGACCATAAATGTCTGATGCTAAAGCAAAAATCACCCTGGGTGGTGACACTGCTATTGAACTTGATGTGCTAAAAGGCACGCTCGGTCAGGATGTTATTGATATTCGTAGTCTTGGTTCAAAAGGTGTCTTCACCTTCGACCCCGGTTTCACTTCAACAGCCTCGTGTGAATCTAAAATTACTTTTATCGACGGCGATGAAGGGATCCTGCTCCACCGCGGTTTCCCGATCGATCAGCTGGCTACCGAGTCAAATTATCTTGAAGTGTGCTACATCCTGTTGAACGGCGAAAAACCGACTCAACAGCAGTACGACGAATTCAAAACTACCGTTACCCGCCACACCATGATCCACGAGCAGATTACCCGTCTGTTCCACGCGTTCCGCCGCGACTCTCACCCGATGGCGGTGATGTGCGGTATTACCGGCGCGCTGGCGGCGTTCTATCACGACTCCCTGGACGTAAATAACCCACGTCACCGTGAAATCGCTGCCTATCGTCTGCTGTCTAAAATGCCGACCATGGCAGCAATGTGTTACAAATATTCTATCGGCCAGCCTTTCGTGTATCCGCGCAACGATCTCTCCTACGCGGGTAACTTCCTGAATATGATGTTCTCCACGCCGTGCGAAACCTATGAGGTTAACCCGGTACTGGAACGCGCAATGGACCGTATCCTGATCCTGCACGCTGACCACGAACAGAACGCATCAACCTCTACCGTGCGTACCGCTGGCTCTTCCGGCGCTAACCCGTTCGCCTGTATCGCTGCGGGTATCGCCTCCCTGTGGGGACCGGCGCACGGCGGCGCCAACGAAGCCGCGCTGAAAATGCTGGAAGAGATCAGCTCCGTTGAACACATTCCGGAATTCGTGCGCCGCGCGAAAGACAAGAATGACTCTTTCCGCCTGATGGGCTTCGGCCATCGCGTGTACAAGAACTACGATCCGCGCGCCACCGTAATGCGTGAAACCTGCCACGAAGTACTGAAAGAGCTGGGCACCAAGGACGATCTGCTGGAAGTGGCGATGGAACTTGAGCACATCGCGCTCAACGACCCGTACTTCATCGAGAAGAAACTGTATCCGAACGTCGATTTCTACTCCGGCATCATCCTGAAAGCGATGGGTATTCCATCCTCGATGTTTACCGTCATCTTCGCGATGGCGCGTACCGTCGGCTGGATTGCCCACTGGAACGAAATGCACAGCGACGGTATGAAAATTGCCCGTCCGCGTCAGCTGTATACCGGCTACCAGAAGCGCGATTTCAAGTCCGATCTCAAGAAGTAATTTCACCCCTTTTGGGGTTAGCAAAAAAATCGGGGACCTTCCCCGATTTTTTTTTATTTAAGCGTACAAAAAAATTTGAATCACTCAACAACTGGCGTTAGTGCTGGCAGCCAGGGCACCAGTAAAAGGGTCGCGATGACAGCATCGTTTTCTCAATGATGCTGCCGCAACGTTCGCAGGCCTCCCCCTCGCGATGAAAAACCTTAAAACGGAATAGCGCGCCATGATGTTTGTTTTCATCCACTTGCCCGCGGGTGCGGTAAGAAAGGCGCGGGATATCCAGCAGCGCGTGCGCCAGCGCATCGAGCTGCGTGTCATTGAGCTCGGCGGCCTTATGCTGCCCGGTCAGCCCTACCTGCCACAGGATCTCCACCCGCAGATAGTTACCGAGCCCGGCGAGAAACGCCTGGTCCAGCAACAGGCCGGAAAACTGGCGATTGCGAAATTTCGCCGATAACAGCCGCTCTCTGACCTGCCCGGCGGTTAACGTCATATCCAGCACATCCGGCCCGACCCGTTGTAAAAACGGATGATCGGCCAGCTGTTGCGCCGTCAGCATCTCAATCTCCGAGGCGCTATAGAGCAAAATCGCCTTGCGTGCGGTCTGCAGTCTGACGCGCAGTACGCGGTTCGATTGCGGCTCAACGCCGGCATCCACCACGCGCCAGACCCCATACAGCTGGTTATGGCTATACAGCGTCAATCCACCGGAGAAGTGGGTTAACAGGGCCTTGCCGCGGGTGGCGATATGGGTCACCCGTTGGCCAATCAGCTGGCTTTGATAGGGTTGCAACTGTGGAAAGGCGAACCAGGCTTCGGTTAACGGTTCGCCTTTGATAGCCGCCTCCAGGTTATCCGCCGCGCGGCGGATCTCCGGGCCTTCAGGCATAGTATCGTCCTTCTGTTAGTGCGTGGCGCCGCCGCCAATTTTGACGTCGTCATCCTGTTCAAGAGCGACGGCAATCGCCGTTTCCAGCGCCGCGCGTACCGTCTCGACCGACATACTCGCCTGCCCCGGATGAGCCGCCGCCTGTTCAGGCAGATACGGAATATGGATAAAACCGCCCTTCTGCCCGGCTTTGCCCTGCAACTGATGCAGCAAGCCATACATCACGTGATTGCAGACAAAAGTGCCCGCGGTTTGCGACACCGAGGCCGGGATCCCCTGCTGGCGCAACGCGCTAACGATCGCTTTGATCGGTAGCGTACTGAAGCAGGCCGCGGGGCCGTCAGCGACGATCGGCTCATCGATCGGCTGCTGGCCTTTATTGTCGGGGATCCGCGCATCATCGACGTTGATAGCCACACGTTCGACGGTAATATCGACACGGCCGCCGGCCTGGCCGACGGCAATCGTTAGCTGCGGTTGATAGGTTTCCAGCGCGGCGTTCAGCACCGTCAGCGCCTCGCCGAACACGCAGGGTAACTGTTTAGCCACCACCTGCTGCCCGCGAATAATCATGCCATCAAGCTGCTTAACCACTTCCCATGAAGGATTAACCGTTTCGCCGCCGAACGGCTCAAAACCGGTAATTAATACGCCAGCCATCATCCCTCCTTACAGGAACATCAGGAAATAGAGTAAGAATACGTTGACGATAAGCAGCAGGATACCGGTCGGTACCTGGGCTTTAATCACCGCGTTTTTATCCGGCAGTTCGAGCAGCGCCGCCGGTACGATATTAAAGTTCGCCGCCATCGGCGTCATCAGCGTGCCGCAGTAGCCGGAAAACATACCAATCGCCGCCATTACCGCCGGATTACCGCCGTGCTGCAGAACTAAAATCGGAATGCCAACCCCGGCGGTCACGATCGGGAAAGCGGCAAAGGCGTTACCCATCACCATCGTCAGCACCGCCATGCCGATGGCGTACACGGCCACGGCGATAAAGCGGTTATCTACCGCCAGATAGTGCTCGGTCAGCCATGAAATGCTGGTTCCGACGCCCGCCGCGGTAAATAGCAGCCCCAGCACCGCGAGGATTTGCGGCAGGATAAAGGCCCAGCCGACGGAATCCAGCAAACGGCGCGCTTCCTGCATCGGTTGCGCCACCGTTTCATGCGTCATACGAATCGCCATCGCCAGGCCAATCAGCGTACCGACGGTCATCGAGAACAGGGTAATCAGCGTCGCGTGGTTGCCCGGCCCGAAGAGCGCCACCTGCCATGAAGGCAGATTGTTAAACAGCAGAACGCCAATAACGGTGACGACCGGAATCGCCAGCGCCGGATAGAAAAGTTTGTTGCCGAGGCGTTTCGCGCTGGCGGTTTTCTCTTCCTGGGTACGCTGATGGTAGCTGCCGAGGCGCACGCCGCCAAAACCAGCGATTAGCGCCAGTACAACCACCAAGCCGCCGACGGCGATGTTCACCGTACGCTTATCGCCCACCAGTTGATACGTCCAGTCGCCGAGCAAAAACACCAGCCCGTACAGGCCCCAGAACAGGCCGGTTGTCAGGCGCCGCGGATTGCTTTTGTCGCGCCAGGACATGATAGCCACGACCAGCAGTACCACGCCGGCCAGCCAGTATAAATACGTTTGCTGGAAGTTCATGCCGCACCGCCTTTCGCCTGCCCGGCGTTAACGCGGTCCAACTCGCGCTGGAGATGGCGATCGAGGCGCCACAGGCGCGCGGCGTGGATCAGGAAGGCGCAGATAGCCGTCGGGATCCCCCACAGGGCAATATGCAACGGTTCCGTCTGGATCCCGCCCGACTCCAGCATAAAGTTGTGCATGAAGATGATCGCGCCAAAGGCGACAAAAATATCTTCACCGAAGAACAGGCCAACGTTGTCGGTCGCCGCCGACATCGCACGCAGGCGGTAGCGCACATGACCCGGCAGAGGGCCAAAGCGCTTTTCCGCCGCCCCCTCCGCCATCGGCGCCAGCAGCGGGCGCACCATTTGCGGATGTCCGCCGAGGCTGGTCAAGCCCAGGGCGGCGGTGGCTTCGCGCACAAACAGATAGACGATCAGCAGACGTCCGGCGGTCGCGCTATGGATCTTCGCGATCCACGCCTGCGCCCGCTCTTTCAGACCATGGCGCTCCAGCAGCCCGATCACCGCCAGCGGCAACAGCAGAATAAACGGCAGATTACGGGTATTAAGGAAGCCCTCGCCCAGTTTCTCCAGAATAGTGGCTATTGGCATATGCGCCGCCACGCCGGTGACGATCCCGGAGATAATCACCACCAGCACCGGGTTAAAGCGTAATACAAAACCGACCACAATCACGGCAATGCCGATCAGCGGCCAGAGGGATATCGCCTCTTGCATAATAACGTCCTGTTCAGTTGTGAGTGTTGTTAGTTATTTGATTTAATTATTATTAAAATACTAAGGCGGACTATTAATCGATGTCCGCGCTGACGTCGATATTGCGCCCTGCGAAAGCAGCGCGCAAGCGTCGGGCGAAATCGAGCGCATGAGCGCCATCGCCATGCAGGCAGACCGTTTCCGCCTTCACATGCGCCCATTCGCCGCTCAGGCTGCGCACCCGATTGTGTTGCACCATTTCCAGCGTTTGCGCCAGCGCCTGCTCTTCGCTCTCTATCAGCGCGCCCGGCTGGCTACGCGGCACCAGGCTACCGTCGGCGAGATAGCCGCGATCGGCGAAGACTTCCTGACGCGTCGTCAGCTGATAATGCTGTCCGGCGCGAATAAGCTCGCTCCCCGCCAGCCCGACCAGCACCAACCCGGCGTCGGCATCGCGCACCGCACGGGCGATGGCATCGGCCAGCGGTGGCTCTTTCGCCGCCTGGTTGTACAACATGCCGTGCGGTTTAACGTGCCGCAGCTCGCCGCCCTGGGCATGCACAATCGCCGCCAGCGCGCCAATTTGGTACAGCACCTGGGCGTAGACCGTTTCTGGCGGTAACTGCATTGCGGTTCGACCGAAATTTTCCCGGTCCGGGAAGCTCGGGTGTGCGCCAATAGCGACGCCGTTTTTCAGCGCCTCGCGCACGCACTGCTGCATAAGCAGCGCATCGCCGGCGTGAAAGCCGCAGGCGATATTGGCGGAAGAGACCAGCTGCAGCAGCGCGCTATCGCTGGCGCAGCCTTCGCCGAGGTCGGCATTTAAATCAATTTTCATCGCTCAATCTCCAGGCCAGTTGTTCAAGGTAACGCTGCTGGTCGGCGCGCGCTTTCAGCGCTTCTTCCAGCGAACAGGGGACGAAATGGATCGGCTGACCCAGCGGAATTTGCGCCAGTTGGTACATATCGGCTTCAATAATGCAGGCTATACGCGGATAGCCGCCGGTGGTCTGCGCATCGTTCATCAACACGATCGGCTGGCCGTTATGCGGCACCTGTACCACCCCAGGCAGTAGGCCATGGGAGAGCATTTCACGGTCGGTTGTGCGCTTGAGCGGCTGACCCTGCAGGCGGTAGCCCATACGGTTGCTCTGCGGGCTAAGCCGCCACGGCGAACGCCAGAACGACTCCTGCGACACGCTGTCGAATTCGTGATACTCCGGCCCCGGCAGCGCACGAATGATATTACCGGTCGGTAGCTGTTTAACGCCGCGCGAGGCGCTAAAGCGGCGGGAGGATTTCCCAATCTTCAATTGATCGCCATCCTGCAATCGGCGCCCTTCGATTCCGCCGATGCCAACTTTCAGATCGGTAGAGCGGGAACCTAAAACTTCAGGTACGTCGATGCCGCCCGCCACCGCCAGGTAGCTGCGGATCCCATGCTGAGGATTTTTCAGCACCAGCCGCTGTCCGGCCTTCGCTTCCATTCGCCAGCCCAGCCAGACCGGCGCGCCGTCGAGCGTCGCTTCACAGGCGGCGCCGGTCAACGCGAACCAGCAGTGGCGGGTAAACTGCACATCGATCTGACCCAGCGTAATTTCCAGCGCCGCCGCCTCCGGCGCATTGCCTACCAGCAGATTGGCAATGGTCATCGCCGGTTTATCCAGCGCGCCGCAGCGGCTAATCCCCCACTGCCGCTGGCCTTCCCGGCCGCCATCCTGTACCGAGGTGTACATGCCGGCGCGGATAAATTTCAACATACCCCCTCCTTCTGAGGCACAAAGCGTACGCGATCGCCAGAACGTAGTAGCACCGGTTCTTCACGCTTTGGATCGAATAATGCCAGCGGCGTGCGCCCCAGCAGCTGCCAGCCGCCCGGCGTCGCCAGCGGATAAATACCGGTTTGCGATCCGCCGATACCGACGGATCCCGCCGGTACCAGTACGCGCGGCTCGGCGCGACGCGGCATGGCCAACTGCTCCGGCAGGCCGCCAAAGTACGGAAATCCCGGCTGGAACCCCAGAAACCACACCACATACTCCACCGAAGAGTGCAGTTCGACCACCTGCTTTTCGCTCAACCCGCTATGGCGCGCGACGTCGCCAAGATCTGGCCCCGCTTCACCGCCATAGATAACCGGGATACTTATCTCACGGGATTCCGGCTCCAGCGCATCGCTCTCTTCCCACCAGCGCTGCAGCTTGTCAATCGCCTCCCACGCCATCTCCTGCGGACGACGCAGCACAACGGTGATGTTGTTCATCCCCGGGATCACTTCAATCACCTCTTCGTGATCGGTTAACCGCTGCGTCAGGCCCCAGATACGTTTTTGGCTCTCCAGGGTCACCGGAGGCTCAAGCTCCAGGACCACCGCCGTTTCACCTAATAGATAACAACGCGCTCGCTGCACTTTTTTCTCTCTCATCAGGCCGGGTTAGGGATATCAATAAAGGTGACGTCCAGGTCGGTATTTTCCGTCAACCACTCGCTCAGGGCGCGAATACCGCCGCGCTCGGTGGCATGATGGCCGGCGGCATAAAAATGCAACCCCTGCTCACGAGCGGAATGGATAGTCTGCTCAGACACTTCACCGGTAATAAAGGCATCGACGCCAAAGCGGGCCGCGCTATCGATAAAGCTCTGGCCGCCGCCGGTACACCAGGCGACGCGGGTAACTTTGTCCGGCCCGGTATCGCCGCACCACAGCGGTTTACGCCCTAATCGCGCTTCAATCCACGATGCCAGTTCCAGCCCGGATACCGGCATAGACAGCTCGCCCCAGGGCACCAATGGTTCGATTTCCCCCATCACATTGATCCCCAGCAGCTGCGCCAGTTGGGCGTTATTGCCCAGCTCCGGATGCGCATCCAGCGGTAAATGCCAGCCATAAAGATTGATATCGTTGGCCAACAGCGTTTTCAGGCGATTGCGCTTCATGCCGCGGATCACCGGCGATTCGCCTTTCCAGAAGTAACCGTGATGCACAATCACCGCATCCGCCTGCAGACGCACGGCTTCATCGAGCAGCGCCTGGCTGGCGGTCACGCCGGTGACGATTTTCCGCACCGTCTCCCGCCCTTCCACCTGCAGGCCATTCGGGGCGTAATCACTGATGGCCGCGCTATTCAGTTTTTCGTTAATTAATTGTTCCAGTTCGCTATTTTTCATTGCCGCTCCATCAGAAAATCAGTTTGTACAAACCTATAACATAACCACATCCGCCCGAGTCGTCGATAGCGACGCCAAAGGGTCCATTTCAGCCATTCGCATAATCGCCCAAATTGCCTCTTCCCCTCACCGCGCATTAGTGTATATTTATGCACTTATAAAGCATATTAAATAACCAGAAAGCCATTTAGGCCATGAATAACACCAGACAAACGCTATTCATGCAGAAAGATCGACTTTCGTTTTACGGCCAGGAAATGAACGTTACATGAACAGACAAACTTCACAGCCACGGGCGATTTACTACGTCGTTGCGCTGCAAATTTGGGAATACTTCAGTTTTTACGGCATGCGGGCGCTGTTAATCCTGTACCTCACCAACCAGCTCAAGTACGACGATAATCACGCCTATACCCTGTTTAGCGCCTACTGCTCCCTGGTCTATGTCACCCCTATTCTCGGCGGCTTCCTCGCCGACAAACTGCTCGGCAACCGCATGGCGGTGATGCTCGGCGCGCTACTCATGGCTATCGGCCATCTGGTGCTCGGCGCCAGCGAAGTCGCCCCCACCTTCCTCTATTTATCGCTGGCGATTATTGTTTGCGGTTACGGGCTGTTTAAATCCAACGTCAGCTGCCTGCTTGGCGAACTGTACGAGCCGACCGATCCGCGCCGCGATGGCGGCTTCTCGCTGATGTACGCCGCGGGAAATATTGGTTCGATCATCGCGCCTATCGCCTGCGGCTACGTGCAGGAAGAGTACAGCTGGGCGATGGGCTTTGCGCTGGCGGCAGTCGGTATGATTGCCGGTCTGGTGATCTTCCTCTGCGGCGGTCGCCACTTCCGCCATACCACCGGCGTTAACCGCGAGGCGCTGCGCGCCCGGACCTTCCTCCTGCCGAACTGGGGCTGGCTGCTGGTATTGCTGGTGGCGACGCCGCTGTTGATTACCGTGCTGTTCTGGCAGGAGTGGTCGGTGTATGCGCTGATCGTCGCGACGGTGATTGGCCTGGCGGTACTGGCGCGTATTTACCTGCGCGCGGAGAACGACAAACAGCATAAAGAGCTGCGTCTGATTATCGTCCTCACCGGTTTTAGCCTGCTGTTCTGGGCCTTTGCCCAGCAGGGCGGCAGCTCCATCAGCCTCTATATCGACCGTTTCGTGAACCGCCACGTCATGAGCTATGAAGTACCAACCGCGATGTTCCAGTCGGTTAACGCCTTCGCGGTGATGCTCTGCGGTATGGTGCTGGCATGGCTGGTCAAAGAGAACATCAAGGGCAACCGCACCGTGCGTATCTGGGGGAAATTCGCCCTCGGTCTGGGGCTAATGAGCGCCGGGTTCTGCATTCTGACCTTAAGCGCCCGCTGGTCGGCCGCGTATGGCCACTCTTCCATGCCGCTAATGGTACTGGGGCTGGCGGTGATGGGTTTCGCCGAACTGTTTATCGACCCGGTAGCGATGTCGCAAATCACCCGGATCGAAATCCCCGGCGTCACCGGAGTGCTGACCGGTATCTATATGCTGCTTTCCGGGGCGATCGCCAACTATCTGGCCGGCGTCATCGCCGACCAGACATCGCAGGCGTCGTTTGATGCCGCGGGCGCGGTTAACTATTCGATTGAAGCCTACATCGACGTCTTCAGCCAGATCACCTGGGGCGCGCTGGCCTGCGTCGGCCTGGTGCTGGTCATCTGGCTGTATCACTCCGTGAAGGTCAAAACCCGCCAACTGGCGGTAGAATAAAAACTATCTGGCGGCTTCCCAGGCCGCCAGCGTCTCCAGCCGCGCCTGCTTATGGTCAACCAGCGGGCGCGGATACCTCAGCGCTACCCCCTGTTTATCCGCCCACAGCCACGGCTGATGCAGCGCTTTCTCTGGTACTTCAGCCAGTTCCGGCAGCCAGCGGCGAATAAACTCGCCCTGCTTATCAAACTTCTCCCCCTGGGTCGTCGGATTGAAAATACGAAAATAAGGGGCTGCATCGGTACCGGTCGAGGCCGCCCACTGCCAGCCGCCGTTGTTGGCCGCCAAATCGCCGTCGATCAGTTGGCTCATGAAATAGCGCTCTCCGTGCCGCCAGTCGAGGCGCAGGTCTTTCGCCAGGAAGCTGGCGACAATCATCCGCAGGCGATTGTGCATCCAGCCGGTGGCGTTAAGCTGCCGCATGGCGGCATCGACGATGGGGAAACCGGTTTGCCCCTGTTGCCAGGCCCGCAGTTCATCCTCATTGCTGCGCCAGGCGACCTTGTCGGTCCAGGCGACAAAGGGCCGGCCTTTACACAGTTTCGGGTAGTAAACCATCAGATGACGATAGAACTCGCGCCAGATAATCTCGTTCAGCCAGCTTGCGCCCGCTTCGCCATCCAGCGCGCCGGGCTGCTCCCGTAACAAGCGATGCAGGCACTGGCGCGGCGACAGTACGCCTACCGCGAGACATGGCGATAGCCTGCTGGTTCCTTCTATTGCCGGAAAATCGCGCTGCTGATCGTAATCCGCCGCCGGCTGCTGGCAAAACGCGCGCAATCGAGTCAACGCCGTTTTTTCATCTGCCGCGAACAGTTCGGTGTCAAATGCCGTTTGTGGATAGTTGATCTCAGGCAGGGGCGGCGCCTGCCCGGCGGCTGACTGGCGTGGTTTCGGCGCCGCCACGCACTCCGGCAGCCCTTCACGCAGGCGGCGGATAAACGCATTTTTAAACGGCGTAAAGACTTTATACATCTCACGGTTGCCGGTCATCACGCTGCCCGGCGGCAACAGTACGCTGTCGTCAAACCCCTGGCAGGTAACTTCTGTCAGGGTTTTCTCGACGTCGGCGTCGCGCCGGCGCTCATTAAACTCATACTGATAGTTATAAAATAGATGGCTCACCTGGTGCTGTTTACAGAAGCGCGTCAGCAACTCGATGCTGGCGGCGAAATCGTCCGCCTCTTCTACCAGCAGCGGAATACCGCGTTCCGCTAATGCCGCGTGCAGGCTGCGTAAATGGCTGGCGATAAAGGCCGCCTGGCGCGGCGCCATATGATGCTGGCGCCACTGCTCTGGCGTGGCGATATAGAGCGCCAGCACCCGCGCCTGCGGGTCGCGGCAGGCGGCGGCCAGCGCCAGATTATCGTGTAGGCGTAAATCCATGCGAAACCAGACCAGATGGGTGGCCATAAAACTCCTCACTCTCCGTAAGCAAAACTCATCACTCAGGCCGGCAAAATAGCGCGCTGCGACAAAATAAGCACCTGCCAATTCTGCCACGGCGCGTGAAAGCTAAGTGTAGACAGCGGACGAAAAAAAACCGCCGGTCGTCAACCGGCGGTTTTTATATTCGTCGCAGCAGCGCGGATTAGTAGAAGTCGTGCGCGGCTTTTTCCGCCTGCGCCATCCATACCGGCTGTTCACTGGTTTTCGCCCATACGCGATGCAGCCAGCTGTAGTAACGGGCGCGATCTTTCCAGAACAGCATCACCGGCAGCGCAGCAACCCCGGCCACGACGGCGAAAGCGCGACGCATCAGGATAATGTGAGCAGGATAAGCTTTGTACAACGCCATAATTTCTCTCCCCTTTGTCAGGCCGGCAAGCAGCGCCGGTAAATGTCACAATGTTTGTCTGCACAAATAATACCGCGCTGGTTGTAATTTTACTACTCATCCGACCACTAAAAAGCACTTATTTATACTTAATTTACATTCACGGCGTAACTGAGTTACAAAAAAGTTAAATTAATACTAACCATTAGTTAAATTGTGCCTTTAGCCATTTTTATACTTTTTTTACACCGCCCGCGGCGATTTTTGCGAAATCTTTGCGCCGAAATTTCTACCCTCTCGGTATATCAATAAGAGACACACCCGGAGGTGGAAAGTGACTACAGGCATCATTGCCGGCGTAACGCTGGTATTCCTGCTGCTGGCGTATCTGGTCTATGCCCTGATACATGCGGAGGCGTTCTGATGGCCGCGCAAGGGTTCTTACTTATCGCCAGCTTCCTGCTGGTACTGCTGGTACTGGCGCGGCCGCTCGGTTCGCTGCTGGCGCGAATGATCAACGACCTCCCGCTCCCGGGGCTTGCCGGCGTTGAGCGCGGTATATGGCGGCTGGCGGGGATTCGCAGCCAGGAGATGGACTGGCGGCAGTACTTGATCGCCATTGTGCTGTTTAACGCGATTGGTCTCGCGGCGCTGATGACGCTGCTGATGTGTCAGGGTTGGCTGCCGTTCAATCCGCAGCACTTCCCCAACCTGTCATGGGATTTAGCGTTGAATACCGCGGTAAGCTTCGTCAGCAACACCAACTGGCAGGCCTACGCCGGGGAAACCACCATGAGCTATCTCAGCCAGATGGTAGGTCTGGCGGTGCAAAACTTCCTGTCGGCCGCGACCGGTATTGCGGTTATCTTCGTGCTGACCCGCGCCTGGGCGCGACAGAAAGTCAGCACCCTCGGCAACGCCTGGGTCGACCTGACCCGCATTACGCTGTGGCTGCTACTGCCTCTTTCTCTGCTGATCGCGCTGTTCTTTGTGCAACAGGGCGTGCCGCAGAACCTGCAGGCTTATCAGCCGTTCACCAGCCTGGAAGGCGTTCGCCAGTGGCTGCCGATGGGACCGGTCGCCTCGCAGGAAGCGATCAAAATGCTCGGTACCAACGGCGGCGGCTTCTTTAACGCCAACTCATCGCATCCGTTTGAGAACCCGACGGCGTTAACCAACCTGGTGCAGATGCTGGCGATCTTCCTGATCCCGGCGGCGCTGTGTTTTGCCTTTGGCGAAGCGGTCGGCGATCGCCGTCAGGGACGCGCCATCCTGTGGGCAATGGCGCTGATTTTCGTGGTCTGCGTGGCGGTGGTGATGTGGGCGGAAACTCGCGGAAATCCGCACCTGCTCAGCCTTGGCGCCGACAGCAGCCTGAATATGGAAGGGAAAGAGAGCCGCTTTGGCATTCTCGCCAGTAGCCTGTTTGCGGTAGTCACCACCGCCGCCTCCTGCGGCGCGGTCAACGCGATGCATGATTCCTTCACCGCGCTGGGCGGCATGGTGCCGATGTGGCTGATGCAAATTGGCGAGGTGGTCTTCGGCGGCGTGGGCTCCGGGCTGTACGGCATGCTGCTGTTCGTCATGCTGGCGGTATTTATCGCCGGGCTGATGATTGGCCGCACGCCGGAATATCTCGGCAAGAAAATCGACGTGCGCGAAATGAAAATGATCGCGCTGGCGATTCTGGTGACCCCAACGCTGGTACTGCTCGGCACCGCGTTGGCGATGATGACCGAAGCCGGTCGCAGCGCCATGTTGAATCCGGGCCCGCACGGCTTTAGCGAAGTGTTGTACGCGGTCACCTCGGCGGCCAACAACAACGGCAGCGCCTTCGGCGGCTTAAGCGCCGGCACGACCTTCTGGAACCTGCTGCTGGCGTTCTGCATGCTGGTGGGCCGCTTCGGGGTGATCGTCCCGGTGATGGCGATTGCCGGGTCGCTGGTGAACAAGAAAATTCAGCCCGCCAGTTCCGGCACGCTCGCCACCCACGATGCGCTGTTTATCGGCCTGCTGATCGGTACCGTCCTGCTGGTCGGCGCCCTCACCTTTATCCCCGCACTGGCGCTCGGCCCGGTGGCGGAACATTTCTCTTTACTTTAAGCGATGCGGAGCAGCCTGTTATGAGTCGCAAACAATTAGCCCTGCTGGAGCCGACGCTGGTGCGTCAGGCGCTGCTGGATGCCGTGAAAAAACTCAGCCCTTCGGTGCAGTGGCGTAACCCGGTGATGTTTATCGTCTGGATTGGCAGCGTGCTGACCACCCTGCTGGCGATGGCCATGGCCGGGGGATATCTTACGGGTCACGCCGGCTTTACCGCAGCCGTGAGTCTGTGGTTGTGCTTTACCGTGCTGTTCGCCAACTTCGCCGAAGCGATGGCCGAAGGACGAAGCAAAGCGCAGGCCAACAGCCTGAAAGGGGTGAAAAAAACCGCTTTCGCCCGTAAGCTGCGCGCGCCGCAGCACGATGCCCCGGTGGATCACGTCCCGGCGGAAGAGTTACGCAAAGGCGATATCGTACTGGTGGAAGCCGGCGACATTATCCCCTGCGACGGCGAAGTGATCGAAGGCGGCGCTTCGGTAGATGAAAGCGCCATCACCGGGGAATCCGCGCCGGTTATCCGCGAGTCCGGCGGCGATTTCGCCTCGGTCACCGGCGGCACCCGGATCCTCTCTGACTGGCTGGTGATCCGCTGCAGCGTCAATCCGGGTGAAACCTTCCTCGACCGGATGATCGCCATGGTTGAAGGCGCGCAGCGCCGTAAAACGCCGAACGAAATCGCATTGACGATCCTGTTGATCGCCCTGACGCTGGTGTTCCTGCTGGCCACCGCCACCATCTGGCCCTTCTCGGCGTGGAGCGGTAATGCGGTTAGCGTGACCGTACTGGTGGCGCTACTGGTATGCCTTATCCCAACCACCATCGGCGGCCTGCTCTCCGCTATCGGCGTCGCCGGGATGAGCCGGATGCTCGGCGCCAACGTTATCGCCACCAGCGGGCGCGCGGTGGAAGCCGCCGGCGATGTCGACGTACTGCTGCTGGATAAAACCGGCACCATCACCCTCGGCAACCGTCAGGCCTCAGCGTTTCTGCCGGCTCGCGGCGTCGAAGAGCGCGTGCTGGCCGATGCCGCCCAGCTATCGTCGCTGGCGGATGAAACGCCAGAAGGCCGCAGCATCGTGGTGCTGGCGAAACAGCGCTTTAATCTGCGCGAACGCGATCTGCAGTCGCTGCACGCCACATTTGTCCCCTTCACTGCCCAGACCCGTATGAGCGGTATTAACATCGACCAACGCATGATCCGTAAAGGATCGGTGGACGCGATTCGCCGCCATATCGAAGCTAACGGCGGCCACTTCCCGGCCGATGTCGATAAGCAGGTAGAAGAGGTCGCCCGCCAGGGGGCCACGCCGCTGGTCGTCGCCGAGGGCGAACGCGTGCTGGGGATTATTTCGCTCAAAGATATCGTCAAAGGCGGCATTAAAGAGCGTTTCGCCCAGCTGCGCAAAATGGGCATTAAGACGGTGATGATCACCGGTGATAACCGTCTGACCGCCGCCGCCATCGCCGCCGAAGCGGGGGTTGATGATTTTCTTGCCGAAGCGACGCCGGAAGCCAAGCTGGCGCTGATTCGCCAGTATCAGTCGGAAGGACGGCTGGTGGCGATGACCGGTGACGGTACCAACGACGCCCCGGCGCTGGCGCAGGCTGATGTTGCGGTCGCGATGAACTCCGGCACCCAGGCAGCGAAAGAGGCGGGCAATATGGTGGATCTCGACTCGAACCCGACCAAGCTGATTGAAGTGGTGCATATCGGTAAACAGATGCTGATGACCCGAGGGTCGTTAACCACATTCAGTATCGCCAATGACGTCGCCAAGTATTTCGCGATTATTCCGGCCGCCTTCGCCGCCGCCTATCCGCAGCTGGCGATGCTGAACGTGATGCATCTGCACTCGCCCTCTTCGGCGATCATGAGCGCGGTTATTTTTAACGCCCTGATTATCGTCTGCCTGATCCCTTTAGCGCTGAAGGGCGTGAGCTATCGTCCGCTGTCGGCATCGGCGATGCTGCGCCGCAACCTGTGGGTTTACGGCCTCGGCGGGCTGATCGTGCCGTTTGTCGGTATTAAAGCTATCGACCTGTTGCTGACCCTGACCGGTCTGGTGTGAGGATATTACCATGTCATTGATTCGTCCGGCACTTGTGCTATTTATTCTGTTAACCCTGCTCACCGGCGGCCTGTATCCGTTACTGACTACCGCCTTAGGGCAGTGGTGGTTCCCGCAGCAGGCTAACGGCTCGCTGATCCATCTCGACGGCGAGGTGCGCGGCTCCGCTCTGATCGGGCAGAACTTTACCGCCGCCGGTTATTTCCACGGCCGCCCTTCCGCGACGGCAGAGGTGGCGGATAATCCGCTGGCCTCCGGCGGCAGTAATCTGGCGGTCAGCAATCCGGCGCTGGATAAAGCGATAAGCGAACGGGTACAGGCATTACGCGCCGCTAACCCGCAAGCGAGCCCGACGGTGCCGGTCGAGTTGGTTACCGCGTCGGCCAGCGGACTGGATAATAACCTGACCCCAACCGCGGCGCTGTGGCAGGTACCGCGCGTCGCTAAAGCGCGCAACCTCAGCGATGCGCAGGTGAAACAGTTAGTGGACCAGGCGACGCAAAAACCGTTGCTCAGTTTTCTCGGTCAACCTGTGGTAAATATACTGCAACTGAACATGGCGCTGGATGCCCTAAAGGATTAATCAATGAGTGACGAGCCGCTGCGTCCGGACCCCGACCGTCTGCTGCAACAAACCGCTGCGCCGCATCGCGGCAAGCTGAAGGTGTTTTTCGGCGCCTGCGCCGGGGTGGGTAAGACCTGGGCAATGCTGGCGGAAGCGCAGCGGCTGCGCGCTCAGGGGCTGGATATTCTGATCGGCGTGGCGGAAACCCACGGCCGCAAAGATACCGCCGCCATGTTGGAGGGGCTTAGCACCCTCCCGCAAAAGCGCATTTCCCACCGCGGACGCTACGTTCATGAGTTTGATCTTGATGCCGCGCTGGCCCGCCGCCCGGCGCTGATCCTGGTGGACGAACTGGCGCATAGCAACGCGCCGGGTTCGCGCCACCCGAAGCGCTGGCAGGACGTCGAAGAACTGCTCGAAGCCGGTATCGACGTCTTCACCACCGTCAACGTCCAGCATCTTGAAAGCCTCAATGACGTGGTCAGCGGTATTACCGGCGTGCAGGTGCGCGAGACCGTCCCCGACCCCTTCTTCGACGCCGCCGATGATGTAGTTCTGGTGGATTTACCGCCGGACGATCTGCGCCAGCGCCTGAATGAGGGCAAGGTGTACATTGGCGGCCAGGCCGAACGCGCCATCGAAAACTTCTTCCGCAAAGGTAATCTGATCGCCCTGCGCGAGCTGGCGCTGCGCCGTACCGCCGACCGGGTAGACGAACAAATGCGCGCCTGGCGCGACCGCCAGGGGCAGGAAAAAGTCTGGCACACCCGCGACGCCATTCTGCTGTGCATCGGCCACAACACCGGCAGCGAAAAACTGGTTCGCGCCGCCGCCCGGCTGGCGGCCAGGCTCGGTAGCGTCTGGCACGCGGTCTATGTAGAAACGCCCGCGCTGCACCGACTGCCGGAGGCCAGGCGGCGGGCGATCCTCGCCGCGCTGAAGCTAGCGCAAGAGTTAGGCGCCGAAACCGCGACGCTCTCCGACCCATCGGAAGAAAAAGCGGTGCTGCATTACGCTCGCGAGCACAACCTCGGCAAAATTGTGATTGGTCGCCAGGGAGAGCGCCGCTGGTGGGAACGAGCCGGGTTTGCCGACCGTCTGGCGCGTCGCGCCCCGGACCTCGATCTGGTGGTGATCGCGCTGGATGAAAAACCGGCCTCCCTGCCCGCCCGTGCAAATGACAATCGTACGGCTATTGATAAATGGCGCCAACAGTTGAAGGGTTGTCTGTTGGCCGTGGCGCTGTGCGCCATTATCACCGTAGTCGCCATGCAGTGGCTGATGGCCTTTGAAGCCGCCAACCTGGTGATGCTCTATCTACTTGGCGTGGTGATAATCGCCCTGCTGTATGGCCGCTGGCCATCGGTGCTGGCGACCTTTATCAACGTGATTAGCTTCGATCTCTTTTTTGTCGCCCCACGCGGTACGCTGGCGGTTTCCGACGTTCAGTACCTGCTGACGTTCGGCGTGATGCTGACCGTTGGTCTGGTGATCGGCAACCTGACCGCCGGGATGCGATACCAGGCGCGGGTGGCGCGTTATCGCGAGCGGCGTACCCGCCATCTGTATGAAATGTCAAAAGCGCTGGCGGTCGGCCGCAGCCGTGAAGATATCGCCGCCACCAGCGAACGCTTTATTACTTCCACCTTTCAGGCCCGCAGCCAACTACTGCTGCCTGATGAGAACGGGCAGTTGCAGCCGATGACCCAGCAATCCGGCGTTTTCTCGTGGGATGATGCGATTGCCCGCTGGAGTTTCGATAAAGGTCAGCCAGCCGGGGCCGGTACCGACACTCTCCCCGGCGTGCCGTATCAAATTCTGCCGCTACAAAGCGCCGCCCGCACCTGGGGGCTGCTGCTGGTCGAACCGGAAAATCTGCGCCAGCTGATGATCCCCGAACAACAGCGGCTGCTGGAAACCTTTACCCTGCTGGTGGCCAGCGCGCTTGAGCGCCTGACCCTGACCGCCAGCGAAGAGCAGGCGCGCTTGACCAGCGAACGCGAAAGCCTGCGCAACTCACTGCTGGCCGCCCTCTCTCACGATCTGCGGACGCCGCTGACGGTCCTGTTCGGCCAGGCGGAGATCCTGACCCTCGATCTGGCCAGCGAAGGGTCGAAGCACGCGCCGCAGGCCAACGAAATTCGCCAGCACGTGCTCAACACTACCCGGTTGGTGAATAATCTACTGGATATGGCGCGTATTCAGTCCGGCGGTTTTAATTTGCATAAAGAGTGGTTAACTCTCGAAGAGATCGTCGGTAGCGCCCTGCGTATGCTGGAGCCTGGGCTTGGCGGCCAGCACATCCAACTGTCGCTGCCGGACCCGCTGCTGTTGGTCCATGTTGACGGCCCGCTGTTTGAACGAGTGCTGATCAACCTGCTGGAGAACGCGCATAAATACGCCGGCGCACAAGCGCAGATTGGCATTCATGCCGAAGCGGATACGCAACAGTTGATCATCGAAGTCTGGGATAATGGTCCAGGGATCGCGGCAGGCCAGGAACAGGCTATCTTTGATAAATTCGCCCGCGGTAATAAAGAGTCGGCCATCCCCGGCGTCGGCCTGGGGCTGGCGATTTGCCAGGCCATTGTCGAGGTGCACGACGGCAGCATTACCGTCAGCAACCGTCCGGAGGGCGGCGCCTGTTTCCGTGTTACACTGCCGCGAGAAGCCCCCCCAGAACTGGAAGAGTTAGCCGAGGAAATGTGATTAACGTTTTAATCATCGAAGACGAACACGCTATCCGCCGCTTTCTGCGCACCGCGCTGGAAGCCGACGGCATGCGCGTATTTGAAGCCGAAACCCTGCAGCGCGGACTCATCGAAGCCGCCACCCGCAAACCGGATTTAGCGATCCTCGATCTTGGCCTGCCGGACGGCGACGGTAATGATTTTATCCGCGAAGTCCGCCAGTGGAGCCAGATGCCGATTATCGTGCTGTCGGCGCGCAGCGAAGAACATGACAAGATCGCCGCCCTTGACGCCGGCGCCGATGACTACCTAAGTAAACCGTTTGGTATAGGCGAACTGCAGGCGCGGCTACGCGTCGCGCTGCGCCGTCACGGCAGCGCGCAGGCCGATGAGCCGGTGGTGCGTTTTGCCGATATTAGCGTCGACATCCCCGCCCGCCGTATCGTGCGCGGCAGTGAAGAAATTCACCTGACGCCCATCGAGTTTCGCCTGCTGGCAGCGCTGCTGAACAATCCGGGCAAAGTGCTCACCCAGCGCCAGCTTCTGAATCAGGTATGGGGACCTAACGCCGTCGAACACAGTCACTATTTACGGATTTATATGGGGCACTTACGGCAAAAGCTGGAGGCTGACCCGGCGCGGCCGCAGCATCTGCTGACCGAAACCGGGATTGGCTATCGCTTTATGCCTTGACGCTATTTCCTGAACCGCCACACGGTATACATTTTTAGCGCTTCAGAAAGCAGTAGAAATGATAAATTTAATATGACATTACCAATTTGCATTTTGTTTAGGAGCCATATCCCAACGTAGAACGAAGGCATCACAAAAAACAAACGGAACGGCGCTTGTATCCACATCGCCGCGGTGGCATAGCGGCTTTGTTTAAAAAACAGGATCATCGACAGCGGAATACTAAGAACAAGCAAGATGCTTACCGGGAATTGCCAGGCTAGCGCGGGGTCGATAGAGTCCAGCAATTGCACAAATGCCAGGGTATCGTCATAGATGGGGATTCGGCGTAAGGAAAAGTTACACCACATTATGTCGAGAATGAAACATAGATCCATCCATCCCCAAAACAGTAATACGTTTTTCCGTTGTAATTTCATCGCATTCCTTGCGAAAGAAATCAGGCCCGCAGGGGGCCTGATGCAGATAGGACAATCAGGCGTTTTTCAGCACTTCGCTGACAATCTCTACCGCTTCTTTTTCAATTAGCTTGCGATGCTCTTCGCCAAGGAAGCTCTCGCAGTAGATT
Source organism: Klebsiella sp. 141240 (assembly GCF_050600805.1). Classification (NCBI taxonomy): domain Bacteria; kingdom Pseudomonadati; phylum Pseudomonadota; class Gammaproteobacteria; order Enterobacterales; family Enterobacteriaceae; genus Klebsiella; species Klebsiella sp. 141240. The sequence goes on along the minus strand of NZ_JAQIRK010000002.1, from coordinate 423,301 downwards.
TTGTAGGCGTCTTCGGTGCCTGACGGACGGGCCGCGAACCAGCCGTTGTCGGTCATCACTTTCAGCCCGCCGATAGAAGCGCCGTTGCCCGGCGCCGCGGTCAGACGCGCGGTGATCGGATCGCCCGCCAGCGTATCGGCGCTCACCATTTCCGGCGAAAGCTTAGACAGCGCCGCTTTCTGCGCGGAAGTGGCCGATGCCTGCAGACGGTTGTAGCTCGGGGCGCCAAAGCGTTCCGCCAGCTCGTTGTAGTGTTCCTGCGGGTTCTTACCGGTCACCGCGGTGATTTCCGCCGCCAGCAGGCACATGATGATACCGTCTTTATCGGTGGACCACGGCGTGCCGTCGAAACGCAGGAACGATGCCCCCGCGCTCTCTTCGCCGCCGAAGCCGAAGCTGCCGTCGAACAGACCGTCAACAAACCATTTAAAGCCTACCGGCACTTCCACCAGCTTACGGCCCAGATCGTTAACCACGCGGTCAATCATCGCCGAAGAAACCAGCGTTTTACCAACCGCAACATCTTTGCCCCACTGCGGACGATGCTGGAACAGGTAGTTGATAGCCACCGCCAGATAGTGGTTCGGGTTCATCAGGCCAGCCGGGGTCACGATACCGTGACGGTCGTAATCCGGATCGTTGGCGAAAGCCAGATCGAACTTATCGCGCAGCGCCAGCAGACCCGCCATCGCACACTCGGAGGAGCAGTCCATGCGGATCGCGCCATCTTTATCAAGGTGCATAAAGCGGAACGTCTGATCGACCTGATCGTTGACGATGGTCAGATCCAGCTTGTAGTGCTGGCCGATGCGTTTCCAGTATTCGATACCCGAACCGCCCAGCGGGTCGACGCCCAGTTTCAGGCCCGCTTTCTGGATAGCCGCCATATCGACGATATCCGCCAGCCCTTCAATAAACGGCTGTACCAGGTCCTGCTCTTTCACGTGGCCGGAAGCCAGCGCGGCGTCGAGAGAAATACGTTTCACGCCCTGCAGACCAGCAGCCAGCAGTTCATTAGCGCGGTTCTCTACCACTTTAGTCACGTTAGTATCAGCCGGGCCGCCGTTTGGCGGGTTGTACTTAATACCGCCATCTTCCGGCGGGTTGTGCGACGGGGTAATGACAATACCATCCGCCAGCGGGCCGCCTTTTTTGTTATGCACCAGAATCGCGTTGGAAACCGCCGGCGTCGGGGTGAAGCCGTTGTTTTCCTGAACGATCACATCAACACCGTTCGCCGCCAGCACTTCCAGCACGGAAATAAATGCCGGTTCGGATAAAGCGTGGGTATCCTTACCCACGTAGCACGGGCCGGTGATGCCGTTTTTCGCGCGGTTTTCCGCAATCGCCTGCGCAATCGCCAGAATATGCTGCTCATTGAAATTGTGGCGCCCTGCGCTACCGCGATGGCCGGAGGTGCCGAATTTAACCGCATGCTCCGCATTGCCCGCTTCCGGCTTCAGCACATAGTACTGAGCGGTCAGCTGGGCGACGTTAATCAAATCACTCTGTTGTGCCGGCTGACCCGCACGTTTATCGATTGCCATTGCCTGATCCTTCTGGTGCAAAGTTTAATTAACTAGATCGTGCCGCAAACCTTTTCAATGAGCTCCGCAGGGAACTGCATTGATTGCATGATGTGTTCGATCATGCTGCATTTACGGCCGGTATTAGTATTGGTGATAACCCACCACGGCGTACCAGGAACCTGTTTCGGTTTGGTCTGATTACCGCTTTTCAGCAGCGTCCGTGAGTCTTCGGCGAAGTATACGCGGGTGCGTCCGTGCAGAGACTCAGTGGCTTCTGAAAATGCCTTACTGTCTAACGAGTAAAGCGTAGTCAACACCAGCATGAAGCGGTTAACCGCGCGCTTTTGTTCAGCGTATTCGTCAGATAACAGCAGCTCGCGCATCGCGCGGACTTTATCTTTAACCGGGTTGGCCGGCTTCGCTTCGACGGCTGGCGCCGCCGCAGGAGCAGCCGTCGGCGCGGCTTTCGCCGCTGGCGCGCCAGATGCAGGCTGAGAAACGGCGGAAAATTTCAGCATGCGCCGTAAAATGTCGGATGCGCTCTCGCCAATATGCTGAGTGTGGCTGGCAATATAGCGGTAGAGCTCATCATCAACTTCGATTGTTTTCATCTTAATCCAGTGCGATTTCTTTGTTTCTGAATACAAGTCGTCGGGATTAACTATCCTTTGTCTTTCACGCCGCAGCGCAACAGGCAGCAGATAGAGGACAAATCCCAACCGCGAATAGCGTCAAACCAGGATGGCGTTAAAACTCAGAATGCTTCCGGGTCTTGCAGCCTAATGGCAGAATGTCCAACATAATACCCTAACCCGACGGAGCGAAAAAAAGAACTTTGCCATGAAATTAAATAGCCGAGCGCAATCTGCACAAAACCCGCACAATAAATCCCCAATCGTCCTGGTACATGGCCTGTTCGGCAGCCTGGACAATCTTGGGATCCTCGCCCGCGATCTGGTCGCCGACTACGATATATTGCAGGTCGATATGCGAAACCACGGTTTATCCCCGCGTTCGCCGGAGATGACCTACCGCGCGATGGCGCAGGATCTGCTGGATACTCTTGACGATCATCAGATAGAGAAAGCGACCTTTATCGGCCATTCAATGGGCGGCAAAGCGGTGATGGCGCTGACCGCGCTGGCGCCGGATCGCATCGCCGGGCTGGTGGCGATTGATATTGCGCCGGTGGCTTATCACGTCCGCCGTCATGATGAGATCTTCGCGGCGATTAACGCGGTCAGCGAATCCGCCGCCAGCACCCGCCAGCAGGCGGCGCAGGTGATGCGCGAGCATATAAAGGAAGAAGGCGTCATTCAGTTTCTGCTGAAATCCTTTGTCGACGGCGCGTGGCGCTTCAACGTGCCGGCGCTGTGGGATCAATACCCGCATATTGTCGGCTGGGAAACCGTGCCAGCCTGGCCGCACCCGGCGCAATTTATTCCCGGCGGCAACTCCCCTTATGTCACCGATGAATACCGCGACGCGCTGCTGGCGCAGTTCCCGCAGGCCCGCGCCCACGTCATTGCCGGCGCCGGACACTGGGTGCATGCGGAAAAACCCGAGGCGGTTTTACGCGCAATTCGCCGTTATCTGAGCACAATTGAAGCCTGAGTGGCTAAAAAACGCCCGACCGCGCGGCATAATGCCCGCGGTCGTTGGCGCAGCGGTTCGCCTGATGTATTATGGCGCGCTATCTGCGCCGGCTATAGCCCGGCAGCTTGTTTCCCCGAAGTCACTCTGAATCATGGCAAAAGAACAAACGGACCGAACGACATTAGATTTGTTCGCAAATGAGCGTCGCCCGGGTAGACCGAAAACCAATCCGCTTTCGCGCGATGAACAACTGCGCATCAACAAACGCAATCAGCTCAAACGCGATAAGGTTCGCGGCTTGAAGCGCGTTGAGTTGAAGCTCAACGCCGATGCGGTCGACGCGCTTAATGAGCTGGCGGAAGCCCGCAACATGAGCCGCAGCGATCTTATCGAAGAGATGCTGATGCACCAACTGGCCTGCCTGCGTAACCAGGGCGAAGTCTGAAAAACGCAAAAAAATCGCTTTCATGTAGCAGAGTGTGCACCAGGACGTTATTGCTGTTTCCGCGCCCTTCCCTGTTCTGCTATGATTGCCGTTAACTGTAGGCATAATGCCACTACCACATCATTAAGTTTCAAGAGGTTATTTTACTCATGGCAATCATCGGCATCTTTTTTGGCAGCGACACCGGCAACACCGAAAATATTGCAAAAATGATCCAAAAGCAGCTCGGTAAAGACGTTGCTGAAGTTCACGACATTGCCAAGAGCAGCAAAGAAGATCTGGAAAGCCACGATATTCTGCTGCTCGGCATCCCAACCTGGTACTACGGCGAAGCGCAGTGCGACTGGGACGACTTCTTCCCGACGCTGGAAGAGATCGACTTCAACGGTAAGCTGGTAGCCGTCTTTGGCTGCGGCGACCAGGAAGATTACGCAGAATACTTCTGCGATGCGCTGGGCACCATTCGTGACATCATTGAACCGCGCGGCGCAACCATCGTTGGCCACTGGCCGACCGCGGGTTACCACTTTGAAGCGTCGAAAGGCCTGGCGGACGACGATCACTTCGTAGGTCTGGCGATTGATGAAGACCGTCAGCCGGAACTGACCAACGAGCGCGTTGAGAAGTGGGTGAAGCAGATTTCCGAAGAGCTGCATCTGGAAGAAATCAAAAACGCCTAATAATCAAACGGCGCAGCTATTAAGCTGCGCTGAATTAATAGATAAAAGCAATCAAACTAATAGCTACAAGTTTTTAACTTTTCATCACATATCTGTACAATGTCCTCTGATTCCACGAGGTCACGTGACACAGTTTGTAGCTGGTAATTCGTTTTTGACAGCTTACAAGGCGCGATGCTTGCAGTTTTCATTTCAGAGTAGCAGCTCTATAATGAGACGCATTACATCGGGTGATTCTCTGTATTGCTTCCCTTTGAAGGAAGCCGATCTTTAGCAACAGGACAGATTCCGCATGACTGACAACAATATCGCATTAAAGAAGGCTGGCCTGAAAGTCACACTTCCCCGACTGAAAATTCTGGAAGTGTTGCAGGAACCGGATAACCATCACGTCAGTGCGGAAGATTTATATAAACGCCTGATCGATATGGGTGAAGAGATTGGTCTGGCTACCGTTTACCGCGTGCTGAACCAGTTCGACGATGCAGGCATCGTGACTCGTCACAACTTCGAAGGCGGTAAATCCGTATTCGAGCTGACTCAGCAGCACCACCACGATCACCTGATTTGCCTCGACTGCGGCAAAGTGATCGAGTTCAGCGATGATTCTATCGAATCCCGCCAACGTGAAATTGCTGCGCAACACGGCATCCGCTTAACTAACCACAGCCTGTACCTGTACGGCCACTGTGCGGAAGGCGACTGCCGCGAAGATGAACATGCCCACGATGCGGTGAATAAATAATTTCCCGTCTCGTTTGTCGTAAAAAGCCAACCTGAAGGTTGGCTTTTTTTATGGGCGAAATCCGCCTGAATGCGTATTCTGTCAGAGCCTATCGCCTTGTACGGAGAGTCACTATGGAGCTGCGCCAGCTACGCTATTTTGTCCGCATCGTGGAAACCGGCAGTATGGGCCGCGCCGCGCTCGATCTGAATATTGGCGTCTCTGCGCTCAGCCAGCAAATGGCGCGTCTGGAAAATGAACTCGCTATCCGCCTGCTGCAACGGACTTCGCGTGGCGTAATGCCCACCAGCGCCGGGCTGGCCTTTTACTCACAGGCGCAACTGGCGCTGCGCCATGCTGACGATGCCATTCTCGCCGCGCGTGAAGCACGCCTTTCCGGTCACGTCAGCGTCGGTATGGCGCCCAGCACCGCTTCTGTACTTGGCGTACCTTTTATCAACGCCATGCGCGAAAGCTACGCCGACGTCCGCCTGCACCTGGTGGAGAGCCTCTCCGGCAATCTGGAACGGATGATCAATACCCGCCAGCTCGATTTAGCCATCGTTTTCCAGAAAGAGAAGATCCTGCGCTGGAGCGCCAGACCCATTCTCGAAGAGCGTCTGTTTCTCATTGGCGCCCATGACGTGCTGGCGCCGCTGCCCGGCGATAGCATCTCCCCGAACCAACTGGCCGCCATCCCGCTGATTATGCCAAGCCAGGGGCATGGCCTGCGCGGCAGGCTGGACGCTATTTGCCAGGAGCACGCCATCAACGTTGACGTGGTAGCTGAAATCGATGGCCTGGCCCTGCTGATGCGGGCCGTCCGTGATGGCCTCGGCGCCACGCTGCAGCCGGGCGCGGCGATTTCTCATCTCGACAGCGAGGCGCTAAGAGTGATCGGCGTCGACAATCCAGTACTTAGCCGACCTAATTTTCTGGTCAGTCTCTCAGATGATGAACTCACCCCGGCAGGCCTTGCCGCGCGCGTGATATTGACCAAAGTCATGCGTCAGCTTGTGGAAACTGGCTGCTGGCCGGGCGCCAGTCTTTACACTTACTAAACCCCTCTTTAGCTTTACGCCATAGCGCCTGCCGCCCCTGCACCTTACATTTCCATTACAAATTTAACAATTAGTCAAAGCGTAATGGAGCCGATAATGGTGGATGTACTGGTGATTGGCGGCGGCAACGCCGCGTTATGCGCCGCCTTAACCGCCCGGGAAGCAGGCGCATCCGTCCTGCTGCTGGAGGCCGCGCCGCGGGAATGGCGTGGCGGTAACTCTCAGCACACGCGTAACCTGCGTTGTATGCACGATGCGCCGCAGGATGTCTTAGTCGACAGCTACCCGGAAGAAGAATACTGGCAGGATCTGCTGCGCGTGACCGGGGGCAACACCAACGAAACGCTGGCCCGGTTGGTGATCCGCACCTCGTCGCAATGTCGGGACTGGATGCGCCGTCATGGCGTTAACTTTCAACCGCCCTTATCCGGCGCCCTGCACGTCGCCCGCACCAACGCCTTTTTTATGGGCGGCGGTAAAGCCCTGGTCAATGCCTATTACCGCAGCGCCGAGCAGATGGGCGTGCAGATCCGCTATAACACGCCGGTGCAGGCGCTTGAATTACGTGATGGCGAATTCGTCGCCGCGCTGGCGGGCACCGAGCGGATCGCCGCGAAAACCTGCGTGCTCGCCGCCGGCGGTTTTGAATCTAACCGCGAGTGGCTGCGCGAAGCCTGGGGGCAAAATGAGCGCGGCGAATGGCCTGCCGACAACTTTCTCATCCGCGGCACCCGTTTTAATCAGGGAGTGCTGCTCAAATTTATGATCGACGCCGGGGCCGATATCATCGGCGATCCTTCGCAGTCGCACTGCGTCGCCATTGACGCCCGGGCGCCGCTCTATGACGGCGGCATCTGTACCCGCGTCGACTGCGTGTCGCTGGGGGTGGTGGTGAACCGCGATGCTGAGCGCTTTTATGATGAAGGGGAAGATTTCTGGCCCAAACGTTACGCCATCTGGGGCCGTCTGGTCGCCCACCAGCCAGGGCAAATCGGCTATTCGATCATCGACAGCAAAGCCGTTGGACAGTTTATGCCGCCCGTATTTCCGGGCGCCCAGGCCAATACCATCGCGGAACTGGCCCGCCAGCTGGGGCTGGACGGCGAACGTTTGTCACAGACCATCGCCAGCTACAATGCCGCCTGTACGCCAGGCCAGTTCGACCATACCCGTCTTGATAACTGCGCCACCGCCGGCCTGACGCCGCCGAAGACCCACTGGGCGCGGCCTATCGATACGCCGCCTTATTACGGTTATGCCCTACGTCCTGGGATCACCTTCACCTACCTCGGGCTGTACGTCAATCAACACGCCGCCGTCCACTTTGCCGGCAAGCCGAGCCGCAATCTGTTTGTCGCCGGCGAAATGATGGCCGGCAACGTGCTGGGCAAAGGCTATACCGCCGGCGTAGGCATGTCGATCGGGACCACATTCGGCCGCATTGCCGGTCAGCAAGCCGCCCTGGCGGCGCAGCAGGAGAAACATCATGAAGTCGCTTGAAAAGCTGATCATCGAGGCGCAAATCATCACCGAGCCGGAAGCGGAAGTCGAACGGGTGATGCAGGTCTGTAACGCCTGCCGCTATTGCGAAGGCTTTTGCGCCGTATTTCCGGCCATGACCCAGCGTCTGTCCTTTGGCAAGGCGGATATTAACTATCTGGCGAACCTGTGCCACAACTGCGGCGCCTGCCTGCACGCCTGCCAGTATGCCCCGCCGCACGAGTTTGCGATTAATGTTCCCAAAGCGATGGCGGAAGTGCGGCTGGAAACCTATCAACATTACGCCCGGCCCGCCGCTTTCGGCAGTTTATATCGCCGTGCGGGGATCGCCACGGTGCTGGCGCTGGTCGCGGGTCTTGTCCTGTTTCTGCTGCTGGCGATGGGGCTCAAAGGCTCGCTGCTGCACCCGCCGCTGGCCGGCGATTTCTACCAGATTTTCCCACATAACCTGCTGGCGTGGATGTTTGGTTCAGTCTTTATTTTGGCCATCGGTTTACTGATGAGCGGGGTGATTCGTTTCTGGCGCGAGATCTCGCCGGGCCAACCGCAGGCGGCTGATATCGCCAGGGCCTCACATGATGCGCTGACGTTGAAATATCTCGACGGCGGACACGGTAAAGGCTGTAACGAGGCCGATGACGCCTTCACCCTGATGCGCCGCCGTTTTCACCACTTCACTTTCTACGGTTTCATGCTCTGTTTCGCCGCCACGGTTGTGGCCACCGGCTATCACTACTTCGCCGGTTGGGAGGCGCCCTACCCGTTCTTCAGCGTACCGGTGCTGTTGGGCACGTTCGGCGGCATCGGGCTGCTGGTAGGCCCTGCGGGTTTGCTATGGCTGAATCTGCGCCGCTCGTTGCTGCACGGCGACGCGCGGCAAAAACCGATGGATCGCGCTTTTATCCTGCTGTTGCTGCTGACCAGTTTTACCGGGCTCGCGCTCCTGGCGGGCCGGGACACCTCGTGGATGGGCATTCTGCTCGCTATCCATCTCGGGGTGGTGATGGCGCTGTTTTTAACGCTGCCATACGGAAAATTTGCCCACGGATTTTATCGCTGTGCGGCGTTACTCAAGTGGGCGATTGAGAAGCGGCGCGGAAAACAGGCGGCAGTCGCAGGCGACTAACCCGCTCACTCTTACCTCTATAACAACAAGATAAAGACAATGGAGAGCAAACTCTATGACCCAACCAACATCGCGCGCCGGTACCTTCGGCGCAATTCTCCGCGTAACTAGCGGTAATTTTCTCGAGCAATTCGACTTCTTTCTGTTTGGTTTCTATGCCACCTATATCGCCAGAACCTTCTTTCCGGCAGAGAGCGAGTTTGCGGCGTTGATGCTCACCTTTGCCGTATTTGGTTCCGGCTTTCTGATGCGCCCCATTGGCGCGGTGGTGCTGGGCGCCTATATCGACAGGATCGGGCGCCGTAAAGGACTGATGGTCACCCTGGCGATTATGGGCTGCGGCACGTTACTGATTGCGCTGGTGCCGGGTTACCAAACCATCGGCGTGCTGGCGCCGGTGTTGGTATTAATTGGCCGTTTGCTGCAAGGATTCTCGGCCGGGGTCGAGCTCGGCGGCGTGTCGGTCTATCTGGCGGAAATCGCCAAACCGGGGAAAAAGGGGTTCTATACCAGTTGGCAGTCCGCCAGCCAACAGGTCGCCATCGTCATGGCGGCGCTGATTGGCTACGCGCTGAACGAGACGCTGGGTCACGACGAGATTGCAGAATGGGGCTGGCGCATTCCCTTCTTTATCGGCTGCCTGATTATCCCGCTGATTTTCGTGCTCCGGCGTTCGCTGCAGGAGACCGAAGCCTTTCTTCAGCGTAAGCATCGTCCCGATACGAAAGAGATACTGACCACAATTGTTAAAAACTGGCGCATCATCAGCGCAGGCACCTTACTGGTAGCGATGACGACCACCACCTTTTATTTTATTACCGTCTATACCCCAACTTACGGCAGAGCGGTACTGCATCTGAGCGCACGCGACAGCTTGCTGGTCACGATGCTGGTCGGTATCTCTAACTTTATCTGGTTGCCGATTGGCGGGGCGCTGTCAGACAAAATAGGCCGCCGTCCGGTGCTGATGGGAATCACCGTCCTGGCGTTGCTGACCACCTGGCCGGTGATGCAATGGCTCACCGCCGCGCCGGACTTCACCCGCATGACGCTGGTGCTGCTGTGGTTCTCGTTCTTCTTTGGTATGTATAACGGCGCAATGGTGGCGGCGCTAACGGAAGTGATGCCGGTCTACGTTCGCACCGTGGGCTTTTCGCTGGCGTTTAGCCTCGCCACCGCTATCTTCGGCGGCCTGACGCCGGCTATCTCTACCGCGCTGGTGGAAATCACCGGCGATAAGAGCGCGCCGGGCTGGTGGCTGATGTGCGCGGCGCTATGCGGATTCGCCGCCACCGCCATGTTGTTCATGCGTCTGAGCCGCGGCTATCAACCAGCGGAAATACCGCGTTAAAATAGCGACGGGCGGAGTGTGCGCTCCGCCCGTATACGCTTAACTGTCTGCTTTACTTAGTGGTGTTATTACTGCGAATCTCCTGCCAGATTTTATCGCAGCGCGCTTTGACCGCCTGGTCATTACCGGTGCGCGTCGCCTGAATACAGGCCTGATAATCCAGCACTCTGACGCTCTCCTGCGTCGCAAACTGCTGATGCGGTTTATCTTCCTTCAGGACATTGAGCACGCTCTGACAGGCTTCAATTTTGTCCGGATTACCTTCCGCCGTGTTGATACAGGCGCTATAGGCATCTTTCAATTTGGAATCTTCTTTCGGCGCTGGCGATTGCGCGCAGGCAACCAAACCCGATGCCATGATGGCGATGAGCAGCAGCTTTTTCATAATTATTCTCCCGGAGGGGCGGCAGGCTCACGCCCGCCGCGCAGGCATCAGAAAATGGTGAACGGTGCGATAACCATAAACTTCACGTCACGCTCATCCTGGAAGATGTTGCCGTAACCGCCGCTCCAGCTCGGGATGTCGGAGTGGTTGTCGTATTGCGTGAAGTGCAGTTTGAACATCGTTCCTTTCGCGCGGCCTTCCTGCAGGGTGTAGATAGCATCCAGGCTGTAGGCGGATTCTTTCAGACGATAGTTAGGATCGTAGTAAGCATCCGGGGATGCCATTCTGCCAGGCTTAGCATCCCAGGCGTAAACATAGGATGCGCCAAACGCCCAGCCCGGCATGTCCCAGTTCTTCATGTCGTACATCGCACCGAAGAACACCGCTTTCTCGCCGTTGGCGTTAAAGTCAGAGCGGTTATCCCACCAGATATCGAGACGACCGTTAGAGGAGGCATAGGTTGGCGTCATACGCTGCAGGAAGTAGCCCTGCTGGCCATCGGCTTTCACCCAGGTCCCTTCCAGACGCAGATCCAGCACATCGGCCGCTTTATAGCCGAAAGTGATCGCCTGCAGCCACGCGGTGCCGTCGTAGATATCGTTGACGCCGCCGTTGCTGACTTTATCGCGGGTACCGTAGAACTGATAGCTGGTGCTCAACGGCGAACCCGCGATATCAAATTTGTAGCTGGCTTTAGCAAAGTACTGATCGATATAGCCCTGGGCCTGACCAAATGCGGCTTCCAGCACCAGATCGTTTTTAAAATCGTACTTCGCGCCAACAGAGTGCAGATAGTCAACTTTGGTTTTCTTATCGTTCTGGTAAAAATCATCCATCTCGATATGCCACGGCGCTTTATATTCGTTTGTCCACATATAGGAGAAACTCAGCGCGCCGTTATCGCCGTAGTCGAAGTTCGCCCCGGCTTCAGCCCCCTGATAGGTACCCGGCATAAAGCTCCAGTGCGGCGCCAGCAGCGTTTGTCCGGTCGGCTGAATGTAGCCTGCGCGCGCCCACGCCGGGCCAAATTTAAATTTTGCTGCCGCTTTATACAGGCTTATCCCGCTCTTATCGCCGGTATAATCTTCGCTGTACGCACGGTTGCTGGAGGAGAAAGCAATTTCGTTCGGATGGCCGCTGTCGCCGTTTTCCGCCATTTCAATCGCGGTGAAGGCAGCAATATCCAGACCAAACATATCGGCGGCATAGCCGGACTGGAAATCCAGGTTGGCGTTCCAGGTAGAATGGGAAAGGTTAGTTTCGTATTTGTCGGTTTCTACGTTTTTACGGTCGCGCTCGCGCTGCCAGTAATAGATACCGCCGGTTAAGGTAGAATCATCGATAAAGCCTGCTGCGCTGGCCTGTGGAGCCACAACCCAACCCGACATCGCGGTGACGGCGGCAATAGCCAGCGCCAGCGTACTACGTTTGCCACTAAACGTACGCATGTGCATATCCTCTTTGACGTTTTAAAATTGCGATTGCCAAAGGCAGCTCGCTAAAAAAATAAAAAAGTACTAAAAGCGGTGCGGTTAAAAGTCCGCGAAACCACTATGGATAGACTATTTTTCGTGACGCGAATTATCAATCTCTTTCGCAGAGCAAAGCTTAAGATTATGACAAAGCGCACATAATTTATGTCGTTTTGTTACAGACTTACTTCTCAGCTTTTTTAACGATAAGTCATGGTTATATCGAAAAAAAATTGAAAATCCGTCAAAGCTGAAACGGTTAAATGTAAATACGCAGGCAGGAAGAGATGGGGAATTATTACTGCGTTTTAATAAGATTAATTCGCATCGAAAAAATATCGATTCTTAATTCACTGATTCTGAAATAAAAAAAACGCCGCAGTGCGCGGCGTTTCATGAAGACGGTGAGCATTACTCGCCGATTTTAGCCCAGGTGTCACGCAGGCCAACGGTGCGGTTGAAGACCAGATGGCTCTCGGTGGCGTAGCGGCTGTCGAGGCAGAAGTAACCTTCGCGCTCGAACTGGTATGCTTTACCCGCCTGCGCTTTCGACAGGCTCGGCTCCGCGAAACCTTGCTTGATGACCAGCGATTCCGGGTTCATTACCGCCAGGAAGTCATCCGCCGCGCCCGGGTTCGGCACGCTAAACAGACGGTCATAGAGGCGAATTTCAACCGGCAGCGCGTGCGCCGCGCTCACCCAGTGGATAACGCCTTTAACCTTGCGGCCATCGGCCGGGTCTTTGCTCAGGGTGTCGGCATCGTAAGTACAGAAGATGGTAGTGATATTACCTTCTGCATCTTTCTCAACGCGTTCCGCTTTAATCACGTAGGCGTTGCGCAGACGCACCTCTTTACCCAGCACCAGACGCTTGTACTGTTTGTTGGCTTCTTCGCGGAAGTCCGCGCGATCGATCCAGATCTCAGCGCTGAATGGTACCTCGCGGCTACCCATTTCCGGCTTGTTCGGATGGTTCGGCATCGCCACCATTTCGCTTGCGCCCTGCGGATAGTTTTCGATAACCAGTTTAACCGGATCGATTACCGCCATCGCGCGCGGCGCGTTTTCGTTAAGATCTTCACGAATGCACGACTCCAGCGACGCCATCTCAATGGTGTTGTCCTGCTTGGTCACGCCGATGCGTTTGCAGAACTCGCGGATGGATTCAGCGGTATAACCACGACGGCGCAGACCGGAAATAGTCGGCATACGCGGGTCATCCCAACCTTCCACGTGCTTCTCGGTCACCAGTTGATTCAGCTTACGCTTGGACATCACGGTGTATTCGAGATTCAGGCGCGAGAATTCATACTGACGCGGATGCACCGGAATACTGATGTTGTCGAGCACCCAGTCGTACAAACGACGGTTGTCCTGGAACTCCAGGGTACACAGCGAGTGGGTGATACCTTCCAGCGCATCGCTGATGCAGTGGGTGAAGTCGTACATCGGGTAGATGCACCACTTGTTGCCGGTCTGATGGTGTTCCGCAAATTTAATGCGATACAGCACCGGGTCACGCATCACGATGAACGGCGACGCCATGTCGATCTTCGCGCGCAGGCAAGCTTTACCCTCTTCAAAGCCGCCGGTGCGCATTTTTTCGAACAGCGCGAGGTTCTCTTCCACGCTGCGATCGCGGTAAGGGCTGTTTTTACCCGGCTCTTTCAGGGTACCGCGGTATTCGCGGATCTCGTCGGCGGACAGTTCGTCAACGTAGGCCAAACCTTTGTTGATCAGTTCAACCGCATACTGATGCAGCTGATCGAAGTAATCAGAGGAGTAGCAGACATCGCCGGACCAGTGGAAACCTAACCACTGCACGTCGTTTTTAATCGACTCCACGTATTCGATATCTTCTTTCACCGGGTTGGTGTCATCGAAACGCAGATTACATTGACCTTGGTAATCCTGAGCGATGCCGAAGTTCAGGCAAATGGATTTTGCATGGCCAATGTGCAGGTAGCCGTTCGGTTCCGGCGGGAAGCGGGTATGAACGGTGGTGTGCTTACCGGTAGCCAGATCTTCATCGATGATCTGACGGATAAAGTTAGTCGGGCGGGCTTCTGCCTCACTCATCACGGGTTCCTCAAAGCGTAAACAACGTATAACGGCACATGATCTTACAAGCAGGGCGCAGAGACAACTATTAGTTACGCAAAATACGTATCTGTTGTTGGATATGGGGGTATTTGCTGCAAAAAAAAGCGGCGCAGGTTTCGCTGCGCCGCTGAGGCAAAACTCTACTCAGGAGCCTTACTTGCCTTTAATCTCGAACAACGGCGTTTGGCCGGCGACAACGTTACCCGTTGCCTGAATCACCAGCGCGCTGTAATCATCGCTGTTGCTGCAGACGACCGGACTAATCATCGAGCGAGCGTTGGCGTTGAGGAACGCCAGATCCATTTCCAGAATCGGCTCGCCGGCTTTCACCTGTGCGCCCTCTTCAACCAGACGTTTAAAGCCTTTGCCTTCCAGCGCGACGGTATCGATGCCCATATGGACGACGATTTCCGCGCCATTATCGGTTTCCAGGCAGAACGCGTGGTTGGTGTTGAAGATTTTCACCACCGTACCGGCCGCCGGCGCGACAACGATGTTATCGGTCGGTTTCACCGCGACACCGTCACCGACGGCTTTGCTGGCGAAGGCTTCATCCGGCACCTGTTCAAGCGCCACCACTTCGCCGGTAATCGGGGAAACCAGCGCTTCGACGGTTTTAGCGTTTGCAACCGCCTGCGGTTTGACCGCAGGCGCGGCGGCTGGCGCGCTGTCAGTCGAGACGGCGGTAGCGGCAACCGGACCACGGGCAACCACTTTCTTCATGGCGTCGCCAACGGATTCCGCTTTCGCGCCAACGATGACCTGGATAGTCTGTTTGTTCAGTTTCACCACGCCGGAGGCGCCGAGACGTTTACACGCGGCATCGTTGACTTTCGCCGAGTCGCCGACGGTCAGACGCAGACGGGTGATACAGGCATCAATGGCTTTCAGGTTATCGGTACCGCCTACGGCTGCGATGTAGTTGGTCGCCAGCTGAGTCAGACCTTCTTCGGTGTTGCTGTTAGCTTCTTCAGTCACGACATCGTCGGTTTTATCTTCACGACCCGGCGTTTTCAGGTTGAACATGCGGATAACCGCGCTGAACAACAGGAAGTAAACGAAGAAGAACACCACGCCCATCACCAGCAGCATCCAGACGTTTTTGCTGGCTGCCGGCAGGCTGTACATCAACACGTAGTCGATAGCGCCCGCGGAGAAGGAGAAGCCCGCATGGATACCCAGCGCCGTTGCGATGAACAGGCTGATACCGGTCAGGATAGCGTGCAGGAGGTACAACAGCGGAGCCAGGAACATGAACAGGAATTCCAGCGGCTCGGTCACACCGGTCAGGAACGCGGTGATGGCCACGGACAGCAGCATACCGCCGACCATCGGACGACGCTCTTTCGGCGCAGCCATGTACATTGCCAGCGCAGCGCCCGGCAGACCGAACATCATGATCGGGAAGAAGCCGGACATGAACATCCCCGCGGTGCCGTCACCGGCATAGAAGCGGTTGATGTCGCCGTGGAAGACCGCGCCCGCGGCGTTGGTGAACTCGCCAATCTGGAACCAGGCGATGGTGTTCAGCACCTGATGCAGACCGGTTGGGATCAGCAGACGGTTGATGAAACCGAAGATACCGGAACCCAGCGCGCCCGCAGACACGATCCATTCGCCGCCCGCATGAATAGCGTGCTGCACCGGCGGCCAGACATAACCGAAGATCGCAGCCAGCACCAGACAGAAGAAGCCGGTAGCGATAGGTACGAAGCGTTTACCGCCGAAGAAGCTCAGGAAGTCTGGCAGTTTAATGCCGGCCCAACGGTTATAAACAGCACCCGCGACCAGACCGGTAATGATACCCGCCAGCACGCCCATGTTAATTTCCGGGTTAATGGTGACCATCGCTTTGGTCATCACGAAATAACCTACCGCGCCGGCCAGCGCCGCAGAACCCGCGTTATCTTTGGACCAACTTGATGCCACGCCGATGGCGAAGATCAACGCTAAGTTGTCAAAGATTGCCCCACCCGCTTGCGCGATGAAGGGTACGTTCAGCAGATCTGGTTGCCCGAATCGCAGCAGCAAGGCCGCGACCGGCAGCACTGCGATAGGGAGCTGTAACGCCCTACCCAGCCGCTGAAAGAAACCTAAAATATTCATCTTATTCCCCCTATGAGACCCCGATGAGGCTCATTTCAAAGCCACTTTTTTATTGTGTAACAAGGTCGGATTTATCACTTACCGGCAAAGTGTGTGAAAAATTAATTCGTATCGCAAATTAAACGGGTATTTTTTGTGACTATAATCACCAAATATCGTATTCCCCCCTCCCTTTGACTGGCTAACATCGAAAACTTATTTTATCATTCAAAAAATCAACACGGATTGACCCCGGTCGGCGCAGTTGCTGCAATACTCTTCATAGTATGCTGGCGCCAATCCGCCAGGTTCTAATTTAACTATAGAGGTGAAGAATGAGACTGATCCCCCTGGTAACAGCTGAACAAGTAGGTAAATGGGCTGCCCGTCATATCGTTAACCGCATTAACGCGTTCAAACCGACCGCGGACCGTCCGTTCGTACTGGGTCTGCCTACCGGTGGTACGCCTCTTACCGCTTACAAAGCGCTGGTTGAAATGCATAAAGCAGGCCAGGTTAGCTTCAAGCACGTTGTTACCTTCAACATGGATGAGTATGTCGGCCTGCCGAAAGAGCATCCAGAAAGCTATCATAGCTTCATGCACCGCAATTTCTTTGACCATGTTGATATTCCAGCTGAAAATATCAACCTGCTGAATGGTAATGCGCCGGATATCGATGCAGAATGCCGTCGTTATGAAGAAAAAATCCGCTCCTACGGTAAAATCCACCTGTTTATGGGCGGCGTAGGTAACGATGGTCATATCGCGTTTAACGAACCGGCCTCTTCTCTGGCGTCCCGTACCCGTATTAAAACCCTGACCCATGACACCCGCGTGGCCAACTCCCGCTTCTTCGACGGCGATGTGGATCTGGTGCCGAAATATGCGCTGACCGTGGGCGTGGGTACTCTGCTGGATGCGGAAGAAGTGATGATTCTGGTGCTGGGCCATCAGAAAGCGCTGGCGCTGCAGGCGGCGGTCGAAGGTAACGTCAACCACATGTGGACCATCACCTGTCTGCAGCTGCATCCGAAAGCGGTTGTGGTCTGCGACGAGCCGTCCACGATGGAACTGAAAGTGAAGACTCTGAAATATTTCAACGAATTAGAAGCTGAAAATATTAAAGGTCTGTAATGTAGTCCGTCCCGCGCCCTGGCGTGGGACCATCTTTTTCTTTGTATGCCACACCAGAACAATGCGAGTTGAGCTGGTGGGGCGTATATACCGGGGGTCGTAATGTATGCATTAACCCAGGGCCGGGTTTACACCGGTCATGAAATTCTCGATGACCATGCGGTTGTTATCGCCAATGGCCGTATCGAACGTCTCTGTCCGCTGGCTGATTTGCCGTCTGAAATTGAGCAACGCTCGGTCAACGGCGCGATTATTGCCCCCGGTTTCATCGACGTCCAGCTGAACGGCTGCGGCGGCGTGCAGTTCAACGATAGTCCGGATGCGGTCACCGTCGAAACGCTGGAAATTATGCAGAAAGCGAATGAGCGTTCCGGCTGCACCAACTTCCTACCGACGCTGATTACCTCCAGCGATGACCTGATGAAGCAAGGCATTCGCGTGATGCGCGAATACCTGCAAAAACACCCGAACCAGGCGCTGGGTCTGCATCTGG
Source organism: Klebsiella sp. 141240 (assembly GCF_050600805.1). Classification (NCBI taxonomy): domain Bacteria; kingdom Pseudomonadati; phylum Pseudomonadota; class Gammaproteobacteria; order Enterobacterales; family Enterobacteriaceae; genus Klebsiella; species Klebsiella sp. 141240. Next base: position 405,615 of record NZ_JAQIRK010000002.1, on the reverse strand, counting down.
AAGGGCCGTGGTTGAATATCGTTAAAAAAGGCACTCACAACCCGGACTACGTGCGTAAACCGGACGCCGCGCTGGTCGACTTCCTGTGCGACAACGCCGACGTTATCACCAAAGTGACGCTGGCCCCTGAACGCGTCGAACCGGAAGTGATCCGTAAACTGGTTGCCGCCGGCATCGTCGTTTCAGCAGGCCACTCTAATGCTACGCTGAAAGAGGCGAAAATCGGTTTCCGCGCCGGTATCACTTTTGCGACGCACCTTTATAATGCCATGCCATATATTACCGGTCGCGAACCAGGCCTGGCCGGCGCCATTTTCGACGAGCCGGATGTCTACTGCGGTATCATCGTCGACGGTATGCACGTCGATTATGCCAACGTGCGTAACGCTAAACGCCTGAAAGGCGATAAACTGTGCCTGGTGACTGACGCCACCGCGCCGGCAGGAGCTAATATTGACCAGTTCATTTTTGCTGGTAAAACAATATACTACCGCAATGGTCTGTGCGTGGATGAAAACGGCACCCTCAGCGGCTCTTCGCTGACCATGATTGAAGGGGTACGTAACCTCGTTGAACATTGCGGCGTGGCGCTGGACGAAGTGTTGCGTATGGCGACGCTCTACCCGGCGCGCGCGATTGGCGTGGACAAGCAGCTCGGCAGCATTGCGCCGGGTATGGTCGCTAACCTGACCGCTTTCAGCCGCGATTATAAAATCATCAAGACCATCGTTAATGGTAACGAGGTCGTCACTGAGTAAGTAAAAGTATGACAGCAGGCGGACAAGCTCAAATTGGTAACGTCGATCTGGTAAAACAGCTGAACAGCGCGGCCGTCTATCGGCTGATTGACCAACATGGTCCCATCTCGCGCATTCAGATAGCGGAACAAAGTCAGCTTGCCCCTGCCAGCGTAACCAAAATTACGCGTCAGCTTATTGAGCGCGGCCTGATCAAAGAAGTCGATCAGCAGGCCTCCACCGGGGGGCGCCGCGCCATCTCTATCATTGCGGAGACCCGCAATTTCAACGCCATCGGCGTGCGGCTTGGCCGCTATGACGCCACCCTGACCCTCTATGATTTAAGCAGTAAGACGCTGGAAGAAGAGCATTTCCCGCTGCCGGAGCGTACCCAGGAAACCCTCGAGCACGCGCTGCTGAATATCATCGCCACCTTTATTGAAAATTGTCAGCGCAAAATCCGCGAGCTTATCGCCATTTCGGTCATTTTGCCGGGGCTGGTCGATCCGGAAAGCGGCGTTATCCGCTATATGCCGCATATTCAGGTCGAGAACTGGGGGCTGGTCGGCGCGTTGGAAAAACGCTTTAGCGTCACCTGTTTTGTCGGCCACGATATCCGCAGTCTGGCATTGGCCGAGCACTATTTTGGCGCAAGCCAGGATTGCGAAGACTCCATCCTGGTGCGCGTACACCGCGGTACCGGCGCGGGCATTATTTCCAACGGGCGTATTTTTATCGGCCGTAACGGTAACGTCGGTGAAATTGGCCATATCCAGGTTGACCCATTAGGCGAACGCTGTCACTGCGGCAACTTCGGCTGTCTGGAAACCGTCGCCGCGAACGCCGCCATTGAGCACCGCGTCCGTCATCTGCTTGAGCAGGGCTATCAAAGCCGTATCACGCTTGATGACTGTAATATCAAAACCATCTGCAAAGCGGCAAATAAAGGCGATGCGCTGGCCTGTGAAGTGATCGAATACGTTGGTCGTCATCTGGGTAAAACCATCGCCATCGCCATCAATCTGTTTAACCCACAAAAAGTGGTGATTGCCGGCGAAATCGTCGAGGCGGAAAAGGTGCTGCTGCCGGCCATTGAAGGTTGTATCAACGGCCAGGCGCTGAAAGCGTTTCGTAAAAACCTGCCCGTGGTACGTTCGACGCTCGATCACCGCTCGGCCATCGGCGCCTTCGCGCTGGTCAAGCGCGCGATGCTCAACGGCATCCTGCTACAGCATTTGCTGGAAAGCTAATCCAGCTTTATAGTTTCGCCTTTCGTTAATGATGTTGGACTGTCCATGACCATTCAAAACGTAATTTGTGATATCGACGGCGTGCTGATGCACGATAACGTGGCTGTTCCCGGCGCCGCTGAATTTATCAAACGCATCCTGGATAAAGGCATGCCGCTGGTGATGCTGACCAACTATCCTTCGCAAACCGGCCAGGACCTGGCCAACCGTTTCGCCACCGCCGGTATCGAAGTGCCGGATACCGCGTTCTACACCTCCGCCATGGCCACCGCTGATTTCCTGCGTCGCCAGGAAGGTAAAAAAGCCTATGTGGTTGGCGAAGGCGCGCTCATCCACGAACTGTATAAGGCCGGCTTCACCATCACCGACGTTAACCCAGATTTCGTCATCGTTGGCGAAACCCGCTCCTTTAACTGGGAAATGATGCATAAAGCGGCTTTCTTCGTCGCCAACGGCGCGCGTTTCATCGCCACCAACCCGGATACTCACGGCCGTGGCTACTACCCTGCTTGCGGCGCGCTCTGTGCGGGAATCGAAAAAATCTCCGGCCGTAAACCGTTTTATGTCGGTAAGCCGAGCCCGTGGATTATTCGTTCTGCGCTGAACAAAATGCAGGCCCACTCCGAGCAAACGGTGATCGTCGGCGATAACCTGCGTACCGATATCCTCGCCGGTTTCCAGGCGGGCCTTGAGACCATTCTGGTGCTTTCCGGAGTCTCCACGCTGGATGATATCGATAGCATGCCGTTCCGCCCGTCGTGGATTTATCCGTCGGTCGCCGAAATCGACGTTTTTTGAGCCGAAACCACGTCCCTGGACGTGGTTTTTTATTTTTGGTGCCGCCAAAAATAGATTCATCTAATGAAAATGGCTTATCACTAAACAATCATCAATAAAGCCGAGCTAAACATACTCATTTTTCAACATCCGGCAATCAGCATTGCACTTTTTACTTTCCTGCCAGTAAATCTCTTGCGCCCCACTCTCCTTTACGGCATTTTCTTTAACACGCACTAAGACCTTGCAAGAGACGAGGTCTGCATAACATCACTACAAGACAGGGTAACGGAGAAGGCTATGTGTTCTATTTTTGGCGTACTGGATATCAAAACTGACGCAGGCGAACTGCGTAAAAAGGCACTGGAACTTTCCCGCCTGATGCGCCACCGCGGACCGGACTGGTCCGGCGTTTATGCCAGCGATAAAGCGATTCTCGCCCACGAACGTCTGTCGATCGTCGACGTCAACGCCGGGGCCCAGCCGCTCTATAACCAACAAAAAACCCATGCGCTGGCGGTCAACGGTGAAATTTACAACCACCAGGCGCTGCGCGCCGAATATGGCGATCGCTACCAGTTCCAGACCGGTTCCGACTGTGAAGTAATCCTCGCGCTGTACCAGGAAAAAGGGCCTGAGTTCCTCGATGAACTGCAGGGGATGTTTGCCTTCGCGCTGTATGACAGCGAGAAAGATGCTTACCTGATTGGCCGCGACCATATCGGTATTATCCCGCTGTATATGGGCCACGACGAGCACGGCAACTTCTACGTCGCCTCTGAAATGAAAGCGCTGGTGCCGGTCTGCCGCACGATTAAAGAGTTCCCTGCGGGTAGCTACCTGTGGAGCCAGGATGGCGAAATTCGCCAGTACTATCAGCGCGACTGGTTCGATTACGACGCGGTAAAAGACAACGTCACGGATAAAAACGAGTTGCGTCAGGCGCTGGAAGAGTCAGTAAAAAGCCACCTGATGTCCGACGTACCTTACGGCGTGCTGCTCTCCGGCGGCCTGGACTCGTCGGTGATTTCGGCCATTACCAAAAAATACGCCGCCCGCCGCGTTGAAGATCAGGAGCGCAGCGAAGCCTGGTGGCCGCAGCTGCACTCATTCGCGGTCGGCCTCGAAGGCTCCCCTGACCTGAAAGCGGCGCAAGAAGTCGCGAACCACCTCGGCACCGTGCATCACGAAATTCACTTTACGGTGCAGGAAGGGCTGGATGCGATCCGCGACGTTATCTATCACATCGAAACGTATGACGTGACCACCATTCGCGCCTCGACGCCGATGTACCTGATGTCGCGTAAAATTAAAGCCATGGGCATTAAAATGGTGCTCTCTGGCGAAGGTTCCGATGAAGTCTTCGGCGGCTATCTCTACTTCCACAAAGCGCCGAACGCCAAAGAACTGCATGAAGAAACGGTGCGTAAACTGCAGGCGCTGCACATGTTTGACTGCGCCCGCGCCAACAAAGCGATGTCTGCCTGGGGGGTAGAGGCCCGCGTGCCGTTCCTCGATAAGAAATTCCTCGATGTGGCGATGCGCATCAACCCGCAGGATAAAATGTGCGGCAACGGCAAAATGGAAAAACATATTTTGCGCGAATGCTTTGAGTCCTATCTGCCAGCCAGCGTCGCCTGGCGCCAGAAAGAGCAGTTCTCCGACGGCGTGGGCTATAGCTGGATTGATACGCTGAAAGAAGTGGCGGCAAAACAGATTAGCGACCAGCAGCTGGAGACGGCAAGCTTCCGCTTCCCGTACAACACGCCGACCTCTAAAGAAGGCTATCTGTACCGCGAGATCTTCGAAGAGCTGTTCCCGCTGCCAAGCGCGGCGGAATGCGTACCCGGCGGCCCGTCCGTCGCCTGCTCTTCAGCGAAAGCCATCGAGTGGGATGAAGCGTTCAAAACCATGAACGATCCATCAGGACGCGCGGTCGGCGTGCACCAGTCAGCTTATAAATAAGCCATTCTGGCGAACAACGGACCCTACGGGGTCCGTTTTTTTTATGCCAAAATTGGCAAATAAAAACGATAAATAATCAATTCTTGCCGATTATTGCAGCATGCTGTTCGCAACCTAACCAAACAGTCACATTACGACGATTTTCCTTGAAAAAGTGGTTGACGCTCGCAGGCCCAATACGCATAATGCGCCCCGCAACGCCGATAAGGTAACGCGAAAAAAGATGGCTACGTAGCTCAGCTGGTTAGAGCACATCACTCATAATGATGGGGTCACAGGTTCGAATCCCGTCGTAGCCACCATCTTTTTTGCGGGAGTGGCGAAATTGGTAGACGCACCAGATTTAGGTTCTGGCGCCGCAAGGTGTGCGAGTTCAAGTCTCGCCTCCCGCACCATTCACTAAAAAGCGTTGCACGGATGGGGTATCGCCAAGCGGTAAGGCACCGGTTTTTGATACCGGCATTCCCTGGTTCGAATCCAGGTACCCCAGCCATATTTCTTCGATATTTGCGGTTAGCCGCGACGGTATTGGGGTATCGCCAAGCGGTAAGGCACCGGTTTTTGATACCGGCATTCCCTGGTTCGAATCCAGGTACCCCAGCCATCGAAGAAACAGCATGACAATTTGGCTACGTAGCTCAGCTGGTTAGAGCACATCACTCATAATGATGGGGTCACAGGTTCGAATCCCGTCGTAGCCACCATATTCAGGACTATCGGTTAACATCGGTAAATCCGTAAAAATTTGTTGGGGTATCGCCAAGCGGTAAGGCACCGGATTCTGATTCCGGCATTCCGAGGTTCGAATCCTCGTACCCCAGCCAAATTCAAAAGACGTTCCTCTGTGAACGCAGCCTGTTGGGGTATCGCCAAGCGGTAAGGCACCGGATTCTGATTCCGGCATTCCGAGGTTCGAATCCTCGTACCCCAGCCACTTATTAACAAAAAAGCTCACTTCGGTGAGCTTTTTTGCTTTCTGCGGATAGTCATCTTGCCGATGCAGGTACTGCAAAACCTCAGTATGCAGCCCCCATCGGCAAAAGCCCCTTTACAACCCTAATGCATACTTCAATGCCTGGCGCTTTAATACTCCAGCACGTTCGGCTGCCATCAAGCCAATATTACGCAACACGCGTACCGGCGCTAAATCGTTGCTGAAGCCCGCATAGAACAGATCCATGCCGGATTGCATAATAAAGTTATCCGCCCGACGCCGCGCCTGATAGCGCTTCAGCACCGGCAAGCTGGACCAGGCTTCCCCGCGCCCGCGGGCTTCCGCCAAAATATCCAGCAGCGCGTCAACGTCGCGATAGCCAAGGTTAACCCCCTGCCCCGCCAGCGGATGAATGGTATGCGCAGCGTCCCCCACCAGCGCCAGTCCCGGTTGCACGTACTGCAATGCATGACGGCGGGTTAACGGGAAGGCGCCGGCGCTCATCGGCGTCACGCCGCCCAGACGTTTCGGAAAATGCGCGCTGATTTCCTGCTGCAGTTGGGACATCGACATCCCCTGCAGCTGGCGGATGCGCGCCGGGGTGTCGTACCACACCAGCGACGCCCAGTTATCGAATAGCGGCAGGAAGGCGCGTGGCCCGCTGGGGGTAAACTGTTGCCAGGTGCTATCACCGGGATTGTCGGCGCACTGCACGCTAATTAGCATACAGGATTGTTGATATTGCCACGCCTGAACGCCGATGCCGGCCAGTTCGCGCACCTGAGAATTCGCGCCGTCTGCGCCGATCGCCAGTTGCGCCGTGCAAACGCTCTCATCGCTCAGGCGCAGCGAAACGCCCTGCGGCTCACGATTAAGCTCGCTTAACGTCACGCCAACCCGCAAGGTCACCTGCGGATGGGCTTCGAGCGCCTGCCACAGCGCCAGCTGTAGCACGTTATTTTCCACCATATAGCCAAGCTCAGGCAGCTTCAGTTCGGCGGCATTAAAGTCAACGTGCGCGCTTTCCCACTCCCAGGTTTCAAGACGACGATAAGCATGCGCGCGCATAGCGCGTACCGCTTCCCAGACGCCGAGGCTTTTGAGCAAGCCGACCGACGACGCGCTGATCGCCGAAATACGCACATCCGGCGCCGCAGCGGCATCAAAGGCCGGAGGCGCGTGTTTTTCTATCACCGTCACCGAAAACCCGTGTTGCGCCAGCCCCAGCGCCAGCGCGCCGCCGACCATTCCGCCGCCGACAATGGCGATATCTGTTGCATGAATTGTCATGGCAATTATCCTTAAAGCTGATTTCCTTAAGTTTACCGGATTTTTTGCGCCTTGCGGGGGATCGTGGTCGCACTGGTCAGGTGGCAACCAAAGCATTACAATGCGTACCCTGCAAACGAATTCTAATTCTTAACTTATACCCGTCTTTATAATTGAGCATGAGCAAGTCGATGACAAAAAAACTCCATATTAAAACCTGGGGCTGTCAGATGAACGAATACGATTCATCCAAGATGGCCGATCTGCTGGATGCCACCCATGGGTATCAACTCACAGAAGTGGCCGAAGAAGCGGACGTGCTGCTGCTCAACACCTGCTCAATTCGCGAGAAGGCGCAGGAAAAAGTGTTCCATCAGCTTGGCCGCTGGAAACTGCTGAAAGAGAAAAAACCCGGCGTGATTATCGGCGTCGGCGGCTGCGTTGCCTCCCAGGAAGGCAAGCTGATTCGCCAGCGCGCCCATTACGTTGACATTATTTTTGGCCCGCAGACGCTGCACCGCCTGCCGGAGATGATCGACGCGGTGCGCAACAACCATAAACCGGTTATCGACGTGAGCTTCCCGGAAATCGAAAAATTCGATCGCCTGCCGGAACCGCGCGCCGAGGGGCCGACCGCCTTCGTTTCCATCATGGAAGGCTGCAACAAATACTGCACTTACTGCGTGGTGCCCTATACCCGCGGTGAAGAAGTAAGCCGTCCGTGCGACGATATTCTGTTTGAAATCGCCCAACTGGCGGCGCAAGGGGTGCGTGAAGTCAACCTGCTCGGGCAGAACGTGAACGCCTGGCGCGGCGAAAACTACGACGGCACGACCGGCAACTTTGCCGATCTGCTGCGTCTGGTCGCCGCCATCGACGGTATCGACCGTATTCGCTTCACCACCAGCCACCCGATTGAGTTTACTGACGATATCATCGAGGTCTATCGCGATACCCCTGAGCTGGTGAGTTTCCTGCATTTGCCGGTGCAGGCCGGTTCCGATCGCGTGCTGAACCTGATGGGCCGTACCCACACCGTGCTGGAATATAAAGCGATTATCCGCAAGCTGCGCGAAGCGCGCCCGGATATTCAGATTAGCTCCGACTTTATCGTCGGCTTCCCGGGCGAAACGACGGAAGACTTCGAAAAAACCATGAAGCTGATTGCCGAGGTTAACTTTGACGTCAGCTACAGCTTTATCTTCTCTGCCCGCCCGGGCACCCCGGCGGCGGATATGGTCGACGATGTCTCTGAAGCCGATAAAAAACAGCGCCTGTACATTCTGCAGGAGCGTATTAATCAGCAGGCGATGGCGTGGAGCCGCCGCATGCTCGGCACCACCCAGCGTATTCTGGTAGAAGGCACGTCGCGTAAGAGCCTGATGGAGCTCTCCGGGCGCACCGAGAACAACCGCGTGGTGAACTTCGAAGGTACGCCGGATATGGTCGGTAAATTCGTCGACGTGGAAATCGTCGATGTCTACACTAACTCACTGCGCGGCAAAATTGTCCGCACCGAAGACGAGATGGGGCTGCGCGTCGTGGAATCGCCGGAATCGGTCATTGCGCGTACGCGTAAAGAAAACGATCTGGGCGTCGGCATCTATCAGCCGTAATCCCCGCAGGCCTGTCGGTTCCGACAGGCCTTGTATTTCCCCTCCTCGCCCCTATATCTACAGCAATGCTTGCGCCATATTCCCGTGACGTGAATAATTTCCTTATTGGCCGGATGACGAACGCCCTCCGGCAACACGCGTAATAAGAGGAACAGTTTGAACATAGAAACCCGTGAAATTACCCTGGAGCCAGCGGACAACGCCCGCCTGTTAGGGCTGTGCGGCCCGTTTGACGACAACATCAAACAGCTGGAGCGCCGGTTGGGTATTGAGATCAACCGCCGCGACAATCATTTTAAACTGACCGGCCGCGCCATCTGCGTACACGCCGCGGCAGATATTCTGACAAGCCTGTATGTTGATACCGCGCCAATGCGCGGCCAGATTCAGGATATTGAACCGGAACAAATCCACCTGGCTATTAAAGAAGCCCGGGTGCTCGAGCAAAGCGCCGAGAGCGTGCCGGAATACGGCAAGGCCATCAATATCAAAACCAAACGCGGGGTCATCAAACCGCGTACGCCAAACCAGGCGCAGTACATCGCCAATATCCTCGACCACGACATTACCTTTGGCGTCGGGCCTGCGGGTACCGGTAAAACCTACCTCGCGGTTGCCGCGGCGGTAGATGCCCTGGAGCGCCAGGAAATTCGCCGTATTCTGCTGACCCGTCCGGCGGTCGAAGCAGGCGAGAAGCTCGGCTTCCTGCCGGGCGACTTAAGCCAGAAGGTTGACCCGTATTTGCGCCCGCTGTATGACGCGCTGTTCGAGATGCTCGGCTTTGAGAAAGTTGAGAAGCTGATTGAGCGTAACGTCATTGAAGTCGCGCCGCTGGCCTACATGCGCGGGCGTACGCTGAATGACGCCTTTATCATTCTCGATGAAAGCCAGAACACCACCATCGAGCAGATGAAGATGTTCCTGACCCGTATCGGCTTTAACTCGAAAGCGGTTATCACCGGCGACGTTACCCAGATTGACCTACCGCGCAATACCAAATCAGGTCTGCGTCACGCCGTTGAAGTGCTGGCGGAAGTCGATGAAATCAGCTTCAACTTCTTCCACAGCGAAGACGTGGTGCGCCACCCGGTGGTCGCCCGCATCGTCAATGCCTATGAGGCATGGGAAGAAGCCGAACAAAAACGTAAAGCAGAACTGGCCGCCGAGCGCAAACGCGAAGCCCAGGAACAGGAGCAAAAATGAGTCAGGTGATTCTCGATTTACAGCTGGCCTGCGAAGACACCGGCGGTCTACCGGACGAAGCCCTCTTTCAACGCTGGGTGGATGCCGTCATCCCGCAGTTCCAGGAAGAGTCAGAGTTAACGATTCGCCTGGTCGATGTCGCCGAAAGCCACGAGCTGAACCTGACCTATCGCGGCAAGGATAAGCCGACTAACGTCCTCTCCTTCCCCTTCGAAGCCCCGCCGGGCATTGAGATGCCGCTGCTCGGCGATCTGATCATCTGCCGCCAGGTGGTTGAACAGGAAGCCAAAGAGCAGGAAAAACCGCTGGAGGCCCACTGGGCGCACATGGTCGTGCACGGTAGCCTGCACCTGCTGGGCTACGATCATATCGAAGACGACGAAGCGGAAGAAATGGAAGGCCTCGAAACAGAGATAATGCTTGCTCTGGGCTATGAGGATCCGTACATTGCCGAGAAGATTGCTGAATAGTAACTTGCCGGATGACGGCGCGAGCGCCTTATCCGGCCTACATTCATGCGTATCCCAAGCCTGATAAGCGTAGCGCCATCAGGCGAAACATGCCGTACGACGCTGAGTTTACGCGCGACGAGCGACAATTAAATCAACACGAGAACCCATACGACGCCATGAGCGACGACAATTCACACAGTAGTGACACAGTAAACAGCAAAAAGGGATTTTTCTCCCTCTTACTCAGCCAACTTTTCCACGGTGAACCGAAAAACCGTGATGAATTATTGGCGCTGATCCGTGACTCCGGGCAGAACGAGCTTATCGATGAAGATACGCGCGACATGCTCGAAGGGGTAATGGATATCGCCGACCAGCGCGTCCGCGATATTATGATCCCGCGTTCGCAAATGATTACCCTGAAACGCAACCAGACGCTGGACGAATGCCTCGATGTCATCATCGAATCCGCCCACTCGCGTTTCCCGGTCATTAGCGAAGATAAAGATCACATTGAAGGGATTCTGATGGCTAAGGATCTGCTGCCGTTTATGCGCAGCGACGCCGAAGCTTTCAGCATGGAAAAAGTGTTACGCCCGGCGGTTGTCGTGCCTGAAAGCAAGCGGGTTGACCGCATGCTGAAAGAGTTCCGCTCGCAACGTTATCATATGGCGATCGTCATTGACGAGTTCGGCGGCGTCTCCGGTCTGGTAACTATCGAAGATATTCTTGAGCTTATCGTCGGCGAAATCGAAGACGAATATGACGAAGAGGAAGATATCGATTTTCGCCAGCTAAGCCGTCATACCTGGACGGTACGCGCGCTGGCATCGATTGAAGACTTCAATAAAGCCTACGGTACCCACTTCAGCGATGAAGAGGTCGATACCATCGGCGGACTGGTGATGCAGGCCTTTGGTCATCTCCCGGCCCGCGGCGAGTCGATTGACATTGATGGTTACCAATTCAAGGTCGCAATGGCTGACAGCAGACGTATTATTCAGGTCCATGTAAAGCTTCCTGATGATGCGCCGCAGCCGAAGCTGGAAGACTAATTTAACGGGACGATTAACCTAAATGGTATTTGCCTCTTTACTTGAACGCCAGCGCGTACGTCTGCTGCTGGCGCTGTTATTCGGAGCCAGCGGAACGCTGGCTTTTTCACCTTACGACTTCTGGCCGGCGGCAATTGTCTCGCTCTTTGGCCTGCAGGCGCTCACTCTCAACCGTCGCCCGCTACAAAGCGCCTGGATTGGCTACTTCTGGGGGCTGGGGCTATTCGGTACCGGCATCAATTGGGTTTACGTTAGCATCGCGCAGTTCGGCGGCATGCCGGGCCCGGTTAACGTTTTCCTCGTTGCCTTGCTGGCGGCCTATTTATCGCTGTATACCGGTCTGTTCGCCGGGATCCTCGCGCGACTGTGGCCGAAAACCAACTGGATCCGTCTGGCCATCGCCGCGCCTGTCATCTGGCAAATTACCGAATTTCTCCGCGGCTGGGTGCTGACCGGTTTCCCGTGGCTGCAGTTCGGCTATAGCCAGATTGACGGCCCGCTGAAGGGGCTGGCGCCGGTGATGGGCGTTGAGGCGATAAACTTTCTGTTGATGATGGTCAGCGGCCTGCTGGCGCTGGCAGTCGTACAGCGTCACTGGAAACCGCTGCTGGTGGCGATAGTGCTGTTTGCCCTGCCCTTCCCGCTGCGTTATATCCAGTGGTATCAACTGCTGCCTGAACGGGCGACGGAAGTCTCTTTGGTGCAGGGCGATATTCCGCAGGCGATGAAATGGGATGAAAACCAGCTGGTAAACACCCTGAAAACCTATCTCGATCTCACCCAGCCGCATATGGGTAAATCGCAGCTGATTATCTGGCCGGAGTCGGCGATTCCGGATCTGGAAATCAATCAGCAGCATTTCCTTAGCATGGTTGATGACCTGATGCGGGCAAAAAATAGCTCGTTGATTACCGGTATTGTCGATGCGCGGCTCAATAAACAAAACCGCTACGATACCTACAACACCATCATCACGCTGGGTAAAGATAACCCGTACAGCTACGACTCGAGCAATCGCTATAACAAAAACCATCTGGTGCCGTTCGGCGAATTCGTACCGCTGGAGTCGATTTTACGCCCGCTGGCGCCATTCTTCGATTTGCCGATGTCCTCGTTCAGCCGCGGACCTTACGTGCAGCCGCAGCTGGTGGCGCATAACCTGAAGCTTACGGCGGCAATCTGCTACGAAATTATTCTCGGCGAACAGGTCCGAGATAATTTCCGCCCGGATACCGATTATCTGCTGACCATCTCCAACGATGCGTGGTTTGGTAAGTCGATAGGCCCGTGGCAGCACTTCCAGATGGCGCGGATGCGCGCGCTGGAGCTGGCGCGCCCGCTGCTGCGCAGCACCAACAACGGTATTACCGCCGTTATTGGCCCTCGAGGTGAAATTCAGGACATGATCCCGCAGTTTACCCGCGCGGTGTTGACCACCAAAGTCACGCCAACCACCGGCCTGACGCCGTATGCTCGTACCGGCAACTGGCCGCTGTGGGCGTTAACCGCCCTCTTTGGCTTTGCCGCGCTGGTGATGAGCCTGCGCCAGAGTCGACGCTAATCTTTTCCGCCGGGCAGCCGCCCGGCCTGCTCCCGGCGGCATTCGTCGCCGGCGGGTCTTCCCCGCTTTACGCTCTCCAGCGCCAATCTGGCACGTCCATTGCTTAATTTCATCACTGTAGGCGATTTTGACCGCGGTTGTACCGGGGTTGCACCGAAAGCGTTCGCACTTCGCGCCAGGTTGGTGCAACAACCCATTTTTGCCCACAAATGGTGCGGAGCACTTCGCAAAAATAAACAATAAAGCATCAAAATCTTTACATTAAGCCAAACTAAATGCTAACAAGCTCATACAAATACTGCACTTTAAGATTGCAGACGATTCCCGAAAGCGCCGCCTTACCGCAGTGCCGGAAGGAATAACAACACATACACACAATCACAATGGGTATCACTAGCGTCCCTGGCGTTAAGGATAAGGAGTTGGATATGCAATTACGTAAACTGGCCGCCGCAATGCTGGTCATGGGAGTGACCGCCGGTCTGGCGCACGCTGAAGATGCCGCCCCGGCAGCAGGTCAGAGCACGCTGGATAAAATCGCTAAAAACGGGGTGATCGTCGTCGGCCACCGCGAATCGTCAGTACCATTCTCCTATTACGATAACCAACAAAAAGTGGTGGGTTACTCTCAGGATTACTCCAACGCTATCGTTGAAGCCATCAAGAAAAAGCTGAACAAACCCGACCTGCAGGTGAAACTGATTCCAGTGACCTCGCAGAACCGCATCCCGCTGCTGCAGAACGGCACTTATGATTTCGAGTGTGGTTCCACCACCAACAACCTTGAGCGTCAGAAGCAGGCCGCCTTCTCCGATACCATTTTCGTCGTCGGCACTCGTCTGCTGGTGAAAAAAGGCGGCCCGATTAAAGACTTCCCGGATCTGAAAGACAAAGCGGTGGTCGTTACTTCCGGTACCACCTCGGAAGTGCTGCTGCATAAGCTGAACGACGAGAAGAAAATGAACATGCGCATCATCAGCGCGAAAGATCACGGCGACTCCTTCCGCACTCTGGAAAGCGGCCGTGCGGTAGCCTTTATGATGGACGATGCCCTGCTGGCCGGCGAGCGCGCAAAAGCGAAGAAACCGGATAACTGGGAAATCGTCGGTACGCCGCAGTCAAAAGAGGCTTATGGCTGCATGCTGCGTAAAGATGACGCATCGTTCAAAACGCTGGTCGATGACACCGTCGCCCAGGCGCAGACCTCCGGCGAAGCGGCAAAATGGTTCGACACGTGGTTCAAGAACCCGATTCCGCCGAAAAATCTGAACCTGAACTTCGAACTGTCAGAAGACATGAAGGCGCTGTTCAAATCACCGAATGACAAAGCTCTTAACTAATTAAAAAAACAGGGGCTCGACTAAGTAGCCCTCCCGATTGTTGCCTTCGCACGGACAGACTATACGGTGGCTGGTCGTTCCCCAGCCGCCGCGAATACCGAAACAAGCAGGGCAACAATCTTCGAGGGTAGCGCTGCTACCCTTTTTTTTCTGGAGTTTATTTATGTCAATAGACTGGAACTGGGGAATATTCCTGCAACCCGCCCCGTTCGGCAACACGACTTACTTAGGCTGGTTATGGAGCGGCTTTCAGGTTACCGTCGCGCTGTCGATTAGCGCCTGGATTATCGCTTTCCTTGTCGGCTCACTGTTCGGTATTCTGCGTACCGTCCCTAACCGCTGGTTAGCCGGGATCGGCACCTGCTACGTCGAGCTGTTTCGCAACGTTCCACTGATCGTACAGTTTTTCACCTGGTACCTTGTTATTCCGGAATTTCTGCCGGAAAACATCGGCATGTGGTTTAAGTCAGAGCTGGATCCCAATATCCAGTTCTTTGTCTCCTCAATGCTGTGCCTCGGGCTGTTTACCGCTGCCCGCGTCTGCGAACAGGTTCGCGCCGCGATACAGTCTCTGCCGCGCGGGCAAAAAAATGCCGGCCTGGCGATGGGGCTGACCCTGCCGCAAACCTATCGCTACGTGCTGCTGCCGAACGCCTATCGCGTTATCGTGCCGCCGATGACCTCGGAAATGATGAACCTGGTAAAAAACTCGGCCATCGCTTCTACCATCGGCCTGGCGGATATGGCGGCGCAGGCCGGCAAGCTGCTGGATTACTCTGCCCACGCCTGGGAATCCTTTACCGCGATCACCCTCGCCTATGTCTTCATCAACGCCGTCATTATGCTGGTGATGTACGTGGTTGAACGTAAAGTTCGTCTGCCGGGCAATATGGGAGGCAAATAATGTACGATTTTGACTGGAGTTCAATTGTCCCTTCCATGCCCTACCTGCTGGCAGGATTGGTCATTACCCTGAAAATCACCGTCACGGCGATTATATTCGGTATCGTCTGGGGTACGATTCTGGCGGTGATGCGCCTGTCGAGCTTCCTGCCGCTGGCGTGGTTCGCCAAGACCTACGTTAACGTTTTCCGCTCGATTCCGCTGGTGATGGTGCTGCTGTGGTTCTATCTGATTGTTCCCGGCTTCCTGCAAAACGTGCTGGGACTGTCGCCGAAAACCGATATTCGCCTGATTTCGGCGATGGTGGCATTTTCAATGTTTGAAGCGGCCTACTATTCGGAAATTATTCGCGCCGGGATCCAGAGTATTTCCCGCGGTCAGTCGAGCGCCGCGCTGGCGTTGGGGATGACCCACTGGCAATCGATGAAGCTGGTGATTCTGCCGCAGGCCTTCCGCGCAATGGTCCCGCTGCTGTTAACCCAGGGTATCGTCCTGTTTCAGGATACCTCGCTGGTGTATGTCCTGAGCCTGGCCGATTTCTTCCGTACCGCTTCCACTATCGGCGAACGCGACGGAACCCAGGTGGAAATGATCCTGTTCGCAGGCGCCGTTTATTTTGTATTTAGTCTCAGCGCATCGCTGTTGGTCAGCTGGTTGAAGAAAAGGACTGTGTAATGATTACCCTGAAAAATATTTCGAAATGGTATGGTCACTTTCAGGTGCTGACCGATTGCTCCACCGAAGTGAAAAAAGGCGAAGTGGTGGTAGTTTGCGGGCCGTCTGGCTCCGGTAAATCGACGCTGATTAAAACCGTTAACGGCCTTGAGCCGGTGCAGCAAGGCGAAATTATCGTTGATGGCACTCAGGTTAACGATAAGAAAACCAATCTTGCTAAACTGCGTTCCCGCGTCGGTATGGTATTCCAGCACTTTGAACTGTTCCCGCACCTGTCGATCATCGACAACCTGACGCTGGCGCAGATTAAGGTTCTCAATCGCGATAAAGAATCTTCGCGTAAAAAGGGACTTAAGCTGCTGGAACGCGTGGGTCTGGCGGCGCATGCGGAAAAATATCCGGCGCAGCTCTCCGGCGGCCAGCAGCAGCGTGTCGCGATCGCCCGCGCGCTGTGCATGGATCCGATTGCGATGCTGTTCGATGAGCCGACTTCAGCGCTTGACCCGGAGATGATCAACGAAGTGCTGGATGTCATGGTTGAGTTGGCTAACGAAGGTATGACTATGATGGTGGTGACGCACGAAATGGGCTTTGCCCGTAAAGTAGCCAACCGGGTCATCTTTATGGATGAAGGTAAAATTGTCGAAGATGTCGATAAAGAAGCCTTCTTTGCCAACCCACAATCAGAGCGCGCTAAAGATTTCCTTGCCAAAATCCTGCACTAAAATCCCAGCGCGCACGTCATGTGCGCGCTTTCTTCCCCTGCGGTATTTGCATACATATATTAGTGGTTTATTTTAAGCTTCCTTCTATCAGGCAAATAAATAATTCAACCTCCTCGCCTAATAATTCACATTCTAAATTAGTTTAATTCATATAAAATTCAGTTTCCTTCGCATGGCTAAGCGTTACCGCCACCGCTAACATACCCCCCTTTAAAAACGACCTCAGGAAATACGTCTCTACATAACATTATCAACAATAAAAATAATATTTTTATAGATGACCCTATGGGCTTAATTACGCCACGCCTTGAGCGCGCTTAAACAACGGCATACACACTCAATGAAACAAATGGATCTTGCTTCATGTTTAATAAACACAATCTGCTTCACGCTCTACTAATTTTATTATTATGCCAGCATCAGGCTATTGCCAACACCATTGCCTCGGCCACAACGAATCAAAACGAGCAGGATAAAGCGCGTCAGGCGGCGCTGACGCCACAGCATCAGGCCGCCCAGGCTTCACAAATTAATACCGACCGGCAAACGCTCACCTTTCCGGAGGAAGAAAACTGCAGGCTCATCAATAATATTTATATCGATTCTGCCGAGCCGAAGCTCACTCATCAGCTTCTGGACAACCTTACAGCTCAGGCTCTGCATCGTTGTCTGGGGATTAACGGCATTCAGCATCTCGCCATGGCATTACAAAATGAGTTAATCGCCCGGGGTTATATCACTTCATTGGTGACCATCCCGGAACAATCATTGGCGGAAGGGACATTAAGGCTCGAGCTGGCTTATGGCAAAATCGGTGAAATACTCTGGTCAACCGCAAGTGAGCAAACCACCAGCATCTGGAACAATATCCCCGCCAGCAAGGGAGATATTCTGCGCCTCTCCGATCTCGAACAGGGGATGGAAAACCTGCGTCGCCTGCCGGGAAGCTCAGCGAATATGCAAATATTGCCGGGACAGCGAGAGGCGGAAAGCAATCTGCAGCTTACGCGGCGTCTGGATAAAAAGTGGCAGGTCGGCGCCTGGATGGATGATGCCGGCAGCCGCGCCAGCGGCCGCTATCAGGCCGGCGGCGCGCTCTATCTTTATGATATCACCACGCTCAACGATATATTCTATGTCTCCGGCGGCGGCGATATTGAATTTAATCAGCATAATGACGGCAACCAGAATGGGAGTCTGTATTACTCGATCCCCTTCGGCTACTGGGCATTAAGTCTTTACGGTTCGCAGAGTCAATATAGGCAATTGTTCAAAGGCGCCTGGTCGCAAACGGACTATAAAAGTAAAAACCGCTACTACAGCGCGACGCTGTCGCGGCTCCTGTCACATACTCGTCAACAGCAAACGTCGCTGGATTTACGCATCGCCAAAAGCTCATCACATTATTACTTTGGCGGAGAGGAACTCGGGGTGATGCGCAAACAGAACCCGACATGGGAGCTGACGCTCCGCCAGCAACGCTACTTCGATAAAAAAGTCGTCGCCGCCAGCCTGGGGCTGCAACGCCGCCTTCCATGGCTAAGCTCCGTCGCCACGCCCGAAGAAAAAGCGGGCCTGTTCAGTAAGCGTTCACGTGTCGTACATGCCGATTTACAGGCTTTGATGAAATTCGATGTAACCGGCGATAAATTTAGTTACGCACCGCATGTTAATGCGCAATATAGCCCGGACATCCTCTCTTCGGACAACCAATTTAATATTGGCAACCGCTGGACGGTCCGTGGATTTGATGGCGAATATACGCTCTCCGGCAATCAGGGCTGGTACTGGAGTAATGATTTCATCTGGGATATCGCCGGCCCGGAACAGCAATTTTATTTAGGATTAGATATTGGTCGTATTATTGGCAGTGAACAATATCGGCAAGGAAAAGTTATTTCAGGTGCGGTTAGCGGATTACGTGGCAAGCTATTGTTCACACAATATGATCTTTTTATCGGCACGCCGCTAAGTAAACCGGATAACTTTCAGAGCGACTCACTTAATCTGGGCTTCGCATTGAAATGGAAGTATTAAAAACCACGTATTATCAATCATATTTAAAGGAATAAATTCATGTTTAAGTTTAAATTAACCTATGTTGCGTTAGCAGCGGCGTTAAGTTCTACGATAGCGTACGCCGACCCAACGACTTACACCCATCTGTCAGGAGCAACGGTTGTAGATATTGAAGCCCCTAACGCCGCCGGCGTCTCGCACAATCTGTATCGCGAATTTAACGTAGGTAGTAATGGATTAATACTCAACAACAGCGACAGCGATATCAATCACGCGACTTTTGGCAATATTGCTAAAAACAATAATCTGACCAACGGCGGCGCATCGGTGATCCTCAATGAAGTCACCTCAAATAAAGCCAGTTCCCTGAATGGTTTTATTGAGGTCGCCGGACTAAAAGCCGATGTCGTGATTGCCAACCCCAATGGCATTACCTGCTCTGGTTGTAGTTTCGTTAATACCAACAAGGCGGTATTAACCACAGGCCAGGTCAATATGACCGATGAAGGCGCTATCGGCAGCTATACCATCACCGATGGCAAAATTACTATTGGCGAAAAGGGCATGGATGCCACTACCAGCTATGCCGCATTGCTGGCTGATGCCGTCGCCATCAATGGCATGGTCAACGCAGGTAACGCCACGGTCGGCGGCGGTAACTTCACCTTCGACAACAGCACGGGCGCCATGACTAGCGCAGGTAAAAGCGCGACCGTCCTGCAAATGATAAGCCCAGTATACAGCATTGATATCAGTAGCCTGGGCGGCATTAAAGCCAACAGTATCAGTATGGTCGGCAACAATTTGGGCTTTGGCGTGCGTAACAAAGGGGCAATCACCGCCAACTCGACGCTTTCTATCACCAACAATGGATTACTGACCAACGATGGCTCCATCGCCAGCAATGGCCTTCTCACCAGCATCGCCGCCTCCGGTAACTTCACGAATAACGGTACGCTGACGACTAAAAACTTGACGAAAATCACCACATACGGCGCACTCACTAACGGCAGTAAGGGCAGTATCAGTTCCACTAAACAATTAATTCTGAGTGCCGCAGGCAATTTACAGAACAGCGGAACGATTAGCGCGACGTCCAGTCTGGTGGCCGCCAGCAACGGGGCGATAACCAACAACGCCGGCGCGAAAATCACCTCGGATGCGCAGATTACCGCTACCTCGCTAGGTAATTTCACCAATGCCGGCACGATTAACGGTAAAAACGTCGCGCTGAATTTTATTGGTACTAATTTTAAAAATACCGGAACCATCGCCGCGACCAGTAATGTCGCCGTGAAATCGTTAAATCAGGACAGCACCCTCAACACCGGTGAGATTTACAACTTAGGCAGTATTAGCGGCGCAAATATCGATATGCAAACCGACGGCACGTTGGCGCAGAGCACTGACGGCAAAATGACAGCGACAGACGCTTTTACCGCCCATAGCTATTGGTTGAATAATAATGGCGCGATAAAGGCGGCGACTATCACTACCGATCATGGTCCGGTCAACAATACGGGATCCATAAAAGGTGACACCATTTCAATCACATCCAGATTTGATATCGTAAATGAAGGCACCATCTTCAGCACCGGCGATCTGCTGCTGGATACGCAGAATAAAGCGAATATTTACAATTACTATTTACTGCAGGCGAACGGCACCTTAACCATGACGGCTAAAAAGATAGTTAACGGCGGTCGCGGCTGCGGCTGGTTAAAATTGAGTACCTGCGACGTCGGCACTATCTATGCCGACAAGATGATCCTCAACTCCTCATACAAATACGCCAGCGAGATGGGCGGATATCAATACTTTAAGATTGCGGAAATCAATACCGTTCTGTAATGACTCAGCGATGCGCAGCGCAATGCGCATCGCTGCTTTAGCGTTTACGGTTCAAATGGCCGCCGCTGGAACTGGTCATGCCCGCATTTCGGGCAGCGCGGCAGCACATCCGGGGTGTATACCGCCAGATGGTAGTGGCACTTTTCGCACACCAGGTTGCCAAGGCCCACCACTTCCCCGCTGTGATAGACGCCATGGTGGTTCAAATCCTGGAATACCTCACGCCACTCAAGCTGGGTTTTGTCGGTGATATCGGCAAGCTCCTGCCACAGGCTCTCTTTGATCACCCGCATAAAGACGCTGTCGCTATCGTCTTCATGGCTCTCTTCATAGCTGCGGGCAAATTCTTCCAGATCGCGCTTCACCGCCGCGATAAGTGACTCAACCTCGCTCTGCGTCAGATCGCCTGCCTGGGTGATTTTCTCCCTCGCCTGCTTCACCAGCGCGTCAATGTCACGCTCTCCATTGCGCAGCCGTTCACTGAGCGAGGAGACCAGTTCCCGGTAATATTGAGCAACCTTGTTCATCATTTCGCCTCCGGTGTGATTAACTGCTTCTAATAATAGACGTTATCGGCGGTTTGCTTTGCCATCCGCGCCACAGAGTCGCGAAAAATTCTGCGCCGCTTTTGCCGATGTTAATGTGCGAAAGGCTGTTTTGACGTGGACGTTTGGGCTATGCTATGCCGATCTGAAACAACACATCCATTGGCTACATTTTGTAGCTGTATTGAAAACAGGACCACTGGCTGCCATGCAAGAGCAATACCGCCCGGAAGAGATAGAATCGAAAGTCCAGCTTCACTGGGACGAAAATCGTACATTTGAAGTAACTGAAGACGAGAGCAAAGAGAAGTATTACTGCCTGTCGATGCTTCCTTATCCTTCTGGTCGACTACACATGGGTCACGTGCGTAACTACACCATCGGCGACGTCATCGCGCGCTATCAGCGCATGCTGGGCAAAAACGTCCTGCAGCCGATCGGATGGGATGCGTTTGGTCTGCCTGCGGAAGGCGCAGCGGTGAAAAACAACACCGCGCCGGCTCCGTGGACTTACGACAACATCGCTTACATGAAAAACCAGCTGAAAAAGCTGGGCTTCGGCTATGACTGGAGCCGTGAAATTGCGACCTGCACCCCGGAATACTACCGCTGGGAGCAAAAATTCTTCACCGAGCTGTATAAAAAAGGCCTGGTATACAAGAAAACCTCCGCGGTCAACTGGTGCCCGAACGATCAGACCGTGCTGGCTAACGAACAGGTTATCGACGGCTGCTGCTGGCGCTGCGACACCAAAGTTGAGCGCAAAGAGATCCCGCAGTGGTTTATTAAAATCACCGCCTACGCCGACGAACTGCTCAACGATCTGGATAATCTGGATCACTGGCCTGACACCGTTAAGACCATGCAGCGCAACTGGATCGGCCGCTCTGAAGGGGTAGAAATCTCCTTTGACGTCAACGACTACGCCGATAAGCTGACTGTCTACACCACCCGCCCGGATACCTTCATGGGCTGCACCTACCTGGCGGTCGCTGCGGGTCACCCGCTGGCGCAGCAGGCTGCGGCTAATAATCCGGCGCTGGCCGCCTTTATCGACGAATGCCGTAACACCAAAGTTGCCGAAGCTGACATGGCGACAATGGAGAAAAAAGGCGTCGACACCGGCTTTAAAGCTATTCACCCGCTGACCGGCGAAGCCATCCCGGTATGGGCGGCGAACTTCGTGCTGATGGAGTACGGCACCGGCGCGGTGATGGCCGTTCCGGGTCACGACCAGCGTGACTACGAGTTTGCCAGCAAATACGGCCTGAACATCAAGCCGGTAATCCTCGCCGCCGACGGTTCTGAACCGGATCTCTCAGAACAGGCCCTGACCGAGAAAGGCGTGCTGTTCAACTCCGGCGAATTTAGCGGCCTGGATTACGAAGCGGGCTTCAACGCCATCGCCGACAAACTGGCCGCGATGGGCGTTGGCGAGCGCAAAGTGAATTACCGCCTGCGCGACTGGGGGGTTTCCCGCCAGCGTTACTGGGGCGCGCCAATTCCGATGGTGACCCTGGAAGACGGTACCGTGATGCCGACGCCGGAAGATCAGCTGCCGGT
This sequence comes from Klebsiella sp. 141240, assembly GCF_050600805.1. Classification (NCBI taxonomy): domain Bacteria; kingdom Pseudomonadati; phylum Pseudomonadota; class Gammaproteobacteria; order Enterobacterales; family Enterobacteriaceae; genus Klebsiella; species Klebsiella sp. 141240. Next base: position 383,175 of record NZ_JAQIRK010000002.1, on the reverse strand, counting down.
TATCCTGCCGGAAGACGTGGTTATGGACGGCATCACCAGCCCGATCAAAGCCGATCCTGAGTGGGCGAAAACCACCGTTAACGGCATGCCGGCGCTGCGTGAAACCGACACCTTTGACACCTTTATGGAGTCTTCCTGGTACTACGCTCGCTATACCTGCCCGCAGTACGATAAAGGCATGCTGGATCCGAATGCCGCGAACTACTGGCTGCCGGTGGATATCTATATCGGCGGTATCGAACACGCCATTATGCACCTGCTCTATTTCCGCTTCTTCCACAAGCTGATGCGCGATGCCGGTATGGTGAACTCCGATGAGCCAGCCAAACAGCTGCTGTGCCAGGGCATGGTACTGGCCGATGCGTTCTACTACGTCGGCGAAAACGGCGAGCGTAACTGGGTATCACCGATTGACGCCACCGTTGAGCGTGATGAAAAAGGCCGCATCGTCAAAGCCTTCGATCCGCAGGGCCGCGAGCTGGTGTACACCGGCATGAGCAAAATGTCCAAGTCGAAGAACAACGGTATCGACCCGCAGGTTATGGTTGAACGTTATGGCGCGGATACCGTACGTCTGTTCATGATGTTCGCGTCTCCGGCTGAAATGACCCTGGAGTGGCAGGAATCCGGCGTAGAGGGTGCAAACCGCTTCCTGAAACGTGTCTGGAAACTGGTTTACGAGCATACCTCTCAGGGTCCGGCTGTCGCCCTGGACGTGGCAAGCCTCAGCGAAGATCAGCAAGCGCTGCGTCGCGACGTGCACAAAACGATTGCCAAAGTGACCGATGACATCGGCCGTCGTCAGACCTTCAATACCGCCATTGCCGCGGTGATGGAGTTGATGAACAAACTGGCGAAAGCGCCGCAGGAAGGCGAACAGGATCGCGCGCTGATGCGTGAGGCTCTGCTGGCCGTGGTACGTATGCTCAACCCGTTCACCCCGCATGCCTGCTTCACCTTGTGGCAAGAACTGGGCGGCGAAGGCGATATCGATAATGCGCCGTGGCCGGTAGCGGACGAAAGTGCAATGGTTGAAAACACGACTCTGGTCGTCGTCCAGGTAAACGGTAAAGTTCGTGGTAAAATTACCGTTGCGGTAGATGCAACCGAAGAGCAGGTTCGTGAACGTGCAGGCCAGGAACATCTGGTCGCAAAATACCTTGAAGGCGTGACCGTACGTAAAGTGATTTACGTTCCGGGCAAACTGCTCAATCTGGTCGTTGGCTAAGCGCGGGAGGAAGCGTGCGATATCTGGCAACAATGCTGTTATCTCTGGCGGTGTTAATCACCGCCGGTTGCGGCTGGCATCTGCGTAGCAATACGCAGGTTCCAACCACAATGAAAACTATGATTTTCCAGTCAAGCGATCCGAATGGTCCGTTAAGCCGTGCGGTACGCAATCAGCTGCGTCTGAATGGCGTCGAGCTGATCGATGCCGATACGCTGCGTAAGGACGTTCCGTCCCTGCGTCTGGGTAACTCATCCATTCAGAAAGATACGGCATCCATTTTCCAGGATGGTCGTACTGCTGAATACCAGATGGTGCTGACCGTTAACGCCACCGTATTGATACCGGGTCATGACATTTACCCAATCAATACCAAGGTTTATCGTTCGTTCTTCGATAACCCGCAGGCGGCGCTGGCGAAAGATGCCGAGCAGGACATGATTGTTCGAGAGATGTACGACAAGGCCGCGGAACAACTGATCCGCAAATTGCCGAGCGTGCATGTTGCGGATGTCGAAGCCACCAAAGAGGCTGAGCAGCCGGTGTCTGGAACCCCGGCCACCTCGACCTCTGGCAACCGCGTCTCCACTACGCTGGGTAACTGATGATTCGGTTGTACCCGGAACAACTCCGCGCGCAGCTCACTGAAGGGCTGCGCGCGGCGTATTTATTGCTTGGTAGCGATCCATTGCTGTTACAGGAAAGCCAGGATGCGATCCGCGAAGCCGCGGCCGCTCAGGGCTTTACCGAACATCACACCGCGACCATCGATGCCAGCACCGACTGGCCCGCCCTTTTCTCTTTAAGTCAGGCGCTGAGCCTCTTTTCCAGTCGCCAGACGCTTCTGCTTATTCTGCCGGAAAACGGCCCGAATGCGGCGATTAACGAACAGCTTGCCACGCTGGTCGGTATGCTGCATGAAGATTTGCTGCTGATTGTCCGCGGCAACAAGCTTACCAAAGCCCAGGAAAATGCAGCATGGGTGACCGCGCTTGCCAGTCGCGCCGTACAGGTCAGCTGCCAGACGCCGGAATATGCGCAGCTACCGCGCTGGCTGGCCGCCCGCGCTAAACAGAACAAGCTGCAATTAGATGACGCCGCCAGCCAGCTGCTGTGCTACTGCTATGAAGGTAACCTGCTGGCGTTAGCGCAGGCGCTGGAGCGGCTCTCGCTGCTGTGGCCTGACGGCAAGCTGACGTTGCCTCGCGTTGAACAGGCGGTGAATGATGCCGCCCACTTCACGCCGTATCACTGGGTCGATGCCCTGCTGGCCGGCAAAAGCAAGCGCGTACTGCACGTCCTGCAGCAGTTGAGGCTTGAGGGCTGCGAACCCGCCATTTTGTTGCGTACGTTGCAGCGCGAACTGCTGCTGCTGGTGAACCTGAAGCGCCAGTCGGCGCATACGCCGCTACGCACGTTGTTTGATAAACACCGGGTCTGGCAGAACCGCCGTCAACTGGTTGGCGACGCGCTCACGCGCCTCAGCGCCGAGCAACTGCGCCAGGCCGTCACGTTATTAACCCGCGCCGAGCTCACCTTCAAACAAGATTATGGCCAGTCAATATGGCCCGAGCTGGAAAGTCTTTCGTTACTGCTCTGCCATAAAGCGCTGGCAGACGTTTTCATTGATGGTTGATATGACTCAGTTGCAGGCGATGTACGGCGGCACCTTCGATCCGGTGCATTATGGCCACCTGAAGCCGGTAGAAATTCTGGCTAACCAGATCGGTCTTAACCGGGTGATTATCGTCCCCAATAATGTCCCGCCGCATCGTCCGCAGCCGGAGGCCACCAGCGCCCAGCGCGTACATATGCTCGAGCTGGCGATTGCGGATAAACCACTGTTTGTCCTCGACGAGCGCGAGCTGCGACGCGATACCCTCTCATGGACGGCGCAAACGTTGCAGGAGTGGCGGCAGGAACAGGGTCCCGAGCGGCCGCTGGCGTTTATCATCGGCCAGGATTCGCTGCTGACCTTCCCCACCTGGCATAACTACGCCACGATCCTCGATAACGCCCATCTGATCGTCTGCCGCCGCCCGGGATATCCACTGGCGATGAAGCGTGAAGAAGATCAGCAATGGCTCGATAAACATCTCACCCACGACGTCGAGCAGTTACATAACCGCCCCGCCGGAGCTATCTATCTGGCGGAAACCCCGTGGTTCGATATTTCCGCTACGCTGATTCGCCAGCGTCTGCAGCAGGGCGTCTCCTGCGCCGATATGCTGCCTGCAGCCGTGCTGGACTACATTCACCAGCAGAAGCTCTATTGCTGAGAACCCGCTACGGGGATATCGTTACGCTACGCGAGTTCCACGGAGTGCATCATGAAATTATGGCTGGTTCGCCACGGCGAAACGCAGGCTAATGTCGACAGACTGTATAGCGGTCATGCCCCAACCCCCCTTACCGAACGAGGGATCCAGCAGGCCCGCTCGCTGGGTGACTATCTGCGGGCGGTGCCTTTCGAGCTGGTATTGTGCAGTGAGCTGGAGAGAACCCAGCATACCGCCGACTTATTGCTCGCTGGACGGCCAATCCCACGGCAAGTGATTCCTTCGTTGAATGAGATGTTTTTTGGTGATTGGGAAATGCGCCACCATCGCGATCTGCAACAAGATGACCCGCAGAACTACGCCGCCTGGTGCAAAGACTGGCAACATGCTGCGCCGACCAACGGCGAAAGTTTCCAGGCCTTCGCGCAGCGTATCGCGGCTTTTGCCGCCACCCTCGGGCAATATCAGCAGCGGGATAATCTATTGATCGTCGGCCACCAGGGCGCTTTAAGCCTGTTAATCGCACTTTTATTGCAGATGCCTGCGGCAGCAATGTGGCATTTTCCCCTCGCCCACGGTAGCTGGAGCCTTATCGAACGGCGCCACGATTTTACTACCCTGCGGGTATTAAATAGCCAGGCGCGGTGGCGCGCGGAATAAGAATTAATCGTCGCCCATTGACAGCCAAATGCAGGCTGTTATTCTCCGCAGCCAGGCTACACCCGCTATACGCATCTTGCAGAAATTGTTTTACAAAAATGGCGATGCATTCGTCGGCAAGGGATGGGATGATAGCCCGCTTTCAAGGGCTGAAAGCTGACTTTTCTCCCGACATTGCCATGACTTCGGGTATACTGTCAGGCTCGTTATTGTTATCACTCTTCACGCACCCAGGGGGAACACTTGCAGGGTAAAGCACTCCAGGATTTTGTTATCGACAAAATTGATGACCTGAAAGGTCAGGACATCGTCGCCATTGATGTACATGGCAAATCCAGCATCACCGATTGCATGATTATTTGCACCGGCACGTCTACGCGCCACGTGATGTCCATCGCCGACCATGTGGTGCAGGAATCCCGCGCCGCCGGGATGCTGCCGCTGGGCGTTGAAGGTGAAGCCGCCGCCGACTGGATCGTGGTCGATCTGGGCGACGTGATGGTTCACGTCATGCAGGAAGAGAGCCGTCGTCTGTACGAGCTGGAAAAACTCTGGAGTTAATGCGTGAAGCTACAATTGGTGGCCGTTGGCACCAAAATGCCGGACTGGGTTCAGACCGGCTTTAGCGAATATCTGCGCCGTTTTCCAAAAGATATGCCGTTCGAACTGGTAGAGATCCCTGCCGGTAAGCGCGGAAAAAATGCCGATATCAAACGCATCCTCGAAAAAGAGGGCGAAATGATGCTGGCGGCCGCAGGCAAGAACTGTATCGTGACCCTGGATATTCCCGGTAAGCCGTGGGATACGCCGCAGCTGGCGCGAGAACTGGAACGCTGGAAGCAGGATGGCCGGGACGTCAGTTTACTCATTGGCGGCCCGGAAGGTCTCTCTCCGGCCTGCAAAGCGGCAGCGGAACAGAGTTGGTCGCTTTCCACGCTCACGTTGCCTCACCCGTTAGTTCGCGTGCTGGTCGCTGAGAGCCTGTATCGTGCGTGGAGCATTACGACTAACCACCCTTACCACCGTGAGTAATGATGACCTGGGTAGACTAAGCAGCGAATGAAATTACAGAATTCTTTCCGCGACTATACGGCTGAATCCTCGCTGTTTGTACGCCGGGCGCTGGTCGCTTTTACGGGCATTTTGTTGCTTACCGGCGTGCTGATTGCCAACCTCTACAACGTACAGATTGTCCGTTTCAACGACTATCAAACGCGTTCCAATGAAAACCGCATTAAGCTGGTCCCTATTCCGCCCAGCCGCGGCATTATCTACGATCGCAACGGCACGCCGCTGGCGCTGAACCGCACCATCTATCAGCTAGAGATGATGCCGGAAAAAGTCGATAACGTGCAGCAGACGCTGGATGCGCTGCGCGACGTCGTCGACCTGACCGACGACGATATCGCCGGCTTTAAAAAAGAGCGCGCGCGCTCTCACCGCTTCACCTCGATTCCGGTGAAGGTCAATCTTAATGAAGTCCAGGTGGCGCGCTTCGCCGTAAACCAGTACCGCTTTCCCGGCGTCGAAGTCAAAGGCTACAAGCGCCGCTACTATCCCTATAACTCCGCCCTGACCCACGTTATCGGCTACGTTTCTAAAATCAACGATAAAGACGTCGATCGCCTGGATAAAGAGGGCAAGCTGGCCAACTACGCATCGACCCATGACATCGGTAAGCTTGGAATCGAGCGCTATTATGAAGACGTGCTGCACGGGCAAACCGGTTATGAAGAGGTTGAAGTCAACAACCGCGGCCGCGTTATTCGCCAGCTTAAAGAAGTGCCGCCGCAGGCCGGACGCGATATCTACCTAACCCTTGATTTGAAGCTGCAGCAGTATATCGAAACGCTGCTGGCGGGCAGCCGCGCGGCGGTAGTGGTCACCGACCCGCGCAGCGGCGCGATTCTGGCGCTGGTTTCAACCCCGAGCTACGATCCCAACCTGTTTGTCGATGGTATCTCCAGCAAAGATTATTCCGGGCTACTCAACGATCCGAATACCCCGCTGGTTAACCGCGCGACGCAGGGGGTTTATCCACCTGCATCGACGGTGAAACCCTACGTCGCCGTCTCAGCCTTGAGCGCCGGCGTGATTACGCGCAACACCAGTCTGTTCGACCCCGGCTGGTGGCAGTTGCCTGGTTCGGAAAAACGCTATCGCGACTGGAAAAAATGGGGCCATGGACACCTGAACGTCACCAAAGCGCTGGAAGAGTCCGCGGATACCTATTTCTATCAAGTCGCCTATGATATGGGCATCGATCGCCTTTCCGAATGGATGAGTAAGTTTGGCTACGGCGACTACACTGGCGTTGACCTGGCGGAAGAACGCTCCGGCAACATGCCCACTCGCGAATGGAAGCTCAAGCGCTTTAAGAAACCCTGGTATCAGGGTGATACCATCCCGGTCGGTATCGGCCAGGGCTACTGGACCGCTACGCCGATTCAGATGAACAAAGCGCTGATGATCCTGATAAACGACGGCGTGGTCAAAGTGCCCCATCTTCTGCAAAGCACTCTCGAAGACGGTAAACAGGTACCGTGGGTACAGCCGCATGAACCGCCGGTCGGCGATATTCATTCCGGCTATTGGGAAATCGCTAAAGACGGCATGTACGGCGTTGCTAACCGCGGCAACGGTACCGCGCACAAATACTTTGCCAGCGCGCCGTATAAGATTGCGGCGAAGTCCGGTACCGCGCAGGTATTCGGCCTGAAAGCCAACGAAACCTATAACGCGCACCGAATTTCCGAACGTCTGCGTGACCACAAACTCATGACGGCGTTTGCGCCTTACAACAACCCCCAGGTCGCGGTGGCGATGATCCTGGAGAATGGCGGCGCCGGCCCGGCGGTCGGTACCATTATGCGCCAGATCCTCGATCACATCATGCTGGGTGATAACAACACCAATCTGCCGAGTGAAAGCCCGGCGGTGACGGCGGGGGAGGATCAATAATGACCGATAATCCGAACAAAAAATCACTATGGGATAAAATCCATCTGGACCCCACGATGCTGCTCATCCTGCTGGCGCTGCTCACCTACAGCGCGCTGGTTATCTGGAGCGCCAGCGGCCAGGATGTGGGAATGATGGAGCGCAAAATCGGCCAAATCGCCATGGGCGTGGTGATTATGATCGTGATGGCGCAGATCCCGCCGCGGGTATACGAGGGCTGGGCGCCCTACCTCTATATTTTCTGTATTATTTTACTGGTTGCCGTAGATGCCTTCGGCGCAATATCCAAAGGCGCGCAGCGCTGGTTGGATCTCGGTATTGTGCGCTTTCAGCCCTCGGAGATTGCCAAAATAGCCGTGCCGCTGATGGTGGCGCGGTTTATTAACCGCGATGTCTGTCCGCCGTCATTGAAGAATACCGCTATCGCGCTGGTCCTGATCTTCCTGCCGACCCTGCTGGTTGCGGCGCAGCCAGACCTCGGCACCTCGATTTTGATCGCCCTCTCCGGCCTGTTTGTTCTGTTCCTCTCCGGCCTCAGCTGGCGCTTGATCGGTATTGCGGTGGTGCTGGTCGCCGCCTTTATTCCGATTTTATGGTTCTTCCTGATGCACGACTACCAGCGTCAGCGCGTGATGATGCTGCTCGACCCGGAGACCGATCCGCTGGGCGCGGGCTATCATATTATTCAGTCGAAAATCGCTATTGGTTCCGGCGGATTACGCGGTAAAGGATGGTTGCATGGTACTCAGTCGCAGCTCGAATTCCTGCCGGAGCGCCATACTGACTTTATCTTCGCCGTGCTGGCGGAAGAGCTGGGTCTTATCGGGGTGTTGATCCTGCTGGCATTGTACATTTTGCTTATCATGCGCGGACTGTGGATCGCCGCCCAGGCGCAAACCACCTTTGGCCGCGTCATGGCGGGCGGTTTAATGTTGATTTTATTCGTTTATGTCTTCGTAAATATTGGTATGGTAAGTGGTATTTTGCCGGTGGTGGGGGTACCTTTGCCGCTGGTCAGCTACGGGGGCTCAGCCCTGATCGTATTGATGGCCGGGTTTGGTATCGTGATGTCGATCCATACCCACAGAAAAATGTTGTCGAAAAGCGTTTAAGGGGTTCGCAATGCGTAAGCAATGGCTGGGGATCTGCATAGCAGCAGGGCTGCTGGCGGCATGTTCGGGTGAAGACGTTCAGCAGAAGACGGTTAGCGTCCCGCAGCCGGCCGTCTGTAATGGTCCGACGGTAGAAATCAGCGGCGCCGATCCGCGTTTCGAAACGCTGAATGCCACGGCCAATCAGGATTATGAGCGCGACGGCAAAAGCTATAAAATCGTCCAGGATCCGGCTAACTTCACCCAGACCGGTCTGGCGGCAATTTATGATGCCGAACCGAACAGCAATCTGACCGCCTCTGGCGAAGCGTTCGATCCAACTCAGCTCACCGCCGCGCATCCAACCTTGCCCATCCCGAGCTACGCGCGTATCACGAACCTGGCCAACGGCCGGATGATCGTGGTGCGCATTAACGATCGCGGCCCGTACGGCAATGATCGGGTCATTTCCCTGTCCCGCGCGTCCGCCGACCGCCTGAATACCTCGAACAATACTAAAGTTCGTATCGATCCTATTATCGTCTCTCAGGACGGCGCTTTGTCGGGCCCGGGTATGGCGTGTACCACCGTCGCCAAACAAACCTATGCCCTGCCTTCACGGCCAAACCTTGATGGCGATGGTTCCGCGGCCATCGCCCCGGCCGACCAATCAAACATTCACGCCATCAGCAACTCAACGCTTAAGCCTGAGGATAACGTGGGCGCGCCGGTCAGCAATAGTGGATTCCTTGGCGCGCCGACGCCGCTGAATAATGGCGTGCTGGAAAGCAGCGAACCTGCTGCTGCGCCTGCCGCCGTCGCCGCGACGCCGACAGCACCCAGCGCTCCAGTCACCGCGCCGGGCTCGATTCAGGGGAGCGTTGCGCCTGCCGCGGCCGCAGCAGCAACCGCGACTGTTGCCGCGCCAAGCGCCAGCACCAGCGGCGAGTTCGTCGTGCAGGTCGGCGCCGTTAGCGACCAGGCTCGCGCCCAGCAATATCAGCAGCGCTTGAGCCAGCAGTTCGCCGTTCCGGGCCGAGTGATGCAAAATGGCGCCGTGTGGCGAATCCAATTGGGTCCATTTACCAGTAAGTCGCAAGCGTCGACGGTACAGCAGCGCCTGCAAAACGAAGCGCAGCTGCAATCATTTATTACTCGCGCCAACTAAACGTAACGCCGCGGTATCTCCCGCCGCCGCATATGTAAAAGTCGTTAACAAAGTCATATGCAATGTCGGATGCCGCTGCGAAACGCATTTGTTATAGTAAGGCACTTTTTTTAATTTCATCACGGATGCCGTTGTTCTAACCATGAAGACCTCTTTCACCGCTCGTTTACTCGTTACGGCCCTCTCCGTTGCGGCACTGTCTACCGCTGCCCGCGCCGATGACCTGAATATGAAAACCATGATCCCAGGCGCTCCGCAGATCGATGCTGAATCCTGGGTTCTTATCGATTACAACTCAGGTAAAGTGCTGGCGGAAAACAACGCCGACGCCCGTCGCGATCCGGCGAGCCTGACCAAAATGATGACCAGCTATGTCATTGGCCAGGCCATGAAGGCGGGCAAATTCAAAGAATCCGATCTGGTCACCGTAGGTAACGACGCGTGGGCAACCGGTAACCCGGTGTTTAAAGGTTCTTCCCTGATGTTCCTGAAACCGGGCATGCAGGTGCCGGTTTCTCAGCTGATCCGCGGCATCAACCTGCAATCCGGTAACGATGCCTGCGTGGCGATGGCCGACTACGTTGCCGGCAGCCAGGACGCGTTTGTCAGCCTGATGAACAATTACGTTAACGCGTTGGGCCTGAAAAACACCCACTTCCAGACCGTTCACGGCCTGGATGCCGACGGTCAGTACAGCTCCGCGCGTGACATGGCGCTGATCGGCCAGGCGTTGATCCGCGACGTACCGAATGAGTATTCCATCTACCGTGAGAAAGAGTTCACCTTTAACGGTATTCGCCAGCTGAACCGTAACGGTCTGCTGTGGGATAACAGCCTCAACGTCGATGGCATTAAAACCGGCCATACCGATAAAGCCGGCTACAACCTGGTTGCCTCTGCTACCGAAGGCCAGATGCGCCTGATCTCCGCGGTCATGGGCGGGCGTACCTACAAAGGGCGTGAGTCCGAGAGCAAGAAACTGCTGACCTGGGGCTTCCGCTTCTTTGAAACCGTCAACCCTATTAAAGCAGGTAAAGAGTTCGCCTCTGAACCGGCCTGGTTCGGCGATAGCGATCGCGCCTCTCTGGGCGTAGATAAAGACGTCTATCTGACTATCCCGCGCGGCCGTATGAAAGATCTGAAAGCCAGCTATGTGTTGAATAACACCGAGCTGCACGCGCCGCTGCAGAAAAACCAGGTGGTCGGTACCATCAACTTCCAGTTAGATGGCAAAACTATCGATCAGCGTCCGTTAGTGGTGCTGCAGGAAATTCCGGAAGGTAATTTCTTCGGCAAAATCATTGATTACATTAAGTTAATGTTCCATCACTGGTTTGGTTAAAAATTGAACACTTGAAAGTGTGATTTCTATCCCCATATACTATTCATCAAAGAAACCTGATAACTCCCACATTACGTGGGAGTTATTATTTTAGTCGTCACACCGGAGCTGACATGAAAACCAAACTTAACGAACTGCTTGAATTCCCTACTCCATTTACTTACAAAGTAATGGGGCAGGCGTTGCCTGAGCTGGTTGATCAGGTGGTGGAAGTGGTACAGCGCCATGCGCCTGGTGATTACTCTCCGTCAGTAAAACCGAGCAGCAAAGGTAACTACCACTCGGTCTCCATCACCATTAACGCTACCCACATTGAGCAGGTCGAAGCCCTGTACGAAGAGTTGGGCAATATCGAAATCGTGCGGATGGTGCTGTAATCCATCTCCTTACCCGGCCTCAAGGGCCGGGTAATCCTCCCTCTTTCGCTGTGATATACTCTCCCCCACTTAAGTCATCCCTCTCGGCGGAGACGTTGTTTTGCAGCACAATACCATTCTTATCCGACAACTTGGCCTGCAACCTTACGAACCCATCTCGCAGGCAATGCATGAATTTACCGACAGCCGTGACGACACGACGCTGGATGAAATCTGGCTGGTAGAACATCACCCGGTCTTCACTCAGGGTCAGGCCGGTAAAGCCGAACACGTGCTGGTACCAGGCGATATCCCGGTCATTCAGAGCGATCGCGGCGGCCAGGTGACCTATCACGGGCCAGGCCAACAGGTGATGTATGTATTGCTGAATCTTAAACGGCGTAAACTCGGCGTGCGTGAATTAGTGACGCTGCTGGAGCAGACCGTGGTCAATACTCTCGCGGAGTATCAGATTGAATCCCACCCACGCGCCGATGCGCCTGGGGTTTACGTTGGTGAACAGAAAATTTGTTCGCTGGGGCTGCGTATTCGTAAAGGCTGTTCTTTCCACGGCCTGGCGCTGAATGTGGCAATGGATTTGACGCCATTCCTGCGCATTAACCCGTGCGGCTATGCCGGTATGGAGATGACGCAAATGCGCCAGTGGCAGCCGCAGGCCACCACGGAAAACGTCGCGCCGCGGCTGGTCGCCAACCTGCTGGCGCTGCTGAATAACCCACCGCATGAGTATGTAGCCGCTTAAGAAGCTTCGCGCTCTGAAATCTCAGAGCGCCTGTAAATTGCGCAAGTCATTATTAATACTTTATATTTGCAATCAATTATCACGTTCCGCAATGCCACGGCCCGCTATAATAGCGCTATACACCCGACAACCGGATACGCTGAGTGGCAGAAAACCATCCCCCATCGGAACTCAATGAACACCCTGAAGATCGGCAGATTTTTCGTATTCTGCGTAATATTGATCTTAATCTGCTGACCATCTTCGAAGCGGTGTACGTGCATAAAGGCATCGTCAACGCGGCGAGGGTGCTAAATATCACCCCTTCGGCCATCAGCCAGTCCATCAATAAATTACGGGCTCTGTTTCCTGACCCGCTCTTTATTCGTAAAGGACAGGGGGTGACGCCGACGGCTTTTGCCACTCACTTGCATCAGTATATTAGTCAGGGGATGGAAGCCTTTCTCAATGCGCTGGATTTGGGCAGCAGCTCGCAGCAACAGCGCGTGCTCACCATCGCTACCACTCCAACCATCGGCGCCCTGGTGATGCCAACGATCGCCAATGCGTTGAAACCGAGGTTTCCTCAGGTATTACTGCACAATATTGCGATTACCGATGCCGCCAGCCAGCTCAACCAGCGGCAGGTTGATTTGCTGATCGACAGCTATAACCATAGCGGGCTGGCCATTGCACACCAGGTACTGTTTTCCGAACCGGTCGTCATGTTCTGCCGGAAAGATCATCCCATTTTGCCTCTTCTGCTGACGCGGGAAAATCTACAGCAGTTTGAGTTTGCGCTGCTGCTGCCGGAAGGACAGCGCTACCCTACCCTGCATCGGCAACTTGATGAATTTATCGGCGAACGCCGCTGCGGTTTTAGCAGCTATAACCTGTTGACCCAGGCGGCGATGATAAATAATAGCGATTTGCTGGGGCTGACGCCTGAGAGCATGTTCGCGCTGGTGGCGAAGATCTGGGATTTACAAGCGATTCCTTTTCCACCGCTGCAGGACCAGCGTATTGATATTTCGCTCCATTACAACCGACAAAGCGCCCAGGAACCGTTACTGAAAGAGATTATCGACACTATTGTGCAAACTTATTCCTGCTAACCGCACGCGAGGGAAAAGGATAAAACAACAACTATTTTACAATTTGCCGGGTAACCAGGCTGCTTTCAACCCCGTATCAATGATATACTGCCTGTCCTTAGTTCAAAAATAGTTGATAAATACAACATTTGATTGAATTAATTCGCTTTCCTTCGTGACTCGCAACTGGAACACGCACGCTATGAGTAAACCCATTGTGATGGAACGCGGTGTTAAGTACCGCGACGCCGATAAAATGGCCCTTATCCCGGTGAAAAACGTGGCAACTGAGCGTGAAGCTCTGCTCAGAAAACCGGAATGGATGAAAATCAAACTTCCGGCTGACTCGTCCCGTATTCAGGGGATCAAGGCAGCGATGCGTAAGAATGGCCTGCACTCCGTGTGCGAAGAAGCCTCTTGCCCGAACCTTGCCGAGTGCTTCAACCACGGTACCGCGACCTTTATGATCCTCGGCGCTATCTGTACTCGCCGTTGTCCGTTCTGCGATGTTGCCCACGGTCGTCCGGTGACGCCTGATGCCAATGAGCCGCAAAAACTGGCGCAAACCATCGCCGACATGGGTCTGCGCTACGTGGTGGTGACTTCCGTTGACCGCGACGATCTTCGTGACGGCGGCGCGCAGCATTTCGCCGACTGTATCAGCGCTATCCGCGAAAAGAGCCCGAACATCAAGATTGAAACGCTGGTGCCGGATTTCCGCGGTCGTATGGATCGCGCGCTGGATATCCTGAAAGTGACGCCGCCGGATGTGTTTAACCACAACCTGGAAAACGTACCGCGCCTGTATCGCCAGGTACGTCCGGGCGCAGATTACAACTGGTCGCTGAAGCTGCTTGAGCGCTTTAAAGAAGCGCATCCGGAAATCCCGACCAAATCGGGTCTGATGGTGGGTCTTGGCGAGACCAATGAAGAGATCATCGAAGTAATGCGCGATCTGCGCCGTCATGGCGTCACTATGCTGACGCTGGGTCAGTACCTGCAGCCGAGCCGTCACCACCTGCCGGTGCAGCGCTACGTCAGCCCGGAAGAGTTTGAAGAGATGAAAGCTGAAGCCATGGCGATGGGCTTTACCCATGCCGCCTGCGGCCCGTTCGTCCGCTCTTCCTATCATGCCGATCTGCAGGCAAAAGGTATGGAAGTAAAATAACCTCTGCCTTTCTTTGGCCGCCGTTCGCGGCGGCCAGATTTACCTGCTAACGCCCCTTTCTATCGTCACACCTGGTTGCAACTTTTTCGCATCCCAAACAACGACCATAAAAAAGGCGACAACGAATACGCTGCCGCCTCTTTGCCGCCAGAGCTTCACACCCGGCCGCGACGCGCCCCCGCTTATCGGGAGCCCGTGATTAATTACTCTTTATGAGAGAGTTTCTGTGCCGGCGCTTCTTCCTCAGCGCTGGTCTTTTTGGCACTGTCATCGTCATCATTCATGGCTTTCTTGAAGCCTTTGATAGCCGAACCCAGGTCTCCACCCAGCGTGCGTAATTTTTTGGTACCAAACACTAAAATAATCAGCGCTGCGACTACCAGCAGTTTGGTAATACTAATCTCACCCATAGCTAACCTTCTTCTCTATACAAGCTCAAGCTGCGAATACGCCATCATACACATATACGCATACAATTAACGGCTATTTGACGCGCCGACACAATAGCAATCTGTAACAAGGTGAATCAAGCCTTGTTTAAAAAAACGTCACAATAATTGCGGTGGCGCAAATCTGCGATTACGCAGCACCGGCAAACTCTCGCGCACCTGATGAATATAATCTGCGGATATCTCAGCAAAAATCAGCTGCGGCTGGGCTGCGGCGCCAGCAATGGTGGTACCGAGCGGATCGATAATCCGGCTCTGGCCGATATTACGCGTTCCACACTCGCCTGCCGCAATAATGTAGCAGGTAGTATCCAGCGCCCTTGCCGCCAGCAGCGTCGCCCAGTGATGTTCTTTCAATGGCCCACGCACCCAGGCTGTCGGAAGCACCAACACATCAGCCCCCTTTAACGCTAACGATAGCGCTAATTCGGGAAAGCGTAAATCGTAGCAGGTCATTAAGCCGATTCGCATCCCATTTACCTCTATTAACGGCGGGATTTGCTCGCCGGCATCCACCAGCCGTGACTCCTGCATATTAAACGCATCGTACAAATGGAGTTTCTGGTATTGTGCGCAAATCGCCCCTCGGCATATCGCCACCAGCGTATTGCTCGCGCGCCCTTCAGCAGAAGGCACGTGTAGCGTTAATATCGTGGTTAAGTCATTCCGCCGGCTTTCCGCCAGTAACTGCTGCATAAAGCCGCCATCCAGCGCCTGCGCGGATTTTACCGACATATCCGGGTCGTTATCGGCTCGCGCCAGTAGCGCCTCGGGCAAGACCAGTAACGAAGCGCCGCATTCTGCCGCCTGATGCATCAGCTCAACGCAGGTCTGCGCATTTTTTTGCCACTGCGCCGTGACGGCGAATTGTCCCGCAGCTACCCGCATCTCTTTCTCCCACTTGCGAATCCATAGCCAAAAACGCGTTTATCGCGCTACACTCAACCCTCTCTCTAACGTATTAGCAGGAAATGACCGTGTTACAACTCCTTTTAGCCGTTTTTGTTGGCGGCGGAACCGGCAGCGTGTTGCGCTGGTGGCTGGGCATGAAATTTAACCCCATGCATCATGCGATTCCCATTGGCACGCTAGTCGCTAACCTGCTGGGCGCCTTTATTATCGGTGCCGGGCTGGCGTGGTTTAATCGTCTGACGCATGTCGATCCTATGTGGAAGTTGCTCATCACTACCGGTTTCTGCGGCGGCCTGACGACCTTCTCCACCTTTTCCGCAGAAGTCGTCTTCCTGCTCCAGCAGGGGCGTTTCAGCTGGGCGTTGCTAAACGTTCTCGTCAACCTGCTTGGTTCTTTCACCATGACCGCGACGGCATTCTGGCTATTTTCACAGTCAGCCGCCCGTTAACGACAGGCAAAAAAAAACCCGCTATAAGCGGGTTTTTATATTCTACTGACGTGTTGGTTAGATAGCCATTACGTTTGCAGCAGAAGGGCCTTTGGCACCGTTAGTGATTTCGAACTCTACGCGCTGACCTTCAGCCAGAGTTTTGAAACCGTTGGACTGGATTGCAGAGAAGTGTACGAATACATCTTTGCTGCCATCTTCCGGAGTAATGAAACCGAATCCTTTGGACTCATTAAACCACTTAACGTTACCTTTAATCTTAGACATCAAAATTACCTTTAAATTAAAAAACGACACTAATGCTGTGTCGGATACCAGTACATCAATTGTGATGCCTTTTGTCCAGCGTAACTTTCTTAAAAAGTGATAAAAGTCTCTATCTTTATAGCCGACAGTTACGTTAGTCATTGTTTTTCAACAAGACAAAGAACTTATCACTTTTGTCACTACGTTATAACGATTAAAACTGAATGCGCGCCCAGGCAAAATAAACGTTGCCGTTGTTATAAGTGCCGGGGATGTAGGTCATCTGGAACGTCGCCGGGCCGTAGCCAATCGAGGCCAGCGGCAGCACTACCGGGATCGGGATATAGTTCCAGTTATCGCGCGCCGTTACGCCAAGGGTGTAACCAAGGCCAAGGTGGAAGTTGTCATCGGCCAGCGGACGCCAGGTTTTTTCCCAGCCATAGCCGCCAATCGGCTCCCACTTATTAAAGGAATCTTTAAACGCCATCAGATACAGGCCGTGCCAGTTTCCTTTATCGTCCCAACGCGACACGCCGAATCCCGCGCCCCACGGGCGTTCGTTGTACTTATCGGTTTTCTCTTTGTCATAGGCAAAACGCGCGTGCCAGGTGATCGCCGGAACGTACAGATCGTAGTGCTCAGGCTCGTTCCAGGTTTGCGAGACATTGTCCGTCAGCGTATTGTAGCCATCGCGGAGCGTTGACGAGAACGAGGCGTTAGCATAACCGGACGACAGCAGCAGGCCGGACAGCGTAAGAATAAACAATGTAAATTGACGTAGTTTCAACACTTCTCTATTACCGATTTCAATTTTAAAAACGAAGTAAAGTAACAAATGTAATCTTAATAGACTGTTAACGGAATAAGGCAAAATCCTGAATTGCGCCATGGCAAAAACCGCATCCTGGGAGACGACTTTTGTGATGTTAGCCGCGCCGCAGGTTCCGATTAGTCAATTCTCAGTAGTTTATTGATTTGGGTCAGCAAGTTCTGTCCGTTTTTTGGGCACATTCCCTCACTTAATTTTTGTAGTGCTTTAGATATCAGCAGATTCTTTGGGTTAATGGCTTAGGGGTAAAGTATGCTTACGCTTGTTGAGATCCTAATCGGGGTCGTGGTTATTGTGGGCGTCGCCCGCTACATTATAAAAGGCTATTCCGCGACAGGGGTGCTGTTTGTCGGCGGTTTAGTCTTACTTATCGCCAGCGCCATCATGGGGCATAAGGTTCTCCCGGCCAGCGCCGCCAGTACGGGTTACACCGCGACCGACATCTTCGAGTATATTAAAATACTGCTCATGAGCCGCGGCGGCGACCTCGGCATGATGATTATGATGCTCTGCGGCTTCGCCACCTATATGACGCATATCGGCGCCAACGATATGGTGGTTAAACTGGCCTCTAAACCGCTGCGATATATTAACTCACCTTATCTGTTGATGATTGCCGCCTACTTCCTCGCCTGTCTGATGTCGCTGGCGGTCTCCTCAGCGACCGGCCTGGGTGTGCTGCTGATGGCGACGCTGTTCCCGGTAATGGTCAACGTCGGCATCAGCCGCGGCGCCGCGGCGGCGATTTGCGCCTCCCCTGCCGCGTTGATCCTGTCTCCGACCTCCGGTGACGTAGTACTGGCGGCCAAAGCTGCCGAAATGCCGCTAATCGATTTCGCGTTCAAAACCACCTTGCCTATCTCGATTGCCGCTATCGTCTGTATGGCCATCGCTCACTTCTTCTGGCAGCGCTACCTCGATAAAAAAGAGAACGCCTCGCACGAAATGCTCGACGTCAACGAGATAACCACCACCGCGCCGGCGCTGTACGCTATTCTACCTTTCACGCCGATTATCGGGGTGCTGATTTTCGACGGCAAATGGGGTCCTGAATTACACATCATCACTATTCTGGTGCTCTGTATGGTGCTGGCTTCGGTACTGGAATTCCTGCGCAGTTTTGACACTAAAAAGGTCTTCGCCGGGCTGGAAGCCGCCTATCGCGGTATGGCTGACGCCTTCGCCAGCGTCGTCATGCTGTTGGTCGCGGCGGGCGTATTTGCCCAGGGTCTGAGCACTATCGGTTTTATCGACGGACTTATCTCCATAGCCACCTCGTTCGGTTCCGCCAGTATCATTCTGATGCTGGTGCTGGTGATTCTGACCATGCTGGCGGCGATGACCACCGGCTCCGGCAACGCGCCATTTTATGCCTTCGTAGAGATGATCCCGAAGCTTGCCCACTCTTCCGGCATCAATCCGGCTTACCTGTCGATCCCTATGTTGCAGGCGTCGAATTTGGGACGCACTATTTCACCGGTTTCCGGCGTGGTGGTGGCGGTGGCGGGAATGGCGAAGATTTCGCCATTTGAAGTCGTTAAGCGCACCTCGGTCCCCGTTATCGTCGGCCTGTTGGTGGTGATCGTCGCCACCGAGATTCTGGTCCCCGGCGCCGCGGTTCAATAAACTACAAACCACAGTGAAAAGGCGCCAGCAGGCGCCTTTTTTATGCTTTAATAAATCCCAGCAATTAATCATCTCCCACTATCAGGAATAAAAATGTTCAGGAAGGATGTCGTCGCCATTGCCCTTTTACTCGGCGCAACGCAGGTTGGCGCAGAGCCGCTTACCGCGACGAAATACGGTGATTTCGATCGTTACGTGCTGGCACTGTCCTGGCAAACCGGTTTTTGTCAGAGCATGCTGGATAGTAACCGTAATGAGCCCGAGGAGTGCCGGCTACAGCAGGACGAACGCAACAAAGCCGATTTTCTGACGGTACACGGCCTATGGCCGGGCCTGCCGAAGTCGATCGCCTCACGCGGCGTCGACGAGCGCCGCTGGATGCGCTACGGCTGCGCGACGCGCCCGATCCCCAATATGCCGGAAGTCAAAGCCGGGCGTAAATGCCAGGCCGCGGAAACCGGGCTGTCGCTGGAAATGGCTAATAAGCTGAATAGCGTGATGCCGGGTTCTGGCGGGAACTCTTGTCTGGAACGTTATGAGTATGCCAAGCATGGCGTCTGTTTCGGCTTCGATCCGGATAGCTACTTCGGTACGATGGTGCGCCTGAATGGCGAAGTGAAGCAAAGCGCAATCGGTGATTTTCTGGCAAAACACTACGGACAAACCGTTAGCCGTAGCGATTTTGATGCCGCCGTCGCCAAAGCGTATGGCGCGCAAAACGTCAAAGCCTTTAAATTAACCTGCGACGGCAACCCGGCTTATTTAACGGAAATGCAAATTTCCATCAAGGCTGGCGCTATTAATGCCCCGTTGGGCGCAGATTCGTTCCTGCCGCAGCCGCATCCGGGCAACTGCGCTAAGCAGTTTGTTCTGGACAAAGTCGGTTCTTGATAACAGGGCGATGCGCCCACTTCATCTGCTTTTGCTCACGATGCGCTGAATGTGCGCTTAATCACTTCAAACATCAGGCAAGTCTCAGTATGATGAAGGGACATTAACCCTTGCCCCTTTCGGCGAGGGTTTTCTTTTACGGAAAAGGTTCCTGGATAACATGGAGTATGCAATGACCAGACCCGCAATCATTATTAACGAATTCGATGCTGAACGTATCGACAGACTGCTTGAGCAACCGGCTTACGCTAATTCGCCGGTCGCCGATGCCCTGAACGACGAACTGGATCGTGCGCAAATGCTCGCGCCGGAAGCAATGCCGCACGACGTCGTGAGCATGAACAGCAAAGTCCGCTTTCGCGATTTAACCAGCGGCGAAGAACGCGTGCGGACTCTGGTCTTCCCGGCTCAGGCGACCGATAGCGCCACTCAGCTTTCGGTTCTGGCGCCGGTTGGCGCAGCGCTGCTTGGGCTGAAAGTCGGCACCTCCATTCACTGGGAGTTGCCTGGCGGCGCATCGGCGCATCTGGAAGTGCTGGAGCTGCTATACCAGCCGGAAGCCGCAGGCGAATTCCACCGCTAAGTTCCCCGCTGCCTGAGGCGTTTGACGCTTTATTCAGAGGATGCTTCGCCATCCTCTTTCTGTTTTCCCTTCCTGTCTGACAAAGTTTTACCTCATCTCGTGACGGCGTATACAGTTTTGCGACCTGAATGCCACAATATCCTTGTATAATATGTTGATATAGAAACAGACAAACAAGGAGAAATGCATATGTATAAAACTATCATTATGCCGGTTGATGTCTTTGAAATGGAGCTGAGCGACAAGGCTGTCCGCCATGCAGAGTTTCTTGCCCAACAGGACGGCATTATTCATTTACTTCACGTCTTACCCGGCTCATCCAGCTTCACCATGAGCCGTTTTACCGCCGATCTACGCCGCTTTGAAGAGCATTTGCAGCATGAAGCGGAAACCCGCTTGCAGACCATGGTCGGCCACTTCAGCATCGACCCTTCACGCATCAAAAGCCATGTACGTTTCGGCAATGTACGCGACATGGTTAATGAACTGGCCAATGAAATAAAAGCTGACGTGGTAGTAATTGGTTCCCGCAATCCGTCGATCAGCACCCATTTGCTGGGTTCAAACGCCTCAAGCGTCATCCGTCATGCGCATATTCCGGTGATGGTCGTGAGATAACGAAACGGTGAAATAAGCAAAAAAAAAGAGGCGACCCTATGGTCGCCTCTTTGCTGTATGCAGGTATTGTCTTACGACTTTTTATGTTTATGCGCTTTTGGTGCGAATCAGATAATCGAATGAGCTCAGAGAAGCTTTCGCGCCTTCGCCAGTGGCGATAATAATTTGCTTGTACGGTACGGTGGTGCAGTCACCGGCCGCAAACACGCCCTTCACGTTGGTTTCACATTTGGCATCGATGATGATTTCACCCATGCGGTTACGCTCAACCGTACCTTCCAGCCAGTTGGTATTCGGCAACAGGCCGATCTGGACAAAAATACCGGCTAACGCGACATGATGCTCATCGCCGCTGACGCGATCGCGATACTGCAGCCCCGTCACCTTGCTACCGTCGCCAACCACTTCGGTAGTCTGGGCGTTGAGAATAATATCGACATTTTTCAGGCTGCGTACTTTATCCTGCAGCACCTGGTCGGCTTTCATTTCTGGTGCGAATTCCAGTAGCGTCACGTGCTCAACGACGCCCGCCAGATCAATCGCCGCTTCAACGCCGGAGTTACCGCCGCCAATCACCGCCACGCGTTTACCTTTAAACAGCGGGCCGTCGCAGTGCGGGCAGTAGGTTACGCCTTTAGTCCGGTATTGGTCTTCACCCGGTACGTTCATGTTACGCCATTTGGCGCCGGTCGCGATGATCACGCTGCGCGCTTTCAGCACCGCGCCGGAGGCGGTTTCAATCTGATGCAGGCCGCCTTCGACGGCTGCCGGGATCAGTTTTGCCGCGCTTTGTGAATCAATCACATCAACATCATACTCACTGACGTGCGCTTTCAGCGCCCCCGCCAACTTCTGACCTTCGGTTTTCGGTACGGAAATATAGTTTTCGATATCTACGGTATCCAGTACCTGACCGCCGAAGCGTTCGCCCATCAGGCCGGTACGAATGCCTTTACGCGCGGAGTATACCGCCGCCGCGGCGCCAGACGGGCCGGAACCCACAATCAGAACGTCATAAGCATCGCGTTTGTTAAGCTCTTCCGCCGCACGTTTTTCCGCGCCGGTATCCACTTTGGCAACGATTTCAGTCAGCGTCATACGACCTTGACCAAATTCCTGACCATTCACAAACACCGCCGGTACGCCCATCACGTTGCGATCGGTGATTTCATTCTGGAAGGTCCCGCCATCAATCGCCGTGTGTTTGATACGCGGGTTAAGCACCGCCATCAGGTTCAGCGCCTGCACCACGTCCGGGCAGTTGTGGCAAGAGAGCGAGTAGTAGGTCTCAAACTCAAAATCACCGTCAAGATTGCGGATCTGTTCCAGCAGCGACTGGGCTTCTTTCGACGGATGGCCGCCGGTCCACAGCAGCGCCAGCACTAATGAGGTGAATTCATGTCCCAGTGGAGAACCAGCAAAACGCGGGCCCTGGTTGGAACCTGGGTTAGTAATCAGGAACGATGGCTTACGTACCGCCAACGTATTGTCTTCTTTAAAGGTAACTTTGTCTGACAGTTCAGCGATTTCAGCCAACAGTTCCTTGATCTCTGCCGATTTAGCGCTGTCATCCAGCGTGGCAATCAGCTCAACAGGTTTGGTCAGCTTCTCAAGATAGGCCTTGAGCTGGGTTTTCATGTTGGTGTCGAGCATTTTTATCTCCTGGGCTTAAAACATCATCATGCAAGCGGCCTTTATCAGGCAGCCTGAATGCGCTTGCATCATGGTGTTGGAATAAAACGGGCGCGGGTACGCCCGTTGATTAGCGGGAATAAAACGAATTAGATCTTACCAACCAGATCTAAAGAAGGAGCCAGCGTCGCTTCACCTTCTTTCCACTTAGCCGGGCACACTTCGCCTGGGTGGGAAGCAACGTACTGAGCGGCTTTGATTTTACGCAGCAGGTCAGACGCATCACGGCCGATACCTTCAGCGGTAACTTCGATTGCCTGGATGATGCCCTGCGGGTCAACAACGAAGGTCGCGCGGTCAGCCAGACCTTCATCTTCACGCATGTTGTCGAAGTTACGGGTCAGGGCGCCAGTCGGGTCGCCGATCATCGCGTATTTGATTTTAGCGATGGTGTCAGAGCTGCTGTGCCACGCTTTGTGGGTGAAGTGGGTGTCGGTAGATACAGAGTACACGTCTACGCCCAGTTTCTGCAGTTCTTCGTAATGGTCAGCCACGTCGCCCAGTTCTGTCGGGCAAACGAAAGTGAAGTCAGCCGGGTAGAAGAAGAAGACGCTCCAGCGGCCTTCAGTATCTTTTTCGGTAACTTCGATGAATTCACCGTTTTTGAATGCCTGGTTTTTGAAAGGTTTGATTTTGGTATTAATTAAAGACATCGATACTTCCTCCGTGTTTTTGTTGAGGTCTAAGTTAACGAATTTTTCCTGACTCGACCAATGCGTTTGCATTATCAAATCAATAAGCGTTATCTAACAACCGCCACAAGACAACTTTGTGAACCTGCCGTCGCGATCGCGGTTTTTACCCGTGTTTCGCCTCATTTCGCTAAAAGTAAAAAGGCCGCCCTCTCAGGCGGCCCCGTTACCTGAAATACCCGCAGGTAGCTTCAGCGCCAGAATGGCTGGCAATATGTTGCGCTCTACACCTTAATGTAACAGCATGAAGGATTACATCATTCGCCGAACTAAAGGGCAACCAAACGCCCGGCAGGTCTTATCTATGACTGCGATAGGTTTCACCACCACTTCGCATTAGTTTCTGATTTAAAAGGAATACTCATGTTAAAACGACTGCTTTTCCTGAGCCTGTTGCCGTTGTGCAGCTATGCCGAAGACCTCCCTGCCCCCATAAAAGCGATAGAAAAACAGGGTATTACTATCATTAAGCCCTTTGAAGCTCCCGGTGGCGTCAAAGGCTGGCTCGGAAAATATCAGGATATGGGTGTTGCTATCTATCTCACCCCCGACGGTAAACACGCCATTTCCGGCTATATGTACGACGAAAAAGGCAACAATCTGAGCGAACAGCTTTTCCAGAAAGAGCTCTATACCCCGGCAGGACAGGCGATGTGGAAAAAACTCGAATCCGCTGATTGGCTACTGGAAGGCAAAAAAGAGGCGCCCATCGTCCTTTATGTGTTTGCCGACCCTTTCTGCCCTTACTGTAAACAGTTCTGGCAACAGGCGCGACCGTGGGTTGAATCCGGTAAGGTGCAGCTGCGCACCTTATTGGTCGGCGTGATTAAACCAGAGAGCCCGGCCACCGCGGCAGCCATTCTGGCCAGCAAAGACCCGGCGCAAACCTGGCATGATTACGAACAGTCCAACGGCAAAATGAAGCTAAACGTACCGGCAGATATCCCTGCAGCGTTGATGAGGACACTGAATGTCAACCAGCAGCTGATGGATGACCTCGGCGCTAATGCCACCCCGGCTATTTACTATATGAATAAAGACAACATGCTGCAGCAGGTAGTGGGGTTACCTGATAAAGAGAAACTGCAGGTGATGATGGGTGAAAAACAGCAGTAAAAAATAACGTATTTCCGCCAGAGTCTTAAGGACAAAAAAGGATCTGGCGGAAAGCGATTGGTTGGTATACATTTAGTAGGGATTAATTGTAGATTTAGCTATAATAATGATAATTCATGGCATCGCTCCAAATTTATAACGGGAAGAAATAGTAATCCGTTCGCCTCGATGCAACATAAACAGGACGTTAAGCATGGCCAACCTTTATGACTTAAAAAAATTCGATCTAAACCTGTTGGTTATCTTCGAGTGTATTTATCAACATCTTAGTATCAGTAAAGCCGCAGAAACGCTGTTTATTACCCCTTCTGCGGTTAGTCAGTCGCTGCAGCGGTTACGCAATCAATTAAACGATCCGCTATTTGTCCGTTCGGGCAAGGGGATAACGCCAACGATCGTTGGGGTGAATTTACATCATCACCTGGAACAGAACCTCAATCAATTAGAAAAAACAATTAATATTGCCAATCATTCTGAATTAAGTAAAAGATTTGTTATTTATAGCCCACAATTGTTTGTTGCCCCTGGTACAATGGATTTGATCAATGATTTATATCAGGATCCAAACCTCCAAATTGAACACCGCGATCTTCTTTTATCTTCGGAGAGCGCTGATGATTTGATGGCCTATCGAAAAGCGGATCTGGTTTATAGTCTAACGCCAATCTCAAATCATAGTGTCGTATGCCAACCATTTCAGGAAATTGAGGTGGTTCTGATTTGCCGTAAGGATCACCCAAGAAAGGCGTTACTTAATACACAGGAAGCGATTGAGAAGGAAGGATTCACTTATTATATTTCTAATGATCCAGGTGTGAAATTATTTCAAAATCAAAATGAAAATATATTTACCAATCGTAGAATTGCGTTCCAAAGCAACTCGTTGATAGCTATTTTAACCATGATTCATCAAAGTGATTTTATCGGTTATATGGCCAGACACGTACTGGAGTACTTTAAAGGTTCATTTGATTTTCATGAAATCATTCAGCCACACCCCGTACCGCCCATCAAGACATATATGATTTACAATCGTTCATCACTTAACAATCCTAAATTTGCTGCTTTTATCAGCAGACATAAAAACACCGATTAATTAAACCCACAATATATTCACATAACAAATATATTGTGGACCTCCATTTATGAACCAGGTGAAACATTACTAATATATATTAACCTTACCATTAATGTGTTCTACACTATCCGTGAAATCGTACCTATCACATTAAAGGATTAATGGTAATGTCATTAATAAAAATTCCATTACCCGAGTCCGTTCTTCAAGCAAGCCAGCAGCGGATACAGTGGGTATTAGAAAATTTTTCACGCATCTGCATCTCTTTCTCCGGCGGAAAAGACTCCACCACTATGCTGCACCTGGCGGCGCTTTGCGCCCGGCAAATGGGCAAGAAATTCAGCGTGCTGTTTATTGATTGGGAAGCGCAATTTTCCTGCACCATTCAGCATTGCGAAAATATTCGCACCGAATACCAGGATGTTATTGAAAAATTTTATTGGGTGGCCCTGCCGCTCACCACGCAAAACTCACTGACGCAGTTTTCGCCGGAGTGGCAATGCTGGGAACCTGGCGTCAACTGGGTACGCCAGCCGCCCGCTGACGCTATTACCGATCCCGGCTATTTTCCGTTTTATAGATGCGGAATGAGCTTTGAAGAGTTCGTTCGTGATTTCGCCGACTGGTTTTCGCAAAACCGCCCGGCGGCAATGATGGTGGGTATCCGGGCAGATGAATCGCTTAATCGTTTTATGACCATCTCATCGCAGCGCAAGCTGCGCTTTGCCGATGACAAGCCATGGACAACATCGGCGCCGGGCGGTCATACCTGGTACATCTACCCGATCTATGACTGGAAAACCGCCGATATCTGGACGTGGTTTAGCAAAAGCGGCCATACCTATAACCCCCTTTACGATCTGATGTATCAGGCCGGGGTGCCGCTACGCTATATGCGCATCTGTGAACCTTTTGGCCCGGAGCAGCGCCAGGGACTCTGGCTGTATCACGTGCTGGAACCCGAGCGCTGGGCAGCCATCTGCCAGCGCGTAAACGGCGTGCACAGCGGCGGTATTTATGCCGGATATGACAACAAATTCTATGGCCACCGTAAGCTCGATAAACCCGGGCACCACAGCTGGAAGAGTTATGCCCTGTTTCTGCTGGATAGCATGCCGCGGCCAACCGCCGAGCATTATCGTAATAAAATCGCGGTTTATCTGCACTGGTATCAAAAGCAGGGAATGGACGATATCCCCGATAGCCAGGAGAGCGACATCGGCACCCGGGATATCCCTTCATGGCGACGCGTCTGCAAAGTGTTATTAAACAATGATTACTGGTGTCGCCAGCTTTCATTTAGCCCAACTAAGGCCACCCGCTATAAAAACTACTGCGAGCGCATAAGTAAAAAACGCCAACAATGGGGACTGTTATGCAACAACGACTAATAACCCAGATAGAAGAGTATCTGGCCGCGCTGCCGGAAGAGGAAAAAATCGACGCGCTGAACCGCTTTCGCCAGGCTCTGCACCGCCATAGCCCTTTTCGCAACCAGCCGGTTGACTGCGTGCTATGGGTTAAAGAGGAAGAAGTGGTTCCCAATGACTACAACCCTAACAATCTTGCACCGCCGGAAAAGCGACTGTTGTTAACTTCGCTGGAGGCCAACGGCTTTACGCAACCTATCGTGGTGCAGCATCAGCAGCCAAAGCGTTATACCATCATTGACGGTTTTCACCGCCACGAACTGGTTAGCAGCAAAGTGTCATTAAAAAAGCGGCTCAAGGGATATTTACCGGTAACCTGTTTGACGGAGAATAGCCACCCGCGCGATGCCCTGATGGCCGCCACTATTCGTCACAATCGGGCCCGCGGACGCCATCAGATTCACGCGATGTCGGAAATTGTCCGCGAGCTGGCCAATCTCGGTTGGAGCAACGCAAAAATCAGTAAAGAGTTGGGGATGGATGCCGATGAAGTGTTGCGCCTGAAGCAAATTAACGGTCTGGCCGAGATGTTCGGCGACCGTCAATTTTCCCAGGCGTGGACGGTGAAATAGCTACAGCCGACGCAGACGGTCTGCCGCCGCCAGCAGGGTTTCCGGCTGCTTAGCGAAGCACAGGCGAATCAACTTATGCGGGAACGGATCGGCACAGAATACCGACAGCGGGATCGCCGCCACGCCGACGTCCGTGGTCAGCCAGCGACAGAAGCTGACGTCATCAAGGTCAGAAATGGCGCTATAGTCCGCCAGCAGAAAGTAGGTGCCTTCACACGGCAGGATCTCCAGCCGGCTGTCGCGTAGCGCATCAATAAACAGATCCCGGCGCTGCTGATAAAACGCAGGCAGCTCGCGGTAGTGCTCCGGCTGCGCGCGCAGCATATCCGCCAGCGCCAGCTGAGCCGGCGTATTAACGGCAAAGGTTAAATACTGGTGCACTTTACGCAGCTCGGCGCTGATGGCGGCAGGCGCCACGCAATAACCCACTTTCCAGCCGGTCATATGAAAGGTTTTACCGAAAGAAGAGACCGCTACCGCCCGTTCACGCAACTGCGGATGAGCCAGCACGCTGGCGTGCCCCTGCTCTGCAAAACAGATATGCTCATACACTTCGTCGCTGATAACGTAAATTTCCCGCCCGGCGATCGCCTGCCACAGCGCGGCAAAATCTTCCCGCTGCCAGACGGTGGCTGATGGATTATGCGGCGTATTAAGAATGACCAAACGGGTGCGGTCGCTTAACGTGGCGGCAAACTGCTGCCAGTCAACGCGGAAATGCGGCGGCTGCAGAGCAATACGTTTCAGCACGCCGCCGGAAAGTTCTACCGCCGGCGCGTAGCTGTCATAGCTCGGATCAAAGCAGATCGCCTCATCGCCCGCCCTCACCAGCGCAGTAATCGCCGCATACAGCGCTTCAGTCGCGCCGGCGGTCACGGTCACTTCGCTATTAGCATCCGGGCGATAGCCATAAAGTTCAGCGGTTTTATCGGCAATGGCTTCGCGCAGCGCCGGTACGCCGGTCATCGGAGCATACTGGTTGGCTCCCTGGGCGACATGCCACGCCAGGCGTTCCTGTAAATAGCGCGGGCCGTCAAAATCCGGGAAACCTTGTGATAGATTGATGGCCTGATGCTGCTGCGCCAGCGCGCTCATCTGGGTAAAAATGGTGGTGCCTAATGCAGGGAGTTTACTTTCAGGAATCAGTGGCTTATTGCTCATTATCTTCGTTCCGATTGTAATGCTGTTGTTGAAGCCACTATAACACGATGTTAATATTTGGCAATCAAGACGCTTAGACGTCTAAATGCTAACGTTATTTCGCTTGCCGCAGGCAGGCGGCAAACCGACGCCACCGGCAGCACGGCGCACTATCCACTCTGGAGATACCATGATCCGCGCTATCGTGACCGATATTGAAGGCACCACCAGCGACATTCGCTTCGTCCATAACGTCTTATTCCCCTACGCCCGCGAGCGGCTGGCCGCATTTGTCACCGCGCAGCAGTATGTCGAGCCGGTCAGTACCATTCTCGACAATCTGCGTACGGAAATCGCCGCCCCCGAAGCCAGCACCGCAGCGCTTATCGAGACGCTATTCCGCTTCATGGATGAGGATCGTAAATCGACGGCGCTGAAAGCGCTGCAGGGCATTATCTGGCGCGAAGGCTATCTGAACGGTGATTTTACCGGCCATCTTTACCCCGATGTTCTGCCGTCGCTGGAGAAATGGAAGGCAATGGGCATTGATTTATATGTATATTCCTCAGGCTCGGTTGCCGCGCAGAAATTGTTATTTGGCTACAGCGACGAAGGTGATATTACTCATCTCTTTAGCGGCTATTTCGATACCCTGGTCGGCGCTAAACGCGAAGTTCAATCCTATCGCACCATCGCTGAGCAACTGGGGCATAGCCCGGCGCGCATTCTGTTCCTCTCTGATATTCATCAGGAACTGGACGCCGCTGAAGAAGCGGGTTTCCGCACTCTGCAGCTGGTACGCGGCGACCGCGATCCGGCCTGCCATCATCCACAGGTTCAGCGTTTTGACGACATCGACCCGGAGCAACTTCCCTCATGAGCGCATTAACTATTTTTTCCGTTAACGATGCCAGCCATCCACGCTGGCACAGCAGCAACGCCGATGAGATCCAACAGCAATTGCGCGCGAAAGGGGTGCGCTTCGAGCGCTGGCAGGCCGATCGCAACCTTGGCCCGGCGCCAAGCGCTGAAACCGTTATTGCGGCCTATCAGCACGCGATTGATAAACTGGTGGCTGAAAAGGGCTATCAGAGCTGGGACGTCATTAGCCTGCGAGCGGATAATCCGCAGAAAGAGGCGCTGCGGGCAAAATTCCTCAATGAGCATACCCATGGCGAAGATGAAGTGCGCTTCTTTGTCGAAGGCGCCGGGCTGTTTTGCCTGCATATCGGCGATGAAGTCTTTCAGGTGCTGTGCGAAAAGAACGATCTGATCTCCGTCCCGGCAAATACCCCACACTGGTTCGATATGGGTTCGGAGCCGAATTTCACCGCCATTCGTATTTTTGACAATCCGGAAGGCTGGATAGCGCAGTTCACCGGCGATGCTATCGCCGATGCCTACCCGCGCTTACCCTAACCTTTATGCATAGCGGCGGCGCAGCAGCTCGCATTCGAAGAGAAATTCGAGCCCTTCCAGCTGACGCCGCGCCTCGCTAACATCCCTGCCCCAACAGGTTAAACCGTGGCCGCGGATCAAAAATCCATAACGTAAAGGATGGCTACGGGCATACGCTTCAATCCGCGCCGCCAGCGCCTCAATATCCTGATCGTTATCAAAAATCGCCACCGGTACGCTATCGAGATGGCTATGCTGCCCGCTCAGCGTTTTTTGCATTTCATAGCCCTGCAGCTGCAGGGTATCGCTGGTTTCAAGACGTGAGAGCACCGTGGCGTGCACGGTATGCACGTGCAGCACGACGTTCGCTTGCGGAAACAGACGATAAACCAGCGTATGCAACCCGGTCTCCGCCGACGGTTTACGTCCCGATGGCGCGCGATTGCTGGCGATGTCCACCTGCAAAAAATCGTCGCGGGTCAGGCTGCCCTTATCGCGCCCCGATTCGCTTAACCAACACCAGCGCGCATCCTCGCGTACTGACATATTGCCGCCGGTTGCCGGCGCCCACCCTTTCGCGCCAATCCAGTGACAGGTGGTCACCAGTTGTGCGAGTCGCTCTTGCCACATAATCGTTCCTTATCGATGTTAACCGTTACGCCAGCGGCGCAAATATGCCGTCCGCCACCTGCTGTGGCGTGACCACGCCGCTATCCAGCACCCAACCACTGATTAACGACGCTGGCGTCACATCAAAGGCAGGGTTGTAAACCGGCGCGTTTTCTGGCGCCCACTGTACGGCGCCAAAGCTGCCTTTTACGCCGGTCACCTCTTGCGCCGCACGCTGTTCAATCGGGATCGCCGCGCCGTTCGGGCAGTGGCGATCGAGAGTGGTTTGCGGCGCCGCCACGTAGAAAGGAATGCGATGATAGTGAGCCAGCACCGCCAGCGAATAGGTCCCAATTTTATTCGCCACGTCGCCGTTGGCGGCGATACGATCCGCACCGACCCATACCGCATCAACCTGCCCCTGCGCCATCAGGCTGGCGGCCATGGAGTCGGTAATAAGCTGATACGGCACGCCCAGCTCCCCCAGTTCCCAGGCGGTCAGGCGGCCGCCCTGCAGCAGCGGCCGCGTCTCATCGACCCAGACGTTAGCCACCTTGCCCTGTTCATGGGCCAAAGCGATAACCCCCAGCGCGGTGCCAACCCCCGCCGTCGCCAGACCACCGGTATTACAGTGGGTCAATAAACGGCTACCCGGCGTGACCAGCGCATTGCCAGCTTCGGCAATGCTGGCGCACAGCTGTATATCTTCGGCAATCAGACGCAGCGCTTCAGACTCCAGCGCCTGCGGATAATCTTCCTGCGCCAGAGCCTGCTTCATACGATCGAGATTATTCATCAGATTGACCGCCGTCGGCCGCGCCGCGCGCAGGGTTTCCAGCGCCTGAGCGAGCTCGTCGCGGGATAAACCGCGCTGCGCCAACAGCGCCAGCAACAGGCTGGCGGAGAGACCAATCAACGGCGCGCCGCGCACCCGCAAAGCATGAATATGGTCCACCAGCAGCGCAACGTTATCCGCCGCCAGCCAGCGTTTTTCCTGCGGCAATGCCTGTTGATCGAGAATAAAAAGCTGATTTTCGCTTACCCGCAGGCTGGTGGTCTGTAGTGTCTGCATATCGTTAAATCCCTGTTGCGTTGTTGTATCACATTGTGTCAGGATGAAATCCAGATGTATAGACGTCTGAACGGCTTAATTCAGCACTTTTGAGGATCGAGGCAATGTCGCAATACCATACCTTCACGGCCAGCGATGCGGTGGCTTACGCACAACAATTTGGCGGGCTCGACGATCCGTCTGAGCTGGTGTCGGCGCAGGAGGTAGGCGACGGCAACCTCAATCTGGTGTTCAAAATTTTCGATGCTCAGGGCGTGAGCCGAATTATTGTTAAGCAGGCGCTGCCCTACGTGCGCTGCGTCGGCGAATCCTGGCCGCTGACACTGGACCGCGCGCGCCTCGAAGCGCAGACCCTGGTCGCCCACTATCAGCACAGCCCGCAGCATACGGTACAGATTCTTCATTTCGACCCCGCTCTGGCGGTGATGGTAATGGAAGACCTTTCCGACCACCGTATCTGGCGCGGCGAGCTTATCGGCAACGTCTACTATCCGCAGGCAGCAAGCCAGTTGGGCGAATATCTGGCGCAGACGCTGTTCCACACCAGCGATTTCTATCTCCATCCGCATGAGAAAAAAACGCAGGTGGCGCAATTTATTAATCCGGAAATGTGCGAGATCACCGAGGATCTGTTTTTTAACGATCCGTATCAGATCCACGAGCGCAATAACTACCCGGCGGAGCTGGAAGAAGATGTTGCCGCCCTGCGTGAGGACGCTCAGCTTAAACTGGCTGTCGCGGCGCTGAAGCACCGCTTTTTCTCACAGGCCGAAGCCCTGCTGCACGGCGATATTCATAGCGGCTCCATCTTCGTCGCTGAAAATAGCCTTAAAGCCATCGATGCCGAATTTGGCTATTTCGGCCCAATCGGTTTTGACGTCGGCACCGCCATTGGCAACTTGCTGCTTAACTACTGCGGTTTGCCCGGTCATCTCGGCATTCGCGATGCCGCCGCCGCGCGCGAACAGCGGCTCAACGATATTCAGACCTTGTGGCACACCTTCAGCGAGCGTTTCCAGGCGTTAGCGACGGAGAAAACCCGCGATACCGCGCTGGCCTGCCCCGGTTACGCCTCAGTATTCCTCAAAAAGGTTTGGTGCGATGCTATTGGATTCTGCGGAACCGAACTGATACGCCGCAGCGTCGGGCTTTCACACGTCGCCGATATCGATTCTATTCAGGACACGGCCATGCGCCACGAATGCCTGCGCCACGCAATTACGCTCGGCAAAGCGCTGATCGTCATCGCCGAGCGTATCGATAGCGTGGACGAACTTATCGCCCGCGTGCGTCAGTACAGCTAAACGCGTGATTATTTATGTTGGGCTTCCAGGGTGGCAAACCACGGGGCAATAAAATCTTCGGTCTGCCCCCAGCCTGGGATTATTTTCCCCAGCGACGCCACGTTGACCGCCCCAGGCTGTGCCGCCAGCAGCGCCTGCGGGATCGCCGCCGCTTTGAAATCGTAGGTAGCCGGGGTGCTTTCTCCGGCAATCTTATTGGCAATCAAGCGCACGTTGGTGGCGCCGATGAGTTTCGGGTCGACCGCCACGCTAACCTTCCACGAACTACCGGCTTCCCGCATCAGCTGTAAATCCTGATTGGAAATATCGATGCTGTAGAGTTTGATTTCGCTGCGTCCGTT
This sequence comes from Klebsiella sp. 141240, assembly GCF_050600805.1. Classification (NCBI taxonomy): domain Bacteria; kingdom Pseudomonadati; phylum Pseudomonadota; class Gammaproteobacteria; order Enterobacterales; family Enterobacteriaceae; genus Klebsiella; species Klebsiella sp. 141240. The sequence continues at coordinate 350,039 of NZ_JAQIRK010000002.1, read as the reverse complement.
TTCTTTCAGCGCCTTATAGGCCCCCTGGCTAAAGGCATCCCAGGTGCCCCAGATGGCGTCGATTTTCCCTTTCGGATACTTGGCCAGAATCGCGCCGACTTTGTTAGCGGTGTCACCCTGCACGTCGGATGAAACGGCGCCGATAGACTCCAGCTCTTTAATCCCCGGATTTTGTTTAAGCAGCGTCTGGTAGGCCGCCTGCCGGCGTTCCATTGGCGGGAAGCCTGCCACCCACAGCTTGATAATGTTGGCCTTGCCGTTGAAATCTTTCACCAGTTGGCCAAAAGAGAGCTCGGTCAACGAGGCGTCATCCTGCTGGCTAACCGTCACGCCGGGGATGGATCCCTGCACCGCGGTATCGAACACCGCGACTTTGATCCCGGCATCGACCGCCTTTTTCACCAGCGCGGTCGAGTACGGGTCGCGCCCCTGGGAAAGAATAATACCGTCATATTTCTGGCTAATGGCCTGATTGACGAAGTCCTGGAATTTGGCGTCATCACCGTTGCTCAGGAAGGCGCTGACTTTAAAACCGAGCTTTTTACCTTCCTGAATCGCCCCGGCGACAAACTGGGTAGTGTTATCGTCAGAACCGAGATTGCGAATCACCGCGATGCGGATCGGGCCGTTATGCTCAGCGATCGCCGCCGGAACCGGCGTCGGGGTCTGCGCCAGCGCTGCCATCGACTGCAGCAGGCCCAGCGCTATAAGAGAAAGTGCTATCTTTTTCATTTTGTTTACCCTGTAAAGTGTTAGGTCCGGCGCTGAAAATAGGTCAGTGCCAGCGCGCCAGCCAGCACCAGCCCTTTAATAATGTCCATCGCGTAATAGGGCACCGACAGCATCACCAGGCCATTGGAAAGCACGCCGAGGATCACCGCACCCACCAATGTACCCAGCGCATTCGGCTTGCCGGAGCCCGCCAGCGAAAAGCCGATCCACGCCGCCGCGACCGCATCCATCAGGTAACCGCCCCCGGCGTTCACCTGGGAAGAACCAATCCTAGATGCCAGCAGAATGCCGCCCAGCCCGGCCAACAGCGAGGCAATCACGTAGGCCGCCACTTTATAGCGCGTGATCCGCAGGCCGGAGAGTCGCGCCGCCTCCGGGTTGCCGCCGATGGCGTACATCCTCCGCCCGTGAGTGGTGAACGACAGCGCCAGCTGCGCGATTAGCGTTACCACCAGCATGATAATGACGATGGTCGGTACCTGCCCCAGCGCGCCAAACGCCGCCGGGATCGTACCTTCGGCCATCTCGCCGCTCGGCAGCACCATATTTTCGGTGATCGAGCCGCCGTAGCTGTAGGTCATCGCCACGCCCTGAATCACAAACAGGCTGGCAAGCGTGGCGAGCATGTCAGGAATGCGCAGCACCACGATCAGAAACGCGTTGAATAGCCCAACCAGCGTACAGAGCGCGAGGGTGATCAGAATGGCTTCAGTGGTGTTCAGGCCGTGCCAGACAAACAACGAAATCACTAACGCATTCGCCAGCGACGCCGTCGACCCCACCGACAGATCAAAGCCGCCGATGGTAAGAGAAATCGATACCCCAATGGCAATCACCGTCACGATAGCGATGGAGCGCAGAATGTTGATGATGTTAAACGGGTCAAGAAAGTTATCCGAGGCCAAACCAAAGACGCCAACCAGCAGCACCACGGTCAGCAACATGCCCCATTTATAGAGAAAATCGAAAAACCGCTGACGGCCCGATACCGTCGCGTTAACTGCCAGAGCCTTGCTCACGCTGCCGCTCCTCCGGTGGAGTAATAAAGAATCGTCTCCTCCCGCGCCTCGGCGCCGGGAATTTCCGCCACAATGCGCCCATCCCACAGCACGCAGATGCGATCGCACAGGCCTACCAGCTCGGAAAATTCGCCGGAGGCGTAAATCACGCCCCGGCCTTCCCGCGCCAGGCCATCAATCAACTGAAACAGATCGGTTTTCGCTTTCACGTCCACCCCTTTCGTCGGCTCGTCGAAAATCAGCACGTTTGCACCGCCGCGCAGCCATTTGCCGATGGCCACTTTTTGCTGATTACCGCCGGAGAGGCGGCGCAGCGTCTGCCCCGGCCCGGTGGCGCGCACGCCGATACGGGCAATAACCTCCTGCGCCCACCGCCACGCCTGCCGATGGCCGAACAGGCTCCAGCGCGAAAAGCTGTTATCGGCGCTGACCGCCAGATTCATGGCGATCGCCTCATCGATGAATATCCCCTCTTTGCGCCGCTCTTCCGGCACCAGCGCCAGCCCCTGGAGGACGGAATCGCCCGGATCGCGCGGCCGCCACGGCTGGCCGTTAAGTTCGCCGTAGCGCACCCGGCTTTTACTGGCGCCGAATAAGGCTTTGCAAAGTTCAGTTTTCCCCGCGCCCGCTAAGCCGGCGATACCGAGAATTTCGCCCTTATGCAGACGTAGCGAGATATCCTGCAACAGCGCTTCGTCATGCAAACCGTCAACCTGCAGCAGCACCTCTTCGCCATGCGGCGGACGCGCAGGCGGAAAAATATCGCTCAACTCGTGGCCGAGCATTTTTTCGACGATCTGCTCGCCGCTGAGCTGCGCCATCGGGCCGCTTTCGATTAAACGGCCATCGCGCAGTACCGTCAGGGTGTCGCAAATCGCTTTTAGTTCATGAATACGATGCGAAATAAAGACCACGCCGATCCCCTGATGCTGCAGACGACGAACCACCGCAAATAAGCGTTCGCTTTCGTGCTGATCCAACGGCGCGGTGGGTTCATCAAGAATCAAAAAACGGCAATGGTGCGACAGTGCGCGAGCCAGCAGAATTTGCTGTTTTTCGGCAAGGGTACAGCTATCGATTGAACGTCGAACATCCAGCGCAATATCAAGCTGCGCCAGCGCTTCGCGCGCCTGCTGACGCACATGCGACCAGCGAAAAACCGCACCCGGCTCAGCCAGCCTGTCCAGCATGATGTTTTCGGCAATGCTCAGCCCCGGAACCAGCGCAACATCCACCTCCTGCTGTACCAGATGGATGCCCAGTTGCTTTGCATCGCGCGGCGAACGAATGCTAACCGGCTGGTTATTGATCGCGACTTCGCCTTCGTAATCGGCGTGCGTCCCGCACAACACCGCCATCAGCGTCGATTTGCCAGCGCCGTTGGCGCCGGTCAGCGCATGCACCGTTCCGCCCTTAAGGGTAAAATTCACCTTGCTCAGCGCCTGAAAGCCGGAAAAGGCCAGGCTAATGTTATGCATCTCAAGGCGATTCACGCTCATCACCCTCCCCAGGGCAATTAATATTCTGATTTAACGAATTTTTCACAGCCGCCGATGCCTGACAACTGCGTAAAAAGCATAAGATAAAACCAAATAATATTAGCCATCTGGATGTCCAGACATAACATCAGGTTAGCCCAACACCCATAAGGAGCGCTTCCCGCCCTGGCAGCGCTTTAGCCTGCCGGCGACGTTAACCCCTGACGCTTTGCGCGCGACGTTTGAGAAGGTGGAATACTTCAGCCGTTAATCACCCAGACCATCTATACCTAATGATGATTCTCACCACTCTCGTAACGAGGTCATCATGCAGATCGATTTAACAGGTAAGAAGGCGCTGGTTACCGGCGCCAGCCGTGGGTTGGGTCGCGCTATTGCGCTGTCGCTGGCGCGCGCCGGCGCCGATGTGGTTATTACGTATGAAAAATCGGCCGATAAAGCCCAGGCAGTCGCTGATGAAATTAAGGCGCTGGGTCGGTACAGCGAAGCGGTGCAGGCAGACAGCGCCAGCGCGCAGGCCATTCAGGATGCCGTCACCCATGCAGCCCGGGCCCTCGGCGGGCTGGACATTCTGGTCAACAACGCTGGCATCGCCCGCGGCGGTCCACTGGAATCCATGACGCTGGCGGACATTGACGACCTTATCAACGTCAATATTCGTGGGGTGGTCATCGCTATCCAGGAAGCGCTGGTGCATATGTCCGATGGCGGACGGATCATCAACATCGGCAGCTGTCTGGCCAACCGCGTAGCCATGCCGGGCATCGCGGTTTACGCCATGACCAAGTCCGCCCTCAACTCCCTGACCCGTGGCCTGGCGCGTGATTTAGGCCCTCGCGGGATCACCGTTAACCTTGTCCATCCAGGGCCGACCAACAGCGATATGAACCCGGAGGATGGGGAACAGGCGGAAGCCCAGCGCCAGATGATTGCGGTCGGTCACTACGGCCAGCCGCAAGACATCGCCGCGGCGGTCACCTTCCTGGCCAGCCCGGCCGCCGGGCAGATCTCCGGTACGGGGCTCGACGTGGATGGCGGCCTGAACGCCTGATCGCATATTTTCTGCAAGCCTCTGTCGCCCGGCAGAGGCCTTCCCGCGCCGCCTCGACGGGTTACGCTTTGCCTCTTACCTGCGTTTTTTCTCCGCTCTACTGTACTCCATAAGAAATTCGGAATTTATCTAATAGTCTTATTATTTCCTTATGTTTTGTGTGGGCGTACAGTGGAGGTACGGATGAAGATTGTCTGGTCAAAAACGGCAAATAAGCAATTTTCTAAAATCGATAATCGGTATAAGAACCGCATTAAATCCAGGCTGGAGAAGATGAATGATAAAGCTTCACCTATCTCGGATATCAAAAAATTGTCCTTTCCCGAAAACCACTACAGGCTGCGATTAGGTGATTACAGAGTCATCTACACCTTTGGGGATCCGCCGGACGATACCTGCTACGTAGTGGCGGTTAAACGCCGAACCACCACCACCTACCTTCATGAGGAACATACCGAATATGACTATTCAGTACATCAAGGATGAAGAAGGAAAAGACCAGTATGTCGTCATTCCTTACAGTGATTACTTTCGTATGCGCCTGGCTCTGCTGGAGTACGACGACGAGGATGAAAACAATTGGGAAGATATTTCTTATGAATCAGATATCTATGATAACGTAATGCTGCCAGGGGATGTCTGCGACGTGATGCATAAAGAAAACGTCAGCCTGCAGGCCGCGTGGCGTATCCTGCGCGGACTCTCACAGCGGGAGGTCGCGGCTAAACTCGGCATCAGCCAGTCCGCGGTGTCACAGCTGGAAGCGCTGAACTCCCGTCCGCAGAAGCGAACCCGCGAAAAACTGGCGGCGATTTACGGCTGTACCCAGGAGCAAATCAGTCTTTATTTACCGAAAGAAGGCTAGCAGCACTTTGCCCCGCCCTTACCGCCGTAGCGTGCGTCCTGGCGCTCGCGGAAGAATTCTTCATAGGTCATCGGCGTCTGGTCCGGATGCGTGATCCGCATGTGTTCGACGTAGTTGTCGTAATCCGGCACGCCGATCATCATCTTCGCCGCCTGGCCTAAATATTTTCCTGCTTTTGAAAGGGTGTCGAACATAATGAGTTCCTCGCTTATTCCCCTCACCCCAGCCCTCTCCCACAGGGAGAGGGAGGAGAAGAAAGGTAGGCCAAACAGGTTAATGCGCGCGCTTCGCCTGCGCCGTTAAGGTCTGCGCATCCGCGGGCATCGCTTCATACGGCGTCTCTTTCGCCGTCGGTTTATCCTCTTTCAACGCCGCCAGCGCGGTTTTAATCGAGAACAGCGCCAGAACCACCACCACAATCATAAAGAAGATAGTCAGCCCGGCATCGAGACGGTTATTAAACACCAGCTGCGCCAGCTGCGATTCCGTATACTGCGGCGGAATGGCGCCGCTGTCGATCATCGCCTGGAATTTATTGGCGATGGCCAGGAAACCGACTTTGGTATCCGGGCTAAACGATTTCTGCCAGCCGGCGGTCAGCGTACAAATCAGCAGCCAGCTTGTCGGCAGCAGCGCCACCCACGCATAGCGCTGGCGTTTCATCTTGAACAGTACCACCGCGCACAGCATCAGCGCCATTCCCGCCAGCATCTGGTTGGCGATACCGAACAGCGGCCACAGGGTATTGATGCCGCCCAGCGGGTCAACCACCCCCTGATGCAGGAAGTAGCCCCACGCCAGGACGCACAGCGCGGTCGCCAGCAGGTTAGCCGGAAGCGAGCTGGTTTTTTTCAACCCGGGGCTAATCACGCCCAGCAGATCCTGCAGCATGAACCGCGCCGCGCGGGTGCCGGCATCGACCGCCGTCAGGATAAACAACGCCTCAAACAGAATGGCGAAGTGGTACCAGAAAGAGACATCCATCAGCCCGCCCAGCGAGCCGTGCAGAATGTAAGCCATCCCCACCGCCAGCGTCGGAGCGCCGCCGGCGCGTGAAATAATCGACTGTTCGCCGACCTCATGGGCTATTTGATTCAGCGTATCCGGGGTAATGCTAAAGCCCCAGCCGCTCACTACCTGCGCCGCCGAGGCCACGACGTCAGTCGTCCCCGCCGGCGCCAGCACCGCCATCGGGCTGTTCATCGCGAAGTAGACGCCCGGGTCGATAATACAGGCCGCCACCAGCGCCATAATCGCCACGAAGGATTCCATCAACATGCCGCCGTAGCCGATAAAGCAGGCCTGGCCTTCGTTGGCTAACATCTTCGGCGTGGTGCCGGAGGAGATCAGCGCGTGGAAACCAGAAACCGCGCCGCAGGCGATGGTGATAAACAGGAACGGGAACAGGTTGCCGGTCCAGACCGGGCCGGTACCGTCGACGAACTTCGTCAGCGCCGGCATAGTCAGCGTCGGGCGCATAATCAGGATGCCAATCGCCAGCCCAACGATGGTGCCGATTTTCAGGAACGTGGAGAGATAGTCGCGCGGCGCCAGCAGTAGCCAGACCGGCAGTACCGCGGCAACAAAGCCGTAACCCACCAGAATCCACGTCAGCTGTACGCCGGTATAATCAAACCACGGCGCCCAGGTCGGGCTTTCCGCCACCCAGCCGCCGGAAATAATCGCGAACACCAGCATCACCAGGCCTATCACCGACACCTCGCCGATGCGCCCCGGGCGCAGGTAGCGAATATAGATGCCCATAAAGATCGCCAGCGGGATGGTAAAGGCGACGGTGTATGTCCCCCAGGGACTGTGGGTCAATGCTTTCACCACGATCATCGCCAGTACCGCGAGGATGATCACCATGATCATAAAACAGGCCACCAGCGCCAGTACGCCAGCGGTCGGCCCCATCTCCTCTTTAACCAGTTCGCCAAGCGAACGGCCATCGCGGCGGGTCGAAACAAACAGCACCATAAAGTCCTGCACGGCGCCGGCCAGCACCACGCCGGCGAGGATCCAGATCATCCCCGGCAGGTAGCCCATCTGCGCGGCAAGCACCGGGCCAACCAGCGGCCCTGCGCCGGCAATCGCGGCAAAATGGTGACCGAACAGCACTTTTTTGTCGGTCGGAACATAATCGAGACCGTCGTTATGTCGTACCGCCGGCGTCATCCGCGTTGGGTCAACGCCGAGGACGGTTTTGGCGATATACAGGCCGTAGAAACGATACGCGATCAGATAAACGCAGACCGCCGCGACGACAATCCACAGCGCGTTTATCTGCTCACCCCGGTTTAAGGCGATATAGCCGAGGGCAAAGGCTCCGATTACGGAGAGCAGTGTCCAGATAAGGTATTTCCCTGAATTATTCATTGTTGTGGTCCACCGGTAGGGTAATCAGGATGTTACAGTTTGTTTCTAGAACACAACGCAGAATTTAACAACTTCGAAACAGCGCAGATGCCATGCCGCGGCGGAGATTTGTCTCACATTGCTAGCGGGATCACTTAAGACAGGAAAATTAATGAAAGGATTGCCGTGAACGGTGCCGTTTTTTTGTCGGGTGGCGGCCTCAAAACCCCCGGTGGCGCTACCGCTTACCGGGGCTACAGCGCTGTGCGATTTGGTAGCCCGGCTCAGCGCAGCGCAAGCCGGGGAAATAGCGGCGTCTTAGCCAAGCACCGCGGTACCCAGACGACAGGTGCAGCAGCGCCGCCCTTTTTCGTCATACACTACAATTTCCCAACTCTGACTCTGGCGGCCAAGATGCAGCGGTCGGCATTCACCGCGCACTTTACCGCTGGAGACCGGACGATGGTGGGTAGCGTTAAGCTCGGTGCCCACCACGCACTGCCCATCCTCCGTCATCAGCCAACCGGCCATCGAGCCCAGCGTCTCCGCCAGCGCCGCGGAAGCGCCGCCGTGCAGCAGGCCAAACGGCTGATGCGTGCGCGCATCCACCGGCATCTCCGCCTCCAGTAGCCCCTCTTCCAGCCGGGTGTAGACGATGCCAAGATGCGCCACCATGGTGTTTTCGCTGCTGGCGTTCAGCGCCGCAAGCGTGAGCTCTCGTTTCCAGGCCATTTACGCCCCCAGCGTCGAGCCGCCATCGACCACAATATCCTGCAGCGTGATATGGCTGGCGTGAGAAGAGGCGAGGAACAAAATGGTATTGGCGATCTCCTGCGGACGGGCGATTTTGCCCAGCGGGATCCCAAGCTTAAACTGCTCGCCAAATCCGCGGATCCGCTGCTGTTCAGCATCTTCATTGACCCACAGGGTACGTTGCATATCGGTGTCGGTGGAGCCCGGCGATACCAGATTACAACGCACGCCGCTGCCTGCCAGCTCAAGCCCGACGGTCAACGCCAGGCTTTTCAGCGCCGCTTTCGAGGCGCCATAGGCGCTCATGCCGATACGCGGAGTATGCGCGGCATCGGAGGCGACGGTGACGATCGCCCCGCCCTGCTGACGGCGGAACTGCGCCATCGTCTGCTGAAACAGATTAAACGCGCCGCCGACGTTCACCGCGAAGGTCTGCTGCCAGTCCTCCGCGCTCAATTGATCGGTCGCCCCCATGCGCAGGATCCCGGCCGCATTCACCAGCACGTCCAGTCGTTCGATATCGTTGAGCAGACGCGCGCAAACGTCGCGTACCTGGTCGGCATCGGCGACGTCCAGCATTTCGGTGGCAAACGGGTAGCTTTCGCCGTCAAAGGCAAGGTCGAAACCGGTGACGTTGGCCCCGGCCTCGACGAAAGCCAGCGCGGTGGCATAGCCAATGCCTTTACCTGCGCCGGTCACCCACACGGTCTGGCCGTGAAAATCCAGCGCCGCCATTATTTCACCTCGCGGGAAAGCAGCGCCCACCAGGCGTCGATGGTCGGGTTTTTCGCCAGCATCACGAAGTCGATATCGCCGTGCACTTTGCGCCAGCGGGCGGCCAGCGCCATCATACGCACCGAATCCAGCCCGTAGTCGATCAGGTTTTCATCATCCAGCGGTTCGTCGGATTCGTCGAGCAGCGGCAGAATTAGTGCGCGCAGGGCCGCTTTGGAGGCCGGCAGCGGCAGCAGTTCTTCGGTCATCACCACCCGTCCGGAACGGCCAGCGACGTATTTCAGCGCCATCAAATGCTCTTCGCGGCTGAAGTCCGCCAGCGCATCGGCGACAAAGAACGGTTTGATATCGCGCATAAAAGCGTCGGTGGCGGTAGTCATGCAGCCGATATGGGCGTAAACGCCGGTGATGATCAGCTGGTCGCGGCCGGTCTCTTTCAGCATTTCTTCAAGCGGCGAGCGATGAAACGCGCTGTAGCGCCATTTCACCAGCACCGTATCCTGTTCATCCGGCGCCAGCGCGGCAATCACCTGTTGCTGTTCCGGCGAGCGAGTTAACCCCGGCCCCCACATATCATTCAGCAGGGCGCGGTCTTCATCGCTCTGCTCTTTCGGCTGGGCGGTGTAGTACACCGGAATACCGTTTTGTTTGCAGAAGTCGCGCAGGGAGGCGATATTGGCCACCACTTTTTCCATCATCGCGCTGTTTTCGCCCCAGAAATTGAGGAAATACTCCTGCATGTCGTGGATCAGCAGCGCGGCGCGCGACGGCTCAAAGGCCCAGTTAACTTTGTTCGCCGGAATATCGCTGGCTTCCGGCAGCGCATAAGCCTGTAATTTAGGGATTGCCATTTTCTGTTCTCCTTCAGCCCAGCTTGCCTTCGGCCAGCCACTGACGTAATTGTTTTTTATCGACTTTGCCCACCGGCGTCAGCGGCAGCGCGGCAACGCACTCCACGCGATCCGGCAATTTAAATTCAGCCACGCCCTGCTCGCGCAGGAAGCGGCGCACCGCGACGGCGCGCAGCGGCGATGTCACCACCAGATAAGCGCAGCTCTTCTCGCCCAGCAGATTGTCCTCAATGCTGACCAGCGCGGCGTGGATCACCGCCTCATGGCGCAGCAGCAGGTTTTCTATCTCTTCAGCGGCGATCTTCTCGCCACCGCGGTTGATCTGATCTTTTTCCCGGCCCTGGACGGTGATATAGCCATCTTCATCGATCGAAATCAGATCGCCTGAGCAGTAAAATCCATCGGCATCAAAGGCTTCCGCGTTATGTTGCGGACTGTTGTAGTAGCCGCGGAAGGTATAAGGCCCACGGGTCATCAGACGGCCAACTTCGCCGCGCGGCAGCGGGTTGCCATCGGCATCCGCCACCCACACTTCGTCGTCCGGGCACATCGGGCAACCCTGGGTATTGATAATCCGCTGCGGGCTATCGTTGAGACGGGTGTAGTTAACCAGCCCCTCCGCCATGCCGAACACCTGCTGCAGCTGGCAGCCGATTTCCGCCGGAATGCGCGCGGCGAGCGTCGCGGACAGGCGCGCTCCGCCAACCTGCAATAACTGCAGCGATTGCAGTTGCGCGTTGCTGCCCCATTCATGAATAGCCTGCAGCCACAGGCTGACCGCCGGCGGCACCAGCGACGCGACGTTAATCTGATGTTTTTCAATCAACGGGAAACAGAGCGTGGCGCTCGGGTCGGCGGCGAGGATCACCCGGCCGCCGGCGAGGAAGACGCCCAGTGAGCCCGGCGAGCTCATCGCATAGTTGTGCGCCGCCGGCAGCGCGTTGAGATAGCGCGTATCGGCGTTAATACCGCAGATCTCGTTGCTGCGGCGGATACTGTAATCGTAATCGTTATGGGTACGCGGGATAAGCTTCGGCGTCCCGGTGCTGCCGCCTGAGAGCTGGAAAAAAGCCACTTCGTCAGCCGGGGTCGGATTGGCGACAAAGTTATCCGCCGTACGGTTAATTTCCGTCGCCAGGTCGCGCTCGCCGCCATCGTTACGCAGCAGCGCGACGCGCAGTGAAGGATGCTCAGCGATAAAACCATTGAGGAAGCTATCGTCCGCAAACAGCGCGTGCTCGCGATCGGCAATCAGCAGCGAGGGTTTAATCTGCGCGGCGTAGGCGTTGAGTTCGCTACGCTGGTGGCTAAACAAGGCGTTAACCGGAGCGACGCCGATGCGCAGCAGCGCAAAGAAGGTAATGTAGAACTCGGCGACGTTGCCAAGCTGCACCAGCGCGGTTTCTCCGCGCTTAAGCCCCTGATGCTGCAGGGAAGACGCGAGGTTATCCACCAGCAGGTTAAACTGGCGGAAGCTAATCTGCCGCTCGCCGTCGATAATCGCCACGGCGTCATTTTCCGCATGACGAGTAATCAGATTGGTTAACGGCAGATCCTGCCAGTAGCCTTTTTGACGATAGCGGGCCGCAAACTCTTCCGGCCAACGGGTAAATGCAATCATCCTTGCCTCTTAATTCAAGCCAAATACGTTAAGCATGGTGGTGAGTTTGACGCCGGTTTCGCGCCATTCGCCCAGCGGCGAGGAGGCCGGGACGATCCCCGCGCCGGCAAACAGGCGCAGCGAGCGTTGATGTAGGCGCGCACAGCGGATGGTCACTACCCATTCGCCGTTGCCTTCGTCATCGCACCAGCCGACAATGCCGCCAAACAGCTGGCGATCGAACGGTTCGAGCTCGGCAATCAGGCGCTTCGCCACCTGGTGCGGGAAACCGCTCAGCGCCGGGGTCGGGTGCAGCAGGCAGGCCAGCGACATGGCGTTTTCTTCCGCCAGCGCCGTACCTTCGATCGGCGTCGCCAGGTGCCATAAGGTTGGCGTGGTAATCAACTGCGGTGATTCCGGCAGCGACAGCTGGCTACTGCGCGGGCCAAGCACGCTCTTCATCGCCTGGGTCACCAGCTCGTGCTCATGGCGATCTTTACCGGAGGCCAGCAATTTATTGCCTGCTTCGCGGTCCAGCACGTCGTCAGGCTGGCGGCGGGCAGAGCCGGCCAGCGGCAGCGAACTGAAATGCAGCCCTTCTTTACGCAGCAGGAGTTCCGGGCTGGCGCCCAGCAGTACCCCGCCGTCTGACAGCGGGACATGGAAATTAAAGCTCGCCGGGTTCTGGGCAATCAGCCGCTCCAGCAGCGCGCCGCTATCGACCCGGTCGCGGGTAGTGATATCAATCAGCCTTGAGAGCACCACTTTGTCGACTTCCGGAGTCGCCGTCAGCGCGGCGGCACGTTCCACCATCGCCAAAAACTCGTCCTGTTCCGGGATCTCCTGACGATCGACAACATCCATCGCCTTGAGCGGCGCCGCGTAACGCGCGGACTGCTGTTTGTCGGTACGGGAGAAGGTTTCCCAGCGTTCGGGGATATAGAGCTCGGAAGGCTGATTGGTGTCGAACGGAATCGCCCCGACCATTACCGGCTTGCGGATCCCCGCCGCGCGGGCTTCGGCAAAAGCGGCCGCCATTTTCTGCTGGAACTCGCCGTTCAGTGAATCACCGCCGACGGCAGGTTGGGAAAAACGGCTAAAACAGCCGGTGGTGCTGAAGCTGCGGTACGGCGACATAAAGAAGAAGCTTTGCGGCGACAGGGTCTGCGTTTTTTCCTGTACATCCTCAGCCAGTGACGTTTCCATATCATCCTCCAAAAACGATAAAGATATTAAGAATAATTATCATTTATATTTTTGTTGGCTAACCTAAAAGGTATTGCTCTCCTTGTCAACCGCACAAACAGCAGGTTATGCGACTTAAACTTGCATCCAGGCAACACAATGTTGAAAATGAGACGTATTTACTACAACTGACTCAGGATGCGAATTCGTGAATTTTGCCACTTTTTGCCGTCGTACTTTACTCGCCAGCGGGCTGTGCCTTTTAGGAATTACCTCAGCGCTGGCGGCGGACTGGCCGCGTCAGATCGCCGATAGCCGCGGCACCCATACGCTGGAAAGCCAGCCGCTGCGCATAGTCTCAACCAGCGTTACCCTCACCGGCTCGCTGCTGGCTATTGATGCGCCGGTGGTGGCCAGCGGCGCAACCACGCCGAATAACCGCGTGGCCGACGCGCAGGGCTTTCTGCGCCAGTGGGGCGATGTCGCGAAAAAGCGCAAACTGGCGCGACTGTATATTGGCGAACCCAGCGCCGAAGCGGTGGCGGCGCAGATGCCGGATCTGATTTTGATAAGCGCCACCGGGGGAGATTCCGCGCTGGCCCTGTACGACCAGCTTTCGACTATCGCGCCGACGCTTGTCATCAACTACGACGATAAAAGCTGGCAGACGCTGCTTACCCAATTAGGGCATATCACCGGTCACGAGAAGCAGGCGGACGCGCGCATTGCCGAATTCAATAAACAGCTCGTTTCGTTAAAAGAGAAACTGAAGTTGCCGCCGCAGCCGGTCACCGCGCTGGTTTATACCGCCGCGGCGCATAGCGCCAATATCTGGACGCCGGAATCAGCGCAGGGTCAGATGCTGGAACAGTTAGGCTTTAAGCTGGCGGCGCTGCCGGGCGGCCTTCACGCCAGCCAGAGCCAGGGTAAGCGTCACGACATCGTGCAGTTGGGCGGCGAGAATCTGGCGGCGGGTATCAACGGCGAAAGCCTGTTCCTGTTCGCCGGCGACCAGAAAGACGCTGAGGCCATTTACGCTAACCCGCTGCTGGCGCACCTGCCGTCGGTTGCCGCGAAGCGCGTTTATCCGCTGGGTACCGAAACCTTCCGTCTTGACTACTACAGCGCCATGCTGGTCCTGCAGCGTTTATCCGCGCTCTTTGCCTGAGTCTCCCATCCCGGCGCCAGGCGCCGGGATCTCATTTCATCTCATCAAACACATCATCTATCTGTTACAAAAGACTTTTTATTCCTTTTCCCCTTTGATATCTCATCCATTCCTCATGCGAAACATCATCATTTGAGGTGTTGTTTTGTGATTAGCCATCGTCGCCGCCTTCCCCGAATATCTGCCCCACACCACTTGAGGTGGACATTCAACTCAGAAGGAACTTACCGTGACCACTAGCAAATTGATCAAGGGCGATACCCTGACCGAAACCAGCAACGCCGCAGATGGTTTTAACCCGGCAACTGAAGTCAGCAACTACAGCTACACGTCAGACCGCGTCGCCAAACCGGTCTATAACAAATACAAAAGCGCAACCACCAAACCAAAGGTATTCGGTTACTACACCGACTGGTCTCAGTATGATGGTCGCCTGCAGGGCAGCGATGCGAAAGATAACCGCGGCCGCGGCTACGACCTGACCAACGTCTCACCGACCGCTTACGATAAAATCATCGTTGGCTTCGTCGGCGTGACCGGCTTCCATAAAGTGGATGGTCTGTATCGCGATGTGGTGGCCGAAGGCGCCGAGCAGTGCGGCAAAGTCAAATATGAACCGACCTTCCTCGACCCGTGGGGCGACTTCCAGTCTTACGTTAACGTTGGCCACAGCGTTAGCGGCTGGGACGTCGATCCGAAAACCGTAACCCAGACGAACACCAAAGGCCTGCTCGGCGGCCTGCGCGACCTGCAGGCGAAAGCCAAACAGCAGGGCCACAACCTGGTGCTGTCCATGAGCATCGGCGGCTGGACCATGAGTAACGGCTTCCATGAAACCGCGGCATCTGATTCCGCACGTAAAACCTTCTCTAAAGGCGTGGTGAAGCTGTTCAAACAGTTCCCGATGTTCAGCGAAGTGGATATCGACTGGGAATACCCGAACGCTGAAGGCGCCGGTAACCCTTATGGCCCGGAAGATGGCGATAACTACGCCCTGCTGATTGCCGAACTGCGTAAGCAGCTGGATTCCGCCGGCCTGAGCGATGTCAAAATCTCTATCGCCAGTTCGGCGGTGGTGAAGACTTTCGATTATTCCAACGTCAAAGCGCTGCTCAGCGCCGGTCTGTACGGCATCAACCTGATGACCTATGACTTCTTCGGCACCCCGTGGGCCGAAAGCATTGCTCACCACAGCAACCTGAACGCCATTGAACAAGGCGGCTGGGCGGTTAACACCATCGTTGAACATCTGCTGGCGGAAGGTTTCCCCGCTGAACGTATCAACATCGGTTACGCCGGTTATACCCGTAACGGCCGCAACGCCGAGCTGGAGTCGCTGTCTCCGCTGAAAGGTACCTATAACCCGGGTAACGGCACCACCGTCGGTACCTTTGAATCGGGTACCACCGAATGGTATGACGTCATTTATAACTACCTGGACCTGGAAAACCAGAAAGGGCGTAACGGCTTTAACGTTTATACCGACCAGGTGGCTGACGCTGACTACCTCTACAACCCGGAATCCAAACTGTTTATGTCGCTGGATACGCCGCGCACCGTGAAAGCCAAAGGCGAATACGCGGCGAAGCTGGGTCTGGGCGGCATGTTCACCTGGACTATCGACCAGGACAACGGCGTGCTGGTTAACGCCGCCCGTGAAGGTCTGGGATATGAAATCGCTTCTGAAGTTATCGATATGGACCCGTTCTATTTCGAAGGCATCAACGTTGCGCCAGCTGATGAACAGGAGGAAGAAGATACAGACCAGACTGAACCGACGGTAAACCATGCGCCAGAGGCGGCGATTGAGATGATGGTCGTAGGCGGCTCCCGCGTTCGTCTGTCCGGGGAAAAGTCGTCTGATGAAGATAGCGACGAGCTGAGCTACAGCTGGGGCGTGCCGGCAGCGATTGATGTTGTGGATAAAACCGCCGCGGTTATTGAGTTCGATGTCCCGGTCGTCACCGCGGATACCGAGTTTACCTTTACCCTGTTCGTTCGCGACACCTGGGGCGAACCGTCAACCCAGCAGCGCTTTATCCTCTCCGTCGTCGTGGCTTCCGGAAACGGTCAGAGTGATGACAAGCCAGCCGATGAGCCGGCAGATGAACCTGCTGACGAAGAAAAAGAGACTGATGACACCACGCCTGCGCAGGATGATGACGTGGTACCGTCTGACGACGCTACGCCTTACCCGCTGTGGGATGCTAAAACCGTTTATGGCGGCAACTGGGGTACCTTTGAAACCGTGAGCTGGAAAGGTCACAACTATCAGGTGAAATGGTGGTCTCAGGGCAACCAGCCTGACCTGTACTGCGGCCAGTTCGACGTCTGGAAAGACCTCGGCGCATACTAAGTGTTATAAGTGAAGCCAGGCCCCGGAGCAATCCGGGGCCTTTTTGCTATTATCGCGCTTAACTTTCGCTGACCATCTCTGGACGCTGAAAACGACGTAGCTCGCGCAATAAGCCAATCAGTAATACGCCAACAATCACCAGCGCCCAGCCGCTGGCGCTGGCTGAAGCCACCGGGGTCATCACCGCCCCTAATCCGCCAAGCAACGCCGCGCCAATGGCATCACCGGTGACGTTCTGCGCGGTCCACAGGCCATTAATGCGCCCCAGCATATTCTCCGGCGTTTGCGTCTGGATAAGCGTGTACTGTAGCAGCGAGCTTATCGCGCTCAGCCAACCAAACAGCGCCAGACAGAGCGCGCCCAGCGCCCAGAACGGCATCACGCTGAATAAAGCGATCGCCACAAATGACCCTACCGTTGTCATCAGCATCAACGCTCCCGGCCTGGCGGTATGCGCCAGTTGCCCGCTGGTTAACGCTCCCAGCGCCGCGCCAAGTGGGATGGCGGCGTACAACAGGCCAATTTGCGAATTTGACATCTGCCAGCCTTCCGCCAGCGCCGGATAAAGCACCCGCACCGCGCTGGCCATCGTCAACAGGCCGCCGAGCAGCGCAATACCGCCAATAAGCGGGCTATTAAAGAGAAATTTTAGCCCCGCCAGTAACGATTTCAGCGGATGCTCGCGCGGCTGCGGCGGTGGCGGCAGCAGCGGCAGGCGTAGCAGCGTCAGGGTGGTAATGAACGTCCCTGCCGCCGCCAGGCCATAGTTCCAGGCAACACCACCGGTCGCCAGCAATAGGCCGCCGATCATCGGCGAGATCACCGAACCGAGACGCACGGTCAACATGGTGATAGCCCCTGCCTGCATCAGATTTTCGCGGCCCACCAACGCCGGCGTTGCCGCCAATAGCGCGGTTACGCCTAAAGAGGCGAAGAAGCCATCCCAGATCCCCAGCAGGTAAATTGCCGCCAGCGAGGGTTCCGGCAGCATGGCGTTCAGGCACAGGCCGACGAAGCCAACGCCGCAGGTGCCACGCGCCAGCAGGATCAGGCGTTTGCGTTCATAACGGTCGGCCAACACGCCGCCGACCATCAGCCCAATGAACATTGAACAGCCGGTCAACATCACCGAGAGCCCCACCTGCCAGGTCGAATGGGTCATCATCTGGATTTGTACCGGGATCGCCACGCCTAACAGGCCAAGCGACAGGATCGAGATAAAGCGAGCGATAAAGACGGCGCGGAACGCCGGATGGGTGCGCAGGAGGCTGACATCAAGCAGCCGGGAAGGTCGGTTCATGCAAGGGCCTTGTCGTTATTTTTCATACCATTTTTATGGTTTCTCATGATAACATACCTGAATAAAATCGATAACGATAACTACTATCATTATCATATCAGGGATTTGAACTATGTCGTTTTCTACGACCACGGTGCGCGCCGTCGCCGTGCCTGGTCTCTTGTTACTTTTAGCTCTCGCGATTGCGCTCAGCCTGCTTATCGGCGCCAAACCTCTGCCGCCTTCCGTGATTGTCGATGCCTTTTCCGGCAGTTGTCAGAGCGCCGACTGTACCATCGTACTGGATGCCCGCCTGCCGCGTACGCTGGCTGGATTGCTCGCCGGCTGCGCGCTCGGTCTCGCCGGCGCGCTGATGCAAACCCTCACCCGTAACCCGTTGGCCGACCCGGGCCTGCTCGGCGTCAACTCCGGCGCCAGCTTCGCCATCGTGTTAGGCGCGGCGCTGTTGGGTATCACTTCGCCGCAGGAGCAGCTGCTGATGGCCTTCTGCGGCGCCTTCGCCGCGTCGTTACTGGTCGCGTTTACCGGCAGCCAGGGCGGCGGCCAGCTTAGCCCGGTGCGCCTGACCCTGGCGGGCGTGGCGCTGGCGGCGGTACTGGAAGGCTTATCTAACGGCATCGCCCTGCTCAACCCGGACGTATATGACCAGCTGCGCTTCTGGCAGGCCGGCTCGCTGGATATTCGCACCCTGCAAACGCTGAAAATCGTCCTGCTGCCGGTACTGATTGCCGCCGCGGTAACGCTGTTTCTCAGCCGGGCGCTAAACAGCCTGAGTCTCGGCGCCGACACCGCCACCGCGCTCGGTAGCCGGGTCGCGCGCACCCAGCTTATCGGCCTGCTGGCGATCACCGTTCTGTGCGGCAGCGCGACGGCGCTGGTCGGCCCTATCGCCTTTATCGGCCTGATGATGCCGCATATGGCGCGCTGGCTGGTCGGCGCGGATCACCGCTGGTCATTGCCGGTTACGCTGCTCGCCACTCCCGCCCTGTTGCTGTTTGCCGACGTGCTTGGCCGCCTGTTGGTGCCCGGTGAACTGCGCGTTTCGGTGGTCAGCGCCTTTATCGGCGCGCCGGTGCTGATCTGGCTGGTTCGCCGTCAGCCGCGAGGAGGTGCGCTGTGATGGCCCCTTCCCGCCGCCTGATTTTCTGCTGCCTGCTGCTGATCGCCGCCAGTCTGCTGGTGTCGCTGCTCGGTCTGGGTAATGGCCTGGTGCCGCTCAGCATCGAACAGGTGGTTTCGGCGCTACTCGGCGACGCGCCGCGTAACGTCAGCATGGTGGTCACCGAATGGCGCTTGCCGCGCGTGCTGATGGCGCTGCTGATCGGCGCGGGGCTTGGCGTCAGCGGCGCCATTTTTCAGTCATTGATGCGTAACCCGCTGGGTAGCCCGGACGTAATGGGCTTCAACACCGGCGCCTGGAGCGGCGTGCTGGTAGCGATGGTGATGTTCGGCCAGAACCTGACCGCCATCGCGCTGGCGGCAATGCTTGGCGGCGTGCTGACCTCGCTGGTGGTGTGGCTGCTGGCGTGGCGCAACGGCATTGAAACCTTCCGCCTGATCATTATCGGCATCGGCGTGCGCGCCATGCTGGTGGCATTCAATACCTGGCTGCTGCTGCGCGCGTCGCTTGAGACCGCCCTTTCCGCCGGATTATGGAATGCCGGTTCGCTCAACGGCCTGACGTGGGGCAAAACCTGGCCATCGGCGCCGCTGATTCTGCTGATGTTGGCGTGCGGCGCGCTGCTGGCGCGGCGGATGCGGCTGCTGGAGATGGGCGACGATACCGCCTGCGCGCTGGGGGTTCGGGTCGAACGTTCGCGCCTGCTGCTGATGCTGGTGGCGGTGCTACTGACCGCTTCCGCCACCGCGCTGGCCGGGCCTATTTCTTTCGTCGCGTTGGTCGCGCCGCATATCGCCCGGCGGATAAGCGGTACCGCACGCTGGGGATTAACCCAGTCGGCGCTGTGCGGCGCGCTGCTGCTGGCGCTGGCCGATTACTGCGCTCAGCGCCTGTTCATGCCTTATCAGTTACCGGTAGGGGTGGTCACCGTCAGTCTTGGCGGTATCTACCTCATCGCGTTATTAATTCAGGAGTCCCGCAAAAAATGACCGCTGTAACTTCCCGTTTGCGCGGCGACCAGTTGACCCTGGCCTACGGCAAAAAGACCATCGCCGAATCGCTGAACGTCACAATTCCTGACGGCCATTTCACGGCGATTATCGGTCCCAACGGCTGTGGTAAATCAACCCTGCTGCGCACCCTCAGCCGCCTGATGACCCCGTCCAGCGGACACGTTTATCTCGACGGCGAGCAGATCCAGCGCTACGCCAGCAAAGAGGTGGCGAAGCGGATTGGCCTGCTGGCGCAGAATGCCACCACGCCCGGCGATATCACCGTACAAGAGCTGGTGGCGCGCGGGCGCTATCCGCACCAGCCGATGTTTACCCGTTGGCGTAAAGAAGACGAAACAGCGGTAAATAACGCGATGCGGGCGACGGGTATTGTCGACCTCGCGCTGCAGAGCGTGGATACCCTCTCCGGCGGCCAGCGCCAGCGGGCATGGATTGCGATGGTACTGGCGCAGGAGACAGCGATTATGTTGCTTGATGAGCCGACGACCTGGCTGGATATCAGCCATCAGATCGACCTGCTGGAACTGTTAAGCGAGCTGAATCGCGAGAAGGGATATACGCTGGCGGCGGTACTGCACGATCTCAATCAGGCCTGCCGTTACGCCACCCATCTGATCGCCCTGCGCGACGGTAAGATCGTTGCCGAAGGCGCGCCGAAAGAGATCGTCACGGCGGATCTGATTGAGCGTATCTACGGCCTGCGCTGCACGATAATCGAGGATCCGGTGGCGCATACGCCGCTGGTGGTGCCGCTGGGACGTCGTTAAGCATATAGCATAAGCACCTGGGCAACAGCTAAAAGGTCCGCACTCCCTCCTGGACTAAGGTTTCGGTTGGTTAGCGCTTTGTCCATGATCGCTAAATCCGCAGTAGTCCAGCCATGTGCAAGTAATTGGCTGGCATACAATTGGACAAAATGTAATCCTTCCAGCCCCCCTCTTGAGACGAGATTAGTATCGGGATTAACGGCCATTAAACTTAAGAGCGCCTGATGCAAACGTTTCCGAGGACAATGCTCAGTAAACCACCATGGCAGTATATGCTGGCGAATGATCTGAAACCCGCTTTCGGCCTCCCCTCGCGCCCCGGTTAATCCATATTGTTGATATAATCGCTCTCCCGCGGTCTTTCCAGAGCTGCCACCCTGCAGTTCTTTTGCCACAATGCCACGAGTAATGCGCCTGACCGTTTCGCAAAGGGATGATAACGTTAGCGCTTCGCTACGTCCGCTCAACCATCCTGCCGCAGCACAGAGTAACCCAAGAGAAAAGATGCCGCCTTTATGGGTATTAATACCATGAGTGGCGGTAAACATCGCTTGTTCACAAGCCAACCCAATTGGGCGAATCAGCGGCAATAGCGCGGTTTCATCCACATGGCAGTATTGCTCAGCCTTAAACCAGAAATGAGATAGCCACGGAGTAATCGCATCGATGCTGCGTAAGAATAGCGATAAATCCATATCCCGGTGCGCGCCATTATTAGCCGCATCCACCAAACCTGGCTTAGGTGTTAAGTAAACTTCATCAAGCAATGCCTGTCTGGCAGCCATGACAATATCAGGCATGGTTAATTGACTGGCGATACGCACGTTAATCACGACTAAACCAACCATCAATACGTTGTTCTATCTGGTTAGCCGCATCTGACAGCGGCCTCACCAGCAGTAAGAAAATAAACGGAAATTGCCAACGCGTCAGCCACTCCTGCTGGCGTGGAGCACAAAGCGCTTTCACCGCCAGCAGGAGATTGAGACTCACGCCCGACATTTCAGGCGTTGGTAGCATGGATTGTTTACCCTATTTCACCTGGTGCACCACATCAATGACGCTACCATCTCGATAGCGAATTATCCCCACCACGCGGTCGGTAAATTCGATAGGCTTTGGCTCGCCAGTCAGGGTGAGCGCGCGGGCATACAGCTCCGCCATCTCCAGTACCGGCAGACCTGCCGCCAGCAGACGCTCGCGAACTTCCGGGCGCGCCGGGTTCACTGCGATGCCGTGGTCGGTCACCAGCACATCAATGCTTTCGCCCGGCGTCACCATGGTAGTTACCCGCTTCACCACCGTCGGGATT
This sequence comes from Klebsiella sp. 141240, assembly GCF_050600805.1. Taxonomy (NCBI): domain Bacteria; kingdom Pseudomonadati; phylum Pseudomonadota; class Gammaproteobacteria; order Enterobacterales; family Enterobacteriaceae; genus Klebsiella; species Klebsiella sp. 141240. The sequence goes on along the minus strand of NZ_JAQIRK010000002.1, from coordinate 328,355 downwards.
CGGCTACGAATCAGCGGCGCCACGACAATCGTCAGGTTCGCTGCCGCCGCCACATCGCAGTGGCCGCCGGATGCGCCGCGCATCACCCCGTCGGAACCGGTGATGACGTTGACGTTAAAGTCGGTGTCGATTTCCAGCGCGCTGAGGATCACGATATCCAGCTGGTCGCAGCTGGCCGCTTTCGCCCCCGGATTGGCATACACATTAGTGGAGATTTCGATATGATTCGGGTTACGCGCCAGCGACGCCGCCGCCTGGCTGTCGAAGCACTGGGTGTCGAGCAATTTCTCAATTAACCCTTTTTCATGCAGATCGACCAGGCTGCCGGTAATGCCTCCCAGCGCGAAGCGGGCAACAATATTGTTGCGCTCCATCTTCTCTTCCATAAAGCGGGTGCAGGCGGTGGATGCCGCGCCGGAACCGGTCTGCATTGAGAAACCGTTATAGAAATAGCCGGAGTGCTCGATCACTTCCGCCGCGCGACGGGCGATCAGCAGCTCCCGCGGATTACTGGTGACGCGCGCCGCGCCGACGCTGATTTTCGCCGGGTCGCCAACGCTGTCCACTTTAACAATGTAATCAACCTGATCCTGTACCAGGCTCGCCGGCATGTTCGGGAACGGCACGAGTTCTTCCGTCAACAGCACCACATTACGCGCGAACTGCGCATCGACCATCGCGTAGCCGAGAGCGCCACAGCAGGCCTTACCCTGAGTCCCGTTGGCATTGCCGTATTCATCGCTGCAAGGTACGCCGAGGAACGCCACGTCGATTTTAATCTCACCATCCTGCAATAGCTTCACGCGACCCCCGTGCGAGTGGATCTGCACCGGCTCTTCCATCAGGCCATGGGAAATCGCCTCCGCCAGCTTGCCGCGCATACCGGAGGTCCAGATGCGGGTAATCACCCCGGACTGAATATGTTCAATCAGCGCGTCGTTGCAGGTCATCAGCGAGCTGGATGCCAGGGTCAGGTTTTTGAACCCCATTCGCGCCAGCAAAGCGACCACGTCATTGATCACCCTGTCGCCTTCGCGGAACGCGTGGTGGAAAGAGATGGTCATTCCGTCTTTCAGGCCGCTGCGTTTTACGGCCTCTTCAAGATTGGCGCACAGCTTGCGGTGGTGTTTAGCGTCGTTATCCGACAGCCAAGGCGTCATGGTATGCGCGCTGGTAAAAGGTTGTAGATGACGCAGGTGCGCGTATTTCTGGTGCAATTCTTCAGTTAACTTACTCATTACTTTTCCTCGCTGCGCACAATTAACGGCGAATGCCGGATTTCGCGCGTTCCAGAACGCGACGTGCATGGTCAATAATCGGGCCGTCAATCATTTTGCCGTTCAGCGATACCACGCCGAGGCCATTACGTTCGCCCTCTTCCGCTGCTTCCACCACGCGCAGCGCGTGGTCGACTTCTTTCTGCGTCGGGGCATAGGCGTTGTGCAACAAATCTATCTGGCGCGGGTTAATCAGCGATTTGCCGTTGAAACCCAGCTTGCGGATGTGATCGACTTCTTTCAGGAAACCTTCTTCGTCGTTAATGTCAGACCACACCACGTCGAAGGCGTCGATGCCCGCGACGCGCGCGGCATGCAGCACGGCACAACGGGCGTAGAACAGCTCGCTGCCATCACCGCGCTCGGTTTGCATATCCATCACATAGTCGAAGGCCGCCAGCGCAATACCGATCAGGCGCTTCGAGCAGCGGGCAATGGCAACGGCGTTAACCACGCCCAGCGCCGACTCAATCGCCGCCATCACGCGGGTAGAGCCCACTTCTCGACCACAGGCTTTTTCGATGCGTTCGATGTGTGCTTCCAGCTCGTAGATATCTTCCGGGGAATCCGTTTTCGGTAAACGGACAACATCCACGCCAGCGCGCACCACCGCCTCAAGATCCTGCAGGCCAAAGGGCGTATTCAGCGGATTAATACGAACGACGGTTTCGATATCCTGGTACATTGGGTGCTGGAGGGCATGAAATACCAGAACCCGCGCAGAATCTTTTTCACGCAGCGAGACCGCATCTTCCAGATCGAACATGATCGAGTCCGGGCGGTAGATAAAGGCGTTTGACAGCATGGCGGCGTTAGCGCCCGGGAGGAACAACATACTGCGGCGAAGTTTGCTCATTACATTTTCTCCCAGTCAATGGCGGTGACATTAGCCGCACGCATCACCGCGCTTTGCAGCCGGGCGCGGATCACGCAGTCCAGCGCCCCTTTATCTTCAATCACGATCAAACCTTCGCGAACGTCCAGCTTCGCCAGCGTCTCCTCGACGACTTCACGAATACGTTCGCCAAACTGCTTAAACACTTCGCTACGGATAACAATATCCAGCTCGCCGTCAGCAGGGGCGATTTTCACCATCAGGTCGCTTGATTCGACCGTTCCGGATAACGCTTCCTTAACGATTTTCATAATTTATTTCCTGGTAAATTCATTAAAATCATGCCGTTGCGGCAAAATAATTATCTGCTAAATGGTGGTAAGTGGTTTCCGGCACCATCTCACGAATCATCGCGAACTGGTGCTTATCCACCAGACGACGCACTTCAGAAGCAGAGATTGGCGGACCATTACGGCGGGCTTTACGCGGCAACTCTTCCACCTGAACCGGCGGCAGCCGCGGGTTCGACGGCGCACTCAGGCAACGACGCATCGCCTCGTTATACTGGCGGGTGATCGGGCAAAATGGCTCGCTGCCGACGAAGCGATGGGTGATCCCCAACGCCGGCGCGATGTGCTGGCGGAAAATTTGCAAATCCAGCTCGCACCACGCGGTCTCCACCAGCCCGCTGGCCTTCAGGAAGTAAGAGGGAAAGGTCGCACGCGAAATCACATACTCGCCGCCTTCGTGGACGGTGACGTTCTGCAGATGCGACACGCCTTCGCGAACCATCGCCAGCCGTTCGCGAAACGGGAAGAATGACGCTTCTTCGCGTACCACAAAGAGATGCAGCCAGTCGCAGCGTTTCGCCGCCTGTTCGGCCAGGTAGCGGTGTCCAAGGGTGAACGGATTGGCGTTCATCACCACGGCGCCGAGGGTGGCGCCGGGCTTACGCCGTTTGGTCAGCCCGGCACAGTACTGAGAGATACCGCGCGGGGTATTTTCCATCAGCAGCACGTTTTTCGTTTGCGACACCGGCCAGAAACCACACTGACGGAAACGTTCGCCGTTACAGGGGCGGGTGTAGAGGAACAGGTGAAAATGGCCCTTCTCCAGGGCCAGATTTTGTACCTCGCTGAGCAGGCGCGCGCTGAGGTTCAGACCGCGCCAGCGGTCATCAATCGCCACGCATTTGATGACGTTAGCTGCCAGGCCTGCGCAACCTACCAACGCATCCCCTGCCCAGGCGGTGACAAAAAGCGTCACTCCGCTGTCCATAACCAAGTCATTTGCCGCCAGCAGCGCCTGAATCGCCGCCAGCCTGGCCGGCTGGCGGGAGACATCAACGGTCCGCAGGTCAATACATTGGCTATCAAACATTACCCGCGTCCTTATGCCACCTGATGGCAAACTGCTTCGGTATTCGCCACGCTCACCGGCGCATCGGCAATCACGTTGCTCAGGCGACCGATATGCTCGATCTCCACTTCGATGCGATCGCCCGCCTGCATAAAGACCGGAGGGTTACGTTTTTTACCCACGCCGCCAGGGGAACCGGTGATGATCACATCACCTGCGCTTAATGCGGTAAACGTGCTGATATAAGCAATTAGCTCCGCCACGCGGTGGATCATGCTACCAGTATTATCGTCCTGCATCAGCTTGCCGTTCAGCCAGGTACGGATGCCCAGCTGGTGCGGATCGGGGATAATATCGCTGGTGGTCATCCACGGGCCAAATGCGCCAGTCTGGCGACCATTTTTACCCGCGGTATACCAGGTGTGCTGCCAGTCGCGCGCCGAGCCATCCATATAGCAGCTGTAGCCCGCAACAAAATTCAGCGCCTGTTCTAACGGAATGTTTTCGCCGCTATGTCCGATGACAACGGCCAGTTCGCCTTCATAGTCGAACTCAGAAGAATAATGCGGCTTCAGTACCGGCTGGCGGTGCCCGGTTTGCGAATCCGCAAAACGCACAAACAGCGTCGGTGCTGGGTTAAGTTCGTTAAACTCTTTGCGTTTTTCGGCATAGTTCATGCCGACGCAAAGGATCTTACCCGGGGTCTCGATCACCGGTAAAAATTCAACCTGTTCCATGGCGACATCCGCTTTTTCATGCGCAAACGCACGAGCTTCTGTCACAGCATTCCCTGCCAGTAACGCCTTTAAATCACCGTAGCGTTGTCCCAAACGGCTTCCGAGATCGACAATTCCATCGTCGGTAACGATGCCGTAGCTGCGGACACCGTTGAGTAAATAACTAGCAAGTTTCATAACCAGACTTCTTCTTTAGCATTACAGAATAAATTTACTTAGCACCAGCAACGACAAAGCGACGTTGAGTGCCCCACCGATACGAATCGCAATTTGAGCGAAAGGCATCAGAGACATGCGCTCAGCTGCGGAGAGAATCGCCACTGCGCCGGTACCGCCCTGGCCGCTCTGGCAGCAAGAGATCACCGCCACATCAATCGGATACATACCCAACTTTTTGCCTACGAAAGAACCGGTCAGCACTAGCGCGCCAACGGTCGCAATAATGACCACCAGGTTAGAAATGGTGAACGCGCTCATCAGGTCCTGCCACGGCGTAATCGCGACGCCCACAGCGAACAGCACCGGATAGGTGACGGCGGTCTGGAAGAATTTATATACAACCTGCGAGCCTTCCAGCATCCGTGGAGAGACAGCATTGGCTATCTTCAACAGTACGGCGACAAACAGCATGCCAACCGGCGCGGGTAAACCGGTGTATTTCTGGATAAGCATCCCCAGCATATAGAGCAGTACGGCCAGCAGCGCGCCGGAAGCCAGCGTCGTGACGTCAACCTTACCGCTCATGGCGTTGGTCAGGCTGTTGCCCACATCGCTCTGGTGATCCGGCATCAGTTCGCCATTACCGGTCAGGTGCGGGAAGCGCTTGCCAAGTTGGTTCAGACAACCAGCCATCACCACCGCCGACAGACCGCCCAGCATGACGATTGGCAAGACCTTACCCAGCGCCACGCCCTGATCCATATGCAAAATGGTGGCATAGCCGATCGACAGCGGAATCGCGCCTTCCCCGACGCCGCCCGCCATAATAGGCAGAACCAGGAAGAAGAACGTGTGGAACGGCGACATCCCGAGCAGATAACCCATCGCCACGCCCACCACCATGCCAACCGCTTCGCCGCAAACCATAGGAAAGACGATACGGAAGAAGCCGCGAATTAGCGTAGTGCGGTTCATACTCATGATGCTGCCGACGATGATGCAGCAAATGTAGAGATAAAGAATGTTGGTGGATTTATAGAACTCGGTGGTGGATTTCACCACGATCTCCGGTAACCAACCGTAGTACACCAATGCAGAAGGAATAAAGGTTGCACAAATCGCCGCTGCGCCAATTTTTCCTAACCATGGCAATCTTTTACCAAATTCACCGCAGGCAAAACCAAAAAACGCCAGCGTTGCCACCATGACCACGATATCGGCCGGTAATTTACCGTTCAGGCAGTCGACCGCAATGAGTGCGCCAGCCAGAACAAACAATGGCAACGGCACAATACCAATTTTCCAGGTATCGAGTATTCGCCACCACTTATCCTTCAATGATTTTTGTGCTGTTTGTGGAACAGCCACAATATCTTCAACGCTCATAAAAGCCCCCCAATTTTGTTAGCTGGGCTAGATTATTCAACGTTAAGCATAGAAATATGTGACAGCTAGCATATTAGAACTAGAGTTTTAAAGGTGAGTATGGCGTTTAATGTTTTTTTATTTATTACGCAACAAAAAATCAACTCAAAATATAAACAATAAAAACAAACGTATCCAATTATGTTTGAGGCAACAATTATTTACTTTTATCAATCATAGCTATCGCCAAAAGCTAACCTTTAGGTGGACTTCTTTTATCCCCATGGTAGTATGTTAAAATTACCTTACAAAACATAAATCAGGTTATGAAATTTAACTTTCAGATTAGATTATTTATTAATCTGGCACTTCTTATCGCATCACTCTTTATTATTTTAGGCGTCTGGTTGTACATTGGCCTGACTCATCAACTATATAATCGGATATCTTACCGAGCAGAACACGAGGCTGAACAAATAGCCTCCATTCCTGATTTACAACAAGCCATTGAATCTCATGACATAAAAAAAATCGCCAGCATTATGGATACCATAGTGAAATTCAGCGATGCCAGTTTTATTGTTGTGGGCGACACCAGAGAAATCCATCTTTATCACTCTGTGACCCCTGCTATTGTCGGGAAACAAATGATTGGTGGTGATAACGCATCAGTTTTAGCAGGCAAAAGTACGATCACCAAAAGGAAAGGGACTCTGGGGTTGTCACTCAGAAGTAAAGTTCCCGTATTTAATGCAAAAGGAAAAGTAATAGGCATCATCTCTGTCGGTTACCTACAGAGTTATCTGGATGAAATTACCCTTGGTCATATAGTCCATATTACTTTCGCTGTATTATTCATTATTGCTATTCTCTTTATTTTTTCCTGGCTTTTCACCCGTAGCATCAAACGTCAGATGTTTTCACTTGAACCCTGTGAAATTGGCATGTTGGTCCGCCAACAAAAAGCCATTCTTGAATCAATCTATGAAGGGGTCATTGTTATTGATACCCACAAAAGGGTTAAAATACTCAATCAAGCGGCTAAAAAATTACTGAATATTCAGCAAGCGAAAGCGACCATCCAAAAAAACCTCATGACCGATATCATACAGGACAGTGCGTTCCTCGATCCTCAGATAATGGAAAGCGATGATGCGTTTGATGAAATTGTTATTTTCAATCGCGTAACCATCGTCGCCAGTCGGGTCCGCGTTTATGTGGAAGGGAAATTGCAGGGATGGGTGATCACTTTTCGCGATCAAAATACAATAGACCGGCTCAGTGAGCAGTTAAGTCAGGTGAAACATTATGTCAACGACCTCCGGGTTATGCGCCATGAGCAGTTGAACCGTATCTCAACTATCTCTGGCTTACTGACCATGGGCCATTATGATGAAGCGCTGCATTACATCCAAACACAGTCTTCGCATATCCAATTAGTTTTGGATTTTCTGACGCAACGCTTCCAGTCACCTCTACTTTGCGGTCTATTACTCGGAAAATATTCCCGGGCGCAAGAGAAAGGCATCACATTAAATTTCGACCCTGGGTGTTTTATGCCGCAACAGAGTACCGTTTTCTCCGAATCTGAGCTTATCTCCATCGTCGGGAATCTACTGGACAATGCCATTGAAGCGACCCAAAAAGTGCCTCTTCCTCACCGGCCGATCGATGTGCTAGTTCAGCAAAATGAACGGGAGTTACTTATTGAAGTAGCAGATTACGGCATTGGTATTTCCTCGGAATTGAAATCAAGAATGTTCCAGCCTGGCGTGACCACCAAGCAAGATGACGATCACGGCCTGGGGTTACATTTGATCTCCAGCTATGTCCTGCGTGCCAACGGACTCATTGAGGTTTCAGACAACGCTCCGCACGGAACCATTTTCTCATTATTCATTCCTTCGCCACTACCTTATCCTACAGATAAAGAAGAACCTGATTATGCAACCCGAGATTATTGATGTATTAATTATTGAAGATGAGCCCCAACTGGCTCACTTCCATGCGGAAATACTCACCCGACACCCTTTATTAAGGCTTGCGGGTATCGCTGCCAACCTGAAAGATGCACGTAAGTTTTTACGTGCATCATCGCCACGACTCATTCTACTCGATAATTATCTACCAGACGGTAAAGGTATTTCCTTACTCAACGATCCAGAACTAAAATCACTTCAGTGTGCGGTTATCTTTATCACTGCCGCCAGCGATATGGAGACCTGTAGTATGGCCATCCGTAATGGCGCATTTGATTATCTGCTTAAGCCAGTATCATTAAAAAGACTGGAACAGTCCTTAGTACGATATATTAAATTTTATGAACAGCAACGAATCTGGAAAGTTGTCGATCAGCAAGGAATTGATGAGCTGCTGTCCCTACAGGCGGTCAACACCACATTACCATCCAGTAATAAGGGTATTGAAGAAGCAACATGGCAGAAAATTTTATCAGTATTTAATGACGATAAAAGAAAAGCGTTAACCATTGACGATATTGTCACCGCTACCGGACTCAGCAAAACCACACTACGGCGTTATCTTGAACATTCTGTTAGCAGCAACATACTGAGCGTTGAGAGATCCTATGGCCAGCCGGGACAACCCCGCCGACTTTACCGATTTATTGACAACGATAACCTACAATCCCATTAAAAACCTATCCCGCCAGGCGTATTGAGCGCAGCCTGTTTGTTACCCGGCTTGCGCTGCGCTGAGCCGGGCTACCAAAAAAGGGTAGCCCGAGCTCTACCGTTACCCCAGAATTTCCCGCACTACCGGGCCTATCGCTTCAAAGGCCTGCGGCGAGATAATCTCGACGTGAGCGCAGTTCTGGCTGAACACCTCCAGTTCGCCAACCCACGGCCCCCATGCGACCTGCGGATCCATCCCTTTCTGGCGCGTTTTCTCCGCCACAAATAGCGTTGCTTTACCGTCAAACTTTGCGCTGTGCGCGGTCGTCAACAGGCGCACCGCATCGGCGTAGTTACCTTCGATCGCGCTGAACAGCTCGCCGGAAGCCTGCCCCTGCTGAGCGGCGAGAAACGCTTCGCGCTCGCGGGCGATTTCCGCCAGTACTTCGGGATCCAGACCGTTCGCCTCTTTCTCCGCCCAGTTTTGCGTCTCCGGCGGCCAGGTATCGAGCAGGCCGAGGAACGCCACCTCTTCGCCGCGCTGACGTAAACGGGCGGCAATCCCCTGCGCCAGCGTTCCGCCGAGCGAATAACCAAACAGATAGTAAGGCCCATGCGGCTGCTGCGCTAAAAGCGTGCGCAGATGGTGCTCGCAGACTTCGTCGAGGTTGGCGGCGGAGGCCATCGGCCCCGTCGGACGCGGCGACTGAATACCGGTAATCGACCAGCGCGGGCTAAGATAACGCGCCAGCACGCTGAACTGCCAGGCAAAACCGGAGGCTGGATGGAAGCAGAACAGCGTCGGACCGTCGCTCTCGCGCAGCGGCAACAGCGTATCGAAGCCCAGGCGCTGCGCCTGCTCGTCGCTCAGGTCGGAAGCCAGCAGCGCGCTCAGCTTGCCGACCGTCGAAGCAACCATCACCTGCCCCGGCGTCACCTGCCGCGCCAGCTCGCGGCTAAGCTGCGCCGCCAGACGCATCGCCAGCAGCGAATGGCCGCCGAGGGCGAAGAAATCGGCCTCGATATCATTTACCTCGCAGCCCAGCAGTTGGCTGAACGCCGCGGCAACGGCCATTTCGGTAGCCGATTGCGGCGGGCGACCGCTGCGCTCGCTGCTTAAGGAGGGGAGCGGTAGCGCTTTACGATCCAGCTTACCGTTGGCGCTGAGCGGGAAAGATTCCAGCTGGATCAACACCACCGGCACCATGTGCGGCGGCAGCTGTTCGCTAAGACGGGCCTTCAGCGCCGCCACGTCCAGCGGCTGGCCGGACTCGCTCACCAGATAACCGACGAGCTGGCGGGCATCGCCGCCGGTGGCCGCGGCCTGGTTGAAGACGCAGGCGTGGCACACCGCCTGCGCGACGTCCGGCAACGCCGCCATCACCCGGTCGATCTCGCCAAGCTCAATGCGCTGGCCGCGAATTTTCAACTGATCGTCGCTGCGGCCAAGATACTCTACCGCGCCGTTATCCAGCCAGCGCGCCACATCGCCGGTGCGGTACATGCGCTCGCCGGGGGCAAACGGGTCGGCAATAAAGCGGCTGGCGGTGAGATCCGGGCGGCCCATATACCCCTGCGCCAGCTGGATGCCCGTGAGGTACAAATCACCCGCCACGCCCGGCGGCACCGGGCGCATGGCGGCATCAAGAATACGTAATCCGGTGTTCCATACCGGCCAGCCGATGGGCACGCTGTTGCCGGTTACCGCCGCCAGCTCTGGCCCGCAGGCGGGATACCAACTGACGTCCACCGCCGCTTCCGTCGGCCCGTACAGGTTATGCAGCGGCGCGCCGGTTAAGCGCTCCCATTCGCGACACAGTTCCGTCGGCAGCGCTTCGCCGCTACAGAAAACGCGTTTTAGCGTCCGGCAGGAAGACACATTATCGCTATCCAGCGAGGCGACAAACGCCGCCAGCATCGACGGAACAAAGTGGGTGGTGGTCACGCCGTACTGCGCGAAGAACCGCTGCATCGCCTGTGGATCGCGATGCGCCTCCGGCGCCGCCATCACCAGTTGGGCGCCGGTCATAAACGGCCACCAGAATTCCCATACCGAGACATCAAAGCTGCACGGCGTCTTCTGCGCCACCACATCGGCGACGGTTAACGGATAGTGATTTTGCATCCACAACAGGCGGTTCACGATGGCGGTCTGGCCGACCATCACCCCTTTCGGCCGTCCGGTGGAACCGGAAGTAAAGATGATATACGCGGTATGTTCCGGTTTTGACAGCGCCAGCGGCGTATCATCTTCAGCAGCCAGCGGCTGCTGATAACACAAGCTGGTCAGTCCCGGAATATCGCTAAACCGGGCCAGTTGATCGTCAGAGGTAATCAGCAGCGATGGCTGCGCATCTTCCAGCATCATCCGCAGACGGTCGTCCGGGTAGCCGGTATCCAGCGGCAGCCAGGCGGCGCCGGCTTCGACGATACCGTGCAGCGCCAGCGTCAGGAAGACCGAACGCGGTAAGGCAACCGCCACGCTATCCCCCGGCTGCACGCCGCGTTGCCGCAGCAGGTTGGCCAGCGCCACCACCTGTTGGCGCATTTCGCGGTAGCTAAAGCGCCAGTTGGCATCCGCCAGCGCCGGGGCATCCGGCGTTTTCCGCGCCTGTTCCGCCACCAGCGCGCTGAGGGTAGTGGTCGGCAGCGGCATCGCGGTATTGTTGATCAACGCCAGCTGCGCGCCTTCTTCTGCCGACAGCATCTCCGCCTCGCCGCAGCGCAGCGCCGGATTGGCGGCAAACTGCGCCAGTAACGATGTCAGACGCGATACGTGGCGGTTCAGCGTGACGTCATCATAACGTGCTTTATTGGCGAGGATCTCCAGCGACAGGCCGCCGTGTTCGTCCGGAAATAATGCCAGCTCGAGGTCATTCACCGGGCCGGTGGCGAGGGTATGCGTCTGCGCCTGCACATCGTCGATATCCAACTGGTAATCAAAGACTTTGATGTTCAGCACCGGGCCAAACAGCGGTTCGTCGCCCGCCGCTTTGCCGCTATCGCGGACAATTTGCTCGGCATCGTAGCGCTGATGGCGGCGCATTTTTTTTAGTTGCCCGGAGAGACGCGTCGCCAGTTGCGCCAGCGTCTCCTGCGCGTCGATATTCACCGCCAGCGGCAGTACGTTGAGTACCGGGCCGGTGGCGGTCAGCGCCGCCGATCCCATGCGGCGCATAAAGATAAAGCCAGCCGCGTAATCCATTCGGCCACACAGCCGCCCCAGCCACAACGTCGTCAGCGCCAGCGCCAGATCGGCACGCTGGCACTGCGGCGCGCTGGCGGCGAGCTGGCTGAAGACAGCCGGATCGGCCTCCAGTTTCAGGCGCCAGATATCGCTGCTGGTCGCCCGCCCGGCCAGCGGCGCGTCTGATAGCGAGGCCGGAGACGGCAACGCCTGACGCTGCGCCTGCCAGAAGGCTTTATCGCGCTGCCACGCCTCGCTGCCGTAGTAGCGCTGATACTCTTCCACCACCTCGGCGAACGGCGAAAACGGTGAATCCGGCGTCTCTTCGCCGCGTTGCCAGGCACGATAAATAGCGGCGATCTGGCGGGTAATGGCCGGGAAGCTAAAGCCATCGACCAGCAAATGGTGATAGCGCTGATACCAGTACCAGCAGTCGTCGCCAACGCGCATGAGCTGATGGCAGACCAGCGGATTACCGCTATCGACGCGCAGATTCTGCCCGAGATCGCTTTGCATCAGCGCCAGCGCGGCCATGTGCGGATCGGCCTGCTGGCGCAGGTCGACGCTTTGCGGCTCGGCAAACTCGCGCGCATCATCAACCCACTGCCATGCTTCGCCGTTATCTTCACAAAAGCGCATGCTCAGGGTATCGGCCTGCTTAAGCCCGGCGACGATCGCCTTACTCAGCAGCGCCGGATCAAGATTGCCGCGCAGTTCAACATAGTGGGCAACGCTCCAGGCGCCGGGTAGCGTGGAGAGGCGTTCAGCCATCCAAATTCCCGGCTGCGCCGCAACCAGCGGTAAACGTGTACTCATCGAAAGCTCCTCAGGAGGCGTAGTGCGCTGGGATAAGGGTTGACCAGTTGGCGGCAAGCCAGGCGTTACAGGCCTCTAATGACTGCGGCGGACACTCCACCGTCCAGCCTGTCGGCAGCGCGCAGTGATGCGGCCACAGGCTATATTGCCCCTGTGCGTTGCGCAGAATGTAAAACTGCCCTTGCGGATTGTCGAAGGGGTTGCTGAATTGCATCTCTCACTCCTCATTAAGCGCGTGTTGTTGCCCGCGGCGCAAAGGCTGCCACAGCTGGATAAGCCCGGACGTCAGCCCGCCGCGCCAGCATAGCGCGTCATGACCGCCGTCAACCTGGCGCCAGAAAACGGATGGCGTGGTCTGCCGTAGTTGCGCGAAAAGCGCCTGGTTGGCGCGAAAAATAATCGGCTCGCGCACGCCGGCTTCCAGCCAGATGCGCAGCCCCTGCGGTCGAAGCTCGCCGCGCTGCAGTTGTTCAAGTATCACTCCCGGCTGGCTACTGCCGCGCTGCGGCCACCAGTACGACCCCGACTGGCTCAGAACGCAGCCAAAACGATGCGGCCAATGGAGCGCGGCATACATCGCCGCCAGACCGCCGAAGCTCTGTCCCGCTACTACCGTCCGGTCGGCGCGATCGCTGAATGGCGCCACGGCCTGCACCAGCGGCAGCAGTTCTTCCTGTACCGCCAGCCAGAAATCACGATTGCAGGGCAGCTCCACGCCGCGGTGTTGATTGTCGATAACGTCGATCAGCACATAGACCGCCGGCGGCAGGCGGCCTTCCCGCGTCAGCCCCGCCAGCGGCGCAAAGACAGGCATGCTTTCGGCCCAGAACTGGCCGTCAAGCAGGACCGCCAGCGGGCGATCCGTCCCACTGCCGGTGGTGTAAATCCACACTCGTCGTTGGTTACCTAATCGCTGGCTGCGCCATTCAATACAGCGCGGCGCTGGCGAAACCGGCTCGCGATAATGCCAACCCGGCTGTTCCGGCGCCTGCGGCAGTTCCAGCGCCGAGACCGCGTGGCCGCGCCCCCCCTTCCAGCTTTGCGGATTGCGGGGATCGGCAACCGCCCGCGGCAGCAGTTTGCGCCAGCCTTCGCGCAGCAGCGCGCGGTCCGGTGCTTCACCGTTAAAAAGCTGCGGGGAAAAATCGTCGTCGCGTTCGGAAGGAATAAAACAGTAGCTGCCGCGCCAGCTGGCGGGGAGCGTGGTTTGCCAGCACCAGGCATCGGTACCGGGGATGCGCTGCAGGGTTTGCGGCGCCGCATTGTGGTGGTGATCGGTGACGCCGGTAATGTAAATCCACACCCGCCGAATCGGCGACGTGGTTTCGCTGCCCGCCGGATCGCGCCACCAGAAGGTCACCCGATATGCGTCGCCCAGCGCTTCTGTCTGCGGGCCGGCGATCCCCCGCCACCAGTCGTCACTTCCCGTTATTTGCATTCCGTCAGTAACCCTATGTTTACCGTGATTTTTATCAACAAAGGTAATATTTATTGATAATATTATTGATAACTATTTGCATTTGCAATAGCGTATTAACGCGCCTATGGGTAGCGCGTCTTCTCATTACATTAAATCAAGGTCAGAGAGGGTCTTTTCAGAGCGTTTGGCTCGGTCGGCTACGGAAAGCGTTCACCTTCTACTGGCTACATTTATGCCGTCTCCCCTCCCGGTGGGAAGGGGCTTCTGGGGAAAGCGGCAAAGAAAAGCGGAACTGACTTACAATGAATAACAGGATTAAGTCCCTGGCCTTAATGGTCAATCTGGGTATCTACGGGGTGGCATTCCCGCTGTGCGCGGCAGAAGAAACCACCGACAGTAAACAAACCGCCGGTGAAGAAACGATGGTCGTCACCGCCGAGGTGCAAAACCTGCAGGCGCCGGGCGTTTCTACCATTACCGCCGATGAAATTCGCAAACGTCCGCCGGCGCGCGACGTCTCTGAAATCATCCGTACCATGCCGGGCGTCAACCTGACCGGCAACTCCACCAGCGGCCAGCGCGGCAACAATCGCCAGATTGATATTCGCGGTATGGGCCCGGAAAACACTTTAATCCTGATTGATGGTAAGCCCGTGACCAGCCGTAACTCTGTTCGTCTCGGCTGGCGCGGCGAGCGCGACACCCGCGGCGATACCAGCTGGGTACCGCCGGAAATGATCGAACGTATTGACGTTATCCGCGGCCCGGCGGCGGCGCGCTACGGCAACGGCGCGGCGGGCGGCGTGGTCAACATCATTACGAAAAAATTCGACAACCAGTGGCATGGTTCGTGGAACGCCTACATGAACATGCCGGAGCATAAAGACGAAGGCGCGACCAAGCGTACCGACTTTAGCCTCAGCGGCCCGCTGGGCGGCGATTTCAGCTTCCGCATGTACGGTAACCTCGATAAAACCCAGGCTGATGCCTGGGATATCAACCAGGGCCATCAGTCTGAACGTACCGGCATTTACGCCGATACCCTGCCCGCCGGGCGTGAAGGGGTAGAAAACAAAAACATCAACGGCGTGGTCCGCTGGGATTTCGCGCCGATGCAGTCGCTGGAGTTTGAAGCCGGCTATAGCCGCCAGGGCAACCTGTATGCCGGTGATACGCAAAACACCAACAGCAACGATCTGGTGAAAGAGAACTACGGTAAAGAGACCAACCGACTCTATCGCAATACTTACTCCGTGACCTGGAACGGCGGCTGGGATAACGGCGTGACCACCAGCAACTGGGCGCAGTACGAACACACCCGCAACTCGCGTAAAGGCGAAGGTCTGGCGGGCGGCACCGAGGGGATCTTCAGCAGCAACCAGTTTACCGATATCGACCTGTCGGACGTGATGCTGCACAGCGAAGTCAATATTCCGTTCGACCTGTGGGTTAACCAGAACCTGACGCTGGGTAGTGAATGGAACCAGCAGCGCATGAAGGACAACGCCTCCAATACTCAGGCTCTGTCTGGCGGCGAAATTCCGGGCTATGACAGCACCGGCCGCAGCCCGTATTCGAAAGCGGAAATCTTCTCCCTGTTCGCCGAGAACAACATGGAAGTGACCGATACCACCATGCTGACGCCGGCGCTGCGTTTCGATCACCACAGTATTGTCGGTAATAACTGGAGCCCGTCCTTGAACCTGTCGCAGGGTCTGGGCGACGACTTTACCCTGAAAATGGGTATCGCCCGCGCCTATAAAGCGCCGAGCCTGTATCAGACCAACCCCAACTATATTCTCTACAGTAAAGGTCAGGGCTGCTACGCCAGCCAAGAGGGCTGCTACCTGCAAGGGAATAAAGATTTAAAAGCCGAGACCAGCATCAACAAAGAGATCGGCCTCGAGTTCAAACGCGACGGCTGGCTGGCGGGGGTTACCTGGTTCCGTAACGATTACCGTAACAAGATTGAAGCGGGCTACGCCCCGGTTTATCAAAATGCTAATCGCACCGACCTGTACCAATGGGAAAACGTGCCGAAAGCGGTAGTTGAAGGGCTGGAAGGCACGTTGAACGTGCCGGTCAGCGAGACGGTGAACTGGACCAACAACATCACCTACATGCTGCAGAGTAAGAACAAAGAGACCGGCGATCGCCTGTCGATTATTCCGGAATACACGCTGAACTCGACGCTGAGCTGGCAGGTTTATCAGGACGTTTCTGTGCAATCGACCTTCACCTGGTACGGCAAGCAGGAACCGAAGAAGTACAACTACAAAGGCCAGCCAGTCACCGGCAGCGAGAAGAACGAGGTCAGCCCGTATAGCATTCTCGGCCTGAGCGCGACCTGGGACGTGACCAAAAACGTCAGCCTGACCGGCGGCGTGGATAACGTCTTCGACAAGCGCCACTGGCGCGCGGGTAACGCCCAAACCACCGGCGGCGACAAAGGGAGTATGTACGGCGCTGGCGCGGAGACCTATAACGAATCCGGCCGTACCTGGTATATGAGCGTCAACACCCACTTCTGATAATATTAGTGTCTGACGCCCTCCCCGCCGGGAGGGCGTTTTTTTCAACCCTGCGCTATTTTCTGTACCCGCGCGACAATCGACGCCGCATCAAAACCGTGATACTGACGCAACCAGCCGCGATCGGCGGCCGCCGCATACTCGCCATCCGGGATCCCCAGACGCTGCAAGGCAATCCCTGTCCCCGCTTCCGCCAGCACTTCGGCGACCAGGCTCCCCAGCCCGCCGTTGACGTTATGTTCTTCGACGGTAATAACTGAACGGCATGACTGCAGCGCCGCCAGCAGCGCCGTGGTATCGCAGGGACGAATCGACGGCACGCTGACCACTTTCGCCTCAATGCCGAGGTCGGCAAGCTGCTGCGCCGCCTCCACCGCTTCGTGCACCGTTGAACCGGTCGCTACCAGCGCCACCGCTTCGCCTTCGCGCAGGGTCAGTACCGCGCCGGGCACAAAACGGTACGCGTCGTCATGCAACTCCGGTAGCGCCTTGCCGTCAAGGCGGATATAAACCGGCCCCTGATACGCCAGGGCGTAGTCGATAATCTGCCGACATTCGCGCGGCGTGGAGGGGGCGAAAATCTGGATATTGCCGAAACCGCGCATTACCGCCAGGTCGTCAATAGCATGGTGGGTACTGGCCAGCGGGCCATAGCTGGCCCCGGCGTTAAGGCCAAAGAGCTTGACGTTGGTGTTGTTGTAACAGACATCGACTTTAATCTGCTCGTTAGCGCGGGAGACAAGGAACGGCGCGGCGTTACAGGTCACCGCCACTTTACCGCCGAGCGCCAGCCCCGCGGCGGTGCCGACCATGCTCTGCTCGGCGATACCGACGTTAACCAGCCGTCCGGGGAACTGCTTAATAAAAGGAGCGATCTTGGCCGTTGAGGTGGAGTCCGCGACCACCGGCACCAGATCGACGCCCTTTTCCACCGCGGCGATAAACGCCTCGACCATCACGTTCGCCAGGTGTTCTGCATTACTCATCTTTCAGTTCCTCCAGCGCCAGTGCAATTTCCTCGCCTTTCGGCACCCGGTGATGCCACTCCGGGCGCCCCTGGATAAAGGAGATGCCCGCGCCCTTCGTGGTGTTGGCAATAATGACGTTAGGTTTACCGTTCTGCTGCAGCCCTTCGATAGCCGCGACCACCGAGGCCATATCGTTACCCTCGCATTCGCTGACCTCCATGCCGAAGGCGCGCCATTTATCGGCCAGCGGATCGGTATTCATAATTTCGCGGGTTGGCCCAGCCAGCTGAAGATTGTTCTTATCATTAATAATGACCAGGTTATCGAGGCCATAATGGGCCGCCGCCAGCGCCGCCTCCCAGTTACTGCCTTCCGCCAGTTCGCCGTCGCCGGTGATTAAAAAGATGCGGCGGGAGCTATTGCTTTTCTTTGCGGCCAGCGCCAGCCCCACCGCAACGGGCAAACCGTGGCCCAGCGCGCCGGTATTTAGCTCAATGCCCGGCGTTTTCTGCCGCACCGGATGGCCGGGAAGGTGCGAGTTCGCGTGCTGGTAGGTCTCCAGCCATTCGATCGGGAAGAAACCCGCTTCCGCCAGTACGCAGTAGTAGCAGCCCACCGCATGGCCTTTCGACTGGATATAGATATCGCGCTGCGGGTCGTCAAGACGATCGGGCGCCGCATTGAGCACACGGAAGTAGAGCGCGGTTAACAGCTCGACCTGCGACAGGTCGGCCCCGGTGTGCCCGCCCGCCGGACTATTGGCGTTTAAGCGGACAATGTGGCGGCGCACGGCGCGCGCTTTGCGCTCAAGCGTCTGGACATCAAATCTGTAGGGATTCATTTAATACCTCTGAATTTATTTTCAATATGGAATATTTATTCCGTCAGGGACTAAAAAAACCAGATATCCCCATGCCGGTGGTTAGCCTTCCACCACAGCGCCGTACTCAGGAACATTCTGCCTCCCGCTCCAGGCGAAGCCCGGATAAACTCGTTGACTCAAAGCCACCTTGAATATATATTCAATGATGATTCTTTATTCGATTATGACCTGGCTGTTTTGTTTTTGTCCATAGTCGATTTTGATGAGTGGCAAAAATTTGACCACCATCACACTTAAGTGTGATTTTTTTTCGCGTATGATAAAAGTCACTACGATAATGGCTGCAGCTAAACGCCTGAAGAAAGGCGATAAATGATTTTCGAGGATAAATATGGCTAAGCAGGATGAACAACGGCTATTGGTGAAGATTGCCACGCTTTACTATCTGGAAGGACGAAAGCAGTCTGATATCGCCCAACTTCTCTCGCTATCTCAGTCATTTGTCTCTCGCGCGATTACCCGCTGCCAAAAAGAGGGCGTCGTGAAAATCAGCGTCGTGCAGCCATCGAATATTTTCCTCAATCTTGAAAAGGGGCTTGAGGATCGCTACGGGCTTAAACAGGCGGTGGTGGTCGATACCGAAGAAGAGGCCAGCGACCATACCATCAAGCGGGCGATAGGTTCGGCCGCCGCGCACTACCTGGAAACCCGCCTGCGGCCAAAAGATCTAATTGGCGTCTCTTCATGGAGCTCGACCATCCGCGCGATGGTTGATGAGGTCCACGCGCAAAATCTGAAGGCCAGCGGCGTCATCCAGCTGCTTGGCGGCGTCGGGCCCAACGGCAACGTGCAGGCGACGATCCTCACCCAGACGCTGGCCCAGCGTCTTAACTGCGATGCCTGGCTGCTGCCGTCGCAGAGCATCGAAGGTTCCATGGAAGAGCGCAACCGCCTGCTGGCCAGTAAAGATGTCGCCGACGTTGTTTCCCGCTTTGACGAGGTCGATATCGCCATTGTCGGCATTGGAATTCTCGAACCTTCCCAGTTGCTGAAAACGTCGGGTAACTATTATCACGAAGATATGCTGCAGGTGCTGGCGGCGCGCGGCGCGGTTGGCGATATCTGCCTGCACTACTACGACAAATACGGCCAGCCGGTGTTGCGTGATGATGAAGATCCAGTGATCGGCATGGCGCTGGAGAAAGTCAAAAAATGCCCGAACGTGGTCGCGCTGGCCGGCGGCACCGACAAAGTCGCGGCAATTAAAGGCGCGCTTACCGGCGGCTATATCGACGTTTTAATCACCGATTACCCCACCGCCAGACTACTGGTTAGCGACTAACCCACCGCAGTTTCCCGCCTCGACAATCCCTGAGGCTGTTTTTTCAGCCACAGGGATTGCAAAATAAATAATTATAATTCAATAAATTAATCCATCCCCCTCCCCGTCTTCGCGTCATATTCCCAATCTGTGAAATGTGATTGCCAGCACAATTGATGATTTTTCAGGTAGCCCATCACCGGGTTTGTGGCTTAAGGTATCAAATAAATAATCACTATCGAATATATATTCAGTGATGAAAAAGTGATAACGATATGTCACATCATGGCCTGCGTAGACGCATGCAATGGCCGGAGATAAACCATTCTCCGCCGTTCCAGGACAATGTGTGACCGAGGAGAGCATCATATGCAGGCGACAGCCAAAGAGTTCATCATTGCGCTGGATGAAGGCACCACCAACGCGAAAGCCGTGGTGCTGGACGGCAAAGGCAAAGTTAGCGTCAAGTTCTCGCAGCCGCTGGCGATCCAAACCCCTCGCGAAGGTTGGGTGGAACAATCCGGCGAGGCGCTGGTGGCGGCCTCGCTGGCGGTGATCGCCAAAGCGGTGGCTCACGTCGGCGCGGAAAACGTCGCGGCGCTGGCTATCAGCAATCAACGAGAAACCGCCATCGGCTGGTATCGCGCCAGCGGTGAACCGATTAACGCCGCCATCACCTGGCAATGCACCCGCAGCGCCGCGTTCTGCGACACCCTGCGTCGCGATCGTCAGGAACAGCGCATTAAGCACGCCACCGGCCTGCCGATTGCGCCACTGTTTTCCGCCTCTAAAATGCGCTGGCTGCTGGACGCCACTCCCGACGGCTATCAGCTTGCCGAACGCGGCGAGATTTGCCTCGGCACTATCGACAGCTGGCTACTGTGGAATTTGACCGGCGGACAATCTTTCTTCTGCGATTACTCCAACGCCGCCCGCACCCAATTGCTGAATCTGCACCGCGGCGAGTGGGATGACGAGATGCTGACGCTGTTTGGTATTCCGCGCGCGGCGCTGCCGGAGATTAAACCGTCGAGCGGTCTGTTTGGCTACACCAAAGGGCTAACGGCGATCCCTGACGGTATCCCGGTGATGGCGATGATCGGCGACTCACACGCCGCGCTATTCGGCCACGCGCTTGGCGAAGCTGGCTGTGTGAAAGCCACCTACGGCACCGGCTCCTCGGTGATGGCGCCAGTCAAATCGGCCCAGTGCGATATTGCCGCTCTGGCGACCACCGTCGCCTGGCACGATGGCGACCAGCTGGTGTGGGGGCTGGAAGGCAACATTCCCCATACCGGCGATGCGGTAGCATGGATGGCGGACAGCACCGGACTGAGCGAACTCTCCGCCGCCGATCTGGCCCATGAGCTGAATACCCTGCCCGCCTCCGTCGATTCGACTTTAGGGGTCTACTTCGTACCGGCGCTGACCGGGCTCGGCGCCCCCTGGTGGGACGACAGCGCCCGCGGGGTGATCTGCGGTCTGAGCCGCGGCGTCAAGCGCGCGCACCTGATCCGCGCGGCGCTGGAATCCATTACCTATCAAATCGCCGACGTGGTGGCGGCGATGCGCCAGCACGCTGAATTCACCCTGACGGCGTTAATGGTCGACGGCGGCCCAACCAACAACGACTGGCTGATGCAATACCAGGCCGACCTGCTCGGCTGCCCGGTGATGCGCAGCGATATCCCGGAACTGTCCGCCATCGGCGCGGCGTTGCTGGCGCGAAAAGCCCTCACTCCGGGTGAAACCGCCGACCTGCAAGCCTTCTTAACCGAACACAGCGCTTTTCAACCCGACATGGCCCGCCACCAGCGCCTACAGCAGCGCTGGCAGGAGTGGCGCCATGCGGTAAACAGAACATTATGGAAACCGGATTCGCCGGCCTGATGCCCATCGGCGTCAGATTGGGCGACGAACCTTATTAACCCACTACAGGAGAACCCCGGCCCATAACGATGTATCGCAACCCCCGAATTTATTCTGGGGAAATTTCAGACCGTAAACCCTGCCCGCTCAGGGATCATTTGTTCGAATATAAAAATACAGGAACAGAGTCATGAAATTACGTTTAACTCTTTTAACCGCTGCGACCCTGACCGCCTTTTCCTTTGCCGCGCATAGCGCCGAAAAAGGCACCATTATGATAATGGTTAACTCGCTGGATAACCCTTATTACGCCTCGGAAGCCAAAGGCGCCAGCGAAAAAGCGCAGGCCCTCGGCTATAAAACGACCGTGCTCTCGCATGGCGAAGATGTCAAAAAGCAAAATGAGCTGATTGATACCGCCATTGGTAAAAAGGTGCAGGGGATTATTCTCGATAACGCCGACTCCACCGCCAGCGTCGCCGCCATTGAAAAAGCCAAAAAAGCGGGCATTCCGGTGGTATTAATTAACCGTGAAATTCCGGTTGATGATGTTGCGCTGGAACAAATTACCCATAATAACTTCCAGGCAGGTTCAGAAGTCGCCAACGTATTTGTTGAGAAAATGGCGGAAAAAGGCAAATACGCCGAACTGACCTGCAACCTCGCCGATAATAACTGCGTCACCCGTTCTAAATCCTTCCACCAGGTGATTGACCAGTACCCGGATATGGTCAGCGTGGCAAAACAGGATGCCAAAGGTACCCTGATCGACGGCAAACGCATAATGGATAGCATTCTCCAGGCTCACCCGGATGTCAAAGGGGTGATCTGCGGTAACGGCCCGGTGGCCCTTGGCGCCATCGCGGCGCTAAAAGCGGCCAATCGTAACGATGTGATCGTCGTCGGTATCGACGGTAGCAACGACGAACGCGATGCGGTGAAGGCCGGTACGCTACAGGCGACCGTGATGCTCCAGGCGCAGGCCATCGCCGCCCAGGGCGTTACCGATCTGGATAACTACCTGCAAAAAGGCGAGAAGCCGGCGAAGCAGCGCGTGATGTTCCGCGGCATTCTGATTACCCAGGATAACGCAGATAAAGTTCAGGACTTCAACATCAAGTCCTGAGTTCGGGTGGTTGCGCCCCTGCGGGGGCGCAGAGGAGAGCATTATGTACAAGAAAACCTGTCTCGCGCTGGCCGTTCTGGCGCTGGGCGGCTGCCGCATCGTCTCGCAGCAGGAGCTGGCAGACCTGAAATCCCCGCCCAATCCGCATATGGCGAACATCGATAAAACCTGGCAGCAGAGCATCGTGCCGCAGGTGGTCGCCAACGCCCGCCCGGCGGCGGAGTTGATGAGCGCGCTGAAGGCGCAAAAAGATATCGATAGCGCCTGCAAAGCGCTGGGCTACCGCGCCCAGGACGAAAACCCGTGCATCTTTTACGTTAAGGTGGCGGGCGCCGTCAGCAAGCTGGATAGCGCCTCGCGCAGCGGCAAGATGACCCTCGCCGATGGCAGTATCGGTAATGTGATGGTGCAGATTGGCCCAACCCTGCGCGGCACCTTGCTGCGCGACGGTTACCGCGGCGCCAGCTACCAGGACTTTAACGACCAGGTGCTGTTTGGCGAATACAGCAAAAATATTAACAGTCAGGCGGTCAAGATGATTCAGGCGGCCAACCTGAAAACCGGCGACAACGTAGAAGTGTATGGCGTCTTCTCGGCCTGGGATATTCCACAAACTATTCCAGAAATCACGCCGGCGAAAATCGTTCATCCGGGAGGTCAATAATATGACGCCGCAAGATATCGTCGCTCCCCAACCAGTCGAATCTGAAGTGATTATCGAAACCCGCGGCCTTTCGCGCATTTATCCCGGCGTGACCGCGCTGGATAACGTGAACTACCGGGTCTATCGAAATAAGGTTAACGTTCTGATCGGAGAAAATGGTGCGGGTAAATCCACCATGATGAAAATGCTTGCCGGCGTTGAAACGCCCTCCTCCGGTCAAATTATTCTCGATGGCGAGGCGGTGACTTTAAACTCTACCCATCAGGCAGAGAAAGTCGGCATCAGCATTATTTTCCAGGAACTGAATTTATTCCCCAATATGAATGTGATGGACAACATATTCATGGCTAATGAATTCTTTCAGAAAGGACGCATCAACGAAAAATATCAATATGCGTTAGCCAAATCGCTGCTGGAGCGGCTGGAGCTCGACGTCGATCCCTACACGCAACTGGGCGAACTGGGGATTGGCCATCAACAGCTGGTTGAAATCGCCCGTGCGCTATCGAAAGACACCCGCGTGCTGATTATGGATGAACCCACCTCGGCGCTGAGCCAGTCCGAGGTCAAAGTGCTGTTTAAGGTCATCGAGCAGCTTAAGCGCCGCGGCGTCACCATTATCTATATTTCGCATCGCCTCGAAGAGCTGATGGAGATTGGCGACAACATCACCATTTTCCGCGACGGTCGCTTTATCAGCGAGCGCAACGTCAGCGACGCCAGCGTGCCGTGGATCATCGAACAGATGGTCGGCGATAAGAAAAAGCACTTTGATTATCAGCCCGCGCCAAAAGGCAACGCGGTGCTTGACGTCAAGGGGCTGACCGCGTTGCATCCGAGCGGCGGCTACAAACTCAATGATGTCACCTTTACCCTCAGCAAAGGCGAAGTGATCGGCATTTACGGCCTGCTGGGCGCCGGGCGCACCGAGCTGTTTAAAGGGCTGGTTGGCTTAATGCCCTGCCAGAACGGCGAGGTACATCTTAACGGCGAAAGCATCGGCAAATCTCGCTTTCAACACCGCCTGAAAAAGGGGCTGGCGCTGGTGCCGGAAGACCGTCAGGGCGAAGGCGTGGTGCAGATGATGTCGATTCAATCCAACATGACGCTCTCTGATTTTAGCCTGCAGGGTTTTCGCCGCGCCTGGCGCTGGCTGAATCCGCAGAAAGAAGAGTCCTGCGTAAAAGAGATGATTCAGCAATTGGCTATCAAGGTGAGCGACGCCAATTTGCCCATCACCTCGCTGAGCGGCGGCAATCAACAAAAAGTGGTGCTGGGTAAGGCGCTGATGACCCAGCCGCAGGTGGTGTTCCTCGACGAACCGACGCGCGGTATCGACGTCGGCGCAAAAACCGACGTCTATCACCTGATCGGCAAAATGGCCCAGCAGGGGCTGGCGGTCATGTTCTCCTCTTCGGAGCTGGATGAAGTGATGGCGCTGGCCGACCGCATCCTGGTGATGGCCGATGGCCGCATTACCGCCGATTTACCGCGCCATGCGGTGACCCGCGAAAAGTTAATCGCGGCTTCAACACCTCAAGATTAATCAGGCTGGAATCCATCATGAACCAGAAATATATGATTTATATGTACCTGCTGAAGGCCAGAACCTTCATCGCCCTGCTGCTGGTGATCGCATTCTTCAGCGTGATGGTACCGAACTTCCTGACCGCCTCTAACCTGCTGATCATGACCCAGCACGTGGCGATTACCGGCCTGTTGGCCATCGGTATGACGCTGGTGATCCTCACCGGCGGCATTGACCTGTCCGTCGGTGCAGTGGCGGGTATCTGCGGGATGGTCGCGGGCGCGCTGCTGACCAACGGGCTACCGCTATGGAACGGCGACATCATCTTCTTTAACGTCCCTGAAGTGATCCTTTGCGTCGCGGTCTTCGGCGTGCTGGTAGGGCTGGTTAACGGCGCGGTGATTACCCGCTTCGGCGTCGCGCCGTTTATCTGTACCTTAGGGATGATGTACGTCGCCCGCGGCTCCGCCCTGCTGTTTAACAACGGCAGCACCTACCCGAACCTCAACGGTATGGAGGCGCTGGGCAACACCGGTTTCGCCACGCTGGGCTCCGGTACCCTGCTTGGGGTTTATCTGCCGATCTGGTTGATGATCGGCTTCCTGGTACTGGGCTACTGGCTGACGACTAAAACGCCGCTCGGTCGCTACATCTACGCTATCGGCGGCAACGAATCCGCCGCTCGCCTCGCCGGCGTACCGATCGTCAAAGCCAAAATTTTCGTCTACGCCTTCTCCGGCCTGTGCGCCGCCTTCGTCGGCTTGATCGTCGCCTCTCAGCTACAAACCGCCCACCCGATGACCGGCAACATGTTTGAGATGGACGCCATCGGCGCCACCGTGCTCGGCGGAACCGCGCTGGCAGGAGGCCGCGGTCGGGTGACCGGCTCGATTATCGGCGCCTTCGTGATCGTCTTCCTCGCCGACGGCATGGTGATGATGGGCGTTAGCGACTTCTGGCAGATGGTCATTAAGGGCCTGGTGATCGTCACCGCCGTTGTCGTCGACCAGTTCCAGCAGAAGCTGCAGAACAAAGTCATTCTGATGCGCCGCCACGAAGAGAAGCTGGCCGCGATCCCGCCGAACGGCGCCACCTCCAGCTAATCGGCAACCATATTCACGTATTCCGCCGGGCCCGGCGCCCGGCTTATCGAAAGGGAAAAAATATGCAACGAGATTTCCATAATAAAACGGTAGTTATCACCGGCGCTTGCCGCGGCATCGGCGCAGGTATTGCGGAGCGCTTTGCCCGCGACGGCGCTAATCTGGTGATGGTCTCCAACGCCGAGCGCGTTCACGAGACCGCCGAAACCCTGCGTCAGCGCTATCAGGCGGATATTTTATCGCTGCAGGTCGATGTGACCGACGAAGCGCAGGTACAGTCGCTGTATGAGCAGGCCGCCGCGCGCTTCGGCGCCATTGACGTCTCCATTCAGAACGCCGGGGTGATCACCATTGATTACTACGATCGGATGCCAAAAGCCGATTTTGAAAAAGTGCTCGCGGTTAATACTACCGGCGTGTGGCTGTGCTGCCGCGAGGCCGCTAAATATATGGTGAAACAGAACCACGGCAGCCTGATTAACACCTCTTCCGGCCAGGGGCGTCAGGGCTTTATCTACACGCCGCACTACGCCGCCAGCAAAATGGGCGTGATCGGTATTACCCAAAGCCTGGCGCACGAGCTGGCGCCGTGGAACATCACCGTCAACGCCTTCTGCCCCGGCATCATCGAAAGCGAAATGTGGGATTACAACGATCGCGTGTGGGGAGAAATTCTCAGCACCGAGCAGAAGCGCTACGGCAAGGGCGAACTGATGGCGGAATGGGTCGAAGGGATCCCGATGAAGCGTGCCGGTAAGCCGGAAGACGTGGCCGGGTTGGTGGCCTTCCTCGCCTCCGACGATGCACGCTACCTCACCGGGCAGACCATCAATATCGATGGCGGTTTGATTATGTCCTGAACGCGGTAGCCCGGATAAGGCGCTACGCGCCGCCATCCGGGAAACCGGGCTCCCGAGGTTCGACACTATATTGAAGAGAGTAATCACTATGATCGGCAAAGACTTTGCACAGCAGCTGTTTAACCTGCAGGAGCGCGTCGCTTTCGTGACCGGCGCCGGCAGCGGCATCGGCCAAACCATCGCCTGCGCGCTCGCCAGCGCCGGCGCGCGGGTGGTCTGTTTTGATCTTCGCGAAGACGGCGGGCTGGCGGAAACGGTCAGCCATATTGAATCCATCGGCGGTCAGGCCTGTTCTTATACCGGCGATGTCCGCCAGCTTGCCGACCTGCGCGCCGGCGTTGCGCTGGCAAAAAGCCGCTTTGGCCGCCTCGATATCGCCGTTAACGCCGCCGGGATCGCCAACGCCAATCCGGCCCTGGAGATGGAAAGCGAGCAGTGGCAGCGGGTTATCGATATCAACCTCACCGGCGTATGGAACTCCTGCAAAGCAGAAGCGGAATTAATGCAGGAGTCTGGCGGCGGGTCGATTATCAATATCGCCTCGATGTCGGGGATTATCGTGAACCGCGGCCTCGATCAGGCGCATTACAACTGTTCGAAAGCCGGCGTTATCCATCTGTCGAAAAGCCTGGCCATGGAGTGGGTTGATAAAGGGATCCGCGTCAACGCCATCAGCCCCGGCTATACCGCCACGCCGATGAATACCCGCCCGGAGATGGTGCATCAGACCCGCGAGTTTGAAAGCCAGACCCCGATGCAGCGCATGGCGAAGGTAGAAGAGATGGCCGGCCCGGCGCTGTTCCTCGCCAGCGACGCCGCCTCATTCTGCACCGGTGTTGACCTGGTGGTCGATGGCGGGTTTGTCTGCTGGTAAAACCGGTCTTGCCCCGGCTAACGATGCACAAGCCGGGGCGTTTTCTTCAGCCGTCTTGCACATCTACGCAGAGCACATGATGGATCATGAAGATGGCTCATGCAGTATTGAAATTAACTCTCTTTCACTCACTCAATGACTCTGGCAAAAATAGTCTTCAGCAACTGCAGACAATATGAATGCTACTGAATAATAAATCCAGATAAATCGCAAGGTCATTCTGGGAATGTGAAATACCTGCATTTTTATATCAGAACCCAGGGTGGAAAGAGACGATGACAGACTTTACCTTTACGATTAAACGTAGTCGTTTTGATGAACACTATAACCCGGCGGAAAATACGCGTATTACCACCAATTTTGCCAACCTGGCGCGGGGCGAAAACCGTCAGCAGAACCTGCGCAATGCGCTGGCAATGATTGATAATCGCTTTAATAACCTGGTGCAGTGGGATAATCCGCACGGCGACCGTTACTCCGTCGAACTCGATATTATTTCGGTCGAGATGAATATTACCGATAACGGCCACAATGCGGCATTCCCGGTGATTGAGATTCTGCAAACCAATATTATTGATAAAGCCACCAACGCGCGAATCGAAGGTATTGTTGGGAATAACTTTTCCTCTTATGTGCGCGATTATGATTTTAGCGTATTACTGCCGGAATATAATAAAGATAAAGCCACATTCAGCGTGCCGGAAAATTATGGCGTTCTGCATGGCAATATTTTCAAACATTTCATACGCTCTGCCGAATACCATGAATGTTTTAAAAAGTCGCCGGTCATCTGCCTGAGCGTATCCAATAAGCATACCTACCGCCGGACCGGCAATCAGCACCCTATTCTCGGCGTCGAGTACCAGCAGGATGGCGTGGCGCTGACCGAGGCCTATTTCAATAAGATGGGCCTGCAGGTGCGTTACTTTATGCCGACCAATAGCGTAGCGCCGCTGGCCTTCTTCTGCGCGGGCGATCTGCTCAGCGATTACAGCAACCTTGAGCTTGCCAGCACTATTAGCACGATGGAGACGTTCCAGAAGATTTATCGCCCGGAAATTTATAACGCTAACTCCGCGGCCGGGCAGTGCTATCAGCCGAACCTGAATAATCAGGATCATTCGTTGACCCGGATTGTTTATGACCGCGAAGAGCGCAGCCGCCTGGCGATTGAACAGGGCAAATTTACCGAACAACAGTTTATTAAGCCGTACCAGCATATTCTTGAGCAATGGTCAGCTCATTACGCTCTCTAAATCATAAAAAAATAAAGGTCACCTGTATGAAAACATTGCTCCCGACATCCACCGCAGGCAGTTTACCGAAACCGACCTGGCTGGCGCAGCCCGAGACGCTGTGGTCACCGTGGAAATTACAGAATGAAGAGTTAGTACTAGGCAAACGCGATGCGCTGCGTTTATCCTTGGACGATCAGCTGCGCGCAGGCATTGATATCGTGAGCGATGGCGAGCAGACGCGTCAGCACTTTGTCACCACCTTTATTGAACATCTCAGCGGCGTCGATTTTGAGAAACGGCAAACGGTGAGAATTCGCAACCGCTATGACGCCAGCGTGCCGACCGTAGTCAGCGCCGTCGAACGCCAGCAGCCGGTGTTTGTGGAAGATGCAAAATACCTGCGTCAACTCACCAACAAACCGATTAAATGGGCCCTGCCTGGGCCAATGACGATGATCGATACCCTGTATGACAACCACTATAAAAGCCGTGAAAAACTGGCGTGGGAATTTGCCAAAATTCTCAACCAGGAAGCCCGGGAATTAGAGGCCGCCGGGGTAGATATTATTCAGTTTGATGAACCCGCATTTAACGTCTTTTTTGATGAAGTCAATGAATGGGGAATCGCCGCGCTGGAAAGAGCCGTTGAAGGTCTGAAATGCGAAACCGCCGTGCATATCTGCTATGGCTACGGTATTAAGGCCAATACCGACTGGAAAAAAACGCTCGGCTCCGAATGGCGCCAGTATGAAGAGGCGTTCCCGAAACTCCAAACCTCCTCTATCGATATTATTTCGTTGGAGTGTCATAACTCGCGCGTACCGATGGACCTGCTGGAGCTCATCCGCGGCAAGAAAGTAATGGTTGGCGCAATCGATGTGGCGACCAACGCCATTGAGACGCCAGAGGAGGTGGCCAGCACGCTACGCAAAGCCCTGCAGTTCGTCGACGCCGACAAGCTCTATCCATCAACCAACTGCGGCATGGCGCCGTTATCGCGTCAGGTCGCCAGCGGTAAGCTTCATGCGCTAAGCGCCGGGGCGGAAATCATTCGCCGGGAGCTGGTGGCGAAATAATCGCCGCCAGCCGTTCACTTCTGAAACAAGGCGTCATTGAAAACATGACGCCATATCAAAAGCGGGTTTACATCCCCGGAAACGTTACGCTATTCCCCGGCGCTTCCCTGTGTAGATGAATAAAGTTCAGGTGTCGCTCGTACTGGTCGAGAATATCGGTGATCACCTGCTCTTTGCTGTAATCCATCAGGTCATTGCCCTGGCTCCCCTCCAGCAGGAAAGTCTCAAGACGGTAGTAGGTCGATTTGCCGCTGCGCGCCCGGTAGGTAAAACCGGGAATCGAGTACTGCTGCGGCCAAATCTGGTAGACGAAGTTTTGTTCGTCGCCCATATGCACCAGCAGATCGAGGTGACCAAGGTTATCGCCCTCTTCCGGCGGCAGGCTTTTCAGCTCAACGTAAGCGCCGCGCAGCTTCAGCTCCTGCGCCACCTCTTCCATCGCCGGGAAGCATACCGTCTCCATCATCTGGCGGGTATAGCGCGTGCCGGGATAGTTCATTAAGCGTGACAAGCGCTTTTTCCAGCTCAGACGATCCTGTACGCCAAGCGGGCGCGGCGCAGTGTCGCGATTGGCGCTTTCGCGGCGATAATCTTCTACCTTCAATGACTTATATAATCCCGCCATCACGAAGAAAATCACAAAGCTGAACGGTAGCCCCATGATCACCGTCGCGTTCTGTAGCGCGGAGATGCCGTTAGTCATCAGCATACCGAGGGTCAACAGGCCAATCACCACCGACCAGAAGATGCGCAGCCAGTTCGGCGCATCGCTATTAATATCCTTCAGCTTCGAAGTGAAGTTGCCGAGCACCAGCGCGCCGGAGTCCGCTGAGGTGACGTAAAACAGTAGGCCGGTAATGGTGGCGACCGAAGCACTAAAGGTAAACGCCGGGTACTGCGCCAGCAGGTTATAGAAACCGCGCTCCGGGTGAGCGATGGCCTCGGCGGCAAAATCCGCATTGCCGTGAATAATTTCATACAGCGCGCTATTGCCGAATACCGACAGCCACAGCAGGGTGAAAGTGAACGGAATAATTAAGGTACCGACCACAAACTGCCGAATGGTGCGCCCGCGCGAAATACGCGCCAGGAACAGGCCGACAAACGGCGACCACGCCACCCACCAGGCCCAGAAGAATAACGTCCAGTTATTCATCCATTCAACCGGGCGGTCGAAGGCAAAGCTGTTCAGCGTCATTCCCATAAAGCGATTGACGTAATCCCCGACGTTCAACACCAGCGCATTGAGCAGGAACTCAGTATCGCCCATAAACAGAATGAATAAGATCAGCCCCAGCGCCAGTACCACGTTGAGCTCGGAAAGGATACGAATGCCCTTATCCACGCCAGAGGTCACCGAAATGGTGGCGATAATCACCGACAATACAATCAGCGCCGCCTTTGCGCCCAATGAATCAGGAATATGGAACAGCACGCTCAGGCCGTAATTGAGCTGCACCACGCCGATACCGAGGGTAGTGGCGATGCCGAAAATCGTACCGATCACCGCGGCGATATCGACGCTGTGGCCGATAGGGCCATTAATTTTTTTACCGAAGATTGGATAGAGCGCGGAGCGGATGGTGAGCGGCAAATTATAACGATAGCTAAAGTATCCCAGCGCCATTCCCATCAGGGCGTACATCGACCAGCCGGTGAGGCCGTAGTGGAATAGCGTCCACACCATCGCCTGGCGCGCCGCCTCCATGGTCTGTCCCGCCCCTTCCGGCGGCTGCATATACTGCGTGACCGGTTCGGCGACCGAGAAAAACATCAGGTCGATGCCGATACCGGCGGCAAACAGCATCGCCGCCCAGCTCAGCACGCTGAACTCCGGCTTCGAGTGTTCCGGCCCCAGCTTCACCGAACCGAATCGCGAACAGGCAATACAGACGACGAACACGATATACAGCGTGGCGGCGAGTAAATAATACCAGCCGAAGGTTTTAGAAACCCAGTTCAGGGTACGGCCAATCCAGGCCGCGGAAAAATCGCTGAAGAAGATAGTCATCAGGGAAAACAACAAAATCAGTCCTGCGGAAGTGTAAAAAACCACCGGATTGATTTTGTCCTTTTCTCTGCTCGGCGAAAGGTCTGTCATCCATTCTCCTTACATTTATTGCAACTATTAAAAAGCAAATCGGCAACAATTAAGACACATTTTATATTGAACGTCCAATCAAAAACCGCTTTAATAGATAAACAAATCTGATGAATGGAGTCCGGGAAATGCCAAAACTGGGGATGCAATCGATACGTCAGCGGCAGCTGATCGACGCCACGCTGGCGGCGATTAATGAGGTCGGCATGCATGACGCCACCATCGCGCAGATCGCCCGCCGGGCGGGCGTATCGACGGGCATCATCAGCCACTATTTCAAGGATAAAAACGGACTGCTGGAAGCGACGATGCGCGATATCACCGGCCAGCTACGCCATGCGGTGTTACAGCGGCTGCGGGCGCTACCCGGCGCCAGCGCTGAACGGCGCCTGCGGGCCATCGTCGCCGGCAATTTCGATGACAGCCAGATAAGCGGCGCGGCGATGAAGGCCTGGCTCGCCTTCTGGGCCAGCAGTATGCATCAGCCGATGCTCTATCGCCTGCAGCAGGTCAGCAGTAAGCGTTTGTTGTCGAACATCGTGTATGAGTTTCAGCGTCAGCTACCCCGCGAGCAGGCGCAGGAAGCAGGTTACGGTCTGGCGGCGCTGATCGACGGCCTGTGGCTGCGGGCGGCGTTAAGCGGTAAACCGCTCGACAAAACGCGTGCCGAAACACTCGCCGACCATTTCATCAGGCAGTATCTGCCACCGACTTCGCAATAATGGAGGAAACCATGTCCCGAATGGCCGAACAGCAGCTTTATATTCACGGCAAGTTTGTCGCCGCCACCAGCGGTAAAACTTTCGAGACCATCAACCCTGCCACTGGGGAAGTGCTGGCAACCGTCCAGGCCGCCGGGCGTGAAGACGTCGACCGTGCGGTAAAAAGCGCCCAACAGGGGCAAAAAGTATGGGCGGCGATGAGCGCAATGGCGCGCTCGCGGATCCTGCGTAAAGCGGTTGATATCCTGCGCGAACGTAACGATGAGCTGGCGCGTCTGGAGACGCTCGATACCGGCAAACCGCTGAGCGAAACCGCCGCCGTTGATATCGTGACCGGCGCCGATGTGCTGGAGTACTACGCCGGATTAATCCCGGCGCTGGAAGGCAGCCAGATCCCGCTGCGCGACAGTTCATTTGTTTACACCCGCCGCGAGCCGCTTGGCGTGGTCGCCGGTATTGGCGCCTGGAACTACCCGATCCAGATAGCCCTGTGGAAATCGGCCCCGGCGCTGGCCGCCGGTAACGCGATGATCTTTAAACCGAGCGAAGTCACTCCGCTCACCGCGCTGAAGCTGGCGGAAATCTACCGCGAAGCGGGTCTGCCGGAAGGGGTCTTCAACGTCCTGCCGGGGATCGGCGCCGAAACCGGCCAGTACCTGACCGAGCATCCGGATATCGCCAAAATCTCCTTCACCGGCGGCGTCGCCAGCGGCAAAAAAGTCATGGCCAATTCCGCCGCCTCTTCTTTAAAAGAGGTGACCATGGAGCTGGGCGGTAAATCACCGCTGATTATCGCGGAAGATGCCAACCTCGACCTCGCCGCCGATATCGCCATGATGGCCAATTTCTACAGCTCCGGACAGGTCTGCACCAACGGCACCCGCGTGTTTGTGCCCGCGAAGTTTAAAGCCGAATTTGAACACAAGATCCTGCAGCGCGTGGGCCGTATCCGCGCCGGAGACCTGTTTGCCGATGATACCAATTTCGGCCCGCTGGTCAGCTTCCCGCATCGGCAGAATGTCCTGCGCTATATCGAGAGCGGCAAAAGCGAAGGCGCTCGCCTGCTGTGCGGCGGCGATGTGCTGAAAGGCGAAGGCTTCGATAATGGCGCATGGGTCGCTCCGACGGTCTTCACCGACTGCACCGACGACATGACTATCGTGCGCGAAGAGATCTTCGGGCCGGTGATGTCGATTCTCAGCTATGACGATGAAGCGGAAGTGATTCGCCGCGCCAACGCCACCGAGTACGGCCTTGCCGCTGGCGTGGTCACGCCGGATCTGAACCGCGCTCACCGCATCATCCACCAGTTGGAAGCCGGCATTTGCTGGATAAACAGCTGGGGCGAATCGCCGGCGGAAATGCCGGTCGGCGGCTATAAACACTCCGGCATTGGCCGAGAAAACGGCGTGATGACGCTACAGAGCTATACCCAAGTGAAATCCATCCAGGTTGAGATGGGTCAGTTTCAATCCATATTTTAACCAGGAGGTCATTTTTGCAGTTTGACTACATCATTATTGGCGCCGGCTCCGCCGGCAACGTCCTCGCGACGCGTTTAACGGAAGATCCCAACACCACCGTCCTGCTGCTGGAAGCGGGCGGCCCGGATTATCGTTTTGATTTCCGTACCCAGATGCCCGCCGCGCTGGCTTTCCCGCTACAGGGCAGACGCTACAACTGGGCCTATGAGACCGAACCGGAACCCTATATGAACAACCGCCGCATGGAGTGCGGACGCGGTAAAGGGCTTGGCGGATCCTCGCTGATTAACGGCATGTGTTATATCCGCGGCAACGCCATGGACCTTGATAACTGGGCCGCCGCGCCGGGGCTGGAACACTGGAGCTACCTCGACTGCCTGCCCTATTACCGGAAAGCGGAAACCCGCGACATCGGCCCTAACGACTATCACGGCGGCGATGGTCCGGTGAGCGTCGCTACGCCGAAACAGAATAATAATCCGCTATTCCATGCGATGGTGGAAGCCGGCGTGCAGGCGGGCTATCCGCGTACTGACGATCTCAACGGTTATCAGCAGGAAGGGTTTGGCCCGATGGACCGCACCGTGACGCCGCAGGGACGTCGCGCCAGTACCGCCCGCGGCTATCTCGATCAGGCCCGCAGCCGCGCGAACCTGACCATCCGCACCCACGCCATGACCGATCACATTATTTTTGACGGCAAACGCGCCGTTGGCGTCGAGTGGCTGGAAGGCGACAGCAGCGCGCCGTCGAAAGCAATGGCCAATAAAGAAGTGCTGCTCTGCGCCGGCGCCATCGCCTCGCCGCAAATTCTGCAGCGTTCCGGGGTCGGCAATCCGGAACTCCTGCGCCAGTTTGATATTCCGCTGGTCCACGCCCTGCCCGGCGTCGGTGAAAATCTGCAGGACCATCTTGAGATGTACCTGCAGTACGAGTGCAAAGAGCCGGTATCGCTGTACCCGGCGCTACAATGGTGGAATCAGCCGAAAATCGGCGCGGAATGGCTGTTCGGCGGCACCGGGATCGGCGCCAGCAACCAGTTTGAAGCGGGCGGATTTATCCGCAGCCGCGAGGAATTCGCCTGGCCGAATATTCAGTACCACTTCCTGCCGGTGGCGATTAACTACAATGGATCCAATGCGGTTAAAGAGCATGGTTTCCAGTGCCACGTTGGCTCGATGCGTTCACCAAGCCGCGGTCACGTGCGTCTGAAATCGCGCGATCCGCATGCCCATCCGGCAATCCTGTTCAACTATATGTCGAGCGACCAGGACTGGCAGGAGTTCCGCGACGCCATCCGTATTACCCGCGAAATCATGAACCAGCCGGCGCTGGATAAGTATCGCGGGCGCGAAATCAGCCCTGGCGTTGAGTGCCAGAGCGATGCGGAGTTAGATGAGTTTGTGCGTAATCACGCCGAGACCGCGTTCCACCCGTGCGGCACCTGTAAGATGGGGTACGACGACATGGCGGTGGTCGACGGCGAAGGCCGCGTCCACGGCATGGAAGGATTGAGAGTCGTCGACGCGTCGATTATGCCGCAGATTATTACCGGCAACCTGAACGCCACCACTATCATGATTGGCGAGAAGATGGCCGATGCCATTCGCGGACGTCAGCCGTTACCGCGCAGCACCGCGGCCTACTATGTCGCCGGCGACGCGCCGGTTCGCCGCTAAACGAGCAGATCCCCGGATTGCGCTGCGCTCATCCGGGCGACCAAATAGTACAACTCTGTAGCCCCGGTAAGCGACAGCGCCACCGGGGTTTTCTCATCCCGTCCGCACTCACTGCGCTTCACCTATACTTGCAGTTTAAGCGGGGACAGGAGAAAGACGATGACGCTACCTGATTTTCATGTCTCAGCGCCTTTTACGCTTGGTATTGAGCTGGAGTTGCAGGTCGTTAACCCGCCGGGATACGACCTCAGCCAGGATGCCTCCACGCTGATTGCCGATGTCCAACGCGAACTGACGGCGGGAGAGGCCAAACACGACATCACCGAAAGCATGCTGGAGATAGCGACCGGCATCTGTCGCGATATCAGCCACGCCACCGCACAGCTCGGCGCCATCCATCAGGCGGTACAGCGCGCCGCTCTCCGTCACCACCTGCAAATCTGCGGCGGCGGTTCGCATCCTTTCCACGCCTGGCAGCGTCAACAAATCAGCGATAACCCGCGCTATGTGAAAACCGTCGAGCACTTCGGCTATCTGGCAAAGCAGGCGACGGTGTTTGGCCAACATGTCCACGTCGGCTGTCAGAACGGCGACGACGCCATCTATTTGCTGCACGGGCTGTCACGCTTTGTACCGCACTTTATTGCCCTCAACGCCGCCTCGCCGTGGTTCGACAGCACCGACAGCCGCTTTGCCTGCTCGCGTCTGAACCGTTTCTCTTCCTATCCCGATAACGGGCCGATGCCGTGGGTAGAGAACTGGCAGGCCTTTCAGCGTTTATTCCGCCGCCTGAGCTACACCAGTATGATCGACAGCATGAAGGATCTACACTGGGATATTCGCCCGAGTCCGGTTTTCGGTACCGTCGAGGTGCGGGTGATGGATACGCCGCTGACAATTAACCAGGCGGTGAATATTGCCGGATTTATCCAGACGCTGGCCTGCTGGCTATTGAGCGAACGGCCGTTTAAACATCAGCCGGAGGATTACCTCCTCTACCCTTTCAACCGCTATCAGGCCTGTCGTTACGGCCTCGACGGGGTGATAACCGATGTCTGGTCCGGCGAACAACAAAGCATCCGCGCGAACATTCTACAGTTAGCCGACAGACTGGCGCCCTTTGCCCATAAGGTGCACGCCAGCGCGGCGCTGGAATCGGTTGTGCGCCAGGCCAGGTCCACCATCAGCGAAGCGCAGCAGATGCGCGAATTCATCGCCAACGGCGGTTCGCTGATCGGCCTGGTACAAAAGCATTGCGAGATTTGGGCGGCATAAGGAAGCGAAACGGGTATACTCGGCGCAGGATATTCAAAAGGATTGTTCATGTTATTACGCCGCCTGCTCCCTCTTGCGCTTCTTCCCTTCACCGCCTTTACCCATGCTGCCTGTACGCTCACCGACCCAACGCTGACCTTGCAAAGCTATACGGTTAATCCGCAGCAAGAGCGCATCGTGATGTACTGGCAAAAGCAAAATGGCAAAGCCTGGGGATCGCTACGCTCGCTGCTTGCGGATATCAATAAAGACGACCGCGTCCAGATGGTGATGAACGGCGGGATATACGATAAGGCCTACGAACCGCTGGGCTTGTATATCGAAAATGGCGAGCAGATAAAGCCCCTCAACCGCGCCTCCGGCGGCGGCAACTTTTTCATTCGCCCCGGCGGCGTATTCTGGCTGAAGGGCCAGCGGGCGGGAATAACGCCTATCAACAAGTTTACGCCATCGCCTGAGATAACCTACGCCGTGCAGTCTGGTCCGATGCTGATTGAAAACGGCGCCATTAACTGGCGGCTGAAGCCCTCCGCCAGCTCGCGTAAGCTGCGCAACGGCGTCGGCATTGATAAACAGGGACGGGTGGTATTTATGCTTAGCGAGCGCGAAACCAATTTCTACGATTTTGCCTGTTACGCGCAGTCCAAACTCCACGTGCGCCAGATGCTGTACCTCGACGGCACGATTTCAAAAATGTATCAAAAGGGCGGCGGCATACCGTGGCAGTATCACCCTTTCGTCACCATGATAACCGTAGAAAGAAAAAACCTGGCTAAATGAAAATGGCGCCCGCTCAATCCTGAAGGGGCGCCGGACGGTATCAAGCAGGTTTACGCAAACGGCGGGTCAGCCGCTTCTCGACTTCAACCACCAGGAACATGGCCACACCAATTACCAGGGTCATGAACCAGTAGCGCAGCGGTAGCGCTTCGGTGCCGAACATGTTCTGCATTAGCGGTACATAGATGATGACCAACTGCATCAGCAACAGAACGCCGGTCACCAACCAGATGCCTTTGTTGCGCAGCAATCCTTTGTTCAGGGAGAAGCTGTCGCTGCTGCGGCAGTTAATCATATAGACCCACTGCGCGGTCACCAACATCTGCAGCAGCACGGTGCGGATGAACTCGGCGCTGTGGCCGCGCGGCGCCAGCCAGGCTTCGAGAATAAAAGCGGCGACGGCAATCATCGAACCGACAAAGGCGACGCGCCAGACGGCAAACCCATCCATCACGTGCTGGCCGGTCTTACGCGGCGGGCGATTCATCACGTTGCGCTCGGCGGCTTCAAAGGCCAGGCCGAAGGAGAGCGTGGCCGAGGTCGCCATGTTCATCCACAAAATCAGCACCGGCGTCAGCGGAATAATATTGCCCGCCAGCAGCGCGATGATGATCAACAGCCCCTGCGCGAGGTTGGTCGGCATGATGAACAGGATGGTCTTTTTCAAGTTGTCATAGACGCGACGCCCCTCCTTCACCGAGCTGGCGATGGTGGCGAAGTTGTCGTCGGTGAGCACCATATCGGCGGCCTCTTTGGTCACCTCGGTCCCTTTAATGCCCATGGCGATGCCCACGTCGGCCTGGCGCAGCGCCGGGGCGTCGTTAACGCCGTCACCGGTCATGCCGACCACTTCGCCGCTATCCTGTAGCGCCTTGACCAGGCGCAGCTTATGCTCCGGACTGGTACGGGCGAAAATATCAAACTCCACTGCAGCCTTCGCCAGCTCGGCATCATCCATATGCTCAAGCTGATAGCCGGTTATCGCCTGGCGGCTATTGGCGATCCCCAGCATCTGGCCGATGCTCATCGCCGTCTGCGGGTGGTCGCCGGTGATCATCTTCACGCGGATCCCGGCGGTCTGGCAGGCGTGGATCGCGTCAATCGCCTCCGGACGCGGCGGATCCATCATTCCGGCGATGCCGAGGAACACCAGACCTTCCTTCAGATCATCGTGGGTCAATGTGGCGCTGCCGACGGTTGCCGGTTTACAGGCGGCGGCAACCATCCGTAAACCCTGCCGGGCGAAGCGCGCCATTTCGTCTTCCCAGTACTGACGGTCAAATGGCATTGGCCCCTGTTTGCTCATCTGCTGGTCGCACAGGGCGAAGATGACATCCGGCGCGCCGGTAATCAGCACCCGCTCTTCATCGCCAATCTGCTGATGGGTGGCCATATATTTATACTGCGAATCAAACGGAATCTTCGCCACCAGCCGGGTAACGAGGGGCGCCAACCGGGCTTTTGCCGCCAGCACCTTCAGCGCCCCTTCGGTCGGACCGCCGGTGATACCCCACAGGCCACGCTCGTCCTGAACGATCTGGCTGTCGTTGCACAGATCGATGGTGCGCAGGTAGGTTTCCAGAACGCTACCCGGCTGGACCACCACCGGCTCGTCGCTGCCTTCCTGGAAAATGCGCCCCTGCGGCTCATAGCTATCGCCTTCTACGCGGTAGCAGCAGTCAGCGGTGATGACTGCTTTCACCGTCATTTCGTTCATGGTCAGGGTGCCGGTTTTGTCCGAGCACACCACGGTCATCGCGCCAAGCGTTTCAACCGTCGGCAGCTTACGGATAATCGCCCGCTTGCGCGCCATCGCCTGTACGCCGAGCGACAGGATAATCGAGATAATCGCCGGCAGGCCTTCCGGCACCGCCGCCACCGCGAGGCTAATCAGCGACAGCAGCAGCTCGCCCAGCGGAATATCGCGCAACGCAAGGCTG
Source organism: Klebsiella sp. 141240 (assembly GCF_050600805.1). Classification (NCBI taxonomy): domain Bacteria; kingdom Pseudomonadati; phylum Pseudomonadota; class Gammaproteobacteria; order Enterobacterales; family Enterobacteriaceae; genus Klebsiella; species Klebsiella sp. 141240. Next base: position 288,605 of record NZ_JAQIRK010000002.1, on the reverse strand, counting down.
AAGAAGAACAGCGCCACCATCATCGCGAGAATGATGACAAAAATCGCTTTCCCCAGCTTATCCATCTGCACCAGCAGCGGAGTACGGTGCTTTTCAATAGCCGCCATCATCTGATTGATGTGGCCTAGCTCGGTCTCTTGACCGGTAGCGGTAACCACACCGACGCCGCTGCCGGCGCTGATAGTGGTGCCGGAGAAGACCATATTGGTGCGGTCGCCCAGCGGCAGTTCGCCCTGTAGCGTCACGGTGGTTTTATCCACCACCGTCGACTCACCGGTGAGGATAGCCTCTTCTACCCGTAGATTGTGGCTTTCAATCAGGCGCAGATCCGCCGGAACGCGATCGCCGGCGCGCAGAATAACAATATCGCCCGGCACCAGGTCACGGGTGGGAATCGTTTCATGCTTGCCGTTTCGCTGTACGCGGGCATCGCTGGAGAGCATGTTGCGGATCCCCTGCAGCGATTTTTCGGCATTGCTCTCCTGAATATGACCGATCAACGCATTAATGACGGTAACGCCGAGAATAACCAGAGTATCGACCCAGTGGCCCATCACCGCAGTGAGCGCGGCAGCGGCCAGCAGGACGTAAATCAGGACATCGTTGAAGTGGGCGAGAAAACGCAGCCATGCGGGTTTGCCTTTCTTTTCCGGCAGTGCGTTAGGGCCGTATGATTTCAGGCGACCGGCGGCTTCAGCGCTGCTAAGACCGTCGGCATGGCTCTTTTTTTGCGCCAGTACCGCCTCGACTGTTTGCTGATAAGCCTGCTGCGGCGCGCCGTCGCCCGAAGGCGTGATGTTGTGGGGATTAATCATCCTGGTCAAAATAAAGTTTCCTTTTAAATTCCGTGAATCGGAAAGCCTGAAATCATTTCTGGCCAATGAATTAATGCGTTTTGCGAGCAAGATCAAATTATCCAGCCACAACACTTATTTGCTCGCAAATTAAAAAATACATGGTAAGTTAGTTCTGAAAAACAAATATTACAGGGTATTTCTAAACCATTTATAAACGAGGTGAAACATGTTTGGAATCTACCGCGGACGCCGGCTGGCGCTGTATGTCGCGTTGGCAATCATTATTGCCACAATAGTAGGATATAGTACCTATACTTTTGTAAAAATGCTGGGGTAATAAATGACGTTAATTTACATCCAGGTGAAATTAACTTAATCACAAATATTACCCAATAAATTAACAGAGGGTTTTTTATTAATAATATTAGAAATAATATGAATGACGTAAATCAATCAGCAGATAAAGCATATTGCGTTAACGGACTTTTTACCGGACAATATGTTTTTTAACTGACGATTAACATCATAATGAAACACCCGCTGGAAACGTTATTATCCGCCGCCGGCATTTTGCTGTTAGCCCTGATCTCGTGCTTGCTGTTGCCGGCGCCCTCGCTCGGCCTGACGCTGGCGCAAAAGCTAGTCACATCCTTCCACCTGATGGATCTCAACCAGCTCTATACTTTGAACTTCTGCCTGTGGTTCTTAGCGCTGGGGGTAGTTGAGTATCTGGTATTGCGTTGGATATGGCGCCGCTGGTTCTCGCTGGCAGATTAAGCCGCAAGCGAGCAAAAAAAAGCCCGCCGAAGAGGCGGACTGGTATGCGACCGGCGCTCAATGCGCGCGACTGTGGTTCTCTTTGCGATACGCACCCGGCGGCTGATTGAAAGTACGGGTAAAGATGCGGGTAAAGGTTTGCTGAGAATCAAAGCCGTATTTCAGGCAGATATCATAAACCCGCTGGTCGGTATCTCGCAGGTCGCGCGCCGCCAGCAGCAGTTTACGCTCGCGAATGTAGCGCCCGAGACTTTCCCCTTTGTACTGTAAAAACAGCCGTTGCAGATGCCATTTTGAGTATCCGGCATGGCGCGCAATATCATCAATTCGCAGCGGTTGATGCAGATTGTCATCAATCCATTCCACGATAGTGTCAATCACCTGAGCGGATATATTCATATCTCTTCTCTCCTCCTGAACCACTCTGGCGGTTAGCGCCACCAGGCGTTAAATGATTGTGTCTTATCAGCGACCCACACCGGTTCGCCCAGCATTGGCGTGACTAAACGCCACTCACGTCCTTCACTGGCTGCCGCCAGCCGCTGGTACGGATCGTCCCAGCTGTGTTTTGCCAGCACAAAGCGTCCGGCATGCCCCGGTAATACCGACCGGGCGCGTAAATCATCGGCGGCCTGCGCCGTTTCTTCCGGCATCATGTGGATGTATTTCCAGTCCTGGTCATATTGACCGTTTTCCATGATTGCCAGGTCGATGGGACCAAACTGCTCGCCAATGGCCTTAAAATGCGGGCCATAGCCGCTATCGCCGCTGTAATAAATCTTTTGCTGCGGGGTGACGAACAGGAAGCTGGCCCACAAGGTTTGGTTGCGTTTCAACCCGCGGCCGGAAAAATGGCGAGCCGGCAGCGCGTGTACGGTCAGTTCATCGCTGATTTTTACCGCCTGGTTCCAGTCCATTTCATCAATGATCGCCGCATCCATTCCCCAGTAGCGCAGATGCGAGCCGACGCCGAGCGGCGTCACCACGCGTTTAACTTTCGACATCAGCGCTTTGATGGTGGCGTAGTCGAGATGGTCGTAGTGATCGTGGGAGATAATCAGCAGATCGATCTCCGGCATCCGCTGCGCGTTCCACGGATAATCACCGGGGAAAGCCTTATTGATGAAAGAAAACGGCGCGGCGTAATCGCTAAATACCGGGTCGATCAGGATACGTTTACCCGCCAGCTGCAGATACCACGATGAGCGACCGAGCCAGACCATCACGTCTTCACCAGAAGGTAGACCGGCAAGATCGGTATTCACCAGCGGCAACGGCTGCTGCGGGCGCGCGTTCTCTCGCTTCGTGACCAGAAAATCCCACCACGCGGCCAGCATGTTTTTCTGCCCGGTGAATCCCGGCGTCGGCAGTTGGTTATGGAACTGGCCGTCACGGTAGTTCGGCGACTGTTCGACAAGACTGAGCTGCGCACCCTGCGGCGCTTTGCCAAAACCGGCATTGAGAACAAACGGCAATGTCGTTGCTGCTGCTAATAACATAATGGCGACCACGCTAAAGGTGACACGGTTCATATCCTGACCAGACAAAAGCCCCATCCAGGGGACTTTATGATATAACTTGATTATGAGTGAGTAAGCACTCATTATTAGGAAGGAGTAGAAAATCGTCAAGACTATTTTCAATTTTTGACATCTGGCGTTGCAGTTGTGCGGTCCGCCGTGATTAGATCGAGGTTTAACTTTCAGCGAGGTAAAATGTAGTGGCTCGTCCTAAGAGTGAAGATAAAAAACAAGCGTTACTGGAAGCCGCCACGGCCGCTTTCGCCCAGTCCGGCATTGCCGCTTCAACATCGGCGATAGCCCGCAGCGCGGGGGTTGCTGAAGGAACGCTGTTTCGCTATTTCGCCACTAAAGATGAGTTGCTCAACGAGTTATACCTCGCCATTAAGATGCGCTTAGTACAGACGATGATCGACGGGCTCAATCCTGACGAAAAGCGCCCGAAAGAGAACGCGCGCAACATCTGGAACAGCTATATCGACTGGGGGATGCGTAACCCTATGGAATACCGCGCCATTCGCCGCATGGCATTGAGCGAACGCATCACCGATGAAACCCGCAGCCAGGTTAAAGAGAGTTTTCCCGAGCTGAACGAGATGTGTCAGCTGTCGGTGAAAGCGGTTTTCCTTAGCGACGCCTATCGCGCCTTCGGCGATGCCCTGTTCCTGTCGCTGGCCGAAACCACCATCGAGTTCGCCAGCCACGACCCGCAGCGTGCTCGAGAAATCATCGCCCTCGGTTTTGAGGCTATGTGGAATGCGCTGCATGAGAATGAGCATTAATGGATAACGAAGCGCTACACCATCACGCGCAGCGTATCGCGCTGACCTACCCTTTTACCGAACACTGCTGGCCGTTTGGCCCAGAGTATGACGTGTTTAAAGTCGGCGGGAGGATTTTCATGCTGACCATGACCCTTCGCGGGCGGGCGATCGTTAACCTGAAGGCCGAACCGCAAAAATCGCTGCTCAATCAGCAAATTTACCGCAGTATCGAGCCGGGCTATCACATGAACAAAAAGCACTGGATCACCGTGGTGCCGGGCGAGGATATCAGCGAGGATTTACTTGCCGAGCTTATTGATGACTCGTGGAATCTGGTGGTGGATAAGCTGGCGAAAAAAGACCAACGTCGGCTACGTCCCGGCTGATTTTCAAATAAATGCGATAAGTGTTATCGCATTTTTCACTCTTATCATTTCCCGCGCATCGCTGTACTCTTCCTCCCACGAAATGTGCCCGTAAGGGGCTGAAAATTGTGAGGAAGAGTCATGGATATTATCTCAGTTGCCTTAAAACGTTACTCCACTAAGGCTTTCGATCCGGCGAAAAAACTGACGGCCGAACAGGCGGAAAACCTGAAAACGCTACTGCAATATAGCCCGTCGAGCACCAACTCCCAGCCGTGGCACTTTATCGTCGCCAGCAGCGATGAAGGGAAAGCCCGCGTCGCGAAAGCGGCCAGCGGCACCTACGTGTTCAACGAACGTAAAATCCTCGACGCTTCCCACGTTGTCGTGTTCTGTGCGAAAACCGCGATGGACGATGCGTGGCTGGAAAAAGTCGTTGATCAGGAAGATGCCGATGGCCGTTTTGCCACTCCGGAAGCCAAAGCCGGTAACCACAAAGGCCGCACCTTCTTTGCCGATATGCACCGCAAAGAGCTGAAAGATGACGATCAGTGGATGGCGAAGCAGGTTTATCTTAACGTGGGCAACTTCCTGCTCGGCGTGGCGGCAATGGGTCTGGATGCGGTGCCGATCGAAGGCGTCGATTTCGCCATCCTCGACGAAGAGTTTGGCCTGAAAGCGCAAGGTTATACCAGCGTAGTCGTGGTGCCGGTCGGTCATCACAGCGTGGAGGACTTCAACGCCGCACTGCCGAAATCCCGCCTGCCGCAGTCTACCACCATCACAGAGATCTAATCTCCGCGAGCTGCCCTCCCCGGATGGCGGCGCTTTGCGCCTTATCCGGGCTACCCCGTTACAACCGCATCAATGCTGACTGAAACTGCTGGTGTTGGTGGCCTCAAAATCGCTGAGACGTTCCCGGAAGGCCGGGGCAGCCCGCATGGATGCGGGCTGAGGGCCGTGATTTGCAAGGACGCTGCCTCGGCCCGACCCGAAGCCTGCAGGGATAAGTCGAAGGTACCACGAAGTGGCGATTTTGGCGGCCAGAGCCCGGGAGTACAGAGGGCGTCGGCGACTGGCCGCCCTCTGTGCGCTCCCTGCACCATGAGAGACATAACGCAGAAGAATTATCGGGAGCGCAATGTGCTCGGAAACAGCGCAGAACAACCGTTTTTCCAGGAGCGAAGCAATCGAAAACCGATAACAAGGGCTACGGTCCAGTACTCGGTTGGTAGCCCCGGTAAGCGTAGCGCCACCGGGGAAGGTTACTTTTTCTCCCCCTCTCCGGCGTGCCAGATCCGCTCGGCGTAGCGGCCAATCATCGCCAGCGATGCCGCCAGGATCAGGAAGAACACCACCTTGTGCAGGCTATACCAGAAGAATTCGAAGAAGCGGGTGTAGAGGTTGATGGCGAGGAACGTCAGGCCAAATCCACGCAGCATGCCATCGTCGGTTTTCAGGCTGATATAAATACACAGCACCGCCGCCAGCGCAAACAGCAGCCCCCACGGCAGTAGTTGCGCCTGGCTCACCCCATACCAGCTCTCGGAATCGTAGTTGCCGAAAATCGACAGGATCCACAGCGCGACAAACAGCCAGGTCAGCCCCATCGCCTTACTGACGGTAAACAACTGCCGCTGGCGTAATACATTTTGCATCAAGTAGCACAGCGCCAGCAGCACGCCGCCGAACAGCACGAAACGAATCGGGAAGCTCATCCCCAGCCAGTAGGCGCCCCAACCTGATACATAGCCGGTTTCCGCGCCAAACCAGTTCCCCAGCGCCAGCAGAAAGAACAGCCACACCAGCCCGGAACGGGCGAAATACCCTATCAGGCCGTAAATCGCGCAGCCGAGCAGTATCAGCGGCGCCACGTGGCCGCTGCCGTCGTCCAGCCGATCGCCTAGCTGCCACAAGGCAATGGCGGTGCAAATCACGCCGAGGAACAAAATCGCCTCGGTGCTATAGTGCCACTGCGCTTCGCGACGCTGACGGCGGAACCCCCAATAATAAAATGCGATGGCCAGCAGCGTCGGCAGGATAATGCGCGCGACAGCGGAGTCGCTGAACAGATTGATAATCGCCGTAATCAATTCGGCGTCGGCGAACAGACTCCCCAGCGCAATCAATACGCAGGCCATCGCGGTCCAGAAGGCATAGCGGCTCAGGCGCTGCCAGTCGAAAGCGCGAACAGATAGCGACGCTGACAGCCGTTGGCCGTCGCTGCTGTTCAGGATCCCCTCCTGCTGCCATTGCTCGATAGCACGTTGAAGAATCCGCTGCTGCTTGCGGGTGACGTTCATAAGCGTTCCTTGTCCATTGCGGGCTTAGCCCTGTTGATCCAGCCAGGCCAGCGCCTGTTCTCCGGTTTCATCCAGCGGTAAATAGACCAGCAGACGCGAACCGTTGCGCGGCGCGGAATACCAGTACATTTGCTGCAGACTAAAGCGCCCGAGCTGCGGATGGTTAAAATTTTTCACCTGGTTTTCGACGCCGCGTACCTCGTAGCGCTGGTGCCATAGCGCTTCAAACTCCGCCGAGGCGGCGAAAAAACGAGCCAGCTTATCTTCCCACTCTGGCGAGCCGCGATGCTCAGCCATCGCCGCGCGAAAATAGGAAACAAAAGTGGGCAACACATCGCGATTTTCAATGCGGCTACGCCAGGTTTCGCAGGTGAGATAGAGATAAATGCAATTGCGGTCTTCTTCGGCAATCGTCGCGAAATCAACGCCCATCAGGCGGCAAAAGCTGTCGTTCCAGGCGACGATATCAAAGTTTGGTTTCTGAATGCTGGCGGGCTGCGGCATCAGGCTATCAAGCATGCGTCGGGTTCCGGGACTGATCCCCTCGCAGACCGTGGCCTGCGTGTTCTCCGGCGGCGTTAAGCCTGCCAGAACGAACAGATGACGGGTTTCCAGCGGGCTGCACTGAAGCGCGCTGGCCACGCCGCTTAATACCGCCGCCGACGGATTCACTTCCCGCCCCTGCTCAAGCCAGGTATACCAGGTCACGCCGACGTCCGCCAACATCGCCACCTCTTCCCGGCGCAGGCCCGGCGTCCTTCGCCGCCCGACGCGCGGCAGGCCGAGGCGCTGCGGGTCAAGACTTTCGCGGCGGGCGCGCAGAAATGCCCCCAGTTGTTTACGGCTATCATCGGGCGCAAGGTTCGGGGCCTCACGTTGCAGTATTAGCGACATAGTTCCTCCAGCATGGTAGTACCAATACCAGTATAGACAGGAACTGGTACCCGTTTAATTAATCGGTGATGCTACGGCCATACGCTGAATGACGCAATGGAGAGATCCGATGAATTCGTCTGCTGTTTCACCCGGCCGCGCCGGTTTACTGCTGTTACTGACCGGCCAGATGCTGCCGTTAATCGATACCTCGATAACCAACGTGGCGCTGGACTCGATCACCCACTCCCTCGATGCCAGCGCCACCCAACTGGAGCTTATCGTCGCGCTGTACGGCGTGGCCTTTGCCGTCTGCCTGGCGATGGGCAGCAAACTGGGCGATAACTATGGACGCCGCCGCCTGTTCCTGTGGGGCGTGGCGGTATTCGGCATCGCCTCGCTGCTATGCGGGATGGCTAACTCAATCACTACCCTGCTGGCCGCGAGAACGCTGCAAGGCGCGGGCGCCGCGCTGATCGTGCCGCAAATACTCGCCACCCTGCACGTCACCCTGAAAGGTACCGCCCACGCCCGGGCGATAAGCCTCTACGGCGGTATCGGCGGCATCGCGTTTATCGTCGGCCAGATGGGCGGCGGTTGGCTGGTCTCCGCCGATATCGCCGGGCTCGGCTGGCGTAACGCCTTCTTTATCAACGTCCCTATCTGCCTGCTGGTGTTAGCTTTTAGCCGCCGCTATGTGCCGGAAACCCGCCGCGAAAGCCATTCCAGCATCGATTGGCAGGGAACTTTCAGCCTGGCGTTAATCCTCTGCTGCCTGCTGTTCCCGATGGCGCTGGGGCCGGAACTGCACTGGCCATGGGAGCTACAGCTGCTTTTGCTGGCCGTACTCCCCCTGCTCGGCTGGATGCGCCTGAGCGCGCTGCGTAAACAGCAGCGCGGCGAGCAACCGCTGCTGCCGCCGCGGCTGTTGAAGCTCACCAGCATCCGTTTTGGTATGGCTATCGCGCTGCTGTTCTTCAGCGCCTGGTCCGGCTTTATGTTTTGTATGGCGCTGACCATGCAGGCCGGGCTTGGGATGGCGCCGTGGCAGTCCGGCAACAGTTTTATCGCTCTCGGGGTGGCCTATTTTATCTCCGCGCTGTACGCGCCGAAGCTTATCGCTCGCTATAGTATGGGGCGGATTTTGCTGATTGGCCTGGCGGTGCAGATTAGCGGCCTGCTGATGCTGAGCGCCACCTTTTATCAACTTGGCCTGCGGACCACGACGCTGGCGCTGGTGCCCTCCACCGCGCTGGTCGGCTATGGCCAGGCGTTAATCGTCAACAGTTTCTATCGTATCGGGATGCGGGACATTCGCGCCTGCGACGCCGGAGCCGGTAGCGCCATTCTCAGTACCCTGCAACAGGCGACGCTGGGGCTGGGGCCGGCCATTCTCGGCTCGCTGTTCTTAACCCTGGCCCAGCGCGGCGGTGGTGACTATGCGCAGGCGCTGATCGTCTTCCTGCTGGTCGAGGTGGCGATGATGCTGCTGCTGGGCGCTATAGCCCTCTGGCTGCGCCATCACCTGAATCTGCAGCCGGCGGTGACGGCGCCCTGATTCACAACTGTGTAACCTCTGATTTGCATAATAGTCATCCAGCGGTCATCATAACCGCTGGATGTACAGGAGACGTTATGCAGGAATTAATATCGCAAATCGCCGCATTAGGCATCAAAATCACCCCAACCACCTCGCTCATCATTACTTTTGGCATTATTTTTCTGACGGCGATTGTCGTTCATCTCATTCTACATAAAGTGGTACTACGCACCTTCGAAAAGCGGGCGCAGGCCAGCAGCCATTTATGGCTGCAGATCATCACGCAAAATAAACTTTTCCACCGCCTGGCGTTCACCCTACAGGGGATTATCGTCAACGTTCAGGCCGTGCTCTGGCTGCAGAAAGGCAGCGAAGCGGCGGAAATTTTATCCACCTGCGCGCAACTGTGGGTCATGGTTTACGCCATGCTCTCCTTCTTCTCGCTGCTGGACGTGATTTTCAATCTGGCGCAAAAATTCCCAACTGCCTCGCAGCTGCCGCTTAAAGGCATCTTCCAGGGTATTAAACTGGTTACGGCGATTATTATCGGCATTCTGATCATATCTCTGCTGATTGGCCAGTCGCCGGCGATTCTCATTAGCGGTCTTGGCGCGATGGCCGCCGTACTGATGTTAGTATTTAAAGACCCGATTCTTGGCCTGGTGGCCGGCATCCAGCTTTCCGCCAACGACATGCTCAAACTCGGCGACTGGCTGGAGATGCCGAAATATGGCGCCGATGGCGCGGTTATTGATATCGGCCTGACCACGGTAAAAGTGCGCAACTGGGATAACACAATCACCACAATCCCCACCTGGTCGCTGGTCTCGGATTCGTTTAAAAACTGGAGCGGGATGTCGGCCTCCGGCGGTCGTCGCATTAAGCGCAGCCTGAACATCGATACCACCAGCATCCATTTTCTTGACGAGCAGGAGCAGCAGCGGCTGATTCAGGCCAAATTGCTGAAGCCGTATATGGACTCGCGCCATCAGGAAATTAACGAGTGGAACCAACAGCACGCTAATGAACCCTCGGTGCTTAACCTGCGCAAAATGACCAATATCGGCACCTTCCGCGCCTATCTGCAGGAGTATCTGCGCAACCACCCTCGGCTACGTAAGGATATGACCATGATGGTGCGCCAGCTAGCGCCGGACGCTAACGGCCTGCCGATTGAGATCTACTGCTTCACCAATACCGTGGTGTGGGCGGAGTATGAAGGCATTCAGGCGGATATCTTCGACCATATCTTTGCGGTGGTTGACGAGTTCGGCCTGCGTATTCACCAGACGCCAACCGGCAACGACATTCGTTCACTGTCGGGCGCGCTGTCGTCCTGATTCCCGGCTGGCGCGCATTGCGGGCGCCAGCGTACTCTCACTCCACTATCATTTCTCAGGGCTAGCCGTCGACACTGTTTAAGGAGATGATCTTTTCACCAACATGGATTATCGCCAAAGGACGCTCTGCATAATGAAATTAACCACAACGTTTGTCGCGCTTGGCTGCGCTTTAGCACTCCTCTCCGGTTGCACCTCATCGAAGACCTCGCCAGAACGCCATGCTTACAGCTTCGTGTCTCATCGTTCTGATTTCGTCGGCGGCAATTTCACCGTTAACCGTCAGCAAAATTATCAGATGAACCTGCCTAACTTCCGCGATATCTACGCCCGCGGGCAAGAAGATCGGAAAAAAGGGGTGAGTGAAAGCGATGCGCAGCGAGTTGCCGACGCCATTAAGCAACAGGCGCTGGAAGGGGTGAAGTCGCAACACTCCTTCAACGGTAATGCGAGCGATCGGTGGAGCGAAACGATGGAAGCGAAGGATGCTCGTCTGTTTGGCAATGAGCTGGCTGGCGCCTATCTGGATGGCTTCCACGGGATAAAATAAGTTGTGTCGCCCCGCCAGTCCGCGGGGCGGTAAGCCTTACGCCGGGCGGCGCAGCAGTTTGAAGACGGCAAACAGGAAGATAATCCACACCGGCAGCAATATCGCCGACAGACGCATCCCGTCAATGGTGCACATCAGCACCAGAATCAAACCGAGAAAAGCGATGCAAAAGTAGTTGCTGGCTGGCGCCAGTAACGCTTTGAACTTCGACTCGCGACCTTTACGACGCTGCGCGGCGCGAAACTTCAGATGCGCCATGCAGATCATTATCCAGTTCAGCAGCAGCGTCGCCACTACCAGCGCCATCAGCAGCCCCAGCGCTTCATGCGGCAGCAGATAGTTCAGTACCACCACCAGCGAGGTAATGACGCCCGACAGCAGCAGCGAATTCACCGGCACGCCGCGTTTGCTGACGCGGGCGAGAAACTTCGGCGCGTTGCCCTGTACCGACAACCCGAACAGCATGCGGCTGTTAGAATAGACGCCGCTGTTATAGACCGACAGCGATGCCACCAGAATGACGAAATTCAGCGCGGAAGCCACCACGTTGCTGTCAAGATTATGGAAAATCATCACAAACGGACTACTATCGGATTTGATCTCCACCCACGGATAAAGCGCCAGCAGCACCACCAGCGAGCCGATGTAAAACAGCAGGATACGGTAAACCACCTGGTTGACCGCTTTCGGAATGCTCTTTTCCGGATCCTGCGCTTCCGCGGCGGTAATGCCGATTAGCTCCAGGCCGCCAAAAGAGAACATAATGACCGCCAACGACAGCACCAGGCCATGCCAGCCGGTGGCGAGGAAGCCGCCATGCTTCCACAGGTTATCAAAACCAGCTTTACTGCCGCCGTGACCGCCAAACAGCATCCACAGGCCAAAGGCGATCATGCCGATAATCGCCAGCACTTTAATCAGCGCGAACCAGAATTCCGCTTCGCCATACAGACGTACGTTGACCAGGTTGACGGCGTTAATAATGATGAAGAAGGCCGCCGCCCAAACCCAGGTGGGAACATCAGGGAGCCAGTACTGCATATAAATCCCGGCGGCGGTTAGTTCCGCCATCCCTACCAGCACGAACATCACCCAGTAGTTCCAGCCAGAGAGAAAGCCGGCGAACGGGCCCCAGTATTTATAGGCAAAGTGGGCAAAAGAGCCAGATACCGGCTCTTCCACCACCATCTCGCCAAGCTGGCGCATAATCAGAAAAGCCACAATACCGGCCACGGCGTAACCCAGTAATACCGCCGGGCCAGCCATTTGAATCGCGGGACCAATGCCAAGAAACAGGCCGGTGCCAATCGCGCCGCCAAGGGCGATAAGTTGAATATGTCGGTTCTGTAAACCGCGATGAAGCGTCGGGCCGCTCTCTTCCACGGCATCCGACGACGTTGACGCGTCTTTCACGTCGTTCCCCTGTGTATTTTTGTGAAGGGGCACCTTTTATCACTTAGGGGGAATTGTCGCAAGTTGCACGGGGCGCCGGGCCCCATGTCGGACTAAAAAACCACGATCAATGCAGCTTCAGGCGCGGGCGAATAATCCGGTTTATCCCCCCGGATAACATCATCAGGCCGGTTTTAAAATAACCGTGCAGCGTCACCTGATGCATCCGATACAACGAATCGTAAACCATCCGCGCAATACGGCCTTCGACCATCATCGGGCCAATCGGTAGATGTCCCATAATGCTGCCAAAGGTCGTGTAGCCGGAGAGAGAAACCAGCGAACCGCGATCGCGATAGGAGAACGATTTCAACTTATGCCCCTTCATGCGGGCGATAATGTTGTCGGCGGTCAAGAGCGCCATTTGATGCGCCGCCTGGCCGCGCGGCGGGATAAATCCACCTTCCGGACGCGGGCATGCCGCGCAGTCGCCGAAAGCAAAAATATCAGCGTCGCGCGTCGTCTGCAGCGTCGGGGTCACCACCAGTTGATTGATACGGTTGGTCTCCAGCCCGGCGATATCCTTCATGAAGTCCGGCGCTTTTATCCCCGCCGCCCAGACAATTAAACTCGCCTCGATAAACTGGCCATCTTTGGTCTGCAGGCCGCCTTTTTCAACGCCGGTGATCATGGTATTGGTCATCACATTCACGCCAAGTTTACTCAGCTTTTCGTGCGCGGCGCGGGAAATCCGTTTTGGCAGTGCAGGTAAAATACCGTCGCCGGCTTCTATCAGACTGACATTTAACGCCTCGTTGGTCAGATCTTTATAACCGTAGCTGCGCAGTTCTTTCACCGCATTATGTAATTCAGCAGATAATTCAACGCCGGTTGCGCCACCGCCAACAATGGCAATATTGACCTTACCGGTCGTCTGCGGGTCGGCGGAATAGCGCAGAAATTGGTTCAGCATTTGCTGATGAAATACTTTTGCCTGCTCAGCGCTGTCGAGGAAAATACAGTGTTCTTTTACCCCTGGCGTATTAAAATCGTTCGACGTACTACCCAGCGCCATCACCAGCGTATCCCAGCGCAACTTGCGTTCCGGCACCAGTACTTCGCCCTGCTCATCCCGCAGCGCGGCGATAGTAATGGTCTTATTCTGCCTATCGATATCCATTACCGAACCGTGCTGGAAGGAAAAGTGGTGTTTGCTGGCATGGGCGAGGAAACTCAACGCATCCACGCCTTCATCCAGCGAACCGGTGGCGACTTCATGCAACAGTGGTTTCCACAGATGACTCTGGCTGCGATCGACAAGAGTAATATTCGCTTTCCGCCGACGCCCTAATTTACGTCCCAGCTGGGTCGCTAGCTCCAACCCGCCGGCGCCGCCGCCGACAATAACGATCTCTTTTAATAGCGTAGTCAAAGTGACCTCTCAAATAATTAATTAAATGTTAATTAAAAACTCTCAGATAATTTTTAGTTAACAATAATTCAAACAATAAAATGCCAGTCATCCATTAGATGATGACGCGGTGCATATTGGTAATCGCAAATTTAATTGGCGGCAATTTTTAATCGGGATATTATTGTACAAGTTTTCGGGCGTTTTCCTTGAACGCATATTCGAGGTAAACAAAAAGGCCACTAAATTATTATTTAGCGGCCTGGCGGTGGGTTAGATAATAATAACCAGCAAGTCTTATCTTTCATTAATTAATAGTGATTAGCGGCATGCCGATATTCCTGTGTTTTAATAACGCATCATCACTGATTTAAGTTCGGTATAATCATCAATAAACGCGCTACCAAACTCACGGCCAATACCCGACCCTTTCATGCCGCCGAACGGCACTGCCGGGTCGAGGAAGGTATGCATGTTGACCCATACGATCCCGGCGTCAATGGCCTGCGAGTAGCGCAGCGCCTGGTGGATATTATCCGACCAGACGCTGGCCGCCAGTCCAAATGGGGAAGCATTAATTCGGGCCAGCGCTTCTTCTTCGCTGCGATAGCCAATAAAGCTGCATACCGGGCCGAAGGTCTCCTCGCGCATCAGGGTGCTCTCTTCGCTGCGCACCTTAACCGCCGTCGGCTGCAGGAAATAGCCCTCGCCGGGCAGCGCTTCGCCGCCGCAAACGATGGTATCACCCTCTTCGCGCGCGGTCTGAATGAGACGCAAGACTTTGTCATACTGCTGGCGGTTAGCCAGCGGCCCCATCAGCGTTTGTTCATCCAGCGGCGACCCCGGGGCGAAAGCGCTGAGCTTGTCTTTCAGCAGCGCCAGCACCGCATCCAGTTTTCCCTGCGGCAGATAAAAGCGCTCAGCGGCGGCGCAAATCTGCCCCTGGTTGAGGTAACCGGCTTCGATAATGCCGTTCACCATGGCCTCTGGCGGCAGGTCATCGAGGAACAGCGCGGCGTTTTTACCGCCCAGCTCCAGCGTAACCCGTTTACCTGACGCACTGGCCGACTGCTGGACTTTTTCCCCGGTCGCCACCGAGCCGGTGAAGCTCACTTTGGCGCAGGCCGAATGCGTGATAAGGCGTTGGGCGATTTCGCCGCCGGCGCCGTTGACCACGTTAATCACGCCATCCGGAATACCGGCTACCTTCGCCAGTTCCGCCACCCGCAGCAGCGTCAGCGGCGTATACTCGCTCGGCTTGATGACGATAGTGCAGCCGCAAACCAGCGCCGCCGCCATCTTCCAGATGGCAATCATAATCGAGAAGTTCCACGGCACGATGCCGACCACCACGCCCAACGGCTGGCGGCGGGTAAAGGCGGTATATCTTTCCCCGGCCATCGACGGCAGTGACACATCCAGGGTTTCTCCGGTGATTTTCCCCGCCCAGCCGGCGAAGTAGCGCAAAAACGCTACCGACTGATCCAGCTCGAGCATCCGCGCCAGGGTGATGGTCTTACCGGAGCAGAGGCTTTCCAGTTGCGCCAGCTCTTCGCGATGCTCTGCCAGCGTGTCCGCCAGCTTTAGCAGCAGCGCGCCGCGGGCCAGCGTCGGCATCTCGCGCCACTGATTAAACGCCAGGCGGGCGCTCTCCATGGCGCGGTCCGCCTGGCCGACATCCGCCGCCGTGACTTCGGCGATTGACTCTCCGGTCGCCGGGTTTATCACAGCGAACGGCGCGCCGTGGCCCGCCTCACGATGGCCGGCAATAAACTGCCCGTGCGGCTGGCGTAAAAAGGCGGTCACTTCCGCCAGTATGGTTTTCTCGCTCATCGTCAGCACCCGTTTTTTAGCAAAGTTAGCCCATCACAGCACGGTTGCGCCGCGCCGCCCATCGTTCTAAAGAACGTCATTCTTCCGGACGATATTCAACGCCCGCGCGGCGTGCTGTGATGAGGACATTGAGCCAGGCAAGACGACAGGGTAACGCGATGAATATTAAAATCGATGCGCTGAACTACTACGGCGCGACGAAGAAATACCAGCTCCATTTTCCGGCGCTGCGGGAAGATATCGAAGCCGATGTGGTGATTATCGGCGGCGGCTTTTCCGGTATTAACACCGCGCTGGAGCTGGCGGAACAGGGGATCACCAACGTGGTGGTGCTGGAAGCGCGCCATCTTGGCTATGGCGGCACCGGGCGCAACGGCGGCCAGGTGATGGCCGGGATCGGCCACGATATCGAAGCGGTGAAAAAACACGTCGGCAAAGAGGGGCTGGAGACGCTATTTAAAATCGCCAACCTCGGCGCGGGCATCATTCGCGAACGCATCCGCAAATACAACATCGACGCCGATTTCGTCCCCGGCTACGGCTACCTGGCCTATAACCAGCGGCAGCTCAAAACGCTACGCCAGTGGGAGAAGGAGTTTAAAGCCGCCACCCCGGATGAAGATATCGAACTGTATACCGGCAAAGAGGTACAGCAGGTGGTCGGCTCCGAGGTCTACTGCGGCGCGCTGAAACATATGGGCGGCGGGCAGATCCATTCGCTCAATATGCTGCTTGGTTCGGCGCAGGCCGCGCATTCTCTGGGGGTGAAGATTTTCGAATCCTCGCCGGTGGTGGAAGTGAATTACGGCAAACAGGTACGGGTGCGCACCGCGATGGGCAGCGTTAAAGCCGCCAAACTGCTGTGGGCCTGCGACAGCTTCCTCAACAATATGGAGCCGGAGATCTACAACAAAACGCTGGTCACTTACTCTTATCAGGTATCGACCGAGCCGCTCTCCGATGAACTGATCGAGCGCATCAGCCCGCTGCGCGGCGCCTTCAGCGATATTCGCCCGGTGATTAACTACTACCGCGTCACCCGCGAAAACCGCCTGCTGTTCGGCAGCGCTACCCGCTTCGTGGAATATACGCCGAACGATTTCGCCGCCTGGAATCGTACGCTGCTGGCGGAGGTCTTCCCGTACCTGAAAGATGTGAAGATCGACTTCGCCTGGGGCGGGCCGATGGCCTGCAGCGCCAACCTGTTCCCGCAGATCGGCACCTTACGCGACTATAACAACGTCTTTTACGTCCAGGGGTACTCCGGCTTCGGCGTCACCCCCTCGCACATCGTGTGCAAAATCCTCGCCGAAGGGATCAATGGCGGTTCCGACCGCTATCGCCTGCTAAGCAGCATTCCCCACGCGACCATCCACGGCCGTGACAGCCTGCGTCTGTTATTAGTCACCGCCGGAAAACTGATGCATCAAACCGCCGGTTTCTGGAAAGGCCGGAGTTAATCAGGAGAACGCAATGTACGCTTTTAAACTCGAACAACCGGTACCTGAACTGCAGCCGATCGGCAGCGTAAGTCTGCTCGGCGCGACGCCGACCGCCGGCGACCCGCAGGTAGCGGGCGCGATGATATATGGCGAGCCGCAGGACGCCTTTACCTGCGGACTGTTTTCGTCCACCGAAGGGAGCTTCACCATGACCTATCCATTTACCGAACACGCCACCGTGCTGGAGGGCGAAGTAGAACTGACCGTCGCCGGCGGCGAGCCGCAGCGCTTCGCGCCGGGCGACAGCTGGTTTGTCAAACAAGGCACCGAAGTGGAGTGGAAAATTCTCACCCCGCGTTTCGTCAAACACTATCTGGCGAACGTTGAGACGCGCTAACACGCTGATAATGCTCGGCGACGCATTGCGCCTTCTCCGGGCTACCAAATCGCACAGCGCTGTAGCCCCGGTAAGCGGCAGCGCCACCGGGGTTTTGAGGCCAAATTAAAGGCAGGCCGCACGGACCGTAGGCCGGGTAAGGCGCTAGCCGCCACCCGGCAGAAATACGCGCAACGTGGCAAGACAGATGGCCCCGGTTTCCGGGGCCATCTTGTTTATCAGTCGCCACATTCATGGACTACGTCACAGATTCACCCGTTGCTCTCCACCTTCCGGACGATATTCGTTGAGCAGGATGCCCGCCTAAATTATGACTATCCGGGAGTGGCGCTGGCTATTCCCTGCCCTCCCCTACATTGTGCAGAGGTTGACTATGTTTAGTAACAGACTCGCCAGCCATCTTGAACGCGGCGTCGTCGGCTTTCCGACGACCCTCGCTAGCTCGGTTGGGCTGATTATGGCAAGCCCGGTGATCCTGACGGTCACCAGCGGATTTGGCATGGGCGGCGACACCTTCGCGCTGGCGGTACTGCTGGCTTTTATTATGATGCAGGCGCAGGTCACTACCTTCGCCGAAGCCGCGACGTTAATCCCCACCACCGGTTCGGTGTACGACTATATCTCCTGCGGTATGGGCCGCTTCTTCGCCATTACCGGCGCGCTGTGCGCCTATCTTATCGTCCATATCTTCGCCGGAACCGCGGAGACCATTCTCGCCGGCATTATGGCGCTGGTGAACTTCGAATCGGTCAATGCGCAGATGGCCGCCCATCAAAACACCTGGATGGTAGGCGTCGGTATGGTGGTCATTTTCGGCCTGCTCAACGCCATTGGCGTGGAAATTTTCGGCAAGGTCGAAGTGGTGCTTACCTTTGGCATGTGGACGACGCTGACCATTTTCGGCCTGTGCGGCATTTTTATGGCGCCGGTGACTCACCTTTCCGGCTGGTTCGGCACGCCGCTGAACGTTAGCGATATCTCCGGCCTGTTCGGCTATATCGGCATGGCGATGTTTATGTTCGTCGGCTGCGAACTGGTGACGCCGATGGTGCCGGAAATCAAAAAAGCCCACCGCACCATTCCTCGGGCGATGGCGCTGGGTCTGCTGGGCGTCGCCAGCTGCATGTTTATCTACGGCGCGGCGATTAACCGCCAGGTGGAAAACGTGGTGGTCGATGCGGCGAATAACGTCCATCTGCTGGACACGCCGATGGCTATCCCGGCCTTCGCCGAGCGGGTGATGGGCCACGCCGGCCAGTATTGGCTCGGAGTCGGCCTGCTGCTGGCGGGCTGCGCCACGATTAATACCTTGATGGCAGCGGTGCCACGTATTATTTACGGTATGGCGCTGGACGGCGCGCTGCCGCGTTTTCTTACCTGGCTGCATCCGCGCTTCAAAACGCCGGTGATCGCGATTGCCATCGGCGTGGCCATCCCCTGCCTGCACGCCTGGTACCTGAACGGCGATCTGGACCGCATCGTGCCGCTGATCCTCGCCGCGGTCTGCGCCTGGGGCGTGGCCTATCTGTTGGTGACGCTGTCGGTGGTGATGCTGCGCATTCGCCGCCCGGACCTACCGCGCGCCTACCGCTCGCCGTGGTTTCCGCTACCGCAGATTATCTCCAGCGTCGGGATTATCATCGCTATCGTGAATATTACCCCACCGGGGATGGACAGCCGCGAGGTGCTGGTGCCGTTCGGGATTATGCTCGGCCTGACCGCCGCCTATGCCCTGTTCTGGACGCTGTGCGTACAGCGCGTTAATCCGTTCAAGCCGCTGGCGGTAGAAGAGGTGGTCGAGCGCGCTATCGGCAACTATGAGAAACAGACCCGCGGGGAGATGACGCCTGATGCCCTCCGTCCCCTGGTTTGAAACGCCATTAATGAACGCGGTGCAGCGCGATTTAGCGGGCTGGCCGAGCGAAAAACTGAGCGAAAGCAGCGCGATGTTGCGCTTGAACGACGCCACCTTCGTCACCTATAGGGTGCGTCAGAAGCGACTATTTATGGCCAGCATTCACAGCTGCGAGTTTGTCGTCGAGGGGCCGGTTACCCGGCCCGCTCGCGGTAAGATCCGCGCTCACCAATCCGGCTGGCTGAAACGTCAGCCAGTCCGCTTTATCGGCGGTAAAGAGAGCGCGGAACTCGCCGGCTATCTCAACGGTTTTCCTAATCTCCAGCAGACCTTAAGCGAGCTGGACTACCGCCGTTTTTCGTTGACCTTTGACGGTCGCGGCTGGCGCTGCTGCATTGAACCCTGGGCCGCCAGCGAAGTGGTCTGCAAAATGCCGCCGCTGCGCCGTTATCTGAAGCTCGAAGCGCAGCAGCGGATGCTGCTGCTCAGCGTGATGGCGATGATTAATCAAGCGGTAAGTCAGTGGATGATTGAAAAAAACCAATGATTAAGAGCTTATGGCCATGACATCACGCACCGATCAGACTCTCCAGAGGAATGCCGAACTGTGCATGAAGCCGGCGAATCATCGGGAGCGTCAGGTTGCGCGTGCCATTGAGAATTTCATAAACGCGATTAGATTTACCAATCGCCGGTTCCAGATCTTTTACGGTAAGCCCCTGCTGCTCCATGCGAAATTTTATGGCTTCAATGGGGGTGGGCGGCTCGATGGGATAGTGCCTTTTCTCATACTCTTCAATGAGCAAGCACATCACCTCAAAAAAATCGCCCTCTGGCGTATCAGGCGCTGGTTCATTATCAAAAAAAGGTTCAACCGCGCTTAACGCGGCTTCGTAATCTTGTTCAGTGCGGATAGGCTTAACATTCATCATTTACTTCCTCTCTATCGTCTCAGCGTTTATCACGTCATATTCCTTATGCGTTCCGATAAACTTAACGAACATCCATCCCCGCAGATAAGCAACAGCTACAATTAACCGATAATCATTTCCCTTTATGTTGAATACCACCCGCTTATTTTTCAATATGCTTGCGCTGCGGTATTGGTCCTTGATCTCCGCCGGGGTTTTCCAGTCAGCCTTTATTGCCTCGTCCACCCAAGCCTTTAGCGGTTGTTCCGCGTCGGGATTCTCCGCCCAGAAATCCCTGAGTACTTTCACTGAGATTATCTTCATGGACGGATATTAGTCCCAATTCGGGACCAGGTAAAGAAAAAAGTCCCAAACCGGGACTTTTGAGCCACATTGCGTCTTGCCCTTCTCCGCCATCACAGCGGGGAGGCTGAGGTGGTTTATAGCAGACCGAACTGCTGAGCCAGTCGATCGATAGCCTGGCGCTGGAACTGCGCGAACGCGGCGCGCGGCTGCTGCTGCTGAATAAATTCCAGCAGCGGATCCTGAACCTCGGTGCGCACGCCGCTCAGCGTTTCCATCACCGCCAGGCCGCAGAACGGCACGTAGGATTCGGCATAGCCGCCTTCGTGCACCATCACCAGTTTGCCGCCGCACAGGCGATCCGCCGCCTGCTGGACCTGTTCGGTCATCGCCCGGAAGCTGTCGCTATGTAGCTGCATCCGCGCCAATGGATCCATCGCGTTGGCGTCATAGCCGCAGGCGATAATAATCAGTTCCGGCTCAAAACGCGCCAGCGCGGGAATGACGATAGTTTCCAGCGCATAGCGCCAGCTGTCGTCGCCCGCCCCGGCCAGCAGCGGAATATTGATATTGTAACCTTCGCCGGCGCCAACGCCGCGATCGTCCTCGCCGGAGTAGCCCGGCGGGAAGCAGCCGTCCTGATGCAATGAAATAGTCAGCACGTCATCGCGCTGCAGATAGATATGCTGCGTACCGTTACCGTGGTGAACGTCCCAGTCAATAATCGCTACCTTGCCGAGCCCCAGCAACGCTTTCGCCCGTTCAACGGCAATGGGAATATTGGCGAGGAAACAAAACCCCATCGACTGGTCCGGTAGGCAGTGGTGTCCGGGCGGCCGCGACAGCGAATAGGCGTTATCCAGTTCCCCCTTAAGCACCGCTTCCACGGCGGCACAGGCCAGCCCGGCGGAAAGGCAGGCGATTTCATAACTCCCCGGCCCCAGCGGCGCCTCTTTGCCGAGCATGCCGCCGCCGTTATCGCTGATTGCCTTAAAGCGCTCAAGATAGCTATCGGGATGGATCCGCCGCAGGTCTTCCAGGCTCGCTGCCGCCGCGCTGCGTAGTTCCAGCTGCGGCGTCAGCCCGGAGACGTCCATCAGGTTTTTCATCCGCCGTTTGGTCTCCGGCGACTCGGCATGGCCGCCGCCGGCAGGCGGCTGTACCCAACCACCGACCGGCAGCGTTACCGCGTGCAGGCCGGTACTGTGCCAGAAACAACGTTCATCAAAGAAGAAACCGGTTTTTCTTTTCACTCTATCCTCCCGTTGGCTAAACCTTTCCCGGCGGACGACGCCGCCGCAATCAAAATCAGCGACAGCAGCGCGCAGGCGCCTGCCGCCGCCAGCAGCGGATTGGCGCTGGCGAAGTGTTGCAGTAAGGCCCCCGCGATCGCCGGACCGGCGGCCATTCCGCCGCCGATCACCAGATTGATGCTGTTCATCAACCGGCCGTTGTTATCGAGCGCGGCCACGCGAGCGAGGATAAAGGGCAGCACGAAAGTCCAGGTGAACTTAAACAGCAGCGCCGCGATGGCGTAACGCACCAGCAGCGGATGACCTGTCAGTAACAGCACGCTGGCGATCAGCAGCGCGTATCCCAGCCACACCGCCAGCCGGTCCGGACGTTGGGTACCGCGTAGCGCAGCGCCGCCGGCGCCGATAATGCCGAACACCGTCGCCGCCGCCAGCACCAGACCGACCTGTGTCGGACTCAACCCCGCCCCGCTGCCGATGGTGCCGATAAAGGTCCATACGGCGCTGAGGCTGATATAGAAGGTGAGAACCGCCAGCACCGCCAGCGCCTTTCGCCACGACGCCGCAGACGGCTGGCGATGGGAAGCCGATTGCGCTTGAAAACACGACGGGAAAGCGGAAACCAGCGGCAAACAGCAGAGCATGATGGCGGCAAGAATCAGATAAACGACCTTCAGGCCAAAGGTCACAAACAGGCCGGGCAACACCAGCAGGCCAAGCATGCCTAACAGCAGTTGCCCCAGTACCCAGAATGCGTACACCCGTGATGGATTCGGCGTTCCCGCCGCGCAGCTGATGCACAAGATCATCAGCGTGCCTCCCGCCAGGGAAGCAATAAAGCGTACCGCCAGCAGAGACGAATACTGGGTTACCGCCGCCGAGGCAAGGTTAGCGAGCAGAAATACCGCACAGGCAACGAGCGCGACCCGCCGCCAGTCGAGGCGGCTCATCCACCACCACGCCGGGAGCGTCGCCAGGCTCATCGCGCCGAGCTCCGCCGAAAATAGCCAGCCGATCTGCCCGGGTTTAAGGTGCCATTCGCTGGCCAGCTGCGCCGCCACCGCCGGCGCGGTCATTAAAATCCCCGGCGCAAGGGCGGCGAAAATGACAATCGCCGCCAGCAAACGCAGCGACACCACCAGCCTGCCAGGCCGCGAAAGAGTATTATCAGAAAGAGGTGTACTCGACATCGTAGGGCGTGCTCCAGTCAAAAAAGCCTCCCCCCGGACGGTTATCCAGGGAGTGATACCCTCAGGCATCAGGAAAACGCCGTGCTGCCACGGCGCGCGCGGGATGCGATAGTCAGATTACAGATGCAGCGTACGCTGAGCGGCAGGCATCCAGGTTCGGGAAACGAGTTCAGTCCGGTTGACGACTTCAGTCTTGGCGAAAATATTGCGCAGATGGGTTTTCACCGTCGAGAGCGAGATATCCAGCTGGCGGGCAATCAGCTTGTTGCTGGCGCCTTCACGCACCATGCCGACGATTTCGCGCTCTTTGGCCGTCAGGATGGCGGGGAGTTCATCCTCTTCCTGCAGGAAATCGCGAATAGCCAGTTCCACCAACGGCAGTACCGCCTGGGCCCGCAGCCGTTCTTCGCTGGAAAAAGGCACGTCGCGCATCAGCGAGATACCGGCAACGATCCGCCGTTCGCGGCGAATAAAGATTTCGGTCATGTCGCGTACGTTATTCGGCAACATAAATTCATGGTAGTAGTGCCGGTTACGGTCACAGAGTCGCGGCGTCATCGCCGCCATGGTCGTGCTCTGGTGGCTAAAGTGCGCCGGCAGGTGTGGATCCAACGGTTGGAAGCTCTCCAGATATTGTTGGTGTGTATTATCCGAAATATTATGCAATATATAGTTTTCAGGTTTTAAACGATTATTTACTCGATAAAAAACCGCTGAAGACAGTGGAATTAACTGTGAAATAGTCTGTAAACAACGGGCTATTATCGCATCATTACGACTGGCTTTTAATAAAGCAGACATGATATTTCCCCCCGTCAAGGTGGTGGTGCGTAACACGCGGATTACCAGAGTAAGATGAAGCATACATTTCACATTTAAGTAACACAATCATTAACATGTTAACAATGTGATATCGATTACATTATTTTCATCAATGCATTGTTATTTAAAGCATTTAAAAACAAGCCAGCGTTCTGTTAACGTGGACACGTTAAAACATAAACAAAAGTTATTAACACCACGCGTTATTTTCCGGCAAGGATTAAAAACCCTTATATTGGCAGGTCCGATCTCATCCTTAAGAACGATAGTTTTTTGCATTTTTTCATTTATACCCTAAAAAGGATGTCGATAATTTAACGCCGCGGCTTAATCAACGGATTACGCCTGACTTGCTATTGCCCAAATACGCCGCCCCAGGCCAGCAATTAATAGAGGATAAGCCGATGCTGAATATCGCCGCCTTACGCCAGCAGCAAATTCCGCTGGCCGTCGAACCGCGCTCATCGCTGCCGTTTCATATTCTGATGAAACCGATTGGCCCCGCCTGTAACCTCGCCTGCCGCTACTGCTACTACCCGCAGGATGAAACGCCGGTCAGGAAGATGGACGAGGCGCGGCTGGAGCAGTTTATCCGCCGCTATATTGCCGCCCAGCCCGCCAGCGCGCGGGAAATCAACTTTGTCTGGCAGGGCGGCGAGCCGCTACTGGCCGGGCTAAGTTTCTATAAAAAAGCGCTCGCCCTGCAGCAGCGCTACGCCCCTGATGGCGTAACCATCAGCAATAGCCTGCAAACCAACGGGACGCTGATCAACGACGCCTGGTGCCGGCTGTTTCGCGAACATCGCTTTATTATCGGCGTCAGCCTCGAAGGTAGCGAAACACTGCAAAACCACCATCGTCCTGATAAACGCGGGAAGGCTTCCTGGCCGGCTGCGCTGCGCGGTATCGCCCTGCTCCACCAGCATCAGGTGGAGTTTAATCTGCTGGTAGTGGTGCATAACGAAATCGCCGCCCACGCGGCGGCGATTTATGACCGGATGGTCACGCTTGGCGCGCGCTATCTGCAGTTCCAGCCGCTAATGAGCGAAGGCGCGGCGCTGCGCGAGGGTTATCAGCTCAGCGCCGATAATTGGGGGCGTTTTATGGTCGGTATCTGGCGACAGTGGCAAAAGCGCTGCGATATGGGGCGGGTGTTCGTCATCAATATCGAACAGGCGTGGGCGCAGTACTTTACCCATAGCAGCGGCAGCTGCGTGCATAGCGCCCGCTGCGGCAGCAATCTGGTGATGGAGTCTGACGGACAGCTTTACGCCTGCGATCATCTGATCAACGCCGAACATCGGCTGGGCCGTCTTGACGAGCAGACGTTCGCCGCGGCGGTCGACGCGTCTGTTCAGCTCCCTTTTGGCCAGCAAAAAAGCCGGCGCCGCGAATGTCAGACTTGCGCTGTAAAAATGGTCTGCCAGGGCGGCTGCCCCGCGCATCTCAACGCCGCTGGCAACAACCGCCTCTGCGGCGGCTATTACCGGTTCTTTAGCGAAATCCTCGCGCCAGTACGCCCCTTTTCCCGCGACCTTAACGGCCTGAAGGCCTGGCGGGCCGCGTTTGTTGGGTCTGCGCATACTGCGTAGCGCCTTACCCTGATGATATCCCCCTCTGAACAGGAGAGTCAGTCGTGAACAAAAAAGCCATGGCCGCGGCGGTCAGCATGATCCTCGCCGGCGGCGCGCACGGCGCGCAGAATGAGCATCCAAACGTCATCGTGATTATCGCCGATGATATGGGTTATTCCGATATTAGCCCCTTCGGCGGGGAGATCCCCACCCCCAACCTGCAGGCCATGGCGGAGCAAAGTATCCGCATGAGCCAGTATTACACCTCGCCGATGTCGGCCCCGGCGCGTTCGATGCTGTTGACCGGCAACAGTAACCAGCAGGCCGGGATGGGCGGCATGTGGTGGTACGACAGTACCATAGGCAAGGAGGGTTACGAGCTGCGGCTGACCGACCGCGTCACCACCATGGCCGAGCGCTTTAAAGATGCCGGCTATAACACGCTGATGGCCGGCAAATGGCATCTCGGTTTTGTTCCCGGCGCCACGCCGAAGGACCGCGGTTTTAACCACTCCTTCGCCTTTATGGGCGGCGGCACCAGCCATTTTAACGATGCGATACCGCTCGGTACCGTCGAGGCGTTCCACACTTACTATACCCGCGATGGCGAGCGCGTCTCCCTGCCGGATGATTTTTACTCCAGCGAAGCTTACGCCCGCCAGATGAATAGCTGGATTAAAGCGACGCCGAAGGAGCAGCCGGTCTTCGCCTGGCTGGCTTTCACCGCCCCTCATGATCCCCTGCAGGCGCCGGACGAGTGGATTAAGCGCTTTAAAGGCCAGTATGAGCAGGGTTACGCCGAGGTCTACCGCCAGCGCATCGCCCGCCTGAAAGCGTTGGGAATCATTCATGACGACACCCCGCTGCCGCATCTGGAGCTGGATAAAGAGTGGGAAGCGCTAACGCCAGAGCAGCAGAAATATACGGCGAAAGTGATGCAGGTATATGCGGCGATGATCGCCAATATGGACGCGCAAATCGGCACGCTGATAGAGACGCTGAAACAAACCGGGCGCGATAAAAATACCCTGCTGGTATTTTTAACCGATAACGGCGCCAACCCGGCACAGGGTTTTTATTACGAATCTACCCCCGAATTCTGGAAGCAGTTCGATAACAGCTATGACAACGTGGGCCGCAAAGGATCCTTTGTCTCCTACGGCCCCCACTGGGCGAACGTCAGCAATGCCCCCTACGCCAATTATCACAAAACCACCAGCGCCCAGGGCGGCATCAATACCGACTTTATGATCTCCGGTCCCGGCATTACCCGGCGCGGTAAAATTGACACCTCAACGATGGCGGTGTACGACGTGGCGCCGACGCTATATGAATTCGCCGGCATCGATCCCAATAAATCGCTGGCGAAGAAACCCGTGTTACCGATGATTGGCGTCAGCTTTAAGCGCTATCTAACCGGTGAAGTCCAGCAGCCGCCGCGCGGCAACTACGGGGTTGAACTGCATAATCAGGCGGCCTGGGTCGATGGCGAATGGAAGTTGCGGCGGCTGGTACCTCGCGGCCTCAACGCCGGCGATGCGCCGTGGCAGCTGTTTAACCTGCATGACGATCCGCTGGAAACGCATGACGTCGCGGCCCAACATGCCGATCGGGTCAAAACGATGAGCGACGCTTACGAGGCATTCGCCAAACGTACCATGGTCACCAAAGCGCAGGGCAAGATGATCGATTACGTCGGTATCGATAACAAAACCGGGCGTTATCTGGCGGTCGATCCGGCGACCATGAAGCCGGTGCCCGCGCCGCTGGCCATTCCTGTGAGCGAGGGCAAATAAACGAACCCGGCTATCGTTCTTCCGGGCGATAGCCGGAAGCTAACTCGCTTTCTAAGGTAATCCTGAACCCCATAACAGGAGAGAGCGGATGGCGAGAGTCGTGGTGATTACCGGCGGCGGAAGCGGGATCGGCGCCGCCTGCGCGCGGTTGATGAGCGCGGCGGGCGATCGGGTGTTTATTACCGGCAGACGCGAAGCGCCGCTACACAAGATCGCCGTTGAAACCGGCGCGACGGCGCTGGCGGGCGATGCCGCCGACGGCGACGTCTGGCGGGAACGGCTGCTACCGCCGATTCTCGACCAGACTCACGGTATTGATGTACTCATCTGCAGCGCCGGCGGCATGGGCAATAGCGCCGCCGCCGATACCAGCGATCGCCAATGGCGCGAGGCGCTGGACGCGAACCTGAATAGCGCTTTCGTCAGCGTGCGCGCCTGCCTGCCTTCGCTTATCGCCAGCCGCGGCAATGTACTGTTCGTCGCCTCCATCGCTTCCCTTGCCGCCGGGCCGCAGGCCTGTGGCTATGTCACCGCCAAACACGCGTTAATCGGCCTGATGCGCTCCATCGCCCGCGATTACGGCCCACAGGGCGTCCGCGCCAATGCGATTTGTCCCGGCTGGGTCACCACCCCGATGGCGGATGAAGAGATGATCCCACTGATGCAGCAACACGGGCTGTCGCTTACCGAAGCCTATCAACGGGTGTGCCGCGACGTTCCGCTACGCCGCCCCGCCAGCCCCGAGGAGATAGCCCAGGCCTGTCAGTTTCTCTGCTCGCCGCAGGCCGCCATCATCAGCGGCGCGGCGCTGGTCGCCGATGGCGGGTCCAGCATCGTCGATGTTCCAACGCTGGCGTTTACTTAGCGCCCCACTCTACTCAGGAGCTTATATGACTTCAGAAGCCGTATTTATCCAGGTCGGCGCGCTGGCCGATGGTTTTGCCCCGCACGGCAATCTGCTGGCCACCGCCAGTCTGCCCGCAGGCGAACGCTTTACCTTTTATGCCGCCGGGAGCGAGCCGCAGCAGCTGGTTATCGAAGATGAACAAACGCTTAGCTGGAATGGCAAACGCGCGCCCTGGCGGGCAACCGCACTGCGCCCCGATATTCTGTTTATCGATTTTCTTGACCCGGAGCGCGATAACGCCAGTATCAGCGCGGTATGCAACCTGACGCAGCGCAACGCCACGCTGGTATACGGCCAGCTACCGGACGAAGCCGCCGCGCGGCTGGACGCCTTCAGCCGGGTAGAGCAAGGGTTGCCGCTGACCGCGGTTGAGGCGCGATTTGTCTTCGCCCGCCTGGATACCCAGCCGGGACCGCTGCCGGACTTTACCACCGCGCTGGTCGGCATGCGCAATCAGTATACCTATAGCCCGACCGAGCGTTATGAACACATCTATCTCAACGATAATTTTTACGCCTGGCAGTGTCTGGATGGCGTGGAAAAGGGGCTGGCGGATGTCGATCGCTGCCATTACGTGCAGGTGGCTGAGGATCTCTATTTGTTCGTCTGGCGGGAGAAAATCATTCCCACGTTGGGGGCTATCTTGATCGATCTTCAGCAGATGCGTACCGATGGTAAGATCATGGGTTATCAGGGCAGTGATTTTGGCGCCTTGAGTAATTTCCCGGTCGGCGCGAGCGCGAAGATCCTCAACGTCACCCGCCATCAGGAATAATATTGCGTGGCCGGGAGACGCGCCCGTTCAACCGGAAGCGCCCCATCCGGTTGAACGGGCCATGTGGGTGCGGGTGCTTCGGCATCAGGCACTAACGGAAATGCATGTTCAGGAGCAGAAACGGCGGGTGAGCCTGATGAGTAAAGGGGGTCATGTGTCGCTACGCCGGGCAACATCCGCGGATAAGGAGCAGGTTTGCGCCGGATGGCGGCTGCGCCTTATCCGACCTACCGTTCGTGGAGCCCGCCGTTAATTTATTCACCATGGTGGCTGAAACTGCCGGTGTTGGTGGCCTCAAAATCGCTGAGACGTTCCCGGCAGGCCGGGGCAGCCCACATGGATGTGGGCTGAGGGCCGTGATTTGCAGGGACGCTGCCTCGGCCCGACCCGAAGCCTGCCGGGATAAGTCGAAGGCACCACGAAGTGGCGATTTTGGCGGCCAGAGCCCGGGAGTGCAGAGGGCGGCGGCGACTGGCAGCCCTCTGTGCGCTCCCTGCGCCACAGAAAACATATTGCAGAAAAATTAACCGGGAGCGCAATATACTCCGAAGCGCCACGGGATAAACGCTTTTCTCAGGCTAAAAAATTTGAAAAGTGGTAACAGTATCTACGGTCCGGGTGGTCTGCCATTAATTATTCACCACGCTGGCTGAAACTGTCGAGGTTGGGGGCCGCAAAATCCCCGGTGGCGCTAGCGCTTACCGGGGCTACGGCACTGTGCGATTTGGTAGCCCGGACAAGGCGCAACGCGCCGCCTCCGGGGAGAGCGACTGACTCAGGCGCTGGCGCTGTCGAGCCGCGCCAGTTGTTCGCTGCCGAGGTTCAGCGCCGCCGCGCGGGCGAAGCTTTCCACCTGCGCCAGGCTGGTGGCGCTGGCAATCGGCGCGGTAACGCCTTCCCGGCTCATCAGCCACGCTAACGCCACTTCTGCAGGCTTCGCGCGCTGTTCTTCCGCCACCGCGATCAGCGTGTCAATAATCCGCATTCCGCGTGGATTGAGATATTTAGCGATGCCGCTGCCGCGCTGGCTTTGCGCTAAATCGGACGACTGGCGATACTTGCCGCTCAGGAAGCCGGAAGCCAGGCTGTAGTAGGTCACCACGCCTATATCGCGGCTGACGCAGAGATCGCGAAGCGCCCCTTCAAAGGCGGAGCGGTGATAGAGGTTATATTCCGGCTGCAACACCTGCCAGGCCGGAAGGCCGCCTTTACGCGCCACTTCCAGCGCCGATGACAGCTGTCCGGCGTCGAGGTTTGAAGCGCCAATCGCTCGCACCTTGCCGGCCTGCTGCAGCGCCTGGAAAGCTTCTAACGTTTCATCGATTGGCGTTTCAGGATCCGGCCAGTGGGCAAAATAGAGGTCGACGTAATCCGTATTCAGGCGGCGCAACGAGTCATCAATCGCCTGCTGGATCCAGGCTTTTTTCAACCCTTTATGGCCGGGTAGCCCCATATCAGATCCGACTTTGGTGAATATTTTGACTTTATCGCGTATGCCGGGGCGCGCCTGTAGCCAGCGGCCAATAATGGTTTCGGATTCACCGCCCCGATTGCCTTCCGCCCAGCGGGAGTACACATCCGCCGTATCGATAGCATCAAAACCGTGGTCAACAAAAGCATCAAGAATGGCAAAGCTGGTTTTCTCATCGGTGGTCCAGCCAAAGACGTTGCCGCCAAAGACTAATGGGGCGATGGAAAATCCGCTTTTGCCCAATGGACGTGTCATCATGCCGATACTCCTTAGCTTATATTCTGTTTCCCTCAGATAACCGCAGGGGGTCTGAAGAGGATGTCGAGTGGATAATCAGAAAAGGAATCTTGCGGCGGGCAGTCCATGCCCGCAGGGTACACTCTGACATTATGTCCCGGAATAAACGTCAAAGCTAAAATATTTCCCGGCCAGTTTTTTGTAGGTGCCGTCGGCAAGCATTTTCGCAATCGCGCCATTTATCTCTTCACGCAGCGCATCGTCGCCTTGACGCAGGCCAATCGCCGCCCCGGCGCCAAACAGTTTATTATCCTGCAGTTGTCCGCCAACAAAGGCGAAATCCTTGCCCTGCGGCTGCTGCAGGAAGCTGTAATCGGCCATCATGCCGGAGAGCACCGCGCCATCGAGACGACCTGATTCAAGGTCGCGAACGACGCTATCGGCCCCCTGATAGGCGACAATGTTAATCCCCTGCGGCCGCCAGTACTGGTTAACGTAAGTTTCCTGCGCCGACCCCTGCTCGACGCCGATAGTTTTCCCCTTCAACTGCTCTGGCGTATTGCCTTTGAGGGTATTTTTGCGCGCCACCAGAAACACCGGCCCGTTGTACAGCTTTTCGCTAAAGGCAATCTGCTCTTTACGTTTTTCGGTCATATACATCCCTGAGAGGATCGCGTCGAATTTACGCGCCTTCAGCGCCGGGATGATGCCGTCGAAGTTGCTTTCCACCCACACGCACTTCGCCTGCAGCTGCTGACAAATCGCGTTGCCTAAATCGATATCAAATCCCGCCAGCTTGCCCTGCGGATCTTTCCATTCAAACGGCGCGAAGGTCGGGTCAACGCCAAAACGGATCTCTTTCGCCCCGGCGGCCAGCGCCGACGTCGACGCCATTAATGCCAAACATAACAACAGTGATTTTTTCATTCGAGATTTTCTCCAGGGATTAACGGCAGTGCGCTTGCACTAAACGCGCGAACAGCGTCGCGCCGGTGCTGATAATGTCATCGTTAAAGTCATAACCGGGGTTATGCACCATGCAGCTGCCCTTCTCGCCTTTTTCACCGTTGCCGAGCAGGAAGTAGCAGCCCGGACGTTCGCGCAGCATAAAAGCGAAATCTTCGCTGGCGTTCATTGGCGATACCGACTCCAGCACCCCTTCGCGGCCAAAGACTTCCAGCGCCAGCGCCTGGGCGAAATCGGTCTCTTCATTACTGTTGGTTAATACCGGATAGGAGTCGTAAATCTCGACCTCGCTGCTGGCGCCATAGCTTTTGGCGGTAAACTCGGTCAGCTCTTGAATACGCTTAATCAGCAGGTCGCGAATTTCCGGTTTCATCGCCCGCACGCTGAGCTCCATCACCACGCTCTCCGGAATCACGTTCGAGGCGATGCCGGCCTGGAAAGTCCCCACGCTGACGACCGCCGTTTCCCCTGGCGGCACGTTGCGCGCGACGATGCTCTGCAGCGCCATCACCAGCGCCGCGCCGGCCACAATAGGGTCGACGGTGCGTTCCGGGTGTGCGCCGTGGCCGCCGTAGCCGGTAATCGTGATTTTGACCGTGTCCGCCGAGGCCATAAAGTTGCCGGCATAGAAGCCCAGCTTGCCAACCGGTAGCCCCGGCATATTGTGCAGACCGAAGATGCGTTCGCAGGGGAACTGCTCAAACAGGCCATCTTTAATCATCAGATCCGCGCCGCCGATGGCTTCTTCCGCGGGCTGGAAAATCAGATGCACCGTGCCGTTAAACTGGCAGGCCGGCGAGGCGATATATTTCGCCGCCGCGAGCAAAATCGTGGTATGTCCATCATGGCCGCAGGCGTGCATTTTTCCAGGTACCGTGCTGGCCCAGGGTAAATCGGTGGTTTCATAAATCGGTAATGCGTCCATGTCGGCACGCAGGCCAATAGTGCGCGGCGAATCGCCTTTACTCAGGCTGCCGACGACGCCGGTTTTACCGAGGCCACGGGTCACCTGATAGCCCCATTCTGTCAGCTTACCGGCAACCAGCTCGCTGGTATTAAACTCTTCCAGACTTAATTCCGGATTGGCATGTAAATAATGACGGATAGAAATCATTTCATCTTCCGTGGCTTTAATTTCTGGAATTACACAATCAGACATGCCGTTCTCCGGGAATAGATTAAGAACTTAACAAGTTATCCTGGCTCAAAGTTTATGCAAGTAGCATTTCTAATTGCTGGAACGTCATCCATCATATTTTTAATACAGAAAAATCGCAGAACAATAGCCATTAAAAATGGCAAAATTTAAATATAAACGTTTATTTTATGGGTTCCATGCCAACACTTACTCTACCATCCCCGCTTTAATTCAGTTTTAAATAAAAATAAACAGCCATGAAATATCATTTACTTTTACTTGCCTGCGCGCTGACGCTGACAGGCTGCAGCGCTGAGGGCGACACCGCCAGCCAGCAACGCGCCAGTATTCAAAAGATGCGTACCAACACGCTCAGTAAACTCTATAGCCTGTACCCGGAAGCACGTAGCGATATCCAGCATTCAAAGGGCTACGCGGTCTTCGCCAGCAACAGTAGCAAGATATTAGTCTTTGGCTTCGGCAGCGGTTACGGCGTCGTTAAAAATAGCGCCACCGGCAAAGATACCTATATGAAAATGGCCCAGGGCGGCGCCGGTGTGGGTATGGGCGTGAAACAGCTGCGCACCGTACTGGTATTCCACGATAAAGACGCCTTGAATACTTTCATTACTAAAGGCTATATGGTCGGCGCGGATGCCAACGCGGCAGCGAAATATGACGACAACGGCATCGCCCCGATAGGCGCGTCGGCCAACGGCGTGGCGAAAGATACCGCCTCGCTGCCGTCAAAAGTCAACGTTTATGAAATCACCGAGAAAGGTTTGGCGGCTCAGGCAATGGTCAACGGTTATAAATACTGGCCGGATGACGAGCTGAATAAAAAGTAACCTTTCTTTGCTCCGCACAAAGCAGCGTGCGGCGCTCTCCCACCACAAGCAAAGCGCACAAAACTGCTACTCCTGTCACACTCCGTTTGTTTTTATTTTTACTTTGTTTCCTTGGTTAACTATGTTGGATTCACTTTTATGGCAAGGGACTCTCGAGGTAAACATGATCCAATCACAACGCAGCAGGCTCGCTCAAAGTATCTGGCTGGCGATGGCCGGGCTATTGGCAGCCTCCACGCCGCTGGCGGCCAGCGCCGATACCACCATCGGTCAAATAGCGGCTAAAGTGCTGCCGTATCAAGCCAAACCGCGCGTCTTCGTGCTCACCGACATTGGCAATGAACCGGATGACCAGATGTCGCTGACCCGTTTTCTGCTCTACGCCAATGAGATGAACGTTGAAGGACTGGTCGCAACCACCTCGACCTGGCAGCGCGAAAAGGTTCACACCGATATGATTGAACGGGTGGTGGGCCACTATGGTGAAGTGCAACCTAACTTGCTGAAACACGCCGCCGGCTTCCCAACCCAGAGCCAACTGGACGCGGTGGTCGCGCCGGGCGTGGCAGGCTATGGGCTGGCGGCGACCGGCGCCGGTAAACATACCGCCGGTTCCGATCTGCTGGTAAACGCTATTGAGAAAAGCACCAATGCCAGCCAGCCGCTATATATCAACCTGTGGGGCGGCGCCAATACCCTCGCGCAGGCCTTGAAAGACTTAAGCGCGAAGCATCCGGCCAGCACAGTGAACGCATTAACGCAAAACCTGGTGGTTTACGCGATTTCCGATCAGGACGATGCCGGCTTCTGGGTGCGGGAAAACTATCCTCAGATCACCTGGATTGGCGATCCCTCCAGCCAAACAGGCGAAGATTATGCCCGCGCCACCTGGACTGGCATCAGCGGCGATCGCTACTATCGCAACGCGCCGGGCGCGGATTTCACCACCGTTTCTCAGCACTGGCTGGATGACAACATCCGCAGTAAAGGGCCGATGGGCAAAGGCTATCTGCAGTATCTGTTCATTATGGAAGGCGATACGCCAGCATTTCTCGGGTTAATCCGTAACGGCCTCAATAGTGAGCGCAATCCGGGCTGGGGCGGCTGGGGCGGGCGCTATATTGTTCGTCAACCACAACACGAAACGCGCCCGTTCTGGAGCAGCGGCGGCGATTTCTATCCGGGTAACCCGAATGCAGCCGATACGGTCACCGGCGTCGATGGTCAGCGATATACCTCTAATCAGGCCACGATCTGGCGCTGGCGCGAAGCCTTCCAGCACGATTTCGCCGCGCGAATGGACTGGGGGATCAAAGACTATGCCGCGGCTAACCACAATCCACAGGCGGTGGTGAACGGTGATAGCGGGCAGAAAGCGTTGTTCCTGAATGCCAAAGTTGGCGAAACGTTGAAACTGAGCGCCGAGGGCAGTAAAGATCCCGATGGCAATCAGCTCAGCTATCGCTGGTTCCTCTATCCGGAAGCCGGCTCCGCCAGCTCACAGCCGGTGGCGGTTAACGACGTTCAGGGCCGTCGCGGCGAAGATAATCTGCAGGCGCCTGCGGTGCTGACGCTTGGCGAGGCCGCGCAATCTCACACCGAGGTTAAAGCGCAGCGTGCGGGAACCGAGCATCTGATCCTCGCGGTAACCGATAACGGCACGCCGTCACTTACCGCCTACCGTCGGATCATCGTCACCGTCAAGTAACCCTCGCGGACAGGAACCGCCTGTTTTTCCCGCCCGCAATCGCGCGGGCGGGATGGTATGATGACGCCTGACTTAACGGTGACAGGGGCGTGACGGCGTGGACTACAGACAGCAGATCCTCAACATTTTGCATAGCGAAAGCGAATCTCGGGCGGAGATGACCCGGCGGCTCGGCGTCACTAAAGCCTACATTACCAAGCTCACCGCCCGGCTGCTGGAAGAGCAATTAATCGAAGAGCGGGAAGTAAAAGACGCCGCTTTTGGCCGCCCGCAGCAGTGCCTATCCGTTAAAGAAGGCAATGCCTGGAGCGTGAATATCATGCTGCGTCGCGGCAGTTTCCAGGGCACGCTCAACGATTACCATACGCTGAAAGCGCCGTTAGCCAGCCATCAGTTCAGCCTCCCGGAGCAAATGACCCCGGATACGCTGGCGCAGTTTATTGCCGATGGCCTGCAGGCGTTATGCCAGCAGGCTTCGTTGAAAACGGCGCAAATCAAGGTAGTCAGCGTGGCGCTGCAGGGCGGTATTGAACATACCACCGGCGTGGTGCGCTACTGTCCGTTATTCGCCGACAACAACATTAACCTGCTGGCGCTGCTGGAACAGCGCCTCGGCATCCCTACCCGCATCTACAACATCGCCCACTGCACCAATTACCTGCTGGCGAAACGCTCGCCGGGGATCTCATACGTGGCGTTTATGCCCGGCTTCGGCAGCCTCGGTTACGGCTACTGTACCAATGGCGTTCCGGGATTGGGCGAAAACGGTTTTTATCCGGAAATCGTCCATTTACCTTACGATGGCGGGCTGGAGCCGGCGTTTAACGTCGATCCGACGAATAAAACCCCCGGTATTCAGGCGACCGCCCGCGCGCTTTATTTTGCCATCTGCTGTACCGCGCCTATTCACAATATTCGTCTGGTCATTGCCACCGGTGAGCTATTCGAAGATTACGGCGATGATATTCTGCCGCTGGCGCAGCAGATGCTGGATGACAACCCGAACCGTCATATTCGCGAGATTAAAATACGCCACTACAAAACCGGGCATAACTACGGCTGGCGAGGGCTTGTGCAGCTGAGCTCCGACGCGATTACCGCGCAACTGGCGTAAATAAGCCGGGTCAGACGCTAGCCTGCCCCGGCGCGAATGCCATGCCACTGATATCATTATTTAATGACCAAGGGCGCCGCTTACCAGTATTGAGGTAATGATTCCTGTCGCCGCGGCGATCAGCACGTAATTGCCATCGATATAAGACCAGTGATGGCCCTCCGGCGGGCGCGGCAGGCCACGCTCGTTCCAGTTACTGACGCGATATTCATCACCGCGATAACGCGCCGGCGCCGGATGGCCTTTACGGAAATCGTTCCCCCTCCAGGCGAAATGATCCTGCTCATGGCGTTCCTGGCGACGATCGTCATGACCGCTACGCTCCGGGCCGCGGTGGTCATTGTTGTCCTGATGGTTATCGCCAGGACCGCCCGGCTGGCGGCGTCCGTTTTGGTCGCCCTGTTTCGGGCCATTCTGCCATACCTGCTGTTGCCCCGGACGATGGTCATCATTTGGGCCATCGGCAAAAGCCTGAGCGCTCAGCACGCAGGATAAAATAACCGCCAGAGAAATAATCTTTTTCATAGTACACCTCCTGATATATTTCTTTTTTTACCCTGCAAATGTGGAGAAATAGTGATTAGCAAGCTATCCAGGACTATTCCTGGCTAAATCAGGAAGGCAGCAAACAATAAATTCAGCGAGCGCCAGACGTAAAAAAGGCCGCTTGCGCGGCCATTTTATTCTCAGTGAGTCCGTTTTACTCAGAGACTTTATTCTTTAACTCTTCAGCGCCTTGCTTGGTTTTATCCCAGCCTTTCTCGCTGACTTCTTTGGTCTTATCCCAACCTTTGCTGGCGCCTTCTTTAGTGGCGTTCCAGCCTTTCTCGGTGCCTTCTTTGGTCTTATCCCAACCCTTCTCGGCGCCTTCTTTGGTTTTGTTCCAGGTTTTCTGCGTGCCTTCACTTACCTGGCTGCCGACGCTATCGCTTTTCCCTTCAGCAGCATGTTTGGACTTGAGCTTCATCTCTTCGCCCTGATTCTGCGCCTGGTGCAGTTTTTCTTTCGCCGTGTTGGCATTCTCATGCGCTGCGGCCACGGTGTCATCGGTTGCATGTGTAGTGGTTGCTGCGAATACCGGAGAAGCGACCAGAATAGCGGATAGTGCAATCATTGCTTTTTTCATATTTTTCCTCTCTTAACGCGTGCTTTATGTTACGAGTCACATTCAGCATGGCATAAGCTCCTGCGCTTGGCATTAGGAAAAGTTCTTAAAACTGCCTCATCGCTATTCCGTCGTTTTAGTGATCGAGATAAAGATAGCTTTCCCAGCTTTTCATGCGGATGAGGATCTTTCTTATCAGCGACAGGTGCTCAAAATGCTGCGAATAGACGGCGGCTTCGACGTCCGCACCCTGCGGCAGCTGATAATTTGCCAGACGATCGTCGGTCACTTTTAATACCACCAGCGCTCGACCGCGCGCCGCCAGATCGTTGGCCGTCAGCAACGTTCCCTGCCCCTGAAACTGGCTTTCGCCAATCGCCGGCAGCACTTCCGCTACCTGCGCTTTAAACACGGTTCCGGGAATAGAGGGGAACAGCAATTCAGCCTGTTCACCTTTTTGCAAACGCTGCAGCGCGTTTTGGCGGAATGCGGCGACGTATTCACGTGAATTCACATTATCCGTTGGCACAAACGTCATCACCGGCTTCAACCCCAACGCGGTGGACATGGTCCCAGGACGCAGACCGACGGTACTGACGTAGCCGTCAGACGGCGCACGCACCACCGTGTTATCGAGCTTAAATTGCGCCTCACGCAGCTGCGCCAGCAGCGAAGCAACTTTGGTGTTCTCGCCGTGCACCACCGAATTGAGATCGTTACGCGCCTGTACGACCTTTGCCCGGGCGGCGTCAACCGCCGCCTGCGTCGCTTTCCAGTTCTGGCGACGCGTATCGACCATCTGATCGGAAAAGGCCCCTTTATCATGACCTGCCTGGAAGCGGGCGTATTCACGCTGGGCCCGGTCGCGCTCGGCGACCGCTTTGCTTAAATCAGCCTGCGCGCTGGTTAACCCCGCATCCAGCGACAACGCATCCTGGCTGGCCGCTTTCACCTGAGCGGTCAGGTCGTCGACTTTCGCCTGGAACGGGGTTGGGTCGATGGTGAACAAGATGTCGCCTTCATGCAGCATCTGATTTGGTTTCACCGGCACGCTGGTGACTCGACCGCGGGTTTGCGAAACAATGGGCACCGTGCGATAAACCTGCTTCCCGACTTCGCTATAGGGGAAGTTATAATTCATACCGAGGATTAACATGCCAATCAGTATCACGCCACCTAATACCGCAGTGGGAACCGTCCATTTATTTAATGGAATACGGAATACTTTAAATATCACGATACACAAGGCGGCATAACACAGCAGTAATAACGTTTCCATTATTTACCCTCCTGATTGACGGCGCTATTTTTCAGACGGTTTAATTCCGCCTGCATCGCATCCAGACGCTGATGTAAATCGTGCTGGTCGGTCTTTAACTGCTGCATTCCCCAGCCGCGGTCTTCTCGCCACAGCGTGGCCCAGATCCACAGCAGCGGCCACAGCACGTGCAGGGTGAACAAGCTCACCCAGCCAGCGTAATGAATCGCATCCTGGTGCGGATGATTTCTTTTTTTGGCTATTTCATAAGGAATATCGTGGATCACGATAATTCCATAAAATAAAATCAGCACCACCGTAATCAGGATGGCTAAAGCAATATAATCCAGGGTCATAAAATAACTCCAGAATGTGTGACGTATTTCACATTCACTTTATACAGGCGTCAGCAAGCCGGGCATAACCGCCCTGATAACTGACCATATTAATCAGAATTTATCCGGTATTTTTCGGTCGATAGAAATGAGTTGACCTTTTTTCACCGTGATATAACCGCCTTCTTTTAACGCCGCTAAAACCTGATAAACATAGCTGCGCGAAAGATTGGTCCGTTTAATAATAAAAGCGGACAGGCTTTCACGTTTTCCACTATCGATCTCGTTACGGTACAGATAACGCGATAACATCGATTTTATGGTCTGAAAACCGGACAGGTTGCCGCGCTCGTTGTGCGCATCGAGAGCAAAAATGCCCATGTAGGCCAGAATGGTCGTCAGTTCTTTCATATACTCCGGCGAAGAGTAAAAGAAGATACGCTCGAAATCCTCCACGCTGATTCTGGCAAAACGACAGCGGTCGAGGCATTGATATAGCAGCTCTACCGCCGGGCAGTAATACTCAAGCAGGCCCAGCGGCATATGCTCAATCACAATACCCAACAGGTTGTCAGGGTCGTTGACTGCGAGGGTGATTTGCCCGGACAGCAGAAAGTAAATGAACCCATCCTGCGGCTGAAAACGCTCGCCGGCGGCGCACTCGACGTTTTCGCTACAGGCGATGACGTGCGGGAGATGCGCATTTAACTGCAGCTTCTGGTAGCACGCATGAATACGACCAAAACTGCTATTCAACTTCCCCGTATCCATTGCCGAACTTTCCCGTATCACCGACGTCATCAAATATATATAAGGCAAAGCGAGGGGAAAAGTCCACAGCTGGAGTTTTGGCGTAAAGATATGTGTGGCAAGACTATTTCGCCTCTCCACGATGCAATAAATCAGCATATACAGCCGTTAAAATCCCGCCGGGGCGAAATTGCTTTTTTATCCACTGCGTCACCTGGCCGGTGGCGGCATGCTGCGTCGCCAGCAGCATGCCGGAATCCTGACGCGGATTGTGGATCTGACGGATCACCAACAGTTTCTCAGCTATCGCTTCGTTCACCATATAGTCAGGTAAAAAACCGATCCCCTCACCGAGGATCTGACACTGGCATTTAGTATTGAAGTCAGGGACCAGGATCGCCTCCTGACCATGCAGCAGCCAACCGACCTTTTTATTGATCGTGCTGGCGGTGTCCTCAACCATGATATTGGGATAGAGGCGTAACTGGCTTTCCGAAATAGGTTCGGGCATAAACGCCAGCGGATGATCCGGGGCAATGGCAAACACCCAGCGGATCGCGCCGATCTCGGTGTAATCAATACCTCCGCCGTCGAGCAGCGTGTCCGGCGCGCCGATAGCAATATTCGCCTGGTTATTGATGATCGAATCCCAAACGCCGTTGTATACCTCGGTGGTAACGGTTATCTGGCAGGTGGGAAACTGTTTTTTCAGCACCTGCAGCAGGCGGGCGGTATGGCGCGGCGTGTATAGCAGTTGATTAATGCAGATGCGCACCCGCGCTTCGATGCCTTGCGAGATAGTATCTATGCTGCGCTTTATCGCATGGAAATCATTAAGCAGATCGGTAGCCTTGCGAAACAGATAGTAGCCGGATTCCGTCAGTTCAATGCTGCGGGTGTTGCGGGTAAACAGCACTACGTCCAGTCCGGCTTCCATCCGTTTGATGGTATAGCTGATGGCTGAGGTGGTTAACCCCAGCTCGTCGGCCGCCTTGCTGAAGCTGCCAAAACGCGCCGCGGTGGTGAATGCC
This sequence comes from Klebsiella sp. 141240, assembly GCF_050600805.1. Taxonomy (NCBI): domain Bacteria; kingdom Pseudomonadati; phylum Pseudomonadota; class Gammaproteobacteria; order Enterobacterales; family Enterobacteriaceae; genus Klebsiella; species Klebsiella sp. 141240. Next base: position 247,954 of record NZ_JAQIRK010000002.1, on the reverse strand, counting down.
AGCAGATTTTCTTCAGTAAAAATCGAGTTCATGCGCCCTTCCCGCCTCAGCTAAACCATACCTGAGCTGAATGTATTGGTTACTGTGGCGAGGGGCAATCATTTTTGAACAATGCTTAATACCCGTCGCGACTTCAGGCACGCTACTTACTGGTCGCCTCGCTGAGTTTGCGCCCGCTATATTCTGAAATAAAGCCGACACAATTTCCCGCCAGAAATCCCAACAGCGTCACCGTCCAGTTCAAACCGGTGGCGAAAAAGAGCGTCATGCCGAGGAAACCGCCGGGAATAAACGAGGTTAGCGTAAAGCGCCCCTGCCAGACGATGACTGCCGAAAACGGCACCGTGGTAATGACGCTTGCCCAGAATCCCGACATACCGCTGGCTGAGGCGAGAGCGCTAGCGGCCAGCGCCGCCAGCCACGCCCACACCGCTCCGGAATAGTTAACGCACAGGCTTTTGACAAAGCCGGATTGGCCTCCCCCTGCCGCATAGAAACTACAGAAGGCCACGAAGCCGATGGTTCCCAATAATTCCCAACCATGCTGCAGCCCAACGTGCGAGGAAATCAGCTGCCAAACGCCTGCGCAAATACCGACGGTGATCCCCGTAGCGGTGAGTCCGTTCATCTCTTTCCCCTCTGAAAAATAGATCGATGACATTGCTTTCTGACGGTAACTATATCGAAAGAAAACCCGATTGCGTTAAGGGGTATAATTGTAAAGAAGTAAACATTGCTCTGCCGCACAGTCTGCATCAATTATTGAAATTTATTCAATAATCCACCGGATTATGGCGAATAAAATTTAAGCGGGTTCTTTTATCTATTTCTGGTTGCTATGCTCAAGCCATCAAGAAAGTCTCAGCCGCAACAACAGGAGCAAGATGATGGCCACGGAAAATATTATTGCTGACTATCTTTTGGCTGCAGAGCAGGGAAATATCGCGAAACTAAAAGCCTGCCTCGCAAGCGGTGTCGATATTAATGCCAGTAATCGCCAGGGGCGAACCGCTATTACCCTCGCCAGCCTGAATAAACATTATGCTTGTGTCTCTGTTCTTATTGCTGCTGGCGCCGATATTAATAAGCAGGACCAGACCTGTTTTAACCCGTTTTTAATCAGCTGTCTGAATAACGACGTCGAACTACTGCGCTTAATTTTACCGGCAAAACCCGACCTCGAACGATTAACGCGTTTCGGCGGCGTAGGCCTGACGCCGGCCTGTGAAAAAGGTCATCTTGAAATCGTAAAAATATTGCTGGCGGAAACTGACATTAACGTTAACCACACCAATTTCGTTGGCTGGACGCCGCTGCTGGAAGCGATTGTCTTAAACGACGGCGGCGCGACGCAGCAGGATATCGTCAAACTGCTGCTGGAGCACGGCGCCAACCCGCATATGACCGATAAGTATGGTAAATCTCCGCTGGAGCTGGCATGGGATAAGGGATTCAGTGAAATCGCTCACCTGCTGGTCGCCGCCGGAGCCTGAGTAAGGAGAATCGCCATAAACACCTCCTTGCGGCGGTGTGTGCAAGCGCTAACTGCGGATAAGAGCTTTCTCGCGCAGCGCGGCGGCGGACGGGTTGGAGAGGTTTTCGCCCATGCGGTGAACCTGCTAACCCCGGGCAAACCAGGTCTTGTGACGCTGCTGTGTGAAACCTCTGACAATGCGCCTAATAGCTGTAGGTTAGCACTCACCCACTTTGACAACCTGCTCCGGCCAGGGGAAAGCGTCCGGTTTACCGATTCAGGGATTTACGTTGGCGATAATACATGGATAGACATCTACCGTTGTGAGCACTGGCAAACGCCGCGGGCGGTATTAAACGCGGCAACATTTAACCAGATAGCCTGGCGACGATGGCATGACATTATCGTTACGCAGTTACATGAGGATGACACGTTATTTCTCTATCGCGGCGACAATCCCTTTTATCACGCGATGCGTCATGAACTCCAGCAGCGACGGGAAACCTTATTTAAAGCACTTGGCGAAAATAAAAATATCGGCGCCGCCGTGGCGCACATGATCGGATTAGGCATTGGCCTGACGCCATCGGCGGATGATTATTTGCTAGGCCTGAGCGTTATTTTATTCATAAAGGGACACCCGGCTAATCAATACCGGGAAGCATTTATAACCGCGCTGCAGAGCGCCCGACAAAATACTACGCCGCTCAGCGCGATAACGCTGGAGGCAGCGATAAACCAACGTTATCGCGAAAGTATCGCCGTGTTGATTAATCTGATGGTTAATCAATCGACAACCTTTTCTATTGAGGCTATTGCCGATATTAAAAATATTGGCTCAAGTTCCGGCAGCGACATGCTATTGGGCATGGCGGATGCCTGCGCGCTGAGCCAAACGTATGGAGGGAATAATGTCAGTTAAAATAGTGGTGAAGAAGAATACCTATTTTGATTCCGTCTCATTAATGTCGATTTCCACCCGCGCTAATAAGCTCGATGGCGTAGAGCAGGCATTTGTGGCGATGGCGACGGAAATGAACAAAGGGGTGCTGAATAACCTGGGACTGCTGACGCCGGAGCTGGAAGCAGCGAAAAACGGCGACCTGATGATTGTTATCAAGGGCAAAGACGGCGCCGATAGTGAACAGATACTCGGTGAAATAGAAGCGCTGTTCAGCAAAAAGGCCGACAGCGGCCAGCACGAAGCGCGCTACGCCACCCTCGCCAGCGCCAAAAAACATCTTCCGCAAAGTAACCTCGCGATTATCTCGGTCAACGGTCTGTTTGCCGTTCGCGAAGCGCGCCAGGCGCTGCAAAACGAACTTAACGTGATGCTGTTTTCCGATAACGTCTCTATTGACGACGAACTGGCGCTGAAACAGCTGGCCCACGAAAAAGGGTTATTGATGATGGGGCCAGACTGCGGCACCGCCATTATTAACGGCGCGGCGCTGTGCTTCGGTAACGCGGTTCGCCGCGGCAACATCGGTATTATCGGCGCCTCTGGTACCGGTAGCCAGGAGCTGAGCGTCCGTATCCATGATTTCGGCGGCGGGATCTCACAGTTAATCGGTACCGGCGGTCGCGATCTGAGTGAGAAAATCGGCGGCCTGATGATGCTCGACGCTATTCAGATGCTGGAAGCCGATCCGCAAACGGAAATCATCGTCCTTGTTTCTAAACCACCGGCTCCAGCGGTGGCGAAAAAAGTGCTCGAACGCGCTCGCGCCTGCCGTAAACCGGTAGTGGCGTGCTTCCTTGGCCGCGCCGAGCCTCCCGCCGATGAGCAAGGTCTGCAGTTCGCCCGCGGCACTAAAGACGCGGCGCTGAAGGCTGTCCTGCTGAGCGGTATTAAGCAGGAAAATCTCGATTTACATCCGCTGAACCAGGCGCTGATTGCTGACGTTCGCGCGCAGCTCACGCCACGGCAAAAGTATATTCGCGGCCTGTTCTGCGGCGGTACCCTGTGCGATGAAACCATGTTCGCGGTACTGGAAAAACACGCGGATGTTTATAGCAACATTCAGCCGGATCCGGCCTATCGTCTGAGCGATATCAATCGCAGCATCAAGCACACTTTCCTCGATTTCGGCGATGACGACTTCACCAACGGTAAGCCGCACCCGATGATCGACCCGACCAACCGCATCAGCCGCCTGCTACAGGAAGCGCGCGATCCCGAAGTGGCGGTCATCGTCATGGACTTCGTGCTGGGCTTCGGATCGCATGAAGATCCGGTGGGTTCGACGATCGCGGCGATCAAAGAGGCCAAAGCCATTGCCGCCGCCGATGGGCGCCCATTGACGATCCTCGCTTACGTGTTAGGTACCGACATCGATACGCCGTCGCTGGAGCAACAGCGCCAGATGCTACTTGACGCTGGCGTCATTCTGGCCAGCAGCAGCACCAATACCGGTTTGCTGGCGCGTGAATTTATCTGCAAAGGGGAGCAAGCCTGATGAGCCAGTCGCTATTTAACCAGCCGTTGAACGTAATTAACGTCGGTATCGCCATGTTCAGCGACGATTTGAAAAAGCAGCATACCGCCGTCACCCAGCTCGACTGGACGCCGCCGGGCCAGGGCAATATGCAGGTGGTCGAGGCGTTGGATCGCATCGCCGACTCGCCGCTGGCGGATAAAATCGCCGCCGCCAACCAGCAGGCGCTGGAGCGTATTATTCAATCGCACCCGGTGCTGATCGGCTTTGATCAGGCTATTAACGTCGTGCCGGGCATGACGCCAAAAACTATTCTGCACGCCGGCCCGCCGGTGGAATGGCAAAACATGTGCGGCGCCATGAAAGGCGCGGTCACCGGCGCGCTGGTCTTTGAAGGGCTGGCAAAAGATCTGGATGAAGCGGCCGAGCTTGCCGCCTCCGGTGAAATTACCTTCTCACCCTGTCACGAACACGACTGCGTGGGTTCGATGGCGGGCGTGACGTCAGCGTCGATGTTCATGCACATCGTCGAGAACAAAACCTACGGCAATATCGCTTATACCAATATGAGCGAACAGATGGCCAAGATTTTACGCATGGGCGCCAACGATCAAAGCGTTATCGATCGCCTGAACTGGATGCGCGACGTGCAGGGCCCCATGCTGCGCGACGCCATGAAGATCATCGGCGAAATCGATCTGCGCTTAATGCTGGCGCAGGCGCTACACATGGGCGATGAGTGCCATAACCGCAACAACGCCGGCACCACCCTGCTGATTCAGGCGCTCACGCCGGGGATTATTCAGGCCGGTTATCCGGTAGCGCAGCAGCGCGAGGTGTTTGAATTTGTCGCCAGCAGCGATTACTTCTCCGGCCCGACGTGGATGGCGATGTGCAAAGCGGCGATGGACGCGGCCCACGGCATTGAATACAGCACCGTAGTCACCACCATGGCGCGCAACGGCGTCGAGTTCGGACTGCGGGTCAGCGGCCTGCCGGGACAATGGTTTACCGGCCCGGCCCAGCAGGTGATAGGCCCGATGTTCGCTGGTTTTAAACCAGAAGACTCCGGCCTCGATATCGGCGACAGCGCCATTACTGAAACCTATGGCATCGGCGGTTTCGCCATGGCGACGGCGCCGGCTATCGTCGCGCTGGTCGGTGGAACGGTAGAAGAAGCGGTCGATTTCTCTCGCCAGATGCGTGAAATCACCCTTGGCGAAAACCCGAACGTCACCATTCCGCTGCTCGGCTTTATGGGGATCCCGACCGCGATCGACATCACCCGCGTCGGCAGCAGCGGTATTTTACCGGTGATCAACACCGCCATCGCCCATAAAGACGCCGGGATCGGCATGATTGGCGCCGGTATCGTCCATCCGCCGTTCGCCTGTTTCGAAAAAGCGATCCTCCGCTGGTGCGATCGTTACGACGTTTAACGTTGTAGCCCGGGCGAGGCGTTTGCGCCGACCCCGGGAAATCCCCGGCAGCCCTACGCCTGGCCGGGCGACTACCACGACCACACAATAACAATAACTACATCACCTTATGTAGCGGAAGCCAGATATGAAAGAACTTATCGTCGTTGCCATTGGCGGCAACAGCATTATCAAAGATAACGCCAGCCAGTCGATCGAGCATCAGGCCGAGGCGGTCAAAGCGGTGGCCAGTACGGTGCTGGAGATGCTGGCATCGGACTATAACGTGGTGCTAACCCACGGTAACGGCCCGCAGGTTGGGCTGGATTTACGCCGCTCGGAGATAGCCCACGAACGAGAAGGTCTGCCGCTGACGCCGCTGGCTAACTGCGTCGCCGATACCCAGGGCGGCATCGGCTACCTCATTCAGCAGGCGCTGAATAACCGCCTTGCCCAGAGCGGCGAGCAAAAGGCGGTCACCGTCGTCACCCAGGTTGAAGTGGATAAAAACGATCCCGGCTTTACCCATCCGACCAAGCCTATCGGCGCGTTCTTTAGCGAAAGCCAGCGCGATGAACTACAACAGGCGCATCCTGAGTGGCGCTTTGTGGAAGATTCGGGCCGCGGCTATCGCCGGGTGGTCGCCTCGCCGGAGCCGAAACGCATTGTCGAAGCGGAAGCTATTAAAGCGCTGACCCGGCAAGGCTTTGTGGTGATCGGCGCCGGCGGCGGCGGGATCCCGGTGGTGCGCAGCCCGCAGGGCGACTACCAGAGCGTGGATGCGGTGATCGACAAAGATCTCTCAACCGCCCTGCTGGCCCGCGAAATTGATGCTGATATTCTGGTGATCACCACCGGGGTGGAGAAAGTGTGCGTGAATTTCGGCAAGCCTAATCAGCAGGCATTGGGTCGCGTCGGTATCGACGAGATGAGCCGCTATATGCAAGAAGGGCATTTCCCGGCAGGCAGTATGCTGCCAAAAATCGTCGCCAGCCTCACGTTCCTGCAACACGGCGGCAAACGGGTGATCATCACCACGCCGGAATGTCTGCCAGCCGCGCTACGTGGCGAAACGGGAACCCATATTGTGCATGACTGACACAAAAGGAAGAAAGAATGAATAAAGACAATAGCCGTCGCGAATTTCTTACCCAAAGCGGCAAGATGGTCACCGCCGCCGCGCTGCTGGCAGCGGGCGCGCCGGCGGCGTATGCCGCGGGAAGCCAATCGTCCGCGGCCACCTGCGATAATAAAGGCGCGGCCAACGTCGCCGATAAACATTACTACCTTGATAACGTGCTGCTGGAAAGCGGCTTCGAATATGAAAACGGCGTGGTGGTTCACACCCGGACCGAACGGCAAACGCTGGAAATAAAAGACGGCAAAATCGTCGCCCTGCGCAGCAATAATAGCCATCCGGATGCCACGCTGCCGCGCTACGATGCGGGCGGCAAACTGATGCTGCCCGCCATGCGCGACATGCATATCCATCTGGACAAAACGTTTTACGGCGGCCCGTGGCGCTCGCTTAACCGCCCGGCGGGCACCACCATTCAGGATATGATCAAGCTTGAGCAGAAACTGCTGCCGGAACTCCAGCCTTATACTCAGGCGCACGCCGAGAAGCTTATCGACCTGATCCAGTCCAAAGGCTCCACTATCGCCCGCAGCCACTGCAACATTGAGCCGGTGTCCGGGCTGAAGAACCTTGAGAATCTGCAGGAAGTGCTGGCGCGGCGTAAACCAGGCTTCGATTGCGAAATCGTCGCTTTTCCGCAGCACGGGCTGCTGCTGTCGAAATCGGAATCACTGGTTCGCGAAGCGATGCAGGCCGGCGCCCATTATGTCGGCGGTCTCGATCCGACTAATGTCGATGGCGCGATGGAGAAATCGCTCGATACCATGTTCCAGATTGCGCTGGATTACGACAAAGGGGTGGATATTCACCTGCATGAAACCAGCCCGGCGGGCGTGGCGGCGGTGAACTATATGGTGGAAACCGTGGAGAAGACCCCGGCGCTGAAAGGCAAGCTGACCATCAGCCACGCTTTTGCGCTGGCGACGCTGAACGAGCAGCAGGTCGATGCCATCGCGATCCGCATGGCGGCGCAGCAAATCACCATCGCCTCCACCGTGCCGATCGGCACTCTGCACATGCCGCTCAAGCAACTGCGCGAAAAAGGCGTCTTCGTGATGACCGGTACCGATAGCGTGATTGACCACTGGTCGCCCTACGGACTGGGCGACATGCTTGAGAAAGCCAATCTCTACGCCCAGCTGTATATCCGCCCCAATGAGCAGACCCTGTCGCGCGCGCTGGCCATCGCCACCGGCGACGTGCTGCCGCTGAATGACAAAGGCGAGCGCGTATGGCCAAAAGCACAGGACGACGCCAGCTTTGTGCTGGTCGATGCCTCCTGCTCCGCCGAAGCCGTGGCGCGAATTTCGCCGCGTACCGCCACCTTCCATAACGGTAAGATGGTCTGGGGCAGCGTCGGAGCCTGATGCCAGCGTCATGTAAAAAACCCCGGCAAGCCGGGGTTTTGTCATTTACCAAACACGATTACTTCTGCGGACGCATGGCCGGGAACAGGATAACGTCGCGGATGGTGTGGCTGTTGGTAAACAGCATCACCATGCGGTCGATACCGATACCCAGGCCGGCGGTCGGCGGCAGGCCGTACTCCAGCGCGGTGACGTAGTCTTCGTCATAGAACATCGCTTCGTCATCGCCCGCCGCTTTGGCGTTGACCTGATCCTGGAAACGCTGCGCCTGATCTTCCGCATCGTTCAACTCGCTGAAACCGTTACCGATTTCGCGGCCGCCGATGAAGAACTCGAAGCGGTCGGTGATTTCCGGGTTCACGTCGTTACGGCGGGCCAGCGGAGAAACTTCCGCCGGATATTCGGTGATGAAGGTCGGCTGGATCAGATGCGCTTCCGCCACTTCATCAAAGATCTCCGTGACGATACGTCCCAGACCCCAGCTTTTCTCTACCTGAATACCGATAGATTCCGCCAGCGCTTTCGCCGCGTCGAAGTTATCCAGATCCGCCATGTTGGTTTCCGGACGGTGTTTCTTGATGGCTTCACGCATGGTCAGTTTTTCAAACGGTTTGCCGAAGTCAAACACCTGGTCGCCATACGGCACTTCGGTTTTGCCCAGCACCGTCTGCGCCAGAGTGCGGAACAGCGACTCGGTCAGTTCGATCAGGTCTTTGTAATCCGCATACGCCATATACAGTTCCATCATGGTGAACTCTGGGTTATGACGTACGGAGATCCCTTCGTTACGGAAGTTACGGTTGATTTCGAAGACGCGTTCGAAGCCGCCAACCACCAGACGTTTCAGATACAGTTCCGGCGCGATACGCAGGTACATATCCAGATCCAGCGCGTTGTGATGGGTGATGAACGGACGGGCGGAAGCGCCGCCTGGGATCACCTGCATCATCGGGGTTTCGACTTCCATAAAGCCGCGGGCAACCATGAACTGACGCATGGTGGCGAGGATCTGCGAACGGATACGGAACGTATGACGCGACTCTTCGTTGGCGATCAGATCCAGATAACGCTGGCGATAGCGGACTTCCTGATCCTGCAGGCCGTGGAATTTATCCGGCAGCGGGCGCAGGGCTTTGGTCAGCAGACGCAGCTCGGTGCAGTGAATGGATAGTTCGCCGGTTTGCGTTTTGAACAGCTTGCCGCGGGCGGCGATGATATCGCCGAGATCCCATTTTTTAAACTGTTCGTTGTAGACGCCTTCCGGCAGGTCATCGCGCGCGACGTACAGCTGAATGCGGCCGCCGACGTCCTGAAGGGTAACGAAAGAGGCTTTACCCATGATGCGGCGGGTCATCATACGGCCAGCAACAGAGACTTCAACGTTCAGGGAAGCGAGTTCATCGTTATCCTTCGCATCGAATTCAGCGTGCAATTGGTCAGAGGTATGATCGCGACGGAAATCGTTCGGGAAAGCGACGCCCTGCTCACGCAGCGCAGCCAATTTTTCGCGACGAGTTTTCAGTTCATTATTAAGGTCAATTGCCTCATCGGCACCTTGTGCTTGTTGTTCAGACATGTTGGTTCCTCATAACCCTGCTTTCAAACTAGCTTCGATAAATTGAACCAGGTCACCATTCAGCGCGGCCTGTCTCTGGTAACACACCAGAGAACAATCTTAACGACTCTGGATTCACTACAAGCTGATCTCACTCAGCTATGGCTTCACTAACGGTATTTTTTATCGTTGGCTTCCGCGCCTGCCAGAATATCCACCTCCTGCTCACTTGGCTGTTGAGTTAATGTCCCCGGTCGCGCTGCGCTGGCCGGTGCTGCAAATCGCGGCAAAGGCGACAATGACAATCACCGCTACGCAGCCGATAGTCCATTCACCCATCTGCGAGAAGAAATGCTGATAGGCGGCAATCGCCGTGTCGCTGATTTGCGATTCGGTGGTTTGCTGCGCCACCACCCCGGCCAGCCAGTTGGCGACCGCGCCGGTGGCCAACATATAAATGCCGGTTAATACGCCGGTGACGCCGGGCATGTTCAGACGGGTTATCTGCGCCATCGCCACCGGGTCAATAAACAGTTCGGCAAAGCCCATCATTGCCAGCCCGGCGACCATCATGCCCATCGAGGCCTGACCATCAGCCGCGCCGTGGCGGGCATTCAGCGCCAGCAGCATAAATCCACCGCCCATCAGCAGCAGGCCGAAAGCAAATTTCAGCCACACTTTTAACACCGAGCGGGTTCGCCCTTCCGGGCGGATAAGCCACGCCAGGATCACGCCGGCGGCCATCACCGCCACCGCGTTAACCGACTGGAACAGCGCGGTCGGTACTTCAATATTGAACAGCCGGCGATCAACAAAGTGGTCGATAAACAGGCTAATCGAGCTGCCGCCCTGCTGCGCCAGCACCCAGAACAGCGTTCCGGTCAACATCAGCAGAACGATTTGCCACAGCGCGCGGCGGTGCTGCGGCGATTTGATCATGATCCGCGCCACCATTTGCGCGGCGAACAGGCAGACAATCGCCAGCAGATAACCGGACCAGTTGTTTTCTAACAGCAAGGTGAAGAAGACCGGCGCCAGGCACAGCATCACCACCAGCCAGCCCCAGGTCGGCAACACGAATTTCACCGCGCGCAGCGCCTGTTTGTCGACGCCGCGGGTGTCGCGGAAGTAGCGGCTGCCGCTTAAGAAAATCATCAGGCCGATAAACATGCCGATCCCCGCCAGCGCAAAGCCGATATGCCAGCCGTACCACTGCGCCGCCAGCCCGCAGGCAATGGGGGCGGCTATCGAACCGACGTTACCGGCGGCATACAGCAGCGAGAAACCGCCATCGCGACGATGGTCGTCAGCGGCGTACAGTTCGCCGAGCAGGCAGCTGATATTGGATTTGAACAGACCATAGCCGCAGATAATGATCGCCAGCGCCAGATAGAGGCTCCAGGTGGAATCAGATTCGACGCCCAGCACCACGTGGCCGAGGGTCATCAACAACGCCCCGGCAATCACCGCCGTGCGGTTGCCGAGCAGGCGGTCGGCAAGCCAGCCGCCGAGAATGGGGGTTACGTAAACTAAAGATGCGTAGGCGCTGAACAGACTGATGGCGTGGCTATCGTCAAAGCCAAGTTGGTGGGTGAGATAAAGGATGAGTAAGGCGCGCATGCCGTAAAAGCTGAAGTACTCCCAGATCTGGATCGCTACGATGTAGTAAATCGCGCGCGGCTGTGAGGGTGTTTTCATAGGTTCTCCTTGCAGCGTGAAAAAAGGGAAGTGGCAAGCCACTTCCCTTGTGTGCGTCTATTACTTGTTGTTTTCTTCTTTCAGCACTTTAACGGTGTAACGACCATCCGCCTGACGATATGCGCCGTGGATATCGGTTTCGAAGCCCGGGTAGTGAGCGCCGATTTCGCACAGCATCTGCAGGAATTCCAGTACCGGGCGGCTTTCTTCGGTGATCATCTCACCAGGCATAACCAGCGGTACTCCCGGAGGATACGGCAGGATCATGTTGGCGTTGACGCGGCCTACCATCTCTTCGAGGTAAACTTCTTCAGTCTGACCGTGCAGCTCTTTCTGGAACGCGGCATACGGGGTCATCACCATGGATGGCAGCACTTCGAATGCGCGGAACATCAGGTCCGGCAGGTTGTGATGCTCAACCAGTTTATGAATGTTCTGCGCCAGGTCCTGAATACGCATGTTTTCATAGAATTCAGGATCTTCACGGTACAGAGACGGCAGCATGTTTTTCACCCGCAGGTTCAGGTCGAACGCGCGTTTGAAGTCGGTCAGCGCACGCAGCAGGCTCAGCGCTTTTGTCTTATCGATACCGATGCTGAACAGGAACAGCAGGTTGTACGGACCGGTTTTCTCAACCACGATGCCGTGTTCGTCGAGATATTTCGCCACGATGCTTGCCGGAATACCGAAATCATCCATGGTGCCGTCTTTCTTCATCCCCGGAGTCAGCAGCGTGACTTTGATCGGGTCGAGGTACATGTGCTCGTTATCGATGTTTTTGAAACCGTGCCATGCGCTATCGGAACGCAGCGGCCAGCATTCAGCGCCATCGATATGTTCCGGCTGCCATACATCGAAGAACCAGCCTTCAGACTCGCCTTTCAGACGTTTGATCTCTTTACGGAACTTGATCGAACGTTCGATAGAACCGTCGATCAGGCGTTTACCGGCGTTACCGCGCATCATCGCCGCCGCGGTTTCGGTGGAAGCCACGATACCGTAATGCGGAGAAGTGGTGGTGTGCATCATGTAGGCTTCGTTGAAGGTTTCTTCGTTAACGTCGCCTTTCACGTGGATCATCGAAGCCTGAGAGAATGCCGCCAGCAGTTTATGCGTGGACTGGGTTTCGTAGATCACTTTCCCTTCAACGCGGCCGCCGCTCATCCCGCATTTGCCTTCATAGATCGGCGAGAAGTTGGTGTAAGGCACCCATGCGGAGTCAAAGTGGATGGATTTCACATCCAGGGTTTTCTTGATGAAGTCGGTGTTATACAGCAGACCATCATAGGTTGAGTTGGTGATAACCGCGTGTACCGGCCAGGTCGCATTCGGCGTCTCTTTCACACGCTTGGCGATAGTCGCGTGCTGGAATTCGCTCTGCGGGATACCGCCGAGGATACCGTAGGCGTTACGGGTCGGACGGAAGTAGATCGGCGTAATGTCGCTCATCATCATCAGGTGAGTCAGCGATTTGTGGCAGTTACGGTCAATCAGCACGGTGCTGCCGGCAGGCGCGGAGTACATACCGACGATTTTGTTAGCGGTTGATGTACCGTTGGTCACCATGTAGCTGCGTTCAGCGTTGAAGACGCGAGCGATATACTCTTCCGCTTCTTTGTGCGGGCCGCTGTGGTCGAGCAGTGAACCCAGTTCAGAAACCGAAATGGAGATATCGGATTTCATGGTGTTGGAACCAAAGAAATCATAGAAGATGCTGCCTACCGGGCTTTTCTGGAACGCGGTACCGCCCATGTGGCCTGGGGTACAGAAGGTGTATTTGCCTTCACGTACATATTTGAACAGCGCTTTGGTCAGCGGCGGCAGAATGGTGTCGATGTATTCGTCAGTGTTCTGTTTGATTTTGTTCGCGATATCTTCAGCGGCGCCCAGCGCATATTCGAAGAAGCGAACCTGCATGCGCAGATCGTTGAGGCTAACGTCCAGAGTGGAGTAGGTGTTAGCGAAAGCGTACAGCGGCATGTACTCGTTCATTTTGCTGATTTCTTCGCACAGTTCGAGATTGTATTTATCCCAGTCGAAGATCACGCCGCACAGACGAGAGTTGTTTTCGATAAGTTTTAATAAGTCGTCACGGTCGTTCGGGTAGACAATACGGAAGTCCAGGCGTTCGAGAGCACGATGCAGTTCACGGATGGGTTCTTCTTTGAAGTAAACACCCATGTGATTCATGATTGCAATAACGTTCATAGTCAAATCTCCAGATGTAGAAAGCCCCTCCCGTCTCGATGTGACAGGTGATGGAAGGAGCCTCAGGAAAAAGGGTTACTGATTAGTGCGCGTTAGCGGGGCTGTTGTTATCCGTTGCGTTGTTCTGCTGGCGCTGGTGCATTTTGCGACCGTAGAACATCAGGATAATCAGGCTAACGATAAAGGTGCCGGCCAGTTCGAAGGAGCTTGCGCCCATCAGCGCGATGAAGCAGAACACGCAACCCAGTACCGAACAAATCAGGCTAACGAAGTTGCGGATGTTGATGCCTTCGAAACGAATCAGGTCAACACAGGAGTAGAAGTAAGGCAGCATGGTCAGCAGTACCGCGATACCGGTCAGCTCGCCGAACAGATCAGATGCTTTACCACCGGCGGAGTTCATCAGGGTAATCAGCACCATCAGCGCGGTCATTTTCACCGCGGCCAGCAGCAGGCCTTTTTTCGGGATACCGTTGCTATCGACTTCGCCATACACTTTCGGGAAGTTACCGTCGTTGGCGGCACGTACACCGGCCTGGCCAACCAGCATCATCCACGAGCCCAGAGAAGTCAGGCAAGCGAAGGCGGTGAAAGCGGAAACCATCGGAGCAGCCCAGCCGCCGAGAATGGTAGAGGCGCTAATTGCGAACGGCGCACCGGACGCGGCCATCTGAGAAGCAGGATACATACCGGCGATAACCTGAGTCGCGGCGATATAGACGATACCGGCCATCGCCGTACCCAGCATGGTTGCCAGCGGTACGGTACGTTTCGGGTTTTTCACCATCCCGGTACTCACTGCGGCGGATTCTACGCCAACGAAGGCCCACAGGCAGAGCAGGATACTTTTGATGACCGCGTGGCTATCAGTGGTGCTGGAGGTGTTCCAGTTCGCCTGATAGGTTGCCGCGTCAAACCAATGCCAGCCGACGACCGCTGTCATTACCACCGGAATAAGCACCAGTACCAGACCAATAGTGGTCAGACGGCTTACCCAGGTCCCGCCGAGCATATTAACGAAAGTAAAGATCCACACGATGGCAATACAGGCAATACCTGCTGGCACCGGGTTATTTAAAATTGGGAAGAACGTAGAGAGATAAGAGACGGCGGTAATACCGATTGCCAGGTTACCAATCCAGTTTGCATGATAATAAAGGACGCCGGTCTGGAAACCGAAGGCCGGAGAAATTTCCCCTGCGTAAGCAATTGGACCACCCTGCTGCGGGTTCTTGGTCGCCAGTCGGGCATAAACATAAGCCAAAGACATCGCGCCAATAATAGAAATCACCCAACCCCAAATGGCAATACCACCGATGCTGGCGAGGTTCGCAGGTAATAGTGCAATACCGCTCCCCATCATATTACCGGCGACTACGCCGGTACAGGCAAATAGCCCGATCTTCTTGGCAGAACTCATGGTTGTTTTTCTCCTAAGTTTATTTGGGAGGTACAGATCATGATATAGAACCATTTATTGACCCGACCAACTGCCAACAAGATTACTGATTCGTACGAGATAAATCCTAAAGATAAAGTGAAATAACTACAAACATCAGACAAATGATATTTTGACCTTTTTCGATTAACATATAAACATGACATGTTGATATCAAAAAAAGATAAACATCGCCTACTTACAAAGAGTTAGACGTGCATACTGGTGTTGAAATTGTGTTACCAGGCAGGAAAATAACGCTTATTTCAGGTAACAATCAGAGTGCTCATGAGATACATAAATTTAACCTCATCATACTCAAAACCATGAGCATGATGAGGGTTTACTTATTCTGAAGCGAGGAAATTGTCGAGATATGGTACTACGCGGGTGACGGAGGTCTGGAATACTCCGTTTTCAATCCAGTACAAGGTGTTTTCGCCAGGGCGTAAATTAAACGCCGTCAGGTAGGCATCGGCAGCTTCGCGGTTCTGTCCTTTCATCTCATAGACTTTACCGAGCAGCACGTAATTCATCCACGACATTTCTAAATCAATGCCTGTGTTGATAGCGCTGTACGCCTCATCTATTTTCCCTTTGCCTAACATATCTACCGTTTTTATCTGGTAGAAGATCGCCATATCTTTAATGCCGGGCATTTCACCCACTTTTTCAACCTCGGCATACAGCGTCGCTAATTGTTTTTCATCCAACGGCTGCTGCGAATGACGTAATACATCCACCAGCGCTTTTTCGGCGTAAGCATAAATAAAGTCCGGCGATTGTTTAATGACGTCATCGAGTATATCGCTGGCTTTACCTAATGAATCGACATCACCTTTCATTAACAGCTGATGGGCCTGATAAAGACGGGTTAATGAAGGGCTTTGCGCGGGTTGATACTGTTTCAGCATCGCTTTCATGCGATCCGGCCACGGCTGCATTAGCGCGGTTGACAGACTATCCAGCAGGTCATTCTGAATGGTGAGCTGGTTATCCATGGTAATAAAGTAGCGTTTATCGAGCATCGTCGAGCCGTCGGCGTTATCGACCAGTTGCACCGACATAAAGCACTGCTGGGCGCGATAGTGGCGCTGATTAACGAATTCGATGGTCAACGTTTTACCCGAACTGCTGGGCTCGTTGATGTTGTAGTTGGTTTTATCGTGGACCATAAAGGTCGAGAAAGTGTTGAGCGAGGTGGTTACCAGGCTGCCCAACCCTACCGCATAGGCATGCTGCGATGCCCAGTTGTTGCATGAACTGCCGTTTACCAGGTGTATGTCGATATCGCGCGGGTTTAGCAGCAGGCGAGTTTTGGTTTCCGGCGGCCGCGATTCTATCGACGACAAGGCGACTAACGCGACGCAACTGCCCAACGCCAGCAGGAACAGCGTCCACACCCAGAAGGTGGTGATCCGTTTACGTTTTTCCGGCACTGCCGCCGCCGCAGGCGAGGCAGATGAAGGAGAAATAGTCGGTGGCGACGTTTCAGGAACGGTGACAGGGGCTACTGGCGGGACAACCGGCGCCAACTCTTCGCCCTCTTCCGTACACCAAATTACCGGGACCGTCAGCTTGTAACCGCGTTTGGGCACCGTCGCAATATATTCCATGCTGCCGTCATCGCCGTCTTTCAGTGACTTACGCAACTCGGAAATACTCTGGGTGACGACATGGCTGGTCACCACGTTGCGCGTCCAGACGTGATCGATAAGCTCGTCCCGGCTAAGTACCTCGCCAGGATGTTGAGCAAAGTAGACCAGAAGATCGATTAAACGCGGTTCGAGAGTAAGCTGACGTCCGTTCCGGCTAATTTGGTTTACAGAAGGAGTAACGAGCCATTCCCCAACGCGAACAACAGGTTGTTGCATAAAAAAACCCCAGGACGAAAAGGGAAAGGCGCGATAATACCACATTTCGCCTACCTAATTATGCGGGTGGTCAATACCCCACACGTTTGGCATACGCTACCCCCTTTATATACAAATCAGTTAACAGTCTATGAACATCGTTGTCATTTAATCCAAAATAGCCAGGGTCTATGCTGCGTCCATCAAGTCGTTAAGGAGACGCATTATGTTATTCGACCACTATTCTTTGCCGGCCCTACCGTTAAACAACCGTATCGTGATGCCGCCGATGACGCGTTCCCGCGCCGGGGCCGGTGACGTTGCTACCGATCAGATGGCGGAGTATTACGCCCAACGCGCCAGCGCCGGTTTAATTATCAGCGAAGGCACGCAGATTAGCCAACAGGGACAGGGTTATGCCTGGACGCCTGGCATCTATAATGAAGCGCAGATCGCCGGCTGGAAAAAAGTCACCGCCGCGGTACACCAGGCGGGAGGCAAAATTTTTGCCCAGCTCTGGCACGTAGGGCGTGTCTCCCATACCGTACTGCAGCCGGGTAATGCCGCACCGGTTTCTTCATCTGCAATTCAGGCTGAAGGAGTGAAGGTCTTTGTCGATGTCGAAGGACGCGGTCCGGAAAACGGCGTTGGTGAAATGGTGCAGCACTCGATGCCGCGCGCCCTGACTCGCGAAGAGATCCCGGCTATCATCGAACAATATGCACAGGCCGCGCGTAACGCTATTGCCGCCGGTTTTGATGGCGTTGAGCTACACGGTGCGAATGGCTATCTGATCAATCAGTTTATTGATTCTCGTGAAAACCAGCGTACCGATGAGTACGGCGGTTCGTTAACCAATCGCCTGCGTTTCCTCAAAGAAGTGGCGCAAGCCGTTGCCGATGCGATTGGTAAAGAGAAACTGGGCATCCGCCTGGCGCCGCTGACCACCTTGATGGGGTCGAAAGATGATACGCCGGAAGCCACCTATCTGGCGGCGGCCAGCGTCCTCAATGATATCGGCATCGCCTATATCCATATCGCCGAAGCCGACTGGGATGATGCGCCAGTGATGCCCGCTGCCTTTAAAGAAGCGCTACGACAGGTGTTCCGCGGCACAATGATTTATTCGGGGAAATACACCGTAGAACGTGCCGAAGAAGCGCTGGCCAAAGGCTGGGCCGACCTGATTGGTTTTGGTCGCCCGTTTATCGCCAACCCGGATCTGCCGTATCGTCTGCAGCACAACCTGCCGCTCAATCAGCCAATCAGAGAGCAGTTTTTCGGCGGTGGTAAAGAGGGCTACCTCGACTACCCTACCGTCGACGCGAAGTAAACAGGATATATCGCTTCACAGTACTTAAATAAAAAACCCGGCAGCGCGGTGGCATGCCGGGTTAAAAATCAGACTTTCGACGTTTATATATAATTAATCAACGTGATTAATTATTTATACACTTCCGCCGTTGCTTCAAAGTTCGGCCCGTGTTCGCGCGCCGCGGTAATAATGTAATATTTACCGCCCTTCTCATCTGCCAGCTTAGAAAGCTGATCGTGAAGATCAGAAGGTGAAGAGAATTGCCCGCCAGACGGCCCCACAGAAATACTGCCCACGTGAGTCAGTTTGAAATGCGAAGCTTCTTCTTTAGTAATTAATTGCGCAGCAGAGGCGCCAAAGGCAACAGCAGAAAGAGCTAAAGCGACTAATACCTTTTTCATCCTACATTCTCCTTGGATTGAGCCTAATTGAGGCTCTTTTAGTATAGACACTAGATTAATAAGCGCGCTATTTATCGGATTATTTTTCACCGGCCACCGCGCTTAGTACCGCGACGGAACCCCTTCCGGACGGGTCTTAAAACGACGGTGCAGCCACATGTACTGTTCCGGCGCCATCAGGATACATTGCTCAATAATTTTGTTCATCCAGCTGGCGGTAGTTTCCGGGGAATCCAGCGGCGGCGTCGCCTCTGGCTGCAGCGCAATCAGCTCATACCCGGCGCCGTTGGGCTTTCTTCGCGGAACAAAAGGAACGATGGTGGCTTTTGACATTCTCGCCAGCATCCAGGTCCCGGAGGTAGTCGCAGCATTATCAACATTGAAAAAGGGAACAAATACGCTGCTGGCGCGACCATAATCATGATCCGGAGCGTACCAGAGGATTTCTCCCTCTTTCAGTGACTTAACCATACCTTTCAAGTTTTTACGATCCAGCATCGTCTTGTTAGAACGCAGTCGTCCCCAGGTTTGTAGCCAGTCGATCAGCGGATTATCGTTTGGCCGGTAAACGCCAATCCCCGGCGTGAACATGCCAAACATCCGCGCGCCGAGCTCCAGAGTCAGAAAGTGAATGCCAATCAGCAAAATACCCTGCTTCTGTTCCTGCAGTTCAACGACTTCGTTGACGCCGCTGGTCTCGGTCCAGCGCTCGACGCGATGGGTCGGCCAGAACCATGCCATGCCGGTTTCCATCAACCCCATGCCCAGAGATTCAAAATTCTTAACCAACATTTCATGACGCTGCACCGGGCTGAGATGTGGAAAACAGAGCTCAAGATTGCGCTTCGCAATACGTACCCTTCCGCGCAAAAAATGCATGGATAAACGCCCTAACCCATGGCCCAGACGATAGATCAGCGGATAAGGTAGTTGTACCACCAGCCACAATAAGCCAATACCCAGCCATGCCGGCCAGTAACGCGGGTGTAATAATGAAAGAGAGAATTTGGGTAAATGCGACATCTGAGTATTGCTCTTCAGGATCCTTGATTTACATACCAGCGGGAGGCCTCAGTCCGAATTTGCGGATAAGGTACCCGATCCATAACATTTAGTTTTTTCCTATTCGTGCGGTAATACGCATACAAGCGTAGACTATAACCTGTACACTGCCCTGGTATTAAACGAACTATGTAACAAATTTATTATTAATTTTTTCGTACAGCGGCACGCAAACTAAAGTTTGCGTTATTCATCTTCAACAATAAATAAATAGCCTCCGAAGAAACGTCTTCGAAGGCTGAATATCGTTATGAACGAATGAAGGCCAGCAGATCGGCGTTAATCACATCCGCATGTGACGTGTGCATACCATGCGGTAAGCCCGGATAAATTTTAAGCTCGCTTTTCGCTAATAGTTTGTCCTGCAGAATCGCGGCATTTTCATAAGGAACGACCTGGTCGTCGTCACCCTGCATAACCAGCACTGGCACCGTAATCGCTTTCAGATCTTCTGTCTGGTCGGTTTCAGAGAAGGCTTTAATCCCTTCATAGTGGGCTTTCGCGCTACCGGTCATCCCCTGGCGCCACCAGTTTTGAATGGTACCTTGCGAAACCTCTGCGCCATCGCGATTAAAGCCGTAGAACGGTCCACTGGCAACATCGAGATAAAACTGCGAGCGATTGGCGGCAAGCGCCTTGCGGAAACCGTCAAACACTTCGATGGGTGTACCGCCAGGGTTATTGTCGGTTTTGACCATCAGCGGCGGTACGGAACTGATTAATACCGCTTTAGCTACCCTGCCCTGCGGTTGGCCGTACTTGGCCACATAACGCGCGACCTGGCCGCCACCGGTTGAATGGCCAACGTGGACAGCGTTATGCAAATCCAGACTTTCCACTACCGCCGAAGCATCGGCCGCATAGTGATCCATATCATGGCCTTCGCTTACCTGGTCGGAGCGCCCATGTCCACGGCGATCGATAGCGATGACGCGAAAACCCTGTGCGAGGAAAAACAGCATCTGGTTATCCCAGTCATCAGCGCTTAACGGCCAGCCATGGTGGAACACAATCGGCTGAGCCTCCTTCGGACCCCAGTCTTTAAAATAAATATTAACGCCATCTTTAGTTGTTACGAATGCCATATCAGGAACTCCTCTCTTGAAAATATGACAACTTCTCATTAACATTCAATTGGTTACATTCAGCGCTGATATGAAGCCTTTCCCTTGCTTGCGAAAAACCTCAATGGCAACGGCGCCATAAAGTGTAGAAGATGATGGCTCATTTAGCTCATCTCTCAGCAATTTAATATCAACGCAGCAACTAAAATACGCCATATACTGTTGAGCGTTAGTGCATATTACCTATTGATAAAATATGCCTTTCCGATATTTTTTATTTATAGATAAATATCAGTGCGTTATGTCAAAAAGGAATAATTAAAATATTTTCCTCTTATACTTACGTTTTACTGTAAATTTCTCTCAAATAGATTTCTTCAGATTATTCCCCGAGAAAAAAGAATAAACCAAATTCCACCGCAGGTGCGTCTCACTGACCTTATCCACGCAGAATATTTGCTATTAATTGTGAGCCAGGCAACGTCCTGAGCGATGCCCTTCCGCCAATGCTGTACAAACCGCAGAAAACCGCCATACTCAGGCGCAAAGCCTGTGATTTTCAAGGGGTAAAATTTGCCTGTAACAATCCCGGATAGTAAAACGAATAAGAAAGGAATGACTGCGATGCACTACAAATTGGTTAAGCAACTCAAAGATGATAATACATTAAGAAAGAGCTTTATCGATTTAGCCATCAAAACGTTCGATCTTTCCTTTGACGCCTGGTATCAGCAGGGGTACTGGAGTGAATCCTATATCCCTTACGCTTTCGTTGATAAGAATAAAGTTATCGCCAACGCCTCCGCGAATATTATTGATCTGGTCTGGCAAGGCCAACCCCGACGCTATATTCAAATAGGTACGGTAATGACCAACATTGATTACCGTAATAAAGGGCTTGCCGGACAGTTGATACAACATATTCTTGATGACTGGCGTGACAAAGCGGATGCTTTTTTCCTGTTTGCCAATTCTACTACCGTCGACTTCTATCCCAAATTTGGCTTTACGCGGACCGACGAATATCAATATGTTGCGCCCGTTTCGCCTACACCCGGCGACTTCCGTAAACTGGATATGGATAGTGCGCAGGATATCGCCCTGCTTAAGCACTACTACCAGAAATCCAACCCCTTTTCACAGCTACGAGTGGAAAATAACTTCGGTCTGCTGATGTTTTACTGTTCGGCGTTTATGAAGCATTTTGTTTACTACTCGGAGAAAAACCAGGCCGTCGCCATTGCGATGCAAAGCGCCCATGAGCTGATCTGCTTTGATATTTTTTGCGATGCCGGACAATCCATGGCGACCATTATCAATGAACTCGCCCAACCGCAATCGCAACAGGCGGTGCTCGGTTTTACGCCGAAGGAAGCGCGCCTTGGCGAGTACGAAAAAATAGACGGCGACGATATGTTGTTTATCTATTCGACGAAAGAGAACATCTTCCACGACAACAAATTAATGTTCCCGCTACTGGCGCACGCCTGATGCCGGGCCGCAGGTCATCTATTTAACCTGCGGCTGGTCGGCGTTGTTTCTTCCTGGAAAACAAAATAAACAGTACAATCAATTGTTGTTTTTTTGTTAAATCCAGGAGAAGCGCCACTTGCCCCTTTTTGACCTGCAGGATCTCTACGCCTTTTTAGCCCTCAGCGAGCACGGCAGCTTTCGCTACGCCGCCGAGGCGATTTGCATTTCGCAATCGGCGTTAAGCAGGCGAATTGAAAAGCTGGAAACCGCTTTGGGGGTGAGATTGTTTGACAGAACCACTCGCCGGGTGACGCTCACGCAAACCGGGAGAGCCTTTGCCCCAAAGGCGCAGCATCTGCTTTCCGAATTCGAAGATGCCCTGGACGGCATTAGCGACCGCGCGGCTTTCGGCAACGGGCTGGTGACGGTCGCCTGCGTTCCTTCAGCCGCCAACTATTTTATGCCCCAGGTCATTACGCAATTCCGTCAACGTTTTCCTAAGGCGCGGATCAAGGTTATTGATACCAGCGCCGGAAATGTTTATAGCGCCGTGCAAAATCGCCAGGCGGATTTCGGCCTGAGTTTTCTCTCTGAGATCGCGTCTGATGTGGTGTTTACGCCGCTGGTTCATGAACGTTACCTGGCGGTTTGCCGACGCGACGATCCGCTGGCGCAGCGTAACAGCCTCAGCTGGCAGGAGTTTTTTAACCGCGATTATATCTGGCTCGATAAGATCTCCGGCAATCGCCACCTGCTGGATGGCGCCCTGAGCGATGTAGGGCCACGACGCACTGCGGTTTGTGAAACCCGCCATGTCACGACGATGCTGGGTATGGTGGATGCCGGCCTTGGTATCGCGGCAATACCGGCGATGGCGCTGCCGGCCTACGCGCACCACGCGTTAGCCAGTATTCCGCTAGTGGAACCTGAAGTGAAAAGGCAGGTGGGGCTGATAAAAAAAGCGGGCAGAGCGTTACCCCCTCTGGCCGCCGAACTCGAAAAAGCCATTACTGATTTTTACCATCCCACCGCATAATTAGCCCTCTTCCGGTAATTCGCAGGCGTTGGAGGGTAAAGGATCCATGCCTGTGCGACGAATTTCCGCCTGCGCCGGGACTGAAGCCAGATAGCACAGCAACTGCTTCGCCTGCGACTGCGCGGATGAATCGGCAACCACGGCGCCCGCGAAGCGAGTAACGTATTGCACTTCATCCGGCAGACGGCCAACGAACGTCACGCCGCTGACCGGCAACAGCTCGCTAACCTGCTGAAACCCTATCGCGTAGTCCCCTTTCGCCACCAGCGAAGCAACGGGGATTTTTTCGATCATTTTTGCTTTGGGGCTTGCCTGCGCGGCGATATCCAGTTTTCGGAACAGTTCCTTTTCAACATAACGCCCGCTGGCGCTATCCGAATAGGCGATGGATTTCGCCTGCAGCAATGTTTGTTTCAACGCGGCGACGCTACTGATATCCGGCACCGGGGCGCCCTTTGGCACAACGGCGCCAATTCGTGAGTCCGCCAGTTCAATACGCGACCCCGGCATCACTTTGCCCTGCTTCTGCAAATCATCCAGGGCGTATCCCACCATTATCACCACATCCGCTTTTTGCCCTGTCGCCAGGCGGTTCGGTATCGCCTCCGCGGATTTCCCCATCGAGGGACCATGAATGATATGTAAGGTATTGCCGCTTTTTTGCTGATAGTCGGGCGCCAGTTTATCCAACGCCGCGGAGAAGCCGCCGGAAATCATCACCGTGATCTCCTGCGCGGCGGCAACATGCGCATAGCCGCAGGTGAATATCACTAACGAGAAAATCCATGATTTACGTTGCATATTCACCTCTTAACCTAAAGAATTTTGCGTTTTCAATGCCTGCCGGGAAACGCGTTGATAGAGATACAGCGTCGCCAGTAGCGCGCAGATTGCCGCAAAACTCATCCAGTAGCCGGGCGCCGCCTTATCCCCGGTGACTTTAATTAGCGCGGTGGACATCGCCGGCGTGAAACCGCCAAACAGAGCGGTCGCCAGGCTGTAAGCCAGAGAAAAACCAGCGACCCTGACCGACCTGGGCATAATTTCCGTCAGCGCGGGGATCATCGCGCCGTTGTAGATGCCGTAAATAAAAGAGAGCCACAGCAGCACGGACAACATCATGGCGAAGTCCGGCATGCGGGCCAGCAGCGATAACGCAGGCCAACTGGTGAAAATAGCCAGCAGCGTCATGCTGACCAGCACGGGTTTACGACCAAACTTATCGGAAAGCATGCCGCCGATAGGCAGCCAGATGAAATTAGAGATAGCCACCAACAGCGTGACCAGCAGGCTATCCGAGGCGCTTAATAACAGCACGTTTTTGCCAAAGGTTGGCGCGTAGACCGTGATCAAATAGAACGCGGTAGTGGTCATGGCCACCATTAACATCCCCGCGATCACCACCCGCCAGTTTGCCAGCAGAATCGTCAGCGATTGTCCTAACGTCGGATGTTCCTTACGCTCCGAATACTCCGCGGTTTCATTCAGGTTGCGGCGTAAAAAGAAGATGAAAGGCACGATCAGGCAGCCAATCGCGAACGGAATTCGCCATCCCCACTGATGCAGACTCGACTCACTGAGCAGCATATTGAGCAGATAGCCCAATGAAGCGGCCACCATAATCGAGACCTGCTGACTGGCAGATTGCCAGCTGGTATAGAACCCTTTACGTCCTGGCGTCGCCATTTCAGCGAGGTAAACCGAGACGCCGCCCAGCTCCGCACCAGCAGAAAAGCCCTGCAGCAGTCGGCCGCACAGCACCAGCGCCGGCGCCCACAAACCGATAGTCTGATAACCTGGCACCAGCACGATCAGGATGGTCCCCATCGCCATAATCGACAACGTGCCGATTAAACCTTTACGTCTGCCGACCTTGTCAATCCAGGCGCCTAACACCACCGCGCCCACGGGCCGCATCAAGAACCCGGCGCCGAAAACGGCGAAGGTCATCATTAAGGAAGCGAATTCATTTTCGGAAGGAAAAAAAGTATGGGCGATATAGGTGGCGTAAAAACCAAATAAAAAGAAGTCAAACTGCTCAAGAAAATTCCCTGAGGTCACCTGCAGGATCACTTTGGCCCTGGCGCGAAACACTGAAGTAGCGGCAGTTGCGGACATCACACTCTCCCTGATTAACTGAATAGTTAACTCTCATTAACATTTAGGTAACCGTAAGAGTGCGGGAAGTTGCGAAAGAGAATAAGCGCATTTTGCGCATCTATTGATGCGTAAGACACATTAATAAAGTCGGCTATCTACGCGACACCAACAATGACGGGGCGACGGGTCTCCCCCTCCGCCCCGCCTCTATACGCTGATAGTGTGAACTCCGCTGCATTTCCCCCCAAGGCAATCCGGGCTTGAGGGGGAGTTTTAACGAAGATCGCGTACGGCGACGTGATCCATATCGTCAAAGACCTGGTTCTCGCCGACCATCCCCCAGATGAAGGTATAAGCGCGGGTACCTACGCCTGAGTGAATCGACCAGCTTGGCGAAATTACCGCCTGCTCGTTATGCATCACAATATGACGGGTCTCCTGCGGCTGCCCCATCATGTGGAAGACGCAGGCGTCCTCATCCATGTTGAAATAGAAATAGACCTCCATCCGCCGCTCATGGGTATGGCAAGGCATGGTGTTCCACAGGTTGCCCGGCGCCAGTTCGGTCAGGCCCATGCTGAGCTGACAGGTTTCCAGCACATCCGGCACGAAATACTTATTGATGGTGCGGCGGTTGCTGGTCAGGTTGTCACCCAGCGTCACCGGCGCTACATCGGCAGGGGTGACTTTCTTCGTCGGATAAGTGGTATGCGCCGGGGCGCAGTTGTAGTAAAACTTCGCCGGTTTTGCGTGGTCGATGCTGGTAAACACCACCTCTTTCGCCCCCTTACCGACGTACAGCGCCTCACGGTGGCCGATTTCATAACATTGGCCATCAACGGTAATACAACCCGGGCCGCCGATATTAATCACCCCTAACTCACGGCGTTCGAGGAAATAGCTTACCCCAAGCTGTTTACCGACTTCTCCGCCCACCGACACGCCGCGCTGCACCGGCATAACGCCGCCAACAATAATGCGGTCAATATGGCTGTACACCATGGTGTATTCATCAGCCACAAACACGTGTTCAACTAAAAATTCATTACGCAGCCCCTGGGTATCCAGAGTTTTCGCATGCGCGCTGTGGATACTTTGTCTTACGTCCACGTTAGCCTCCAGGCAGATTCTTGAATGATAAAGCCCTCCTGCGGAGGGCGAGAATAAGTTAGTGATTCGCGGATGATGCAACATTTACCGCAGGTGCTTTCACCGCCTGCACGTTGCCAAAGCGTCTGGCATACAGCGCGGTAATAATCGGTACTAAAATCGCGGTGACGATGACGCTTGCCGCGACTAGCGCCGTCGCCGAAGCCGCCACCGGTTCAAAGGCCGGATTAATCTGCGCGATGATCACCGGGTTCGCGACCGCCGCGCCCGCTGCGGAAGAGGCCGCGACGCCAGCCGTCCCGTTACCGCCGCCGATAACCCGATCAGCAATAATCAGCGGGATGCCGGTAATGATGATGACCGCCACGCCAAGCACAATCCCCAGCAGTCCGGTATCCAGAATCACGCTCAGGTTGATGGTGTTGCCCAGCGCAAAGCCAAAGAACGGAATCAGCACCGGGGTGGCTTTGCTAAAGAGGGCGCGGAAGTCGTGGTCGAGGTTACCTAAGGCAAAGCCCACCAGGAATGGCAGCACCGCGCCGATAAAATGGTGAGGCTCGAAGGAAGCCAGTCCGGCGGAGCCAAGGATAACCATGGTCATCAGCGGGCCGGACTCCAGCGACATCAATACAAACGCGCCGGATTCTTCTTTACTGCCGTACTGATTCATCAGGCTGGCGTACAGACCGCCGTTGGTCATATCCATTGCTGAGACAATAGCCAGTACCGACAGTCCGGCAAAGAAACCGGTCTGGACGCCATTTTCCGGAATGACCATCGCAGCGATAAAGGCCACAATCCAGGCGACGGCAATTTTGGTGATCACTAGCGTGCCGGATTTACGTAATACGGTGCCGGTGGCGCGCAAATCAATCGATGCGCCGATACAGAAAAACCACACCGCCAGGATCGGCACCGTGCCGCCAATCATGCCTTTGGTGAATGAACCAAAGTAATTACCGGTATCCGGCGCCAGGGTATTGAGAAGCGCGCCAAGCAGCAATGGGACCAGCATCATGCCGCCAGGGATACGTTCAATGGTTGCTTTGATTTTCATTTTTTATCCTCATCTCCACCCCACCTGAACGGCAAGGATGTGACTTATTCTTTCAATAGCGTTTGAAAAAATTCTTTCTGTTCATTGCATTACGAACAGATGAGAAAAGTCAGGAGTCTCAGGGTTGTGCGCACCACACTGATACCATGCCGTTATCATTGATCATGTGAAATAATGATTCAACGAAAACAAAACAGTGTTTTAGTTACCGTCATCACATATCAAAAAGAAATCGAACGAAGGATCGTTTATTGAAAACAAAAGGGGGGTATAGCCACGACGTTGCGGCAATCAGGGGCGGGATGAAATGTTAGATAGATGTTTTAGTGAATTCGGTGACATGCGCCGGACAAAGCAAGACACGACGGTCTTCGCTTTGCCCGGCCAGGAAATGTGCGTGGATCAACTACCGCGGTAGGTAGAGTAGCCATACTGGCTCAACAACAGCGGGATATGTAGCTTTTGGTTCTGTTCGGTTACGCTGAAAATAACCGGAATGACGGGAAAGAAGGTGCTCATATTATGACTTTTAAAGTAGTCACCGGTTTTGAAGGTCACTTTATACACCCCTGGTTCCATATTATCGGCCTGCGGATAGAGCGACTTGATACGGCCATCGGCATCCGTTTTACCGCTGGCGATATGCTGCCAGCCGCTGCCCTGCTGCTTATCGAGCTCAATCTGCACCCCTTGAGAAGGCAGACCGGTCTGCTGATTGAGAATATGTACGCTTAGTGTCCCTTCCGGCGCCGCAAGCGCGCTGAAGCTCAACAACGAAATAACGGAGGCAATAATTAACTTCATGAGCGATGACCTTAATAAGCAAGTGAATGTGTCATCACTATAGTCAGCACGATGGGAAATAAAATTAAACTTTTCGTTATTAATTAACGGGTAATATCAGCACGGTTCTACGTCAGAGGCTTGTGTTGGATGGAGGAATAGAACGACCTATAGGATTCGATATAAACACGTAACAAACTGATTTTTTTAACTATGTAGATTAAGAAAATCACACATCTCCCAGTACGCTGACTCCAGCGCTAGAAACTGCTGGAGCTTTATCTAAAATTTTTATGTCTCATTCTTTAGGCTTTGGAAACCAGCATAAGCTTTCAAACAGGTCATTAATAAACGGAGCATCTCCCTATCTACCTTCGCGGCGCTTACGGATCATCTCGCGCATTCTGTCCAACGCTGTATACAGCGTTGTAACACAGTGGTAATCCTAAAATGAGCAGTCGTTCTTCAGGTAGCAATTTATCAGCCAGTTTTTGAACTTACTGGAGCAGTTCTTCGTCAGTGATATATGCTTTCATAGTTACCTTTTATAATTTCATAAAATGAAACGATTATTGATAAAATTGAGATTACTGAAAAAATAAATTCGATCGTAAGCATAAAGGAAATTGATTATTTTATAGACTTTTGACGAGTACTTAACGAAGATTGCTTAATGACTTATCACTGGTGAGTCTCAACTAACAAGGAAGACCTGATGCCACTACCTGAACGCATGAAACCAGCCAAAATCAGCCGTCAGAAACTTAAGGAACTGGCGGATAGGGCCAAAGTGATACTGTTGCAAATTGATAATGGCGCCAACGAAGAAGATGAAGGGCTAAAAGCGATGATTGATGACTGGAACAACCAGGTTGTTAATCCTTATGAATTCTCTGATTTCCGGGACTTTTCCTCATGGGCCAGTGCAAAGGACTTTACCCGAATGGCATTTAATCAGGAGAAATACTTAGCAGATTTAACCTGGTATGAGCTGGTTCAGATAATCAGTTTCGTATGCAATGCAGAGGGCAAGGAATCAGAACAAAGCTACGCGCTGGGATTACTGGAGAAAAACTTTGATGCCAATCCATCTGATCTCATCTATTGGCCTAACGAATGGTTCCAGGATGAAGACATGCTTCATGTAGATTTGACGTATGAAGAAATCGCCGCATATCTGATGGCAAAATCTGGCAGGCGCCTAAGCGATGCGCCACAAATCGAGCTGAGATACCCGCTTCACGGCAAACATCCTTGACGGTACATCCGGTTTCGACGGACCTCATTTATTGCCACAGGTCGGGCAGGCTGTGGTTTCCTCGGTGAGTCCGGCACGTTGATGTGTAGTGCAGTCAGAACAGATGGCCAACGTTCGGCTGTAGCATGGATAACGGAACCCACGCGACAAACAAACTCGATTTTTGAGGAGGATGTCCCAAATATGTCACACAAGGAAAAATCAGCGATTGAGGGAAAGTTGGTAAGCAGTTGATTTTAAATCCTTACAGGATTCGAATAGATGCCTTTTTGCCTCTGTTATTACTGGTTTTTCTTCGTTCGAAAAACGTCGGAGCCCCCAATTAAGCCCCCAAACGCATTTCGCTGAAAACTTAAGCGATTTCGAGTCGGTAGAATTGTGGCTACTAATTACCTTGCCGCCAACATCCTAAGATAATGGCTGCGGAATATCATTCATCTCTTTCACTAACTCAAAGCATTTAAATGTGATATGCCCACGGTAACCTTCTCCCCATTGATTAATACTTGGCAATACTAGCAATACTCACGGCTATTCAATTTCCAACGCCCGCTTCGCGCCCAGAAACATTCAACACACTTTTTATGGCTTCAGAACAAGATACAACCTTTAGCCCGAGCGGCTGACGGGCACGTCATCGAAGCCATCTGATGCTGGAAAAAATGACACTTATAACCAAGTTAGCGTAGAGAGCTGTCCGCAGCCTTCTCCCGGATGGCGACCCGGTGCGCGGTAAGTATTGTTCAAATTATCTGTAACCGCCGCAGCCAACCTTGAAACCAGCTACAGACACTAAGCAGATGCCAATGTTTCATTGAATTTTTGTTTTACAGTAAGTTAGCTTTTTAGAACGGTGGAAACTATTGTTGAGTATTTTTGACAGAAGCAAGTATGGCGTTGCGCTGCGTGAATTCAGTAGGGTAGCAGGATCGAGACGCCGGGGATTTGCGAGAGAGTGGGCATAGGCAAGGCCGTTTGCGCGGCTCCATATTGCATGATGAAACACTGGTTTTTTGAGAATTTTTGGAAAGCTGGCGCACCTCCATCAACCTACCTAAGAGTAATTTTTAGAAAATGGTTGTATCAGATGCGATTTTCGATTAAAGGGGGTATGATTTTCTCTACATGACAGGTATAGTTGGTAGCTGACGAGTAGGTCTTTTATGCCTAACTATTTTAATAGGTGATGCTAATGGAAATAGAGTTCGAAAACATTGGTTTTATAAAAAAAGGAAAAATAGAAACAAATAACATTACCATTATATTTGGGCCTAACAATGTAGGTAAAACTTATTTAAGCTATAGTACATATGCAGCTATAAGCAAGTACAACACTGTATTAAAAAATAAAATAAAAGTTCCAAAGTCAGTTTCGATCGACCTTGTTACAACCGGGAAATCCAGTTATGATATTTCAAACGTATTTACTGAAGAACTAATAAAATCAGTGAATGAAGAAGTATCATCTAGCCTCCCTGCATTTTTTAAAGACGTGGCAGGAATGTTTTCCAAGTCAAAAATTAATGTAATCGATTCATATATTCAAACCAGAGTATTAGCAGCGGAAGTTAATGTAAACATATCTGTTGCTGAAAATATTGTATTAAACATACAAAAAAAGAACAATAGCACATGCATTGATTTCTCTGTGGCTTCATCTAAAAAAGAAAGTAAGGATAGAAATCCAATCGGTGCACTGAAAGAAAAAGAGGCTCTTAACTATCTAAATCTTCTCTTTAATTATTTCTTTATTAATGAGATATTGGATTCTTCAGCTAATGAACCTTTCATTATCACGTCTGAACGTACCGGTATATCTCTCTTTCAAAAAGAAATAGATGGTAATAGAAGTAATATTGTTGACTCATATATAACAAGCAAGATTTCTAAAACCATTCTATCGCTTGACGATATCGTGAGCCAAAAAGTAGCTACATTTTCTGAGCCAATCAATCATAATGTCAATGTGATTAGAGATTTTACTGACATTAGAAAATTCAAAAATCTGATTGATATGAATAAGATGAGAAGAGGTAGCAGAAAAGATAAAAGCAAGAATGATATCATAAATACGCTTGAATCATTGACCGGTGGGAAATACGAGCATCGTAATGATGAGGCTATTTTTACAGTTAATTGTAAAAATGGTGAAAAAGTATCAATGCCGCTTTCACTTTCATCGGCATCAAACAAGGCACTATTTTTGCTTGATATTTATGTACGTTATTACATGTCACCAAATTCATATTTAATAATAGACGAACCTGAACTTAACTTACATCCTCAGAATCAGATAAAGATGGCAGAACTTCTTGTTAGAATGTCTAATTTTGGTGTTAAAATAATAATAACAACACATAGCGATTACATAGTAAAAGAAATTAATAATAGAATAATGGCATCTCAGATTAAAAACAGAGAGAAATTATCTCACTTTAATTATTCGACTATTGATTTAGTTTCTCCATTAGATGTTAACGCCTTCACTATTAGTGAGGATGGAATTATACATAACGCAGGCGGAAACAAATTTGGCGTAAATGCTTTTATTTTTGATAATGTTATTACTGACATTGATGAAAAACAGAATTTATTATATTCATGCCTTGAGGAAGAGGTCTGATATGTTAGAGAATATACAAAACATACTAAATAAGGATGTAATATTACCTTTGTCAAATTCGGCAAATCCTGATTCTTCCTTTGTTATTCTTCAGGAGGATGGTGAGTATAGTGAGATAAAAGAATTAACAGTAAAGGAAATACCTGATGATTCTATAGCTTTCACGCTTGATTTCTCAAACAAGAAAAAAGCTAAAGGTAAGGGGGCAGTCTTTTCACAATTATCTCCGTACTTTGATAAAGCAAATCCTGATGGTATAAATAAATCCTGCGATCTTATAATAATAACCAGAAAAAAAGACAAATTCTGTATTTTGATTTTTGACCAAAAATCGAAAAAACCAGATATTGGTGAATCCTTCTTACAACTTGAAAATTCTCGAATATTTATTTTGTACATGATTAATATAATAGCAGCCATATATGGAGTCACAGTAAAAGAAGAAAGTCTTGATTTTCATAGGGTTATAGGAACCACCAGATCAATCAAAGCAAGTTCAAATGCATCCAGGCTAGATCCGGAACAATTAAGAAGGCAAGAACTTAAAAAATTAGGTATGAAAGAGATCTCGATAAGACGTACTGCATCGCCTGAAAAAGGATGGTTAGATTTCCGTGGTATAATTACCTCTTGTTAAGAAATTTTTATTTTCTTCAGTCCCTAAAATACCCACTGCAGTAAAAAACCGTCCTTATGAACTGACCCCATAATGTTGGACAGTTTATATTAAGCGGCTATCAAGGCCTGGGTTCGGTACTCTACCGGACCCAGGCCTTTTAGTTTTTGTTTTATTCTTTCATGGTTGTAATAGTGGATGTACTCATTGATAGCAATGCGCAACTCGCTGATATGCTTATGTTCCATCAGGTAAAAGCATTCAGTCTTCAACGTACCAAAGAAGCTTTCCATTACTGCATTGTCGTGACAGTTTCCCTTTCTTGACATGCTCTGTTTCAGACCGCCGTCCTTAAGTCGCTTCTGATAATGCGCCATCTGGTACTGCCAGCCCTGATCTGAGTGCAGTAGCGGATATTCGTCTTTGCCCAGTACCGACATCGCTTTCGACAGCATCTCATCCACCATCGACAGCAGAGGACGGGACGCCATCTGATACGCCACTATTTCTCTGTTATACAGATCCAGAACTAGAGACAGATACAGTTTTTCTCCGTTGATTTTAAATTCCGTGACATCTGTTACCCACTTCTGGTTGGGCTTATCCGCACTGAACTACCGGTTCAGCACATTACCTGCAATTTTCCCGTACCGGCCTCTGTAAGAGTTGTATTTCTTTCTTATGATACAGCAAGTTAAATCTAACTCATTCATTAACCTCTGAACTATTTTATGGTTCAGTAAGCTTCTTTCCCGACGGCCAACCAGCGTGATTCTCCTGTATCCATACCGGCCTTTATGTTTATGGAACAGCGTTAAAATCTGCCGCTTATCACTGGCATATTTGTCTGGTTTTTACCGCTGGCCAGTTGCCAGTAAAACATGCTTCTCGCCAGCCCCGCCGCTTTTAACAGGCGTGCGAGAGGGAACTCCGGCCTTAACTCATTCACGACCCGCGCTTTATCCCGCGTTTTGACGTGCTTCTTTCCCTGAGTAAGGCCTGCAGCCTTTTTAGATATGCCACTTCAGCACGCAGTTGTTCAAGCTCCTCTCGTTCATCCGGGTCAAGAGAGGCCTGCAAAGGAGGGACTGAGTGATTTTCAGGGCGTTCTGGCATCGTTTTTTTCCTGCGTCGGCTGTCAGTAAGGGCTTCTAATCCGCCTTCATCATACTGTCGTTCCCACTGACAAACAGTGGAAAAGGCAGAGATAGTAAATTTTGCACAGACTGCGCGAACAGACAGCCGGTGTTCACGCATATGCAGGATAACGTCTCATTGACTCTGGAGAGCTTGCCGGAAGAAAGGTTGGCAATAAGTATCGAACAACCGAAGCCGCATGTATTGCGTATTTATCATCCCCGCAGGAAACTAAACGGGCGAACGCGGGTGAACATAAAGGATATATTTTATGTCCATCACCCTCAGAGGCGGTATGTGGCACTGTCATTCCTTTACACCGTCAGGAAAAAGAGTTAAGCGCTCTCTTGGCACGGAGGACAAGAATCAAGCCCAGGAGCTCCACGACAAGCTAAAAACCGAAGCACAGAGGGTTGACCAGATCGGCGACCTTCCGACTCGTACCTTTGAGGAATGCTGTATTCGGTGGTTACGCGAAAAAGACCACAAGCGCTCACTCGATGATGACAAAACCAGATCGAGTTTTGGCTACAGCATTTTTCAGGCCGTGACATTTCGAAGATATCGGCGGAGGAAATCCACGAAGCAGTTAGCGGGATGATAACCGTAAGCATCTGCAGATATGGGAAAGTAAACGCGACGCTGCTTTGTGTAAGGGGAAACCGGTTCCTGAGTACAAGCCTCGTGAAGCAGCCAAAGCGACTAAGTCACAGCATCTGTCTTTCATACGCTCTTTACTGCGAGCTGCGGCAAATGATTGGGGATGAATAAAAACAGCCCCAGTTATCAAGGTCAAGAAACCAGTAAGCAACAGAATTCGTTGGCTGACTAAGGAAGAGGCTGAACGACTGATCGAATGCATGCCGGATAGCATAAAACCGGTTGTGATATTCGCGCTGGCTACCAGCCTGCGCCGTTCCAATATCATTGATTTGGAATGGCAGTAGGTCGATATGCAGAGAAAGGTTGCATGGGTAAATCCAGAGAACACAAAAGCGGGCAAGGCGATTGGCGTAGCTCTGAATGATACCGCATGCAGGGTGTTAAGGGATCAAGTTGGTTAATACAGTCTGGGGTTCCGCTTTCCGTTCTGCAGGAAATGGGGGGCTGGGAGAGCATTGAGATGGTATGCCGTTATGCCACCTGGCTCCAAACCATCTGACCGAGCACGCACGGAAAATTGACGCCATTTTTGGCACTAACGACACAAGGGGAAAATCAGGCTGGATTAAAATTTGCGTAAGTAGTTGATTTTAAATGGCACGCCCTACAGGATTCGAACCTGTGACCTACGGCTTAGAAGGCCGTTGCTCTATCCAGCTGAGCTAAGGGCGCACTGAGAAGCGGGAGCTTCGGGAGGTGCAATCGCGTGAAATTATACGGTCAACCTCCGGTGAGTCAATGCATTTTGCCGGGAAAAGACAGCAGCATAGCGAGCTTGTCGATTATTAACGCGATGTCTGGTTAAGGATTGTTCGCCCCGTTCGTTCGCGACTGGCCCCTTCCCCGCCACGGCGCGGAAAAATAGCCTGTTTTTACCTCCTCGCGGCGGAAAACCGATAAAAACGCAAACGATAACTGACAGCGGGGCTGGCTTCTGACAAAATATCCGCATCCCCCTTTCGTAAAGTGACAGATGGAATCCTCTCTCTGATGGCAGCAAAAATTATTGACGGTAAAACGATTGCGCAGCAGGTGCGCTCTGAGGTCGCGGAAAAAGTGAAGGCGCGCGTAGCGGCCGGAAAACGCGCCCCCGGGCTCGCCGTTGTGCTGGTCGGCAGCAACCCTGCGTCGCAGATTTATGTCGGCAGCAAACGCAAGGCATGTGAAGAGGTGGGCTTCGTCTCCCGCTCTTACGATCTCCCGGAAACCACCAGCGAAGCCGAGCTGCTGGAACTTATCGACACGCTTAACGGCGATAACACTATCGACGGCATCCTGGTGCAGTTGCCGCTGCCAGCCGGTATCGACAACGTTAAAGTCCTTGAGCGCATTGCCCCGGACAAAGACGTCGACGGCTTCCATCCGTATAACGTTGGTCGCCTGTGTCAGCGCGCGCCGCGCCTGCGTCCTTGTACGCCACGTGGCATTGTCACCCTGCTTGAGCGCTACAATATCGACACCTATGGCCTCAACGCGGTGGTGATCGGCGCCTCTAACATTGTCGGCCGTCCGATGAGCATGGAGCTGCTGCTGGCGGGCTGCACCACCACCGTCACCCACCGTTTCACCAAAAACCTGCGCCACCACGTCGAAAATGCCGATCTGCTGATTGTCGCGGTTGGTAAACCAGGCTTTATTCCGGGTGAATGGATTAAAGAAGGCGCCATCGTGGTGGACGTCGGCATTAACCGTCTGGAAAGCGGCAAAGTGGTCGGCGATGTAGTGTTTGAAGATGCAGCGGAACGCGCGTCCTACATTACGCCCGTGCCTGGCGGCGTTGGCCCAATGACCGTAGCGACCCTCATTCAGAATACGCTGCAGGCGTGCGAAGAGTATCACGACATTCAGGAGGCCTAAGATGGCGAATTTTTCTCTGGGCAAACACCCGCATGTTGAACTGTGTGATCTGCTGAAGCTGGAAGGCTGGAGCGAAAGCGGCGCGCAGGCCAAAATCTTTATCGCTGAAGGGCTGGTGAAAGTCGACGGCGCGGTGGAAACCCGCAAACGCTGTAAAATCGTCGCCGGCCAAACGGTGACCTTTGACGGTCAAAGCATTACCGTTATCGCCTAACCCTCTCTGGCGCCGGTCCCGGCGCCAGCGCTCTCCCGCTGGAAAATCAGAAAAATGCGGGGATGTAATTCTCAAATACCCTACTGATAATAGGCTTTTATTTGTAGAATATAAGCCAATGCCAACTATCGTCACTCATGCCGCTGTTCCACTGTGTCTGGGGTTAGGGCTGGGATGCAAAATCATTCCTCCTCGCCTGCTGCTGGCTGGCGTGGCGTTGGCAATATTGCCGGATGCCGACGTGCTGGCGTTTAAATTCGGCGTCGCCTACGGCAATATTTTCGGCCACCGCGGATTTACCCACTCTTTATTGTTCGCCTTCGTGGTTCCTTTGCTGTGCATGGTGATGGTTGGCAGGAGGTTTCACTGCGGGCCGGCGCGCAGTTGGGCATTTCTTAGCGTCTGCCTGTTATCCCATAGCCTGCTCGATGCCATCACCGATGGTGGTAAAGGCGTCGGCTGGCTGTGGCCCTGGTCCGATCAACGCTTCTTCCTGCCCTGGCAGGTGATTAAAGTGGCGCCATTCGCGCTATCACGCTATGCCACGCCTTATGGACATCAGGTGATCCTCTCCGAGCTGCAGTGGGTCTGGCTGCCTGGTTGCGTACTGGCGTTACTACTCTGGTTGTATCGTCAATCTATTCAACGTTAAGGGATTAACATGCATAAAACGACCATCCTCGCCGCTGCAGCACTGCTGGCGGTTTCTTCCACCATTCGCGCCGAGGATCATACCAACGCCTATGCCGTCTCTTCGACCATTACCAGTATCGGCAGTTCAGTGCTGGTGAGCGGCATCATTCTCTCCCCGGTCCTGCTTCCCGCCGCGCTGATCGCCGCTTCTGTCGACAAAAATAAAGAGCAGAAAACCGCGCTGTTGACCACCAAAGATCTTAAGCAGAACACCGTCAAAATGGTGCTGCCGCTGCAGGTGGTCGAAGAGGCGGAGCTTAAAGCCGGGGACAAGCTGACGCTGGAGAAAGCCCCGGAAGGCACAGGCGCATTGCTGAAAAAAGAAGATAAAGTCCTGGCCCATATGGTGAATCAAGAGGACGCCTCGCTCTCCGCTAACCAACCGTTGTCGGCGAAATGAAGCGCCTGGCGCTCGCCTTGTGCCTGAGCGTGACATCAGTAAGCGCAACGGCCGCCAGCACCGATTGCGGCACGGGGTCGCCATCGGCGGAAACCATTGCCGCAACCATGCATCAGGCACAGTTGCTCAAACAACAATTAAATAGCGAGCCGGAAGCGGTGGTTATTTTAGTCCGCCAGGGTCAGGATATGTCCAGCCGCGGGTTAACCTGGTCCCATGCCGGCTACGCCCTGCGACAGGCCGATAACAGCTGGCGGGTTTATCATAATCTGAATACCTGCGGCACCGCGCGGTCAGCGCTGTACGTGCAGGGATTATATGAGTTTCTCGCCGATGAACTGGTTAACCAGCAGATAGCGGTTTTACGCCCGCGCGGCGAACTTAACGCCGCCTTACAAGCGCTTTTGCACAGTCCTGTCAAACTGAACCTGTTCCACAGCCCGCGCTATAACCTGATCGCCTGGCCCTTCTCCGGGCCGTATCAGAACTCTAACGGCTGGCTGCTGGAAGTCTTTGCCCGAGCGGGCGATAGCAATATCTGGTCACGTGAACAGGCCAGACATTGGCTCTTACAGCAGGGTTATCAACCCTCGTTAGTTAAGGTCACGCTTTTCGAACGCCTTGGGGCAAAAATGGTTGCCAACAATGTTTTTACCGACGATCAGCCGGAACAACTATTGGCAAATGGCAAAGTAGGTTTAAACAGCGGCGATAGCGTTATTCAGTTTATTGCCCGTTACAGCCGCAAAATATCCTCCTGCCAGCATCTGAATCTGCCCGAATCCGTATGCGTTTTTCAGCCAACACCACTGGAAGTCAGTCCCTAACGCAAAAAGGCCACGCAAGCGTGGCCTTTTCATTAGCAATGGCGCTTACTTACGACGCCAGGTGGTACCCTGCGGACCATCCTCCAGCACGATACCCATCTCGTTAAGACGGTCGCGCGCCGCATCCGCCGCCGCCCAGTCTTTCGCTTTACGCGCATCCAGACGCTGTTGGATAAGCCCTTCGATTTCCGCCACTTCGCCATCATCGGCCTGCGCGCCGCTCTGCAGGAAAGCGTCCGGTTCCTGTTCAAGCAGACCCAGCACCGATGAGAGCTTACGCATATGGGCCGCCAGCGCGTTCGCGGCAGCCGCGTCTTCCGTTTTCAGACGGTTTACTTCACGCGCCATATCGAACAGTACCGAATAGGCTTCCGGAGTGTTGAAGTCGTCATCCATTGCTTCGATAAAGCGTGCTTCGAAAGCTTCGCCACCCGCAGGCTGTGCGGATTTGTCGGTCCCGCGCAGCGCGGTGTACAGACGCTCCAGCGCCGAACGCGCCTGCTTGAGGTTCTCTTCGCTGTAGTTCAACTGGCTGCGATAGTGGCCGGACATCAGGAAGTAGCGGATGGTTTCGGCATCGTAGTACTTCAGCACATCGCGGACGGTGAAGAAGTTACCCAACGATTTCGACATTTTCTCGCGATCGACCATCACCATTCCGGAGTGCATCCAGTAGTTGACGTATTCGCCGTCGTGGGCGCAGGTCGATTGCGCGATTTCGTTTTCGTGATGCGGGAACATCAGATCCGAACCGCCGCCGTGAATATCAAAGTGATTACCCAGCTGTTTGCAGTTCATCGCCGAGCACTCAATGTGCCAGCCCGGACGCCCTTCGCCCCACGGAGACGGCCAGCTCGGCTCGCCCTCTTTCGACATCTTCCACAGGACGAAGTCCATTGGGTTACGCTTGACGTCAACCACGTCGACGCGAGCGCCCGCCTGCAGCTGGTCGAGATCCTGGCGCGACAACAGACCGTAGTTAGGGTCGGTTGGTACGTCGAACATCACGTCGCCGTTATCCGCCACATAAGCGTGACCACGGGCGATCAGCTGCTCGGTGATTTCGATAATTTCGGCGATATGGTGGGTGGCGCGCGGCTCGTTGTCCGGGCGCAGAATGTTGAGGGCATCAAAATCTTTGTGCATTTCAGCGATCATGCGATCGACCAGCGCGACAAAGCTTTCGCCGTTTTCATTAGCGCGCTTAATGATTTTATCGTCGATATCGGTAATGTTGCGCACGTACTTCAGCTTGTAACCAAGGAAGCGCAGGTAGCGAGCGACAACGTCGAAGGAGACGAAGGTGCGGCCATGGCCGATATGACAGAGATCGTAAACGGTAATTCCACACACGTACATGCCAACTTCCCCGGCATGAATAGGTTTAAATTCTTCTTTTTGGCGCGTCAGTGTATTAAAAATTTTTAACATCGAAGATTCCGTGTAGACGTGTGTGGATATAAGTCGCTTATTCTAACCCTAATTCAAACCGGAAGCAGCACACATTGCAAGGTGCATCAACCCCCGCGGTTATGCTATAACAGCCACCTATGTCATACCCAACCTTGGGTTCAGCACTACAATCATCGGAACAGGATGCAAAAATGGTTACTTTCCACACCAATCATGGCGATATCGTAATCAAAACGTTTGACGACAAAGCGCCGGAAACAGTTAAAAACTTCCTGGACTACTGCCGCGAAGGTTTCTACGACAACACCATTTTCCACCGTGTTATCAACGGCTTCATGATTCAGGGCGGCGGTTTTGAACCGGGCATGAATCAGAAAGCGACCAAATCTCCGATTCAGAACGAAGCCAACAACGGTCTGAAAAACACCCGTGGTACGCTGGCGATGGCCCGTACCCAGGCGCCGCACTCCGCCACCGCGCAGTTCTTCATCAACGTGGTCGACAACGACTTCCTGAACTTCTCTGGCGAAAGCCTGCAGGGTTGGGGCTACTGCGTCTTTGCCGAAGTGGTTGAAGGCATGGACGTGGTCGACAAAATCAAAGCGGTTGCCACCGGCCGCAGCGGCATGCACCAGGATGTGCCGAAAGAAGATGTTGTGATCAAAAGCGTCACCGTCAGCGAATAATTCGTGGCGACACTTTTTATTGCAGACCTGCATCTGCAAACAGAAGAACCGGCGATCACCGCCGGTTTTCTGCGCTTTTTAGCCGGCAGCGCCCGCGAAGCGGACGCGCTGTATATTCTCGGCGACCTGTTCGAGGCCTGGATCGGCGATGACGATCCGAACCCGCTGCATCAGCAAATCGCTTCGGCAATCAAAGCCGTCGTCGACGCCGGCGTTCCCTGCTACTTCATCCACGGCAACCGCGATTTTCTCGTCGGCCAGCGCTTCGCCCGCCAGAGCGGCATGATCCTGCTCGCCGAAGAAGAGCGGCTGGACCTCTATGGCCGTGAAGTGTTGATTATGCATGGCGACACCTTATGTACCGATGACCCCGGTTACCTGGCGTTTCGCGCTAAAGTCCACACCCCGTGGATCCAACGTCTGTTTCTCGCCCTGCCGCTGTTTATCCGCCGCCGCATCGCCGCCAAAATGCGCGCCGATAGCCAAGCCGCCAACAGCAGCAAATCGATGGAAATTATGGATGTGAATCCGCAGGCGGTAATTGACGCGATGGAGCGGCATCAGGTGCAGTGGCTGATTCACGGCCATACCCATCGCCCGGCCGTCCATGAACTCCAGGCCAACGGACAGCCCGCGTGGCGCGTGGTCCTCGGCGCGTGGCACAGCGAAGGGTCAATGGTGAAAGTCAGCGCCGACGGCGTCGAACTCATCTATTTCCCGTTTTAATTTCGCCAACGATTTCCCTGTATTTCCGCAGACGCAACCGTTTTCCTTGCCGGGATATCGTGCTATTCTCTGTGGCCTCTAAAGCAGTGTGAAGCACACCCACAGGAGTTTTCAGACGCATGTCTTCCCGCAATAATCCGGCGCGTATCGCCATCGTGATGGGGTCCAAAAGCGACTGGGCTACCATGCAGTTCGCCGCAGAAATCCTTGATACCCTGAACGTTCCGCACCATGTTGAAGTGGTCTCCGCCCACCGTACGCCCGATAAACTGTTTAGCTTCGCCGAAAGCGCCGAAAACAACGGTTATCAGGTGATCATCGCCGGTGCGGGCGGCGCGGCGCATTTGCCGGGCATGATTGCAGCGAAAACTCTGGTGCCGGTGCTCGGCGTGCCGGTTCAGAGCGCAGCGTTAAGCGGCGTTGACAGCCTCTACTCTATTGTTCAAATGCCGCGCGGCATCCCGGTCGGCACGCTGGCCATCGGTAAAGCCGGCGCCGCTAACGCCGCCCTGCTCGCCGCGCAAATTCTCGCCCAGCATGATGCCGAACTGCACCAGCGCCTGAGCGCCTGGCGTCAGGCGCAGACCGATGAAGTGCTGGATAACCCGGACCCGCGAGGTGCGGCATGAAACAGGTTTGCGTCCTCGGTAACGGACAGTTAGGCCGCATGCTGCGTCAGGCCGGTGAACCGCTGGGCATCGCCGTCTGGCCGGTCGGTCTCGAAGCCGACCCGGAAGCGGTACCATTCCAGCAAAGCGTCATCACCGCTGAAATCGAACGCTGGCCGGAAACCGCCCTGACCCGCGAACTGGCGCGCCATCCGGCTTTCGTCAACCGCGACGTTTTTCCGATCATCGCCGACCGCCTGACCCAGAAACAGTTGTTCGACAAACTTGGCCTCGCCACCGCGCCGTGGCAGCTACTGGCGGATAAAAGCGAGTGGCCTGCCGTGTTTGCCCGCCTGGGCGAACTGGCTATCGTCAAGCGCCGCGTCGGCGGCT
Source organism: Klebsiella sp. 141240 (assembly GCF_050600805.1). Lineage (NCBI taxonomy): Bacteria > Pseudomonadati > Pseudomonadota > Gammaproteobacteria > Enterobacterales > Enterobacteriaceae > Klebsiella > Klebsiella sp. 141240. Next base: position 205,852 of record NZ_JAQIRK010000002.1, on the reverse strand, counting down.
ACGATGGCCGCGGGCAGTGGCGCCTGCGCGCTGACGAAACCGCACAACTGCCGGATGATAACTACGGCGAGTGCATCGTCGAGCAGGGAATTAACTTTTCCGGCGAAGTGTCGCTGGTCGGCGCCCGTGGGCGCGACGGCAGTACGGTGTTTTATCCGCTGACCCGCAACCTGCACCAGGATGGCATTCTGCGCGCCAGCGTCGCCTTCCCGCAGGCCAATGCGCGCCAGCAGGCGCAGGCCGAAAGCATGCTGACGGCGATCATGAACGAGCTCGACTACGTGGGCGTGATGGCCATGGAGTGTTTCGTCACCGCCGAGGGACTACTGATCAACGAACTGGCGCCGCGCGTGCACAACAGCGGCCACTGGACGCAAAACGGCGCTTCCATTAGCCAGTTTGAACTGCATCTGCGCGCCATTACCGATTTACCGCTGCCGCCGCCGGTGGTCAATAGCCCGTCGGTGATGATCAACCTGATCGGCAGCGATCTGAACTACGACTGGCTGAAGCTGCCGCTGGTGCATCTGCACTGGTACGACAAAGAAGTCCGTCCGGGGCGTAAAGTCGGGCACCTGAATCTAACCGACAGCGATACCGATCGCCTGAGCGCCACGCTGGAAGCGCTAAAACCACTCCTGCCGGTTGAATACGCCAGCGGCGTTTTCTGGGCGCAGTCGCAGCTTAATTAAGCCATTCGTGCCGGGGATTTGATCTATCCCCTTCCCCGGCACGCCCTTCGGCGCGTAGAATCCCCACCTCGCAGTAAGCACATCTGGTTTTAACTCAAAAGGACGACCCATGGAAAATGGGACACACTATCGCGCCATCCTCTGCGCGGATACGCCGCTTATCGACGTTCGCGCGCCGGTGGAATTCCAGCAAAGCGCGATGCCCGCGGCGATTAACCTGCCGCTGATGAACGACGAAGAACGCGCCGCCGTCGGTACCTGTTACAAGCGCCAGGGGCCGGAAGCGGCATTATCCCTCGGCCATAAGCTGGTCGATGGCGACCTGCGCGCCAGCCGCCTGAAGGCGTGGCTGACAGCCTGCGCCCGCTATCCACAGGGTTATCTGTGCTGCGCCCGCGGCGGCCAGCGCTCGCATATCGTGCAGAAGTGGCTGCGGGAAGCGGGCGTCGATTATCCGCTGATTGTCGGCGGCTACAAAGCGCTACGCCAGGCGGCAATACAGGCTACCGAGGAGCTGGTACAGCGCCCCATCGTGCTGATTGGCGGCTGCACCGGCAATGGCAAAACCCAACTGGTTTGCTCGCGCCCGGACGGTATCGATCTCGAAGGCCACGCCCACCACCGCGGCTCGTCATTTGGCCGAACGCTGCTGCAGCAACACCCACAGGCGACGTTCGAAAACCATCTGGCGGTCTCCCTGCTTAAAAAGGCGGAACAACAAACACGTTGGGTGCTGGAAGATGAAGGCCATATGATCGGCGCGAACCACCTGCCGGAGTGCTTGCGCATCCGCATGGCGCAATCGCCGCTGGCGGTGGTGGAGGATCCCTTTGACGTTCGTCTCGAACGGTTGCGCGAAGAGTACTTCGATCGTATGCATCGCGACTTTATTACCGCCTATGGCGAAGAGAAAGGCTGGCAGGAATATAGCGAGTATCTGCATCATGGGCTGTTTGCCATCCGGCGTCGGCTGGGGCTACAGCGCTTTGCCCAGTTAACCGAACTGCTCGACGCGGCGCTGTTGCAGCAGCAGCGTTCCGCCAGTACCGAGGCGCACTTCGCCTGGCTGGTACCGCTGTTGAATGAATACTACGACCCGATGTATCGCTATCAGTTGGGGAAAAAAGCCGGAAAAATCATTTTTCGCGGCAACTGGCAAGAGGTCGCCGCCTGGCTGGCGAAGTAGTTCCCCCAACCAGACGGCTTCCCGGGTAGCGGCTAGCGCCTTACCCGGGCTACCCCCGCTTAACGCAGCGCAAGCCGGGGAAATTCCCAGCTTGCGGCAGCTCATCGTCAGAAGTCGTAGCGCAGACGCACCAGGTTCATATCGCCCAGATCATCGGTGCTGGAGGTAAACACGTGCTCGTAATCAACACGGAAACCGTAATCCAGCTGGAAGCTAATACCCAAACCGTTATCAATACGCTGATAGTTGCGGCCATTCACATACTCCAGGCGGTCGCCCATAAAGTACGGCTGAATAGATTTAACAGCGTATTGATTGATCGGGAATTTATAGCCGGCAAAGTATTCAATACCCCAGGCATCGCCGGCGAAGTAGTTATGAACATCGGTTTTCTTGGTAGTCAGGAAGTTCTGATACCAGCCGCCGCCGAAGGAGAAAGTCCAGTTATCCGGGGTCCAGCTCAGCGCGGTACCAACAATATTCTGGTCATAGGTTTTGCTATCGGAGCTTGACGGGTCGCGCATTTCGGCGCGGGTGTAGTTCCACGCGGTACCCCAGGTCAGGTCCTTCATGATGTGGTAATCCGCACCGATAGAACCGCCGCCTTTACGCTTGTAGCGTAGGCCATTACCCGGCAGATATTCGCTATCTTCAAACAAATAGGATCCGTACAGATCGACATCGCCCACGGTTTTCTTATATTTCAACATATTGCGTGAACGATAAGAACCATCGTAGTCGCCATTGATACCGTTACCCGGGGCCTGACCAATCATATCGTAGTCCCAGATATCGGTTTTCACGCCGACGACATCATAGTAAATACTGTTCTGCTGACCGTAGGTTAAGGTACCCCAGGTATCACTCTTCAGACCGGTATAGAGCATACGACGGGAGGTATTGTTCGCCCCTTCCGCGTAGTGATTGTCCCAATCGAACAGCGCCGGAATATTGACGCCCAGTTCGTAGTAGCTGATCCAGCTAATATCATCAAACAGATAGTAATCAGCCGCAAAACGGAAACGGGTGCCGCCATCGAAACCGTTACGCTTGTAGGAACCTTTATCGCCATCGCCGGTCATCATATTGAACTGCGGACGAATACTGCCGCCGACGGTAAAGTTAAGGCGACTTAACGGATCGCCCGCCTGCGGATCTTGTTTCAGCAGCGTAATCTCAGCCTGGGATGCAAAAGAGGTTAACGCTAATGCTGCGCCGATCGAGATCGCCAGCGCTTTTATTTTATGTGCCATGCTTTTTCCTTGAGTAATAAGCAACCTTATATTTGCCAGTTGAATATTAACTGCGAATTAGCACGACGTGTTGTTGGTTTTTTAATGTTTTGTGCGCTTAAAAATCAAGGAATTATCATTTTGTGCCGTTAAAATAAAAGCGCCACGAAATTGCGCGGCGCTTCATAAAAATGAAATCTATTTACTGGTTAAATTGTCGGAATAACGCTTTGCCTTTTAATAAGCGTAATCCCAACCATCCGCCGCATAATGATAATAAAATAGCGCCTGAGAGTGGCAGCATAACCCACAGCCGCCAGTCCGGCGTCCATGGGAAATCAAACACTTTTGTTTGCAGCATCGCCAGCGCTACCTCGGCGCCAATGGCCGCCACCAGCCCCGACACCACGCCAAGCAGGGCGAACTCCGCCCACAGCGTGGTACGCAGCAAGCTTTTTCCAGCCCCCAGCGTCCGCCAGACGACCAGCTCTTGATGCCGCTGACGCATCCCGACCTGCACCTGAGCCAGCAGCAGTAATACGCCGCAGGCGGTGACCAGCACCACCATGACTTCCAACGCCCGACTTACCTGCGTCAATACCTGGCCGACCTGGCGCAGGATGGCGCCGATATCCAGCAGGCTAACGGTGGGGAACTCGCGGTTAAGCTGGGTCAGCATCGCGTTGCCATTATCCCAGCGGAAGCTGGTGAGCCAGCTTTGCGGCTGCCCATCCAGCGCCCCTGGCGGGAAAATAAAGAAGAAGTTTGGCCGCAGGCTCTCCCAGTCAACTTTGCGCACGCTGGTCACCTTAGCGTTAAATTGCTGGGTGTCGCCGGTAAAGGTGACGCTATCACCGATCCTGACGCCCAACCGCTGCGCCAGCCCCTCTTCAATTGACACCTCGCCCGCCTTCGGCGGCCAGCTCCCGGCCACCAGCGGATTATGATCCGGGCGCTGCTCGCTCCAGGTGAGATTCAGTTCGCGATTCAGCGCTTCGTCTTTATTCCCTTCCGTCGTCTGACCGTTAATCTGCGTCAAACGCGCGCGCACGATGGGATAAAACTCCGCCGCCCGGGTCTGGTGTTCGGCCAGGAATGTCTTCACCGGCACAACCTGTTCGGGAGCGATATTAATCAGGAAGTAGTTCGGGCTTTCCGGGGGTAACTGCTGCTGCCAGCGTTCGAGCAGATCGCCGCGTAACACCAACAGCAGAGCCAGAAGCATAAACGACAGTGAAAACGCCGCCAGTTGGCTCAGCGTTGACCACGGCTGGCGCAACAGGCGGTTCACCGCCAGGCGTAGCGGTAACGCTTTCAGCGTTAAGCGCTTGAGCAACCACAGCAAGGCCCAGCCTACCAGCCCGCACAGCAGCGCCAGCACCAGCGCCCCGACCAGCACCGACCATAGCAGCGGACTACCGCCCATCAGCCAGGCTAGTCCGCCCACGACAACCGCGCAGACCACGGGAATATAGTGTTTCAGCGGCCAGACGTTAGCCACCACATCTTGCCGTAATACCCGTAGCGGCAGGGTCGCCAGCAGCAGCCGATAGGGCCGCCAACCAACCAGCAGCGAAATTACCACCATCGCGCCGATAGCCCATAGCCACGGCCAGCCGCTGGCCGGCGGCAGCGCGGCGGGCAGCACCGGTTTAAGCATCAACATCAGGGCTTTTTCCAGCAGCAGCCCCATCGCGCCCCCCGCCGCCACCGCCAGCGCCAGCAACATCAGCCACTGACCGACGATAAGTTTACGTAGCTGCGCCCGCCCGGCGCCCAGCGTCTTAAGGATGGCGACCAAATCATAGCGGCTGCGGCAGTAATGCCCCATCGCGACCGCTACCGCAGCGACCGCCAGCAGCAACGTTAATAACGCGGACAGCAGCAAAAATTGCTGCGAGCGTTCCAGCGATTTCCCCAGCGCGCTATCATCCTGCTCCAGACCAATCCAGCGATGTTCCGCGCCAAGTTTCGGCAGCAGCCACCGCTCGTAAGCCGCCAGTTGCTGCGCGCTACCGGCGAACTTATAGCGCCAGGAGACGCGGCTGCCGGGCTGTACTGCGCCGGTTTTCGCCACGTCGGCGATATTCATCAGCAGCCGCGGCGCCATCTGGAAGGGGTTGAAGCCGGCGTCAGGCTCCTGAATGACCTCGCCAGCGATGCGCAAAGTAGCGTCGCCAACATCAATGTTATCGCCGGTTTTTAGATTCAGCAGCGCCATCAGCCTTGGGGCCAGCAGGACGCTGCCGCGCTGCGGTTTTAATCCCGCCGGAGCGGTCTCCAGCGTACCGTACAGCGGGTAGCTATCATCAACCGCCTTCACGTCCGCCAGCTGCGGGGTATCTACAGCGAAAGTCATGGTGGCGAAGCTCAGCTGTTCGCCCACGGTTAACCCTAGCGTACGCGCCTCGGCGATCCACTCGGCGGGCACTTCGCGCGAACTGCGCAGAGTGCGATCCCCGGCCATAAAATCGCGGCTTTGCTGGCTCAACCCTTTTTCCATACGGTCGCTGATTGAGCCCAGCGCCAGCACGCAGGCCACCGCCATGCTTAATGCCAACCAGACGATGAGCAGCGAAGGCGAGCGCCATTCGCGCCAGAACCAGCGGGCTATCATGCTTCCTCCTGCAACTTGCCATCCACCAGGCGTAAGCGACGATCGCAGCGCGCCGCCAGTAGCGGATCGTGGGTCACCAGAATCAGCGTGGTGCCGTGTTCGCGGTTAAGCGAGAACAGCAGATCGGCGATTTTATCGCCGGTATGACGGTCAAGATTGCCGGTCGGCTCATCGGCAAACAGCAGCGCCGGACGGCCGTTAAAGGCGCGGGCCAGCGCCACCCGCTGCTGCTCGCCGCCGGAAAGCTGGGCCGGCAAATGGTGCAGGCGTTTGCCAAGCCCCAGCTGTTCAAGCAGCGCGCGCGCATCGCCACGGCTCTGGCTATCGCTGGCGCCGCGCAGCAATGCCGGCAGCTCGACGTTCTCAAGGGCGTTTAACGTCGGAATCAACATAAACGATTGAAAGACAAAACCTACGTGCTTTGCGCGTAGCATCGCCCTCGCCTCTTCATCCATCTGATGCAGCGGTTGCCCCAAAAGAGACACTTCGCCGCTGCTCCCATCATCAAGCCCGGCGAGAATGGCCAGCAACGTGGATTTCCCGGAACCAGACTCGCCAATCAGGGCGATGGTTTGCCCCGGTTTGACAACCAGCTCAACTCCGGTAAGGATGGACAACTGATGCTCTCCCTGACCGACGGATTTCTTAAGATGATGAACTTCAAGTATGTTTTCCGCTGGCATTTGCCTTTCCTGTTTATGGTTCTGTTTACCTGTCGCGCGATGGCGGCGGATACGCTGTTAGTGCTTGGCGATAGCCTGAGCGCCGGCTATCGAATGGCGGCCAATACGGCCTGGCCTGCTCTGCTCAACGACAAGTGGCAGGCCAAAACGACAGTGATCAATGCCAGTATCAGCGGCGACACCTCGCAGCAGGGACTGGCGCGCCTGCCGGCGCTACTGAAGCAGCACCAGCCGCGCTGGGTGCTGGTGGAGCTGGGCGGCAACGACGGGCTGCGCGGTTTCCCGCCGCAGCAAACGGAGCAGACGCTGCGCACCGTTATTCAGGATATCAAAGCGGCGAAGGCCCAGCCGCTGCTGATGCAAATACGCCTGCCCGCTAACTATGGGCGCCGTTATAATGAAGCCTTTAGCGCGATTTATCCGCAACTGGCCAAAGAGTTCGATATTCCTCTGCTGCCCTTTTTTATGGAGGAGGTTTATCTCAAACCACAATGGATGCAGGACGACGGCATTCATCCTAATCGCGATGCGCAACCGTTTATTGCCGACTGGATGGCAACCCGGTTGGCTCCCTTAGTTAATCATGACTCCTGAACGCCGGGAGTCATTCACAGGTAAAGTTATGCAAAAATCGGTTTTAGTTACAGGATGTTCCAGCGGAATTGGCCTCGAAAGCGCCCTTGATTTAAAGCGCCAGGGCTTCCGCGTACTGGCCGCCTGCCGTAAGGGGGAGGATGTCGCTCGTATGCAGGAACTGGGTCTGACCGGTATTTTGTTGGATCTTGATGACCCGCAAAGCGTCGAAAATGCCGCCGCCGAAGTCATCGCGCTGACCGATAACCGCCTGTATGGCCTGTTCAATAATGCAGGCTACGGCGTCTATGGCCCGCTCACCACCATCAGCCGTCAGCAGATGGAACAGCAGTTTTCCGCCAACTTTTTTGGCGCCCATCAGCTCACCATGCTATTGCTGCCCGCCATGCAGCCGCACGGCGAAGGCCGCATCGTGATGACCTCTTCGGTGATGGGCCTGATTTCCAGCCCCGGTCGCGGCGCCTATGCCGCCAGTAAATACGCGCTGGAGGCGTGGTCCGATGCGCTGCGTATGGAACTCCGCCACAGCGGCATAAAAGTCAGCCTGATTGAGCCTGGGCCAATCCGCACCCGCTTTACCAACAATGTTAACCAGACCGGCGACAAGACGGTAGAAAATCCCGGTATTGCCGCGCGCTTTACGCTCGGCCCGGAGGCGGTGGTGGAAAAAGTGCGTCATGCCTTCGTCAGCGACAAACCGAAACTGCGCTATCCGGTGACGCTGGTCACCCACGCAGTAGGCTGGTTAAAACGCCTGCTACCGGCCCGTGCGATGGACAAAATTATCCAGGGCTGAGTTGAAGCGCTGAATGTCGCCCCCATCTAAAACAGAAATCGACCAACGAGATACGCTCATGTCCGAACAGAATATTGTCAATATTACCGAAGCTAATCTGCAGCAGACGCTGCAGCAATCCATGAATGCGCCGGTGCTGTTTTACTTCTGGTCCGCCCGCAGCCAGCACTGCGAACAGCTGACGCCGGTGCTTGAGCGCCTGGCCGCCCAATACCACGGTCAGTTTACGCTGGCGAAGGTAGATTGCGACGCGGAGCAGATGCTGGCCTCGCAGTTTGGTCTGCGCGCGATCCCAACGGTGTATCTGTTCCAGAACGGCCAGCCGGTAGATGGTTTTGAAGGCCCGCAGCCGGAAGAAGCCATCCGCGCCCTGCTGGATAAAGTGCTGCCGCGCGAAGAAGAATTGAAAGCGCAGGAAGCGCTGGCGCTGATGCAGGAAGAAAAATACGCCGACGCGCTGCCGCTGCTGAAAGAGGCCTGGCAGTTGTCTAACCAGGATAGCCAGATTGGCCTGCTGCTGGCGGAAACGCTAATTGCCCTGCAGCGTTCCGATGAGGCCGAAGGTGTGCTGAAAACCGTGCCGCTGCAGGATCAAGACACCCGTTATCAGGGGCTGGTGGCGCAGATTGAACTGCTTAAGCAGGCCGCTGATACCCCGGAAATCCAGCAACTTCAGCAGCAGGTCGAGCAGAACCCGGACGACGCGGCTCTGGCGTCTCAGCTGGCGTTGCAGCTGCACCAGGTCGGGCGCAACGAAGAAGCGCTGGCGCTGCTCTTCACGCATCTGCAAAAAGATTTAGGCGCCGGCGATGGCCAGGTGCGCAAAATGCTGCAAGAGATCCTCGCGGCGCTCGGCACCGGCGACGCCCTGGCGGCGAAGTACCGCCGCCAGCTGTATTCACTGCTGTATTAATCAGAGGCGCTGACCCGGATAGCGCTACGCTTATCCGGGCTACAGATTACGCCGTGGTAGCCCGGGTAAGGCGTAAGCCGCAACCCGGGAATACTTACGGGCGCTTTTTCAACTGCGTCACCACCAATTGATGGCGGGCATTGAAGAACTTCCGGTAGGTCAGATAACCGGCAATAATCGTCGACAGGCTGGCGGTCGATAGCAACATAAACGTGACCATAATCTGATACTTAATCGCCTTCACCGGGTCAATCCCGGCGAAAATCAGTCCCGACATCATGCCCGGTAAACTCACCAGCCCGACCGTTTTCGCCGAATCTACCGTGGGAATCAACGAAGCGCGTATGCTGTCGCGAATCAGCCGCGCGGAGGCCATCTTCGGCGTCGCGCCGAGGCTTAGCTTCTCCTGAATCTGCTGCTGCTCACTGTTAAAACGCTGGCCCATATTGTTGTAGCACAGTCCTACCGCCACCATAGCGTTACCGGCCACCATGCCGGCAATCGGAATAACCTGCATCGGCACAAAGGCGATCGACCCCGAGAAGACCAGTACCGCCAACGTTAGTCCAGCGCCGGTGGTAATAGCGATAAACGATGAAATAAAAGCTTTATCGATATATTTACTGCGCTTCTTCGCATTCCACGCCGCGTTGAAGCAGATAAACAGCACCATCAATAGCGTCAACACCGCATGGTTGACGTTAAAGATATATTTCAGCACGTAGCCGACGATAATTAATTGCACTATCGCCCGGCAAATACTCCAGATGATATCTTTTTCCAGCGCTAGCTTTTCTCGATAGCTGACGACGATCGCTACCAGCACCAGCACCATCGAGAGCGCCAGTGATTCGTTAGTAATATTATGCCCGTTCATTTTTCACCTCCTGCATTTTCCCGCCGGCAGGCTGTAGCGTAATGACTTCATCAGCATGGGCAATTTCGTTCTGGTCGTGAGTGACCCACAGAATGGCCATCCCTTTTTCCGTCGCGTAGCGATGAATAATCTCGTTAACGTTGCGCTTATTACTTTCATCCAGCGCGCTGGTAATTTCATCAAGCAGCAAAACCTGCGGTAGAAACTGCAAATTACGAATGAGCGAGACCCGCTGCTTTTCACCGCCGGAAAGCTCATTAATGGATTTCTCCAACGTGTTATCCGCCAGCCCGAATCGTTCGAGGTCGGCAATCAGCGCTTTAGGATCCGGCTGTTTGTTGCGGATCTGCCATGGGAAGACCAGGTTGTCATAGACCGAATCGCCGAATAGCGCCGGGGTTTGCGCGCAGTAAGAGACCTGCTGGCGATAGTTTTCTGGCGTCAGCGTAGTGATATCTTTGTCATTGAAAAAAATCTCTCCGCTGGTCGGGCTCAGCAGCGAGGCGATAATTTTCAGCAGCGTACTTTTGCCGCATCCGGATGGCCCGGTAATCAACTTAAATTCCCCGGCCGCAATCCGGAGATCGATATTATTCAGGATGACCGCGTCGTCGGTTTTAAAACCAACACCCTCGAGACGTAAAATCGCGTTATTTTCCTTCATTATATGTCCAGTTTATTTCCTCAAACCCAGACAGTTTACTCCAGTTTTCTTTCACCGGAACAAGGAGAAAGTTATACTCTGTTTAAACATGCGCCATTTCGCTGCGGCGCCCATCAGGCAACAAGACAGGAGGTTTTTGATGCTGATTTTTATCCCCGTTCTTATTTTTGTCGCACTGGTCATTGTGGGGGCGGCAGTAAAAATCGTGCCGCAGGGATATCAATGGACCGTCGAACGCTTTGGCCGCTATACGCAGACGCTGCAGCCGGGCTTAAGTTTAGTGGTGCCGTTTATGGACCGCATCGGCCGTAAAGTGAACATGATGGAGCAGGTGCTGGATATCCCTTCACAGGAGGTCATCTCCCGCGATAACGCCAACGTCACCATTGACGCCGTGTGCTTCATTCAGGTTATCGATGCGCCAAAAGCCGCCTATGAAGTCAGCAATCTTGAGCTGGCAATCGTCAATCTGACGATGACCAATATTCGTACCGTGCTCGGCTCGATGGAGCTGGATGAAATGCTCTCCCAGCGCGATAGCATTAACACCCGCCTGCTGCATATCGTCGACGACGCCACCAATCCGTGGGGGGTAAAAATCACCCGCGTCGAAATCCGCGACGTTCGTCCGCCTGCGGAACTTATCTCCTCAATGAACGCCCAGATGAAAGCCGAGCGAACCAAACGCGCCTACATCCTGGAAGCTGAAGGGGTGCGCCAGGCGGAAATTCTCAAAGCCGAAGGCGAAAAGCAGTCGCAAATCCTCAAAGCCGAAGGTGAACGTCAGTCAGCCTTCCTGCAGGCGGAAGCCCGCGAACGTTCCGCCGAAGCGGAAGCCCGCGCCACCCAGATGGTCTCATCGGCAATCGCTTCAGGCGATATTCAGGCGATTAACTACTTCGTGGCGCAGAAATATACCGACGCGCTGCAGCAGATTGGCGCCGCCAACAACAGCAAAGTGGTGTTGATGCCGCTGGATGCCAGCAGCCTGATGGGCTCGATAGCCGGGATCGGCGAACTGCTGAAAGAGAGTAGCGCCGAGCGGAAAAAATCATGATCGCCCTGATCCTCGCCCATCCGCATATTTTCTGGCTGACCCTTGGCGGGCTGTTGCTGGCGGCAGAGATGCTCGGCAGCAATGGCTACCTGCTGTGGAGCGGCGTAGCTGGCGTCGTCACCGGCCTGCTAATATGGGCTATTCCACTCAGTTGGGAATGGCAAGGGACGCTGTTTGCCGTTCTTACCCTGCTGGCGGCCTGGCTGTGGTCAAAATGGCTGCGTAAACGTATGAGGCAGCAGCGCCCCGCCGACGCGCAGCTTAACCAGCGCGGCCAGCAGCTGGTTGGCCGTCGTTTCACTCTCGACAACGCGCTGGAAAACGGTCGTGGCCACGTCCGCGTCGGCGATAGCTCCTGGCCGGTGATTGCCGATGAGGACCTCGCGGCGGGCAGCAAGGTTGAAGTGGTCGCCATCGAAGGAATTACCTTGCGGGTAAGAGCCGCCGTCCGTTAAGCCTGCGCTTTGCGGTGACAGCAGCCGGAGAGGTTATCCATTATTGGGCAATCCGCGCTGTCATCGCCTGGGCAGGCGTCCGCCAGCGCCAGCAGATGCGCGCGCATGTTTTGCAACTCGCGGATATGGTTCTCAATATCCGCGACTTTCTCCAGCGTTCTTTTTTTCACATCGGCGCTGTGCCGCGACGGATCGTTGAATAACGCCACCAGCTCGCGGCACTCCTCCAGATTAAATCCCACCTGCCGCGCCTGGCGCAGCAGCGTCAGTTCATCCAGATTCTTCTGACTATAGGTACGGTAGCCGTTATCGCTACGCAGCGGCGCCGTCACCAGCCCTTTCTCTTCGTAAAAACGAATCACTTTGCTGGTTAAGCCGGTTTTTTTCGCCACATCGCTAATATTCATTTTTCCCCCTTGACCTTCCCCTTGCTGGAAGGTTTAACCTTCTTAATACTCGATGAAAGAGTGTGTTCGGTCAATCATTAACCGGAAATTATTCAGGAGTTATTTATGTCTAACACTATCGACCTGACGCTTGATGGCCTCTCCTGCGGCCACTGCGTTAAACGCGTGAAAGAGAGCCTCGAACAACGTCCCGACGTTGAACAGGCTGATGTCACTGTTACCGAAGCCCACGTCACGGGCAGCGCCAGCGCTGAAGCCCTGATTGAGACCATCAAACAAGCCGGATACGGCGCGGAGCTCAGCCACCCAAAGGCTAAACCGCTGGCAGAATCATCAATCCCGTCGGAAGCACTGACAGCGGCCACTCCCGAGCTTCCGGCAGCCCATGACGAGGATGACAGTCAACAGCTGCTGATCAACGGCATGAGCTGCGCCAGCTGCGTTTCCCGGGTACAAAACGCGCTTGCCGCGGTGCCGGGAGTCTCACAGGCGCGGGTAAACCTGGCGGAACGCACGGCGCTGGTAATGGGCAGTGCGTCCGCCGCCGAATTAGTGCAGGCGGTGGAAAAAGCCGGCTACGGCGCGGAGGCTATCGAAGACGACCTCGAACGCCGCGAACGACAGCAGGAAACCGCCATCGCCACCATGAAACGTTTTCGCTGGCAGGCGATTGTCGCCCTGCTGGTCGGCGTACCGGTTATGGTCTGGGGCATGATCGGCGATAACATGATGGTCAGCGACGACAATCGATCGCTGTGGCTGGTCATCGGCCTTATCACCCTCGCGGTGATGGTCTTCGCAGGCGGTCACTTCTACCGCAGCGCCTGGAAAAGCCTGAAAAACGGCACCGCCACCATGGATACGCTGGTCGCCCTGGGGACTGGTGTCGCCTGGCTATATTCAATGAGCGTCAACCTGTGGCCGCAGTGGTTTCCGATGGAAGCGCGCCACCTGTATTACGAAGCCAGCGCAATGATCATTGGTCTTATCGACCTCGGCCATATGCTGGAAGCCCGCGCGCGCCAGCGCTCCTCGAAAGCGCTGGAAAAACTGCTCGACCTGACGCCGCCTTCGGCACGCGTCGTGACGCCTGAAGGCGAGAAAGATCTGCCGCTCGCGGAAGTTGAGGCGGGTATGACGCTGCGCCTGACCACTGGCGATCGCGTTCCGGTTGACGGCGTGATAAGCCAGGGCGAAGCCTGGTTTGATGAAGCCATGCTTACCGGCGAACCGATACCGCAGCAAAAAGGCGATGGAGACGCCATTCATGCCGGTACCGTGGTGCAGGACGGCAGCGTGCTGTTTACCGCCAGCGCCGTCGGCAGCCAGACCACGCTGGCGCGGATTATTCGCATGGTGCGCCAGGCGCAAAGTAGCAAACCGGAAATCGGCCAACTGGCGGATAAAATCTCGGCGGTATTTGTTCCGGCAGTGGTAGCCATTGCGCTGATTAGCGCCGCTATCTGGTACTTCTTCGGCCCGGCGCCGCAAATCGTCTATACCCTGGTCATTGCCACCACGGTACTGATTATCGCCTGTCCATGCGCGTTAGGCCTGGCAACACCGATGTCGATTATTTCCGGCGTTGGCCGGGCGGCAGAATATGGCGTTCTGGTGCGTGACGCCGATGCTCTGCAGCGCGCCAGCGAACTCGATACGCTGGTGTTTGATAAAACCGGCACCCTGACCGAAGGCAAGCCGCAGGTGGTGGCCGTGAAAACCTTTGCAGGGGTTGATGAAACAACCGCGGTGCGTCTTGCCGCCGCGCTCGAGCAGGGTTCGAGCCATCCGCTGGCGCGGGCGATCCTTGATAAAGCCGCCGATAGCACTTTACCGGAGGTAAGCGGCTTCCGTACCCTGCGCGGGCTCGGCGTCAGCGGTGAAGCGGAAGGCCATCGACTGCTGCTCGGCAACCAGGCGCTGCTTAACGAGCAGCATATCGCCACCGCCGAGCTGGAAAGCGAGATGACGACACAGGCCTCGCGCGGCGCCACGCCGGTACTGCTGGCGATCGATGGTCAGGCCGCCGCGCTGTTCGCCATCCGCGACCCGCTACGTGAAGATAGCATCGACGCGCTGGCGCGCCTGCATCGTCAGGGCTACCGGCTGGTCATGCTGACCGGGGATAACCCGACCACCGCCAATGCCATCGCCAAAGAAGCGGGCATTGATGAAGTGATAGCCGGCGTGCTGCCGGACGGTAAAGCCGATGCCATTAAACGTCTGCAGAGCGAAGGACACAAAGTGGCGATGGTCGGCGACGGTATTAACGATGCCCCGGCACTGGCGCAGGCGGATGTCGGTATCGCCATGGGCGGCGGCAGCGATGTCGCCATTGAAACCGCGGCGATCACCCTGATGCGCCATAGTCTTAACGGCGTGGCCGATGCTTTAGCGATTTCGAAGGCGACGTTACGCAATATGAAACAGAACCTGCTGGGCGCATTTGTTTATAACTCGTTAGGCATCCCGATTGCCGCTGGAATCCTCTGGCCGCTGACCGGTACCCTGCTGAACCCGGTGGTCGCCGGCGCGGCAATGGCGCTGTCGTCAATCACCGTGGTGAGTAACGCTAACCGCCTGCTGCGCTTTAAACCGAAAGAATAGGCACAGCCACAGGAAAACGGGCGCTGAGGTTACTCAGCGCCCGTTTATTTATTGGCGGCAATAAAAACCCGCGGGAAAGATGACGGCCACCACCAGATGCGCTAGCATGAATGCCTCACACTTCGGAGCGCGTATGGGCCTGTTAAACCGAATAAAAATGCTGTGGCGAGCCGCCGTCGGCTCGTCTTATTCCTGGCCTGCAATGGATATCGTCCTGCCCGGCGACCGTTATTTACACCTCGTCGGCAGCATCCATATGGGCACCCGCGACATGGCGCCGCCGCCGGCTAAGCTACTGAAAAAGATACGTCAGGCCGACGCCTTAATCGTCGAAGCAGATATCACCGGTAATGAAACGCCTTTCAGTAATCTCCCCTCTTATCCCCCGCTGGCTGAACGTCTGAGCGAAACACAATTAGCAGAATTACGCTCACGCGCCGGCGAACTGGGTTTGTCGGTCGATCTTTTCGATAGCCAGCCGCTATGGCAGGTGGCGATGGTGCTACAAGCCACTCAGGCGCAAAAGCTGGGGTTACGACCCGATTACGGCATTGATTATCAGTTGCTGATGGCTGCCCGTGAGAGCAACATAAGGGTAATGGAGCTGGAAGGCGCCGATAGCCAGATCGCGCTGTTACGCAATCTGCCTGACGGCGGTAAGGCGCTGCTGGAAGATACGCTGAGCCACTGGCGCACCAACGCCCGTTTACTGCAGGTCATGATCGGCTGGTGGTTGGAACAACCGCCGTCGCGCGGCGCGGAAACGCTGCCGACGACCTTCAGCCAGTCTTTATATGATGTACTGATGCATCAGCGCAACATAGCCTGGCGCGACACGCTGCTTGCCCTGCCGCCGGGGAGTTACGTCGTCGCCGTCGGCGCGCTGCATCTGTATGGTGAAGGGAACCTGCCGGATATGTTGACGTAAAAAAATGGCCAATATTGCTATTGGCCCGTCAAAGAGGAATTTCATCATTATTATTATCCCGGGATATACATCCCGGATCGTCTGATTGTCGCTCAAAGTGACCATCACTGCCAATACTATTGCGCAAGATGGTACTATTTTTTATACAACCCTCACGCGTATGCTGGTCATACGTTAGGTCGGTTGGTAAGAAGGATTACTATGACTCCCGCCGTTAAATTACTCGAAAAAAACAAAATTACCTTTCAGATCCACAGCTACGAACACGATCCTCAAGAGACCAATTTTGGCGATGAAGTGGTTCGCAAGCTGGGGCTCAATGCGGATCAGGTTTACAAGACGCTATTAGTGGCCGTTAACGGCGATATGAAACATCTGGCGGTCGCCGTCACCCCGGTTGCCGGTCAACTGGATTTGAAAAAAGTGGCCAAAGCGCTGGGCGCCAAGAAGGTAGATATGGCCGACCCAATGGTCGCACAGCGGATCACCGGATATCTGGTCGGCGGCATCAGCCCACTTGGGCAGAAAAAGCGTCTGCCGACGGTGATTGATGCCCCGGCGCAGGAATTTGCCACCATCTATATTTCCGGCGGCAAACGCGGACTGGATATTGAACTGGCGGCAAGCGATCTGGCGAAGCTTCTGGACGCGAAGTTCGCCGATATCGCCCGCCGCGATTAAGCACACCGTCCCGGATAGCGGCGCACGCGCCTTATCCGGGCCCCGCTAAGCGATGGCTTACTGCCAGCTGACCTCGCCCTTCGGCTCGTAGGCCGCCGCATCCAGCGGCGAGTTCTTCTCGATGTACTCTTTCAGCACCTCGGCATCGATAAAGCCGGTATTTACGTATCCCGGTTTATTATCGATGTGCGGGTAGCCGTCACCGCCGGTGGCGTTAAAGTTCAGCGTCGCCATACGGTAAGTTTTCGCCGGATCAACCGGTTCACCTTTGATTTTCAGATCGTTAAGCTTGCCGTCTTTGGCAACGAAACTGACATTGGCGAACTGCGGATAAGCGCCGGAATCCGGCTTCATCTGCGCGACGGCGGTCAGGTACTCAATCACCTCTTTACCGCTCATATCGACGTAAGTCAGCACGTTACCGAACGGCTGCACTTTCATCACGTCTTTATAGGTAATATCACCCGCTTCGATGGAGTCGCGAATACCGCCGCCGCTCATCACCGCGAAATCAGCATTGCTGCGCGCCATCTGCGCCGCCAGCAGCAGACGCCCCATATTGGTTTGTACGAAGCGAACTTTGCTGCGATCGCCTTCAAGATGGCCGTTGACGCTGCCTATTTTCACCTGTAACTGCGCCTTGCCTTTATTCTGGAACGGCGTTAACAGCGACAGCATCTGCGGGTTTTCGGCAATTTGCGGCGTATACAACACGCGCTCGCTCTGACCGTTGTCCCAGGTCACTTTCTTCTTCAGGTTGACCGGGATTAGCTGATAGTGCACCAGCTTCATCTCACCGTTGCGGAATTCAAAATCGGCGCGGCCGACATATTTTCCCCACTCGTGAGCCTGCACGATCCAGATGCCATTCTGGCGATCCGGCGCGCACGGTGTTCCGGGGACATAATCGACCTGCTTTTTATTCTCCGACGCCATGCATACCGGATCCTGCGAGTGGCCGCCGACGATCATCGCCAGCGATCCCGCAGGTAGGCTCCGCGCCATTTCAACGTCGCCCGGCGCGTTAGAGCCGTGATTGCCGTTGTCATAGTGGCCCATGTGGGTGGTCGCCAGAATCACGTCCGGCTTTTCATTTTGCTGTAATTCCTGGATAACCAGCTTGGCTTCTGCCGCCGGATTACGGAATTCGATATCGGTGAAATATTCCGGGTTGCCGATTTTCGCCGTATCATCGGTGGTTAAGCCAATCACCGCAATCTTCAGCCCGCCGCGCTTAAACAGCGCCCAGGGTTTAAACAGGCGTTCGCCGGTGCTTTTCTGATAGATATTGGCCGACAGGAACGGGAACTTCGACCACTTTTCCTGCTGGCGCAGCACGCTGAGCGGGTTATCAAACTCATGGTTGCCAACCGCCATGGCATCGTAGCCAATCAGGTTCATGCCGCGAAAATCAGGTTCTGCATCCTGTAAATCGGATTCCGGCACCCCGGTATTGATATCGCCGCCGGACAGCAGCAGGACGCTACCGCCTTCGGCCGCCACCTCTTTGCGGATACCGTCCACCAGCGTCTTCTGCGCCGCAAGGCCATATTCGCCATAGTCGTTGCGCCAGAAATGACCGTGGTGGTCGTTGGTGTGCAGGATGGTGATTTTATAGGTTTTGTCCTGCTCATAGGCCTGCGCTGACAGGCTTCCCAGCGATAAGGCGGCGAATAACGCCAGCGCCACGCCGCGTTTTAAATAATGCATGTTTCACTCCCTGACTTAATAACAAGTGCCGAAAGTATAGCGAGTCAGCCGCTTTGACAAATATGTTTTCAGAATTGCGACTTCCTTCAAACCTTGGGGACAGGTATGTTAGTCTGATAATAATTCTACCCGTCATACTTCAAGTTGCATGTGCGTTGGCTTTCCTCGCTCACCCCAGTCACTTACTAGAGTAAGCTCCTGGGGATTCTCTGTGTCGCCGCCTTCTTGCAACTCGAATTATTTAGGGTATCAACCTGCATTCTCTACAACAAATAGAACTCGCTGAAGTGAACCTATGACAACCAACCAATCCGCTCAGTCCTTACCCGGTACCGGCGCGCCGCCGCAAAAAGCGCGCACCTCATTTGGCATCCTGGGGGCAATCAGCCTCTCCCATCTGCTAAACGACATGATCCAGTCGCTCATCCTGGCGATTTATCCGCTGCTGCAGGCGGAATTCTCGTTAACTTTCGTGCAGATCGGCATGATCACCCTCACCTTCCAGCTGACGTCATCGCTTTTCCAGCCGGTGATTGGCTACATCACCGATAAACGCTCGATGCCGTGGTCATTACCGGTGGGGATGTGTTTCACCCTCTGCGGCTTAATTCTGTTAGCGCTGGCCGGCAGCTTCGGCATGGTGCTGCTGGCCGCTGCGCTTGTCGGCACCGGCTCTTCGGTCTTCCATCCGGAATCCTCACGCGTGGCGCGGATGGCTTCCGGCGGCCGTCACGGTCTGGCGCAATCACTATTCCAGGTTGGCGGCAACTTCGGCAGCTCGCTGGGGCCGCTGCTGGCGGCGGTGATCATCGCTCCCTACGGCAAAGGCAACGTCGCCTGGTTCGTGCTGGCCGCGCTGCTGGCGATCGTCGTGCTGTCGCAAATCAGCCGCTGGTACGCCGCGCAACACCGGATGAATAAAGGCAAACCGAAGCCGGTTATCGTTAATCCGCTGCCGCGTAACAAAGTCATCCTTGCCGTCTGCATCCTGTTAATGCTGATTTTCTCCAAATACTTCTACATGGCGAGTATCAGTAGCTATTACACCTTTTATCTTATGCATAAGTTCGGATTATCGGTGCAAAACGCCCAACTTCACTTGTTCGCCTTCCTGTTTGCAGTAGCCGCAGGTACGGTGATTGGCGGGCCTGTTGGCGATAAGATAGGTCGTAAATATGTAATTTGGGGCTCTATCCTCGGCGTGGCGCCATTTACCCTTATTTTACCGTACGCATCGCTGGAATGGACCGGGATCCTGACGGTGATAATTGGTTTTATCCTCGCATCAGCCTTTTCCGCTATCCTGGTCTATGCCCAGGAGCTGTTGCCGGGGAGAATCGGTATGGTTTCCGGCCTGTTCTTCGGATTCGCGTTTGGCATGGGCGGCCTTGGCGCCGCGGTGTTGGGGTTGTTAGCCGACCATACCAGCATCGATCTGGTCTATAAAATCTGTGCTTTCCTGCCGCTTCTTGGCATTCTGACGATATTCCTGCCTAATAACCATCAAAAAGCCTGAGTATCTGGCGGCCAAAGTGAAAGTTTGGCCGCCGCAATCCCTTATCCCATCAGCATTACGCCGCCATGACCTGCCGCCATTTTCCTGTCTGTGCTTTTTTCTGCCGTAATTCCAATTTTTCGCAAATTTCAATAATTATTCATAAACAAAACGAGCAAAAGTGTCATAAACTATTAATCGGTTTTTTGCTTTAAGTAGCGAAAATGGATCGGCTCACCACACGCAAGGAGACGGAATGCATCACGCAACACCGCTAATCACCACCATTGTCGGCGGCCTTGTGCTCGCCTTTATTCTCGGCATGATTGCCAATAAGCTACGTATTTCTCCACTGGTAGGATATTTATTAGCGGGCGTGCTGGCCGGTCCATTTACTCCTGGTTTTGTTGCGGATACCAAGCTTGCGCCTGAACTGGCCGAACTTGGCGTCATCTTGCTGATGTTTGGCGTCGGGCTGCACTTTTCGCTGAAAGATCTCATGGCGGTAAAGTCGATAGCCATTCCCGGAGCCATCGCCCAGATAGCCGTGGCGACGCTGCTCGGGATGGCGCTCTCTTCCCTGCTCGGCTGGTCGCTGATGACCGGCATCGTTTTTGGCCTGTGTCTTTCCACCGCCAGCACCGTGGTGCTGCTGCGCGCGCTGGAGGAACGGCAGCTTATTGATAGCCAGCGTGGGCAAATCGCCATCGGCTGGCTGATCGTTGAAGATTTAGTGATGGTACTGACGCTGGTGCTGCTGCCCGCTATCGCCGGAATGGTGGAAAAAGGCGATGTTGGGCTGGCATCGCTGGCGCTCGATATGGGTATTACCATCGGTAAAGTCGTCGCCTTTATTGCCATTATGATGCTGGTGGGCCGCCGTCTGGTGCCGTGGATCATGTCGCGCAGCGCGGCAACCGGCTCTCGCGAACTGTTTACCTTGTCGGTACTGGCGCTGGCGCTCGGCATCGCCTTCGGCGCCGTTGAGTTGTTCGACGTCTCCTTCGCCCTTGGCGCATTCTTCGCCGGGATGGTGCTTAACGAATCCGAACTCAGCCACCGCGCCGCTCACGATACGCTGCCGCTGCGCGACGCCTTCGCGGTGCTGTTCTTTGTCTCCGTCGGGATGCTATTTGACCCGATGATCCTGGTCGAACAGCCGCTGGCGGTGCTGGCGACGCTGGCGATTATCATCTTTGGTAAATCCGCCGCCGCTTTTTTCCTGGTACGTATGTTCGGTCACTCGCCGCGTACCGCCCTGACCATCGCCGCCAGCCTGGCGCAAATCGGGGAATTCGCCTTTATTCTTGCCGGTCTCGGCATGGCGCTGGATCTGCTGCCGCAGGCCGGACAGAACCTGGTGCTGGCCGGGGCGATAATTTCGATTATGCTCAACCCGGTGCTGTTTACCCTGCTGGAAAAATATCTCGATAAAACCGAAACGCTCGACGAACAGACGCTGGAAGAGGTGCTGGAAGACGAAAAACAGGTGCCGGTGGATATCTGCAACCATGCGCTGCTGGTCGGCTTCGGCCGCGTCGGCAGCCTGCTTGGCGAGAAACTGATGGCCCAGGGGATCCCGCTGGTGGTGATTGAAACCTCCCGCACCCGCGTGGATGAGCTGCGTGAGCGCGGCATCAGCGCCGTGTTGGGCAATGCCGCCAACGAAGAGATCATGAATCTGGCGCATCTCGACTGCGCCCGCTGGCTGCTGCTGACCATTCCTAACGGCTATGAAGCCGGTGAAATTGTCGCCTCAGCGCGGGAAAAATGCCCGAACATTGAGATTATCGCCCGCGCCCATTACGACGATGAGGTCGATTATATTACCGAACGCGGAGCCAATCAGGTGGTGATGGGGGAACGCGAAATCGCACGGGCGATGTTACGTCTGCTGGAAACGCCGCCGGCTGGCGAGATTGTTACCGGTTGATACGACGCCCCGCTCGCGGGGCGTACTCTTATCCACGGGATTAACGGTCCCAGTAGGCCTCTTCCAGACTATCTTCCCGCTCCGGCAGGCCGCGCGTTAAACGCGGCGAATGCTGATTCAGCACCTGATAGCTGACGCGGTTGGCGTATTTGCACACCTGCGCCAGCGATGAGTAGGTCAGCCATTTGCATTTATGCTTGCTGGAGTTCGGCACGTTATTACGATGGTAGTTATTGGCGGTGATATCATGCAACAACGCCGCCAGCGCGCCGTCGCCTGCGCCATTGGTGTTCATGATCTTCTCCGGGCCGCCCATATAAGGCGCGATGTGCGAATAGATACGCAGCGGATTAACACAATCCTGATGGCGCATCGCGCGGCTGAATTCATACTGGTTGAACTCGGCTATCGCCCCCGGCAGAAGTGGATGCTGCGTTTTACGCTTCGCTTCCTCTTCGGTGAAGCTCGCCATATAGAGACCCGCCGGTCCTGCGGTACATAGCACCAGGTCGACCCAGTCCAGCGCCTTATCCGCCGCGGTGAGCGGGTCGGCGATACCGGTCAGCGCTTCCGCTTCTTCTTCATTCATCGCCAGAATCGAAACGTGTTCCTTGAGGAACTGCTGCCACCATTGCGGGTTGTCGGCAATCACGTATTTCGTTCCCAGCGTCAGCACCACCGGCACATCATGCTTTTTGGCATACTCAATGGCTTTCATCGTCGCGTCCGGCATCGGCTCGCCCGGCTTACAGCGCACAAGGTAGGAGGTCAGCACCAGCGCGGAAGCGCCGGCAATCACCTCTTCCGGGATGCTTTCCGGACGCAGCTTGTTCATGTGGCCTGGACTGATGGCAAAGGTACGTTCGCCGCTATCGCTAATCAGCGTAAAACAGCGGCCAATGGCGCCATCGACGCCCTGCAGGTAGTTGAGATCGGTACGGCTGGAAGTATTGCACAGGTAGCGATAAGCGTAGCCGCCGATCTCAATGTTGCTGCACATCACGCCGAGCAGCACCGAGCGGTCGTCCGCCAGCACCGAATAATTGTGCATGGTATTGCCAATGGTGCCGCCGGCAAATTGATGGGTGATCAGGCCGTCGCGTACCAGTTCCTGATACAGCGCTTCGGCAACATCATCCTCAATCACCAGCGAATGACCGGCGCTCAGGCCGTAGCGTACGATAAACGCCTCATCCACTTTCGCTTCGATATCCACCAGCGTCTGGTCGATGCCAACCACCCAGGAGACGTTGGACTCATTTTCTGGCTGAATTTGTTGCAGCAGCGGATCGCGAGCGCTAACGGGGAAATAGTGTTTAGATTTGCGTTTACCGGGAAATTTCATAGTGGCGATTTAATGACAGGGAACAAGCGGGGAATAGTAGCATATTCCCCGCCACGCGCGCGATCAGCGATACGACGCGGTCAGGTTCACCATCATCTCAATATGCGCAGGATCGGCATTAAGCGCCGGAATATACTCATATTGCTTACCGCCGGCCTCAAGGAAAATTTCCCGGTTCTGCACCGCGATTTCTTCCAGCGTTTCCAGACAGTCGGCGGAGAAGCCCGGACAGATAACCTGAACGTGCTTTGTGCCCTTCTCGCCGAGCATTTTTAGCGTTTCGTCGGTGTACGGCGTCAACCAGGGTTCACGGCCAAAGCGCGACTGGAAGGTCATCATCACCCGCTCCGGCGGCAGCCCGAGCACTGAGACCAGCTCGCGGGTCGTTACCCGGCAGCGCTGCGGGTAATCATCGCCCTCATGGGCGTAGCGTTGCGGTATACCGTGATAGGAGAGCAGCAGCACATCCGGTTCGCCGTGAACGGCAAACGAAGCGCGCACGCTGGCCGCCAGCGCGTGGATATAGTCAGCGTCATCGGCATAGTCGCGGATAAACGAAACGCCCGGGATGGCGCGCTTTTTCGCGAGGATCCGCGCCAGTTCATCCCATACCGCCGCCACGGTAGAACACGAATATTGCGGATACAGCGGCAATACCACGATATGGTCAACGTCCTGAGCCAATAGCTCATCGACAGCGCTTGCCAGCGACGGCGAGCCATAGCTCATCCCCAGGGCCACCGGGACATCCGGTAATCTGGCCGCCAGCGCCTGCTGCTGCTGACGGCTATACACCATCAACGGCGAGCCTTCCGCCATCCATACGGACTGATAGAGTTTCGCCACGCGGGGAGCGCGAATCGGCAGTATGATGCCGCGCAGCAGCGGCCACCACAGCAGACGAGGCGTATCCACTACCCGTTTGTCGCTAAGAAATTGTCGCAGATAGCGCTTCACCGCATCGGGCGTGGGCGCATCGGGAGTGCCTAAATTGGCTAGCAAAATACCTGTTTTCGTCTGATGCATTACCGCCTCTTAACCATTTGAATCGCTGACAATTGTAGCGTAAATGGCGTTAAACGGAACCAATCATAGCAAAAGGTAGAAATGAGAGGTGTTCTCATCCTGCCGCAGCAGGATGAGAAAGGGCTTAATTAGCCGAGGATTTTTTCCAGATCGGCGCGCACGTCTGCCACCGCTTTAGTGCCGTCGACTTTCGCGTACTGGGTGTTACCCGCCTGCGCTTCTTTCTGATAGTAGCCGATCAGCGGCGCAGTCATCTGATGGTATTCCACCAGACGCTTACGTACGGTCTCTTCCTGATCGTCTTTACGGGTGGTCAGCTCTTCGCCGGTCACGTCGTCTTTACCTTCAACCTTAGGCGGGTTGAATTTAATGTGGTATACGCGGCCGGAAGCGGCGTGTACGCGGCGGCCAACGATGCGGTCGACGATCAGTTCGTCCGGTACGGCGAACTCCAGCACGTAGTCAACGGCGATGCCGGCTTCTTTCATGGCGTCAGCCTGCGGAATGGTACGCGGGAAACCGTCCAGCAGGAAACCGTTGCGGCAATCTTCCTGGGCGATACGCTCTTTCACCAGCGCGATGACCAGCTCATCGGTAACCAGTTTGCCGGCGTCCATGATGTCTTTTGCTTGTTTACCGAGCTCGGAGCCGGATTTTACCGCGGCGCGCAGCATGTCGCCGGTGGAGATTTGCGGAATACCGTACTTCTCCATGATGAACTGAGCCTGAGTTCCTTTACCCGCGCCCGGAGCGCCAAGCAGAATAATACGCATTACGAAAATCCCCTCAAATGTCGTTTCAATTTTTCAAAAAACGCTAAACCATACCACCAGAACGGCCATGGCTCAAGGAAGGCGGTGCGGCTGAAACGGTTAATGGTGAGATATTTTACGGTTGAGGAAGATTAAGGCCCTCACCCCGGCCCTCTCCCGCAGGGAGAGGGAGAAAAGCCCCTCTGCGGCGAGCAGTCCCCTCTCCCTTTAGGGAGAGGGTTAGGGTGAGGGTAAAGCTTAGGATGCCAACAGTTGGTTCATACGACGGATGAACTGGTTAGGATCCTCCAGCGTGCCGCGTTCCGCCAGCAGCGCCTGATCCAGCAGCAGCTCAACCCACTCGCCAAACTGCGCGTCGTCCTGGGTATCGGCGGCGCGTTTCACCAGCGGATGCGCCGGGTTCAGCTCGAAGATGTACTTCACTTCCGGCGCCGCCTGACCGGCAGCGGCGAACAGCTTCGCCATCTGGGTGCTCATTTCGTCGGCATCGGTGGTGACAATCGCCGGAGTGTCGGTCAGACGATGCGTCAGACGCACCTCTTTCACGCGCTCGCCAAGCAGGCCTTTCACGCGCTCAACGAACGGCTCCAGCGCTTTTTCAGCTTCTTTGGCGGATTCGTCAACTTCGTCCGCCAGTTTCTCCAGCGACTCGTCGGCTTTGGCGACCGACTGGAACGCCTTGCCGTCGAACTCGGTCAGGTAGCTCATCATCCACTCGTCAATGCGATCGGACAGCAGCAGAACTTCGATACCTTTCTTACGCAGCAGCTCGAGATGCGGGCTGCTCTTCGCCGCCGCATAGCTGTCGGCGGTGATGTAGTAGATCTTCTCCTGTCCTTCTTTCATGCGCGAAACGTACTCTTCCAGCGACACGGTCTGCGCGGAAGAATCAGTATGCGTCGTGGCGAAGCGCAGCAGTTTAGCAATGGCTTGCTGGTTGGAGGCATCTTCCGCCGGGCCTTCTTTCAGCACCAGGCCAAACTGTTTCCAGAAGGTCTGATATTTTTCGGCGTCGTCTTTCGCCAGCTTTTCAAGCATTTGCAGCACGCGTTTGGTCAGCGCGGTACGCAGGTTGCGGGTAACGTTGCTATCCTGCAGGATTTCACGCGACACGTTCAGCGGCAGATCGTTCGAGTCTATCAGGCCGCGAACGAAACGCAGGTAGTTCGGCATAAACTGCTCGGCGTCGTCCATGATGAAGACGCGCTGTACGTACAGCTTCAGGCCGTGCTTATGATCGCGGTTCCACATATCCCACGGCGCCTGCGACGGAATATACAGCAGGCTGGTGTACTCCTGCTTACCTTCGACGCGGTTGTGGCTCCAGGTCAGCGGATCGCTGAAATCATGGGCAATATGCTTATAGAACTCTTTGTATTCGTCGTCGCTGACTTCAGATTTGCTGCGGGTCCACAGCGCCTGCGCCTTGTTGATTTTTTCCCACGAAATAACGGTTTCGCCGTCCACTTCTTCGCGTTTTTCAATCTCAACCGGCAGCGCGATATGGTCAGAGTATTTGCTGATGATAGAACGCACGCGCCAGTCGTTAAGGAAGTCATCTTCGCCTTCACGCAGATGCAGCGTGATTTCGGTCCCACGATCGGCTTTGGTGATATCGGCGACGGTATATTCGCCTTCACCAGCCGATTCCCAGAACACGCCGTTTTCCGGTTTGTCGCCCGCGGCGCGGGTGCGCACGGTGACTTTGTCGGCAACGATAAAGGCCGAATAGAAGCCGACGCCGAACTGGCCAATCAACTGGCTGTCTTTCGCCTGATCGGAGCCCATTGATTCGAGGAACGCCTTGGTGCCGGATTTGGCGATGGTTCCGAGATGGTCAATGACCTCGTCGCGGTTCATGCCGATGCCGTTATCGGCGATGGTCAGCGTACGGTTGTCTTTATCAAACGATACGCGTACGCGCAGCTCGCCGTCGCCTTCATACAGATCCGGCTGGGAGAGCGCGCGGAAACGCAGCTTATCCGCCGCATCCGAGGCGTTGGAGATGAGCTCGCGCAGGAAGATTTCTTTGTTGGAATAAAGAGAATGGATCATCAGGTGCAGAAGCTGTTTCACTTCTGACTGGAAACCACGGGTTTCTTGTCCTTTCATGTAAGTCGACCTCAACAATGCCATTTATTATTAATGGAAATAACGTGTTGGGGAGGAGATGGGGATAGGTGCGAGATTTTTCAAGCGGAGGCGGCGAACGCAGCCTCCATTTGTTCAGAAAATAATCTTGTGACGCCCGGCCAGTGAGTGCGACAGCGTGGTGCCGTCGACCATTTCCAGCTCGCCGCCAACCGGTACGCCGTGGGCGATGCGGCTGGCGTCAACGCCATACTGCGCGCAGAGCTCAGCGATGTAGTTGGCCGTCGCCTCGCCTTCAACCGTTGGGTTGGTGGCGAGGATCAGCTCGCTGATTGACTCGGCTTCAAGACGTTGTTCAAGACGATCGAGCCCGATGTCATCCGGCCCGATGCCGTCAAGCGGCGACAGGTGGCCCATCAGCACGAAGTAGCGGCCGGAATACTGCCCGGTCTGCTCAATGGCGTAGATGTCCGCTGGACTCTCCACCACGCAGATCTGACCGTTTTCCTTGCGACGCGGATTGCTGCAAATATTGCACACCTCCTGCTCGGTGAAGGTGCGGCAATCGGCGCAGTGGCCGATTTCCGACATTGCGCGCGTCAGCGCCTGCGCCAGACGCATACCGCCGCTGCGATCGCGCTGCAGTAGCGTAAACGCCATGCGCTGCGCCGACTTGGGGCCAACGCCCGGCAGACAGCGAAGCGCTTCCATAAGCTGAGTTAACAGCGGGCTGGTTTGCATCAGAACGGCATCTTGAAGCCTGGCGGCAGTTGCATGCCGGCAGAAACGGAGGCCATTTTCTCTTTCTGGGTCTCTTCAATGCGGCGCGCAGCGTCGTTGAACGCGGCAGCCACCAGATCTTCCAGCATCTCTTTGTCGTCTTCCAGCAGGCTTGGGTCGATTTCCACGCGACGGCAGTTATGCGCGCCGTTGATGGTCACTTTTACCAGACCCGCGCCGGACTCACCGGTCACTTCCAGCTGCGCGATCTCTTCCTGCATTTTCTGCATTTTGTCTTGCATCTGCTGGGCCTGTTTCATCAGGTTACCCAGGCCGCCTTTTCCACCAAACATAGGCTTCTCTCTCAGTAAGTCATCGTTAAGGGTACTGAACGCCAGTCAGACTGGCGATCAAATGGGGCGGATACTCTCTTCATCCAGATCGGCGTCGAAGAATCTTCGCAGGGTCTGAACGTTGTTATCCGCAATAATTGCCTCGCGCGCCTGCGCGAGCTTCTCTTCATAAATTGCCTGTCGCCACTCCAGCGGCGTGCGCATCGCCGAATTATCGTCTTCAACGATGGTCAATTCAACCGGCGCGCCGTACAACACGCCCAGCGCTTCGGCCAGTTTTTGCTGCGCGCCGGCGGAGTTGAGATGGCGCTGACTCGGGCGCAGATGCAGGCAAATGCGGTTGCCGTCCTGCTCTTTCCACGCGTTCAGCGCGACCTGCTCAACCAGTTTCGGTACCGCCAATTGGCTCACTTCCGCCGCCCAGCTATCGCGCTCGACCGCTTCCACGGCCAGTTTCGCCGCCAGTTCCGGCGTTTTTTCATGCTCCAGCGCTTTTTTCAACGCTTTTGGCGTGGCGACTTCGACTTTGGTCTCTTCAATCGGAGCCGTCGATTTCCAGCGATAGGCTTCTTTTTTCGCCGGGGCCTGCTCAAGCGCGGCCGCAGCCGGACGAGCCTGTACGCGCTCGGTAATCGAACTCAGTCGTTCCAGCGCAGCGTTATTCACCGGCCGCGCGCGGGATGCGGCTGCCGGTTCACTCTTTTTTGGGGTGGTTGCTCCCGGGGTTCGCTGCAGCCGACTACGCGCCGCCAGCACCTGGCTGGTGCTTTGCGGTAGATTCTGCGGCGGCGCTGATGGCGACGATACGGGCGGTGCCGCTTGTTGTACCGGCGCAGAGGTTGGAACCTGAACGGGCTTCACTTCCGGCTCCGGCAGCGGCTGACGCGGATGGAAAGCCAGCGCGCGCAGCAGCGTCATTTCAACTCCCATACGCCGGTCCGGCGCATAAGGCAGCTCTTTGCGGCCAATCAGCAGCGTCTGATAGTAAAGCTGCACATCAGCCGGCGGTACGGTACGAGCCAGCTCGCGCATTCGTAGCTCGACGGCGGCCATATCCGCCCCCAGCGCCGATGGCGAGAGCTGGACCATCGCGATACGGTGCAGCAGGCTTTGCATTTCCACCAGCAGCGCTTCCCACTCAACGCCGCGCGCGGCGGCGTCGCTGACGCCCGCCATCACGCGCTCGCCGTCGGCGGCCACCAGCGCTTCTATCAAGGATAGCGCCTGATCGTCGTCGAGGGTGCCGAGCATTTCGCTGACGGACTGCGCGCTTAAGCGGCCATCGCCGCTGGCGATCGCCTGATCGGTCAGGCTCAACGCATCGCGCAGGCTGCCATCCGCGGCGCGCGACAGCAGCTGCAGCGCGCGCGGCTCAAACGCGATCTGCTCTTCGCCAAGAATGTGTTCAAGCTGATGGCGGATCTGTTCGACATCCAGCGCCTTGAGGTGGAACTGCAGGCAGCGGGATAAAATCGTCACCGGCAGTTTTTGCGGATCGGTAGTCGCCAGCAGGAATTTGACGTGCGCGGGCGGCTCCTCCAGCGTTTTCAATAACGCGTTGAAGCTGTGACGCGACAGCATGTGCACTTCATCGATCAGGTAGACCTTGAAGCGACCGCGGGCCGGCGCGTACTGGACGTTGTCAAGCAGATCGCGGGTATCTTCCACTTTGGTGCGCGAGGCGGCATCGATCTCGATCAGATCGACAAAGCGGCCTTGTTCTATTTCGCGACAGTTATCGCAGACGCCGCACGGCGTCGCGGTAATACCGCTTTCGCAGTTTAACCCCTTCGCCAACAGCCGGGCGATGGAGGTTTTCCCTACTCCGCGGGTACCGGAAAAGAGATATGCGTGATGGATGCGCCCTAACGATAAGCCGTTCGCCAGTGCGGTCAGCACATGTTCCTGGCCGACGACGTCAGCAAAGGTTTGTGGGCGCCATTTACGGGCTAAGACCTGATAACTCATGGGCTGGCTCTGAAACGCTGGAAGGTGAATTCACGAGGGGGTAATGCTATCACAGCCCCGCCGGATCGGCGAGGCTATGTGTCGGGATTTGCTTAGTGGCCCGGGAAAGGCACCAGGCTAAAGCAATTGATGCCCAGTTTTTCCAGGCGCTGTTCGCCGCCCAGATCGAAAAGATTGATAATAAAAGCGGCATCGTGAACTTCGCCGCCCAGGCGACGAATCAGCTTCACGGTGGCGTCAATGGTGCCGCCGGTCGCCAGCAGGTCATCAACGACCAGCACTTTATCGCCTTTTTTGATGGCATCAACGTGGATTTCCAGCTGATCGGTGCCATATTCAAGCTCATAGCTTTCGGCGATGGTTTCGCGCGGCAACTTGCGCGGCTTACGAACCGGAACAAAGCCAACGCCCAGCGCCAACGCAACCGGGGCGCCGAACAGAAAACCACGCGCTTCGGTCCCCACCACTTTGGTGATGCCGGCGTCTTTATAACGCTCGGTTAGCAGTTCAATGCTAAGCGCATAGGCTTTAGGGTCTTCCAGCAAGCTGGTGACATCGCGGAAAAGGATGCCCGGTTTCGGATAATCCTGGACGCTTTGGATGCTGTTTTTCAGATATTCAAGCTGCTGTGCAGTTGCGGTCATAAGTGTATGCCTGATTGAAACGGTGTTACCCACGGGCGTGCAAAATGGGCCAAAGAAACATTTGTTTAACCTTTGACCAGGCTTACCCGCGCTCGAAAACGCCAGAATTTACTGGCTGTCGCCAACAATTGCAACAGGCATTATTGCGCATCAGTGCTTTTGTTGCTTTGCGTCAACCACCGGAATGCGCCACATAAATATCAGCAGGCAGGCGAGGATTGCCAGCAACAGGATGCGCACCCACATAAGCTTAACCAGCCACAGAGAAATGGCAAAGGTCAGTAAAATCATGATAATGGCTCGCGGCTTGGCCCCCGGCGGCATCGCCCGGTATTGCTGCCAGTGGCGAAGATAGCCGCCAAACCACGAGCGATACAAAAGCCAGTGGTGAAAGCGCGGCGACGAGCGGGCAAAACACCACGCGGCGAGCAGGATAAATGGCGTTGTCGGTAACAGCGGTAAGAAGACGCCCAGCGTCCCCAGCACTACCGCCAGCCAGCCAATGATGATTAAAATAATACGTGGCATAATGCGAATCGTTATCAAGCAGATGTCGCTACTGTAGCACAGTTGCTGAGTAGGGAATGGAGGAGTTATTTGAAAACAACCCGGCTTTTACAAACGCTGAAAAATCAGCTGGCCGAGCTGGCGCTTCAGGTGGCGCCGCTGTCCAGCCACGCTACGCTGAGCCCGCGTTTCGACCGCCAGCTGTTCCGTACCCGCGACACGCAGATGCAGGCATATCTCGACGAAGCGCGGCACAATCTCGCCGAACTCCAGCATGCCGTTGAGCATCAGCATCTGCCCCAGGTCGCCTGGCTCGCCGAGCGGCTGGTGGCGCAAATTGCCGCCATTAGCCGTGAGACGGCGACCTGGTCGTTACGCCAATGGGACAGCGCCTCGCCGACGCTAAACCGCTGGCAACGCCGCCGCCTGCAGCACCAGGAGTATGAGCGCCGCCTGTTGGCGATGCGCAACGATCGTCAACGTCAGCTGGCGTCGGCAACAACCCTTGCTGAACAGCAACGGCTAACGAAAGAGGTCGAGGCCTATGCCGGGCGCCTGGCCCGCTGTCGCGATGCGCTGGAAAAAATTGAAAACGTACTGGCGCGTTTAACGCGCTAACAGGAGAGGATTATGTCGCTGGAAAATGCACCGGACGAGGTCAAACTGGCCGTCGATTTAATCATGTTGCTGGAGGAAAACCGGGTCAGCGCAAAAACGGTGCTGGGAGCGTTGGATATTATTAAGCGCGACTATGAAAACAAACTGGAAAATGCCCAACCTGACGCGCCTTTGTCAGAAGAATAAAACGAATCGGGGCGGCATATGCCACCCCGATTAGCGATTATGCGACGCCTGGCGCCGTATCATCCCCTTTATTATCGCGCTTCACTTCCGTCACTTCATCTCCCTTCTCGTTACGCAGATGAACTTCCAGCTGGTTGAAGGCAATATCGATATTGTTTTCACGGCACAGGCGATCGATCGAGCGGTTAAGTTCGTCCACCGCGTAGCTGCGATCGCGCAGTTCACGCACGTAGAGGCGCAGTTCATGATCCAGCGTGCTGGCGCCGAAGGTGGTAAAGAAGACCGACGGCGCCGGTTCCTGCATCACTTTCGGATGTTCATGCGCCGCCTGCAGCAGCACTTCTTTAACTTTATCGAGATCGGATCCATAAGCCACGCCCAGGCGGATCACCACGCGGGTGATGGTATCGGAGAGCGACCAGTTGATCAGCCGTTCCGTCACGAAGGCCTTGTTCGGAATAATCACCTCTTTGCGATCGAAATCGGTGATGGTCGTCGCGCGGATACGGATCTTACTGACGGTGCCTGAGAAGGTACCGATAGTGACCGTATCGCCGATACGCACCGGGCGTTCGAAGAGAATGATCAGGCCGGAGACGAAGTTACCGAAGATCTCCTGTAAGCCAAAACCTAAACCAACCGACAGCGCCGCGGCCAGCCACTGCAATTTATCCCACGACACGCCTAACGAGCCGAATACCGTCATCGCGCCGATGGCGATAATCGCGTAGTTGAGGATCGTCGTTATCGCATAGGAAGCGCCCTGGCGCATATTAAGACGCGACAGCACCAGCACTTCCAGCAGGCCCGGTAAGTTACGGATCAGCGCCCAGGCGACCATCGAGGCAACAATCGCAAACAGCAGGCTGCCCATGGTCACGCTTTTCACCACGCTGGCCCCGGCTTCAGTGCCGTTGTAGTGCCAGAGCGTAATGCTGTCGAGATAGGCGAACACGGTTATCAGATCGGACCAAATCGCCCAGAACAGCACCGCGAACAGCGCCACCATCACCAGCATGGTGATACGCAGCGTTTGCTGGTTAACCTGTTCGAGCGCGATCGTTGGCTCTTCCTGCGGTTCAGCGCCTTCCGCCCCTTCTTTCACCAGATGCTGGCGACGCGCCAGCGCCCGGCGCCAGGCAATACGTCGCGCCGCTACGCTCAGGCCGCGCAGCACGGTCTGGTACAGCAGGTTCCACATCATTACCAGATAGACGGTCTCAATCCAGCGGCCAGCCAGACGCAGCGTGGTATAGAAGTAACCGGTCGCCGTGAGGACCATCAGCGCGACGGGTACAATCGACAGCACGGTCACCGTCAGCAGGCGTAGGCTGTGCGACTCTTTGTCACGCCAGCTTTCGCGGCACATCGGCCACACCAGCACCGCAATCAGCAGCAGGTTGACGAAGATAACAAACTGCCCCAGTACATCGTCCATCAAATTAAGCGGAGAGAGCTCAGAAACAACCGACCAGAAATTCAGCGGCAGCAGCGCCAGGCTGACGCGGACGATCTGCCGTCGCCAGTGGCTGGTTAGCTGCGCGGGCATATTGAAATGCTTCACCGCCACGCCGTCTTTTTCCAGTACCTTCCAGCACAGGCCGAACACCAGCCAGAACATCGCCAGCTTCTTACTGTAAGCCCACAGCAGGTTGCTGACATTCAGCTGCATGGTCAGCAGGATAAGCCCGACGGCGAGGATGAGCAGCACCACCGGCAGCGCTCTGATCAAATCAATCAGGATCGCTTTTGGCGTGTTGAGCTGGGTATCGTTGCGTAACTGACCTACCTGAGAGGCCAGCTTCGCCTGGTAATCACGCAGCCACTGCAGGCGCCAGCGGATGAGACCGGCAATCAGCAGCAGCGGCAGCCCGGCAAGGAACGCGATAAACACCGCCGGCCAGGCTTTTTCCCAGTTGACGGTGATTTTCATCGATTTGAACTGGCCTTTCAGCGCTTCCGGGAAGGATTTAATCCACTCCCAATCCATCGGCTTATTGCTGTTCACCCAGAAAATCTGCTGGGTCAGAATTGATTTCAGATTGCTGGAGACGCTCATCAACTGCTGCTGGTTAATCTGCAGGTTGATGGCCATCATCAGCTGGTTCCCCAGCTGTTTGTTAAACTGGTCGAGCAATTCACGGCGCATGTCCACAACCTCCAACAGGGCGGCGTGAACCTCCGGCGTGACTTCGCTGCTATGGCCCTCTTCCAGTTTTGCCACGAAGGCATCGCTCTGGAATAACGCATCGCGCTGCTGGTTAACTTCAAACTGCTCCAGGCGTAGGTCGGCGATGCGGTTGGTCATATCCTGCAGCTCATCCGCTGATGGCAACGTTTGCTGCTGCTGATAAAGGATACGCGACAGCAGCAGGCTGCCTTTCAATACGGAAATCTGCTCTTTGATATCGCGTTCGGACTGCAGCGCGCGGTCGAGCCAGTTTTTGACTCTGATATTACGCTGCACCAGCTGGTTGCCGTTTTCGGTCGCCTGAATCAGCTTTTCGCTGAGCTGGTGGTTGACATCAAGCTCCTGCTTAACCAGCGGATTATTTTGGATCCGCGTAGTCTCCTCCGGCGAGACCGCTTCCTGAGCGGTTTTCTCGGTGAGCGTCAGCCGCTTGCTGTTCACCGCTTCCTGTAAGAGCTGTAGCTGATGTTCCAGCCGGTTGCTGTGGGCGGTGACGTAGTCGCGCTGTTTCTGCAGCGTATCCTGCAGAACGGTATTGCCTTCCAGGCTCTTACGCTGCTGTTCGATCTCCGCATTCAGCAACGCCTGCTGCGCCAGCAGCAACCCCTGCTGCGTCGGGCGCAACGTCTCTTCGCCCGGCGCAGTGCCGTTGAGGCGGTTACGAATTTGCTGTAATTGCTGAGAGGCAGAATACATCGCGTTCTGCACGCGCTCCGGCTGAGTCTGCAGCGAAACTAATTGGCTGTTGTAGGTCGCCAGATCGTTCTGCGCGCTTTGCAGATCGTCGAGCGCCTGGGACACGCGCGACTCAAGCTGTCGCAGCGACAACGTGCTCAGAGTTTTACGGGTGACTTCATCATCAGGAACGTCGCTCAGCGCATTCAGACTGTCTACCGCCTGACGCATTTTCGCCGGCGCCTGTTCAACCTGCTGACGCAGTTGAACGGTTTCAGACTTTATACGTTCAATCTTATCGAGCGTTTCTAAAGTCTGAGTCAGGTCCTGCTGAACTAATTTTTCCTGCGGCGTGAGTTCTTTTTGCTTATTTAGCGTAGTGAGCTGGCTTTGAATGTCAGAACGGTCAGGTAAATCTGCAGCCTGAACCTGGCTGAAGCTCAGAGTGCCAACTATAAGGACCAGTGCAAAGACAATGGTGGAAATAGCATGAGGCCAACGATTTGTATGCTGCATAGTATTAACATGAATGGTTGCAAATGCCGGAGAATACCGGGGGTCGTCGCAGCGCGCAGAATAGCACTTCTCCCTGCACACGAATAGCGGCAGAGATAAGTAAAATTTACCTTTATTTACTGCTGGTCGTCAGGCCACAATTGCAGACGGGCTACGCAACGATGGACAGGTTTGGTACATCTCAATGAGCGTGTCTACATAAGCGCGGGCTTCCGCATGGAGATTAAAGGTCTCGGGCGCAAAGAGCCAATTTTCCATTAATCCGGAAAGATAACTGCGCATCAGAATTGCCGCACGGCGAGTGAGTAAATTCGCAGGTAATTGTTGAGCAGTGATACACTCTTTTAATGTTTGCTCAATACGATCGTAGCTTTCAAGCCATAAACTGCGCTGTGCTTGTTGGACAACGGCCATTTCTCCGACAAATTCGCATTTATGGAAGATGATTTCCATCATCAGGCGTCTACGTTCCTCTACTACCGTCGCTTCGAGGATATAGACCAGTATTTCGCGAACAACTGACAGTGGATCGTTAGGGAATTTTGCCCGATACTCAACTTCGAGATCGCTAATGCTGGCGTCAGAGAGACTCCATATTTCATTAAACAGATCGGATTTGTTTTTGAAATGCCAGTAAATCGCGCCCCTGGTCACTCCGGCAGCTTTTGCAATCGCGGCCAACGAGGTAGATGATACGCCTTGCTGCGAAAACAAACGCAGGGCAACGTCAAGAATCAGTTGCCGGGTTTCAAGTGCCTGTTGTTTGGTTTTTCGTGCCATAGGTTGATGACTTTACAGAGGTTGCGTTTACATACATTTGTGAATGTATGTACCATAGCATGACCATAATAGAAAGACTGAAGTGGGTTTGTGGACGTTTGAGCCACTGAAAATTTGAAATTGGACACTCGAGGTTTACATATGAACAAAAACAGAGGGTTAACGCCTCTGGCGGTCGTTCTGATGCTCTCAGGCAGCTTAGCGCTAACAGGATGTGACGATAAACCGGCTCAACAAGGAGCCCAGCAAATGCCGGAAGTCGGTATTGTCACGCTCAAATCCGCACCTCTACAAATCACCACTGAACTTCCTGGTCGTACCAATGCTTATCGTGTCGCAGAAGTCCGTCCTCAGGTAAGTGGCATTATTCTGAAACGTAACTTCACTGAAGGCAGCGATATTCAGGCGGGGGTGTCTCTTTATCAGATCGATCCGGCAACCTATCAGGCAAGCTATGAAAGCGCCAAAGGCGACTTAGCGAAAGCCCAGGCCGCCGCAAACATCGCTCAGTTGACGGTTAAACGCTACCAGAAACTGGTTGGTACCAAATACATCAGCCAACAAGAATATGATTCAGCCGTTGCCGATGCTCAGCAAAGCAACGCCGCCGTCGTTGCCGCCAAGGCTGCTGTTGAAACTGCGCGTATCAATCTGGCTTATACTAAAGTGACTTCGCCAATCAGCGGACGCATCGGTAAATCTACGGTCACCGAAGGCGCGCTGGTGCAAAACGGGCAAACCACCGCGCTGGCTACCGTTCAGCAGTTGGATCCTATCTATGTTGACGTTACCCAATCGAGCAACGATTTCCTGCGTCTGAAACAGGAACTGGCGAACGGTAAACTGAAGCAGGAAAACGGTAAGGCCAAAGTCGAACTGGTCACCAATGACGGCCTGAAGTACCCGCAAGAGGGTACGCTGGAATTCTCCGATGTTACCGTTGACCAGACCACCGGTTCTATCACGCTGCGCGCTATCTTCCCGAACCCGGACCACACTCTGCTGCCAGGGATGTTCGTCCGCGCACGTCTGGAAGAAGGTATTAACCCGGATGCGCTGCTGGTTCCACAACAGGGCGTTACCCGTACCCCGCGCGGCGATGCCAGCGTAATGGTGGTCGGCGAAGGCGACAAAGTTGAAGTTCGCCAGGTCACCGCAACTCAGGCTATCGGCGATAAGTGGTTAGTGACCGAGGGTCTGAAATCAGGCGATCGCGTGATCGTCGCTGGCCTGCAAAAAGTCAAACCAGGCGTACAGGTAAAAGCGCAGGAAGTAGCTTCAGACAACCAACAGCAAACCGCCGGCAACGCGAACGCTCAGTCTGAACAAACCAAGTCTTAACTTAAACAGGAGCCGTTAAGACATGCCTAATTTCTTTATCGATCGCCCCATATTTGCATGGGTGATCGCCATAATCATCATGTTGGCCGGGGGGCTTTCAATTATGAAACTCCCCGTGGCGCAATATCCAACGATTGCGCCGCCAGCAGTGACGATCTCGGCCACCTACCCGGGGGCTGATGCGAAAACGGTGCAGGATACCGTGACACAGGTTATCGAACAGAACATGAACGGTATCGATAACCTGATGTACATGTCCTCAAACAGTGACTCCACCGGTACGGTGCAGATCACCCTTACCTTCCAGTCCGGTACTGACGCAGATATCGCCCAGGTACAGGTGCAGAATAAGCTGCAGCTGGCGATGCCGCTGCTGCCGCAGGAAGTACAACAACAGGGCGTGAGCGTGGAGAAATCCTCCAGTAGCTTCCTGATGGTTGTCGGGGTTATCAACACTAACGGCACCATGACGCAGGAGGATATTTCCGACTACGTGGGCGCCAATATGAAGGATGCCATCAGCCGTACCTCCGGCGTCGGCGACGTTCAGCTGTTCGGTTCCCAGTACGCGATGCGTATCTGGATGGACCCGACGAAGCTAAACAACTTCCAGTTGACTCCGGTAGATGTCATCAACGCCATTAAAGCGCAGAACGCCCAGGTCGCGGCAGGTCAGTTAGGCGGTACGCCGCCGGTGAAAGGCCAGCAGTTGAACGCCTCGATCATCGCCCAGACGCGTCTGACTTCCGCTGATGAATTCAGTAAGATTCTGCTGAAAGTCAATCAGGATGGTTCACAGGTTCGTCTGCGCGACGTGGCGAAAGTTGAGCTCGGCGGCGAAAACTACGACATCATCGCGAAGTTTAACGGCCAACCGGCTTCCGGTCTGGGGATTAAACTGGCCACCGGCGCTAACGCCCTGGATACCGCCAACGCCATCCGTGCCGAGCTGGCGAAGATGGAACCGTACTTCCCGTCAGGCCTGAAAATCGTCTACCCGTACGATACTACCCCGTTCGTGAAAATCTCTATTCATGAAGTGGTAAAAACGCTGGTGGAAGCGATCATCCTGGTGTTCCTGGTCATGTATCTGTTCCTGCAGAACTTCCGCGCCACGCTGATCCCGACCATTGCAGTACCGGTGGTATTGCTTGGGACATTCGCCATCCTGGCGGTGTTTGGCTTCTCGATAAACACCCTGACGATGTTCGGGATGGTGCTGGCCATCGGCTTGCTGGTGGATGACGCCATCGTGGTAGTAGAAAACGTCGAGCGCGTGATGGCGGAGGAAGGATTGCCGCCGAAAGAAGCGACCCGTAAGTCGATGGGTCAGATTCAGGGCGCGCTGGTCGGTATCGCGATGGTGCTGTCTGCGGTATTTATCCCGATGGCCTTCTTTGGCGGTTCAACCGGCGCGATTTATCGCCAGTTCTCGATCACTATCGTTTCCGCGATGGCGCTGTCGGTACTGGTAGCGCTGATTCTGACGCCAGCGCTGTGCGCCACCATGCTGAAACCGATTCAGAAAGGCGGCCATGGCGAGCACAAAGGCTTCTTTGGCTGGTTTAACCGC
The DNA here is from genome assembly GCF_050600805.1 of Klebsiella sp. 141240. NCBI lineage: Bacteria > Pseudomonadati > Pseudomonadota > Gammaproteobacteria > Enterobacterales > Enterobacteriaceae > Klebsiella > Klebsiella sp. 141240. Next base: position 167,018 of record NZ_JAQIRK010000002.1, on the reverse strand, counting down.
ATGTTCGATAAGAGCACGCACCACTACACCGACAGCGTAGGCAACATTCTGCGTAGTACCGGTCGTTACCTGGTGCTGTATCTGATTATCGTCGTCGGTATGGCCTACCTGTTCGTTCGTCTGCCAAGCTCCTTCTTGCCGGACGAAGACCAGGGCGTGTTCTTGAGTATGGCGCAGCTTCCGGCGGGCGCGAGTCAGGAACGTACGCAGAAAGTCCTCGACGAGATGACTGACTACTACCTGACCAAAGAGAAGAACAACGTTGAATCGGTGTTCGCGGTTAACGGTTTTGGTTTTGCAGGTCGCGGTCAGAACACCGGTATCGCCTTCGTGTCGTTAAAAGACTGGAGCGAACGCCCGGGTTCAGAAAACAAAGTTGAAGCGATTACCGGCCGCGCGATGGCCCGTTTCTCGCAGATTAAAGATGCGATGGTCTTCGCCTTTAACCTGCCGGCGATCGTCGAACTGGGTACCGCTACCGGCTTTGACTTCCAGCTTATCGATCAGGGTGGTTTAGGGCATGAGAAATTAACTCAGGCGCGTAACCAGCTGTTTGGTATGGTCGCGCAGCATCCCGATCTGCTGGTCGGCGTGCGTCCTAACGGCCTGGAAGATACGCCGCAGTTCAAGATCGATATCGATCAGGAAAAAGCGCAGGCGCTGGGTGTTTCAATTAGCGACATTAACACCACCCTCGGCGCAGCGTGGGGCGGCAGCTACGTCAACGACTTCATCGACCGCGGTCGTGTGAAGAAAGTGTACGTCATGTCTGAAGCGAAATACCGTATGCTGCCAGAAGATATCGGCAACTGGTATGTCCGCGGCAGCGATGGCCAAATGGTGCCGTTCTCCGCCTTCTCCACTTCCCACTGGGAATATGGTTCACCGCGTCTGGAGCGTTACAACGGTCTGCCATCGATGGAAATCCTCGGTCAGGCAGCCCCGGGCCGCAGTACGGGTGAAGCGATGGCGATGATGGAACAGCTGGCAAGCAAACTGCCTTCTGGCGTCGGCTACGACTGGACCGGTATGTCCTATCAGGAACGCCTGTCAGGCAACCAGGCCCCGGCGCTGTACGCTATCTCGCTTATCGTCGTCTTCCTGTGTCTGGCGGCGTTGTACGAGAGCTGGTCGATTCCGTTCTCCGTCATGCTGGTGGTACCGTTGGGTGTTGTTGGCGCGCTGTTAGCGGCAACCTTCCGCGGGCTGACTAACGACGTTTACTTCCAGGTCGGCCTGCTGACGACCATCGGCCTGTCGGCGAAGAACGCGATACTTATCGTTGAATTCGCCAAAGACCTGATGGAAAAAGAAGGCAAAGGCCTGATTGAAGCGACGCTGGAAGCGGTACGTATGCGTCTGCGCCCAATCCTGATGACTTCTCTGGCGTTTATCCTCGGGGTAATGCCGCTGGTTATCAGCTCAGGCGCAGGTTCCGGCGCGCAGAACGCCGTCGGTACCGGCGTAATGGGCGGGATGGTGACCGCGACGGTTCTGGCGATCTTCTTCGTGCCGGTATTCTTCGTGGTGGTTCGTCGCCGCTTCAGTAAGAAAACTGAAGATATTGAGCATAACCATCCGGTTGAGCATCATTAATCTTGCTTAAGCTAAGGGCCGCGTTTGCGGCCCTTTTTCTTTAGGGGTATTTAAACGCACACATTGTTATTGTTTATTTTACGTTCTGACATATAATATACATTGATGAACGTTGTTCTATCTTTATTAAGATTTCCGTTATCGGCTTCACCATCAGGCTTTATTCAGAATATTCTTAATCACCAACAACTTCCCGACAACCTCTCGCTGCAGGCAGGCGTCAATCAGATAAACTGATGATATATAAGGCTGACGTTCCAGTTTCGCCAAACATAAAAGGAATCCGTATAATAGGATCTGTTTTTTTAAGATAAATTAACCGTATTTATTGTAATTTTTCGTAATAGCACGGTGAAATGTTTTTGAGACTGGATTATAGTTAAATCACAGGATTACAATGTTTGAGCCTGGTCTTCATCCCACAACGGTGTTTGTTAGTCGTCGTTTAAACCACTTACAAGGGGATGTGTTATGGACGAGTACTCGCCAAAAAGACATGATATCGCGCAGCTTAGATTTCTCTGCGAAACCCTGTATCATGACTGCCTTGCAAACCTGGAAGAGAGCAACCGCGGCTGGGTTAACGACCCTACTTCGGCGGTGAATCTTCAATTAAATGAATTGATCGAGCACATAGCAACTTACGCGCTTAATTATAAAATTAAGTATGCTGAGGATAATAAGCTGATTTCTCAGCTTGACGAATACCTGGATGACACTTTTATGCTGTTCAGTAGTTATGGCATAAACACAAGCGATCTCCAAAAATGGCGCAAATCAGGCAATCGCCTATTCCGATGCTTTGTCAACGCCAGCCGGGAGAACCCGGCAAGTCTTTCTTGTTAGAATTATTACATTCAAAAGGTGAAATGATGTCTGGTAAACCATTAACTAAAACAGACTATTTGATGCGTTTACGCCGCTGTCAGACAATTGATACGCTGGAGCGCGTAATTGAAAAGAATAAATATGAACTTTCCGACAATGAATTGGCGGTATTTTACTCAGCAGCCGATCATCGTCTTGCTGAATTGACCATGAATAAGCTATACGACAAAATCCCAACTTCAGTATGGAAATTTATCCGCTAGTTCATTTTCTGTCATTAATACAACAGCACCTCAACAGGGATTGATCAGAATATTAAACGTCTGAGTCCCGTATTGCTGCATATGAAACCGGTTTCGCTTTATACTGTTTCTTCTTTAACCAGGAGAAGACCATGAGCGAAGAGAAAAGGAAAATGATCGCCGGCGAGCCGTATCTGGCTGGAGACGCCACCTTAAAAGCAGACCGCCTGCACGCCAGGCAGGTACTGCACCGTTACAATCACTCTGTGCCGGATGAACGCGAAATACGCGCCACGCTGCTGGCTGAACTTTTTGGCAAGGCGACCGACGCCTATATTGAACCCACTTTCCGCTGCGATTACGGCTATAACATCAGCCTCGGCGCCAATTTTTACGCTAACTTTGACTGCGTGATGCTCGATGTTTGCCCGATCCGGATTGGCGATAACTGTATGCTGGCGCCGGGCGTGCATATCTATACCGCCACCCATCCACTGGATCCGACGGAACGCAATAGCGGTATTGAGTACGGAAAACCGGTGGTTATCGGCCATAACGTGTGGATTGGCGGCCGGGCGGTTATCAATCCCGGCGTAACAATCGGCGACAACGCGGTTATCGCATCCGGCGCCGTGGTGGTGAAAGATGTGCCGGCCAATGCGGTGGTCGGCGGTAATCCTGCAAAAATCATCAAGCAGCTATTAACCGAATAATAGTAACTGTTATGCTTTTCTGTAACTGATCTGTTACTTTAACCCCAGTCTCCGGCAACATAAAATAACTGCCAAACTGAGCCGTAGAGCCTGAAATGCCGGGCTCTACGAAGAATTCGGGGATTAAAATGACAGAAATACAGCGCCTGCTAACCAACACCATTGAGGAACTGAACGAAAAAGAAAAACGCGATAATCGCCCGCGTTTTAGTATCAGTTTTATTCGCAATCACCCGTGGCTATTTGTCGCCATGTACGCCGCCTTTTTGGCCACTCTCGTCGTCATGCTGCGCTCTGAGACGCTGGTTGATTCCGTATGGCTGCTGGTCGTCCTGTTTGTTCTGTTGAACGGCTTTTTCTTCTTTGACGTCTACCCGCGTTACCGTTATGAAGATATCGACGTGCTCGATTTTCGCGTCTGTTATAACGGCGAATGGTATAACACCCGTTTCGTCCCTGAGCAGCTGATTGACGGTATTCTGCAATCGCCGCAGGTCGCTCATGAGCAGAAAGCCCAACTGCAGAAAATGATCGCCACGAAAGGTGAACTCTCGTTCTACGATGTTTTCACCTTGACCCGCGTTGCTGCTTGATTAGCCGGTTCAACGTCCGCAGCGCCGGTACGAAATGCGCCGCTGACGTATTACCATATCCCAACACCAGGCCGCTACGCGCGGTCTGCTGGTTAAGATAAAAGCGGCTTAGCGCCGCTGGCGCCATTTGATAACGTCGCGCCTGCTCGACAATTTGCACATCGTCGATGCCATCAATGGCGACGGTTAAATGCAGCCCGCCCTCTCCGCCCCAAATCTCATTCGCCAGCGCGAATTCGCTTGCGACCGCCTCGCGTAACAGCTGCTGACGCCGACGATACAACCGGCGCATTGAAGCCAGATGGCGCGCATAATGCCCCTCTTCGATGAACAGCGCCAGCGCACGCTGCTCCAGCCGATGGCCGCCGCGCAACAGCGCGCCGATCGCCTCCTGCGCCGCCTCGGCCAGCGCCGGAGGCATTACTGCAAATCCTATCCTAAGTGACGGGAAGAGCGTTTTACTGAAGGTACCAAGGTAAACCACCGGCGCCTGCGCCACCATGCCGAGCATCGCCTGAATGGGTTCGCCGCTGTAGCGAAACTCACTGTCATAGTCATCTTCAATAATCCACGCATCATGCTGGCGGGCATACTCCAGCAACGCCAGACGGCGCCCGGCGCTCATCACCGCCCCGCTCGGATACTGGTGCGAAGGAGAGGTAAAAATAAGCCTCGGCGCCTGCTCTTCCGCGGTATCTGGCCGCATGCCATCGCTATCAACCGCAATTCCCTTTATTTGCAGACCGGCTTTAATAAACACGCTTTTGGCGCCGAAATAACCGGGCTCTTCGACCCAGGCGGTATCCCCCGCCTCGCTCAGCAGATGCGTGCAAAGATTAACCCCCTCCAGCGCGCCTTCAGTGATCACAATTTGCCGCGCTGTGCAGCGAATGCCCCGGGATAAGGTCAGATGACGGGCAATCGCCTCGCGCAGCGCCGGTTCACCGGCCGCCTCCCCATACCCAAGAATCGTGCTGCCGTCCTCGCGCAGCACCCGATCGAGCAAACGGCGCCAGATAGCCAGCGGGAAGTAGTTCACCGCGGGCATGCCGGTAGTCAACAACAGTGCCGGCGAATCCCGTCGCCCCGGCAGCGGTAATGCGCGCAAGCGCTCAGGTAACACAACCTTTGGCGGCGTCGGTTCGCTTTCCACCAGCGTATTGAGCGCCGCGACATACGTCCCCTGACGACTGCGGATCAGATATCCCTCTATCGCCAGCTGTTCCAGCGCGCTGTTTACGGTATTGCGCGATACGCCAGCACGCTGAGCAATAACGCGCGCCCCCGGCAACCGGCTATGACTGAGTAGCTCGCCCTGTAAAATGGCCTCGCGCAGCGCCTGATAGAGCGCGCGCTGTAGCGTCGCGTCTCCCCGCTGCTGTATCCCACGCGTCAGCAGGGTAAAAAAAGCATCGTCCGGAATATTCATCATGGCTCCTCGTGGCACCATGAAAAGATACCCTTATGGCCCTTTTTATGGAACCAGCAGACGTTTAATCTCAGGACTCTTCCCGCAAACAGGACTTGACCGATGACGCAATACAACCAATTTAACCAACTCGTTGGCGACGCTTTACCTGACTGGCAGCCACGCCCATGGCCGCAGCGCCAGACCTTACAAGGACAGTCATGCCGCCTGGAACCGCTTGCCGTCAAACACGCGCAAGCGCTGTTCAACGCCTATCGACAGGCGCCTGATACCCGCGCCTGGACCTGGCTTTTGCGTGAACCGGAAAACAGCGTTGCCGAGTTCAGCGCCTGGATTGCCAGCATCAGCGAGCTAAACGATCCGCTTCACTTCGCGGTGATTGATGAACGCAGTGGGCAACCGGTCGGATCGCTAGCACTGATGCGTATTGACGCCAAAAACGGCGTCGTTGAAGTCGGCCATGTTCACTTTTCGCCGCTGCTAAGCCGCAAAGCAATGGCCACCGAAGCACAGTGGCTGCTGATGCGTTATGTCTTTGAGTCGCTCGGCTACCGCCGCTATGAGTGGAAATGCAATAGCCTGAATGAACCATCGCGGCGCGCGGCGCTGCGCTTAGGCTTTCAGTTCGAGGGGCGCTTTCGACAAGCGCTGGTGATAAAAGGCCACAATCGCGATACCGACTGGTTTTCCATTATTGATAGCGAGTGGCCGCAGGTGGATAGCGCAATGCGTCAGTGGCTGGCCGCCGGTAATTTTGATGCCAACGGCCAGCAATATCGCACGCTGGAGAGCTTTCGCAAGCCTACGAATTAACGCCGTTTTTTACGCCCCTGCACCGCTTTAAAGCGCGGGTTACTTTTGCAGATAACGTACAACCGCCCTTTGCGTTTCACTATCTGGCAATCCGGGTGGCGCTGTTTAGCGCTACGCAATGAGTTCAGTACCTGCATATTTAGCTCCTTTTGGCATCAATAAAACCACCGAAGCGCTGACGGAAACGGGCGGCGCTACCTTCGGTGGCATGCGTTTTCTGCTTACCGGTGTAATACGGATGGGATTTAGACGAAACATCTAAGGTGACATACGGATAGGTCACGCCATCCAGTTCAATCTCACGCTCGGTTTTAATGGTGGATCCCACTTTGAAGTACTCGTTCACGCTCGTATCGTGGAAAACGACGGTACGGTAGTGCGGATGAATATTAGCTTTCATGGCGAACCTCAATCAATATGTTATAACATAACAATTAAGGTACACCGTTCATAGCTAAAGATCAACCATACGAAATTAGCGGCTTCAACGAGCACCACGCGGAGCCTCAATGGACGATGATTTGCGGCCCCCTCCCCTCCAAATCGCGGTATTCGCGATCCGAGTCTTTTTTCCGCTTTCGCGTATACTCTGTGCAATCCCCGTTAAAATAAGGACATACCCATGACGACTCGCCATTTAATGAGTCTGGTTACAGGGGTGCTTATTCTCGCTATCGTACTCCCCATCGCCCTAAGCATCTGGCTGGCAATGCGTCAGGCGCAGGCGCAGTTTTATAGCGAGCTCGACCACTACTCAAAGCGTATTGTGATGCGCGTGGAACAGGTCGCCACTCAGGCCAAAGAAGCGTTACAAGAAGCCGATGCTCACAGCGCCACCGCCTGTTCACCAGAACATTTGCTGAATATGCGCCGCATTGCCTACACCCATCGCTACGTGCAGGAGGTACTATGGTTGCGTAATTCGGTACCGATGTGCTCATCACTTGAAGATCATCGGGTTTCAGTGACATTCCCACAACCCGATCACGTGACCGCCGACGGCTACAGTACCTGGCTTACCTCGATCAATGACCTCGGCCTGCAACATCGCATGACCGCCTTCGGCAACAAAAATCATATTGTGATGATCGACCCGATATCATTTATTGATGTTATTGCCAGCGGCCAGGAAAAGATCCATACGATATTATTCGGCACTGAGCACGATCGGGTGGTGATCAGCAGCCAACCTCTCGATCCCGCGGTTTGGGCGCGAATTAAAAACCTCCATAGCGAGACGCTAACGCTGAATGACACCGTCTATCGCGTGCATATTATCCCGGAACTGGGTCTTGGCGTCGCAAGTTGGTCGTCCACGCAGCCCCTGGATGCGCGCCTTCGCCAGCAGCTGCTGTTATGGCTGCCGATAGGGCTCTTTACCAGCCTGTTGACCTCTTTTTTACTTCTACGCCTGCTGCGCAGATTACGTTCGCCACGTTATGGCATGCTGGATGCGCTGCAATCCGATGCCATCCAGGTTTACTATCAGCCGATAGTCTCGCTGGAAGATGGCAAAATCGCCGGCGCAGAAGCGCTGGCCCGCTGGCAGCAGCCGGATGGCACTTTTTTATCACCCGATATCTTTATCCCACTGGCTGAGCAAACCGGGCTTATCACCCGGTTGACCGAAGATATTGTGCGCAAAATCTTCGCCGACCTCGGCCCCTGGCTGCGCCAACATCCGCAGATGCATGTCTCCATAAATCTGTCGGTTGATGACCTGCGCTCGCCTACGTTACCCACGCTACTCAAGGAGCAGCTGGCGCGCTGGGGAGTCAATCCGGAACAGATTCCTCTTGAGCTTACCGAACGCGGTTTTGTCGATCCGCAAACCACCCTGCCGGTAATTATTGGCTATCGCCAGGCGGGACACAGGATCTCGATCGATGATTTCGGCACCGGCTATTCCAGCCTCAGCTACCTGCAGACGCTGGATGTGGATACGCTGAAGATCGACAAGTCATTTGTCGATACGCTGGAATATAAGCCGCTGACGCCGCATATCATTGAGATGGCGAAGGCGCTGAATCTGGCGATTGTCGCCGAAGGGGTGGAAACGCCCGCTCAGCGCGACTGGCTGCGCGCGCATGGCGTCAATTACGCGCAAGGCTGGCTGTATTGTAAGGCGCTACCGAAAGAGGAATTTGTTCAGTGGGCGGAACATAATATTAAAGCGCATTAATTCATGTGCGGCGCGCTGGCAACCAGTCGCGCCGCCGGATTTACTCGTCAAGAATCGGCGCAAACCCACCGAAGATCATACGCTTGCCGTCAAAAGGCAAGCTATCGCTAAGCGCTTTGATCCGCGGGTCGCTCATCATTTTCGCATTGGCCGCATCCCTGATCTCCTTAGACGGGTACTCGATCCAACTGAAAACCACTTCCTCATCCGCCTGCGCTTTAACCGACATGCGGAAATCCGTCAGCTTCCCTTCCGGGACATCATCCGACCAACACTCCACCACGCGCGTGGCGCCAAACTCTTTAAATAGCGGCGCCGATTTTGCTGCCAGTTCGCGGTATGCCTCCTTATTTTCCGCAGGGACGGCAACGACAAAACCATCAACATACTTCATGAGTGAGTCTCCGAAGTGAACAGCGCCGGCGGCATATCCGTCGGCGTCTGAGTGATAAGTTTAGTCGCTGCTATCGCGAACGGCGATTTCAGGACGCCAGCTCCCGGCTTTTCGCCGCCGCGCTGACTAGCCGCGGTTGACGGAACCAGGGTAAAAACAGCTGGATCAGCGGGCCGATAGCAAAGGCGTAAACCACGGTGCCGACCCCTACTTTGCCACCCAGCAGCCAGCCAATTAGCAGCACCGAGACTTCGATGGCGGTACGGATACCACGCAAAGACCAACCGGTTCGCGCATGCAATCCGGTCATCAGGCCATCACGCGGCCCGGGACCAAAACCGGCGCCGATATACATCCCGGTTGCTATCGCATTCATCACTACCGCGCCGGCTAGCAGCAGACTACGCGCGGGCAGCGATTCCAGCGGCGGAAGTACCGCGAGTGTGGCATCGGCAGCAAGGCCAAGCACGATGACATTGCTAATGGTACCGAGACCCGGCATCTGACGCAGCGGGATCCACAGCAGCAGCACCGCGGCGCCGGTCACAATAATCACCGTGCCGAAACTGATATTAAGCTGTTTCGCCACCCCCAGATGAAACACATCCCACGGATCGGCCCCGAGGTTGGCATGGACGAATAACGCCGTCGACACGCCATAGAGAACCAGACCAATATAAAGTTGTAGCAAGCGACGGACCATAAACACCTCAGTATGTATTGCGAATGCCCCCATCATCAGCAAAAATGGATTGGTAATTAATGGCCAGTTTTTTAAAAGTGGATCGCTATGTCAGTACGTCGTTTTGGAACACAATCACTGGTACGCCTGCTCGGCAACTGGCAGTCCCCTTCCTCGCGCGCGCCGCTGTGGCGGCAGCTGGCGGAAGCGCTGCGTCTGTTGATCCTCGATGGACGGCTGGCGCTGGAGACCCGTCTGCCCGGCGAACGAGAACTGGCGACGGCGCTAAATGTTAGCCGCACCACTATCGCCAGCGCGCTGGGGTTATTGCGAGAAGAAGGCTATCTGCAAAGTCGCCAGGGGAGTGGTTCACGCATTGCGCTACCTGCCGGTCCGCTACTTCCCGGCGAGCAGACGCTTTCGGCGCCATCGGTCAATCTCGCCACCGCCGCCCTCAGCGCCGGACCGGAGATTCATCAAGCCTACAGCCACGCGCTGACGCTGATGCCGCAGTATTTGTCCTATACCGGGTACGATCAGCAGGGGTTAGTCGATTTGCGCGCAGTCATTGCCCGCCGCTATAGCGAACGCGGCCTGCCGACGCAGGCGGATGAAGTGATGATTGTGAATGGCGCGCTGAGCGGATTTGCCCTGGTACTGCGTCTGTTAACCGGGCCTGGCGACCGGGTGGTGGTTGACGCGCCCTCTTACCCGATGGCGATTAACGCTATTCGCGGCGCCTCCTGCCGACCGGTAGGCGTCGCCTTACCGGAAAAGGGCTGGGACTGCGACGGCCTGGCGGCGACCATTGCGCAAACTTCGCCGCGGCTGGCCTTTATGATGCCGGATTTTCATAATCCCACCGGTCGCTGCATGGATAGCGAAACCCGGCAACGCGTCGCCGATTTGGCCGCCAGCACGCGAACGACGCTGGTCGCCGACGAAACGATGGTCGATTTATGGTACAACGCCCCGCCGCCGGCGCCGCTGGCGGCTTTCAATCCGGAAGCGCCAATAATCACTATTGGTTCAGCGGGTAAAACGTTCTGGGGAGGACTGCGAATTGGCTGGATCCGCGCCCCGGCGCGGACTATTGCCTCGCTCATCCAGGCGCGGGATACGCTCGATCTCGGTTCGCCGCTGCTGGAACAGCTGGCTTGTTGTTGGCTACTGGAGAACGAACAAACACTGTTGCCGCAACGGCGGGCAATGCTGGCCGCGCGTCGTGATATGTGCGCTGCGTTGATGGCGGAATATTTTCCCCACTGGCGCTTTTCCGTCCCCGAGGGCGGGCTATCGTTTTGGGTGGAGCTGCCGGAGATGTTGGCAACGCAGTTCTCGGTGCGCGCTGAGAATGCCGGCATTCATATTGGCACCGGTACGCGATTCGGTCTGGAAGGTGCCTTCGACCGTTATTTACGTTTGCCTTTCACGCTACCAGATATGGAATTGCGCAACGCCTTCAGCATTTTACAACCGCTGTGGCAAACTCTTACGCAACAGAAAGAAATGGCGAGAACACGTAAAATTATATAATAAAATATCGACGGGCTGCGATCAGCCCGTCAAAAACCACCATCCATGATGAATATGAGATGTTTTATAAAATTGCAGTTCCATCTTGCCCACGCCGCATGTCATTACGATGACAGCGGTGTAGTAATTTCATTAATGCTGGCGCGGAATAGGAAAACCTTTTAGCGAAATAATAAAGCCATCGTCATCTTTTTTAATTTTTGCGCCGGTTTCACACCAGTCGGAAGCAATGCGAAAAAACTCATCACTACCGATATTCCAGTTCAGGCGCACGTGCTTAACGTACCCGGAACGCAGCAGGTCACAGGCTTCACTGTAACTGCTGGCTGTAGAGAATTGTTGTTTCATCTTTTCTTCTTCAGAAGTTTTCGTAATGCTTTGATTTCTTTAGGGGTTAACGGCGACGCTTCCTCTTCGGTATGCTGGTTATCAATATCCTCATGCGAAACCCCCGCCTCGTCTGCTGAATCAATGGCCGCAAGCGCCAATTGCAGCAGCTTCTCCGTAGCCGTGCCTAAATTCTCGTTATTCACTTCCGCATAATGACGCAGTTTATCTTTTAACTCTGCGTCAATTTTCACATTCAGAACTACTGTGGTCATGATCACGCTTCCCGTGCAATAAAATCATCATAATTAATACACGAAGTTAACATCTTGATCCAGAGATATTATTTATCCTTAATAATATCTGGTAATTCCAGGAAATAATTTGCCCATTATATATGACATGAAGATGTCATTAGTATGTCATTATTATTTCACATTTATGACAATGCAAAATTAAGGAATGAAAAAGAGTCGTTTTAATCACGTAAAACAATAAATGAGGTGAAGCTGCCTATAATGGTAGCAGAGAATAAAAGCACATCAAATGAAGGGAAATTAAATCAGGACCGCCAGAATTGGGTGGGGGCCCTGCCAGCTACATCCCGGCACACACGTCGTCTGCTCTGGCTGCTTCCTTCCGGACCTGACCTGGTAAACAGAGTAGCGTTGCGGGAGAACCAACAGAGCCCCCATTGAGAGCGTTGATAACCAACGCGCTGGCGCATTATCCCTATAGCACTCCTGAATTGCAAGCCACTCGCGTCCAGCTGCTGGTTTATTACGCAAAACGTTGGATTTCACAGCAAATAGTGCCTTCACAAGGCCATACGTCCCAGCAATGAAAAAGATTGCGAGCCCCATCGCGGCACACTTTACCGCAACCCGCCATACTTATTCGTCCTGTATCTTTTCAACGTGTAGCCGCTACGGTAATCGCATGACTCAATCGCCACGCCCCACCACCACCTTGCCCATGCCCGCCATTGATGGCGTAACCGTACCCTTTCACGGCATGAATTTTCTACGCCCCGAGCTGCTGCTGGATTTCGTCAGCGTCAGTCCCGCGCCGTTGTTATCAGTGACCCCCGTCGCCCTGCTCTTTTCCACGGTGGGCGTGTTGCAACACGTCGAGCTGCGTAAGCTGCCCGTTGAGGTCAAAGGCAAGGTGGTCTATCCCATTTCATCACTCAAATACCCGACGCTGCGCGGCAAACTGATTATCAATGCGCAATCACAGCGGCTGAAATTTCTTGAAAGCCTGATCGCTACCAGCCCGCATGACAATATTCACGGTATGCAGATCCTCGGGCTGGCGCTGGAATTCACCGTCCTTTGACGGCTGTACAGCACGCGGGCTAGCGCTTATTCTGGGCTTTTCTCACGCGAAGGAGTGATGATGGAGGACGCCCACGACAGCTTTCCCCAGCGGGTCTGGCAGATAGTCGCCTCAATTCCAGAGGGGTATGTCACCACCTATGGCGATGTCGCTCTGCTGGCGGGTTCACCGCGCGCGGCGCGTCAGGTGGGCGGCGTGTTAAAGCGCCTACCGGAAGGCTCAACGCTGCCATGGCACCGGGTGGTGAATCGCCACGGCGATATTTCTCTGACCGGCCCCGACCTTCAGCGCCAACGCCAGGCGCTGCTGGCGGAAGGCGTCCAGGTCTCCGGCAGCGGTCATATCGACCTGCAACGCTATCGCTGGGTATATTAAGGGCAAAAAAATGCCCCTGAACAGGGGCATGAAGACGTTTATTGCGCCATCGGCGCCATATCGTTAGCCACCGGCACTGGCGCATGCTGCACCGGCACCAGCACCAGATCGGCACGATTACCGCCCTGGGTAATCACGGTCTGTACGGTATCGGTAATAAACATCAGTTGGCCATTTACGGTGATCGCCGAACTCAGCAGGATCCGCGCGTTCGGTTTGATATCCGCCTGGTTATACGGCAGAACAAAGTTGAACGGCGCCTGCTTACCTTCTGTGCGGACCGCTTTTTGCGACAATACGCGGGCTGGCGCATCGGCGAGCGACGCATCGGACAACGTCACGGTCAGTACCGCATCCGGCGGTAACGCTACGCGTTGGCGAATATTGATAGTCCCGGAAACATTAGGCTGTTGCTGCGAGGAGCTCAGTGAGGCAATGCCGTAAGGATCGGGTGCCGTCGTCTGATGAGCGGCGTTGCTGTTCGGGTTATTCGCACAGGCGGATAAGGCCGCAGCAACGGCGATAGCACTTAACATATAGGCAAATTTCATTATGTTCTCCTTTTCATCCCTTTAGTCACAGGAGTACGTCCTGCCATCACGATGGCTAAGACATTAGTATCGTGAATAAGTGTGGCACAGATCTCAGAATAATTCCCGGAAAGGGGCATTTATTCAGATTATTACACCCATCGGACCACTTGAGATTCCAGGTTATACTTGCCCTCAATATGCGCTGCGTCAGCGCCGCTATCAATAATTGAGGGTATCTATGAGTCAGGCTCTAACCAATCTGCTGGCATTATTAAATCTGGAAAAAATTGAAGAAGGGCTGTTTCGCGGGCAGAGCGAAGATCTGGGCTTACGTCAGGTCTTCGGCGGCCAGGTGGTCGGTCAGGCGCTGTATGCCGCTAAAGAAACCGTGCCTGAGGGCCGCCTGATTCATTCCTTTCATAGTTACTTCCTGCGTCCTGGCGATAGCCAGAAACCTATCGTTTATGATGTTGAAGTACTACGAGACGGCAACAGCTTCAGCGCTCGCCGGGTGGCGGCTATCCAGCACGGTAAACCCATCTTTTACATGACCGCCTCGTTCCAGGCGCCGGAACCGGGCTACGAACATCAAAAAGCAATGCCGTCAGCGCCTTCACCGGAAGGCCTGCCCTCTGAAACCGATATCGCTCGTAAGCTGGCGCATCTGCTGCCGCCACAGGCGAAAGAGAAGTTTCTCAGCGACAAACCGCTGGAAATTCGCCCGGTTGAGTTCCATAACCCGCTAAAAGGCCACGTTGCCGAACCCACCCGCCAGGTGTGGATCCGCGCCAACGGCGTAGTACCGGATGATATTCGCGTCCATCAGTCGCTGCTGGGCTACGCGTCTGATTTTAATTTCCTGCCGGTGGCGCTGCAGCCACACGGCGTCGGCTTCCTTGAGCCTGGTATGCAGGTCGCCACCATCGACCACTCAATGTGGTTCCACCGCCCGTTTAACATCAACGAATGGCTGCTGTACAGCGTCGAAAGCACTTCCGCCTCCAGCGCCCGTGGCTTTGTTCGCGGCGAATTCTATACCCAGGACGGTATTCTGGTCGCCTCGACGGTGCAGGAAGGTGTCATGCGTAACCGCAATAACTAATTCGCGACGGGCCCACGGCGGGCCCGCTCGCCCCCTAACGGCCAAGCAGTTCGCGAACATCGGCAATAAAATCCCCCAAAAGTCCGTTGCGACTCTGCCGCCGCCAGCACAACGTGAGCGTCGTTACGGCAAAGGTCTCTTCCAGCAGGCAATAACTGACTTCCGACACCAGCATGGCGCTTTGCGTCTCGGGCACCAACGTCACCCCCATCCCCATCGATACCTGGCCAATCGCCGTGGAGACATCGCGCGTGTACTGAATCTTACGGGGCGTAAAACCCGCCTGCCGACAGGCGCTGATGGCTGACCACCCCAATCCGACGCCGCTGGGATCCTGCTGAATGAAAAACGTCTCTTCCGCCAGCGCCGCAAGTGGAATAGCGCGCCGGCTGGCGAGCGCATGATGGCGAGGCACCACCGCTACCAGCGGCCGGGTCGCAATATCCAGCGACTCCAGTTCATCATATTGCGCGCCTGGCGAGCGGATAAACGCCAGATCGACCGTATCGCTTAAGAGCCCGGTTATCAGGTCGTTAACGTTATGCTCTTCAATCAGCAGATCGGCTTCGGGTTTACGTTGACGATAATTTCCAATTAACACGCTCAACGCCGGGTCGAAAATAGCAGAGCCAACGTAGCCAATTTTCAACTGCCCTTTGCGCCCCTGCCGCAAACTGCGCGCATTCTCGCGAAATTTATCGCAGTGGCCGAGGATCATCCGCGCCTCGGCCAGCAAAAATTGCCCCTCGGCGGTCAGCGCGACGTTGCGTCGATCGCGGGTAAATAGCCGCAATTCCAGCGCGTTCTCAAAACTTTTAATCTGCTGCGTCAGCGCCGGTTGCGTGATATGCAGACGCTGCGCCGCCCGGCCAAAGTGCAACTCTTCCGCCAGCACCGTAAATGCCTGTAGTTGTCGATAATCCATCACGTCCTCCCGAAAACACTGATAATAATCTCTTATTAAAATAAGGGGAAATGTGATTGGACTCTTATCGGTATCTGGTGAGAATGAATAGCCATTGCCAGAAACCTGAAGGAAGTATGATGTCTGAACAACAAAAAGTAACCGATCTGCGTTCTGCTTTGGCGCTACTAAGCCAGTACGATGATGAACTTATCTACACCGACGAACCCGTTGACCCCATTGCCGAGCTCTCCGGGGTGTACCGCTATGTCGGCGCCCACGGAACCGTACAGCGCCCGACCCGCATTGGCCCGGCGATGATCTTTAATAAGGTCAAAGGCTACGATGATGTCAGAGTGCTTATTGGCCTGCTGTGTTCACGCCAGCGTGTCGCTCGTCTGTTTGGCACCACGCCGGAAAATCTGGCGTTTATGCTCAAAGACTCCGTGGCGAATCCTATCGCCCCAATCACCATCCCTCGCGACCAGGCGGCCTGCCAGGAGGTGGTACATCTGGCAAGCGATCCTGATTTCGATATTCTCAAAATTTTGCCGGCGCCGACCAACACCCCGGAAGACGCCGGCCCCTACTTTACCCTCGGCATGTGCTACGCCGCGGATCCGGAAACCGGCGATCATGACGTCACCATCCACCGCCTGTGCGTACAGAGCAAAGACGAAATCTCGATGTATTTCGTACCAGGACGTCATCTCGATACTTTCCGGCAAAAAGCCGAGGCGGCCGGGAAAGCGTTGCCTATCTCGATTAGCATCGGTGTGGATCCGGCGATTGAAATTGGCGCCTGCTTTGAGCCGCCGACCACTCCTCTCGGGTTTGATGAGCTCTCCATCGCCGGCGCTCTGCGTAATCAGGCCGTCGAGCTCAGCGAATGCGTGAGCGTCAACGCCCGCGCCATCGCCAATGCCGAAATCGTTATTGAAGGTGAACTACTGCCGGGCGTGCGGGTACGCGAAGATCAGAATACCAACAGCGGGAAAGCGATGCCGGAGTTCCCAGGCTACACCGGTAGCGCTCAGGCGGAAGTGCCGGTGATTAAAGTCAAAGCGATTACCCACCGCCGCCACCCGATTCTGCAAACCTGTATCGGGCCGAGCGATGAGCATACCAATCTTGCCGGGATCCCGACCGAAGCCAGCATTCTGCAAATGGTAGAGCGCGCACTTCCAGGCTTTGTGCAAAACGTCCACTGCCCCTCTCCGGGCACCGGTAAATATCTCGCCGTGCTGCAGGTGAAGAAACGCACCCCCAGCGATGAGGGCCGTCAGCGCCAGGCCGCGCTATTGGCGTTTTCCGCTTTCTCGGAGCTGAAGCACGTGATGCTGGTCGATGAAGACGTCGACGTTTTCGACATCAACGACGTGATGTGGGCGATGACCACCCGCTATCAGGGCGATGTCAGCACCGTGTTTATCCCCGGCGTGCGCTGCCATCCGCTGGATCCGTCATCCGACCCGGCCTTCAGCCCATCGATTCGCGATAACGGTATTGCCTGTAAAACCATTTTCGACTGCACCGTCCCGTGGAATATGAAAGCCCACTTCCAGCGCAGCCAGTTTATGGAAGTGGATGTTGACCGCTTTATCCCTGGCTTCAGTAAGAAATAAATTCCACGCAAAGAAAAAGCCTCCCATGCGGGAGGCTTTGACGCTTATGGAGATTGCTCAATACATCAGGCGTTGTAGGCGTTTTCGCCGTGGCTGTTGACGTCCAGCCCTTCGCGCTCCTGCTCTTCCGGTACCCGCAGGCCGACGGTCATCGCCGCCACTTTGAAGCCGATCCAGGCGACGACGGCGGACCACACCACGGTAATACCGATACTTTCCAGCTGTACCAGCAACTGATGCCCCATCGTTACGCCTTCCGCATAGCCGACGCCGCCAAGGGTGGTAGAGGCGAAGATGCCGGTCAGGATACAACCGATGATACCGCACACGCCGTGAACGCCAAACACATCGCATGGGTCATCGACGCGCAGCCAGCGCTTCAGCACCGTGACGCCCCACAGCCCAGCCAGTCCGGCGATGATACCGATAATCAGCGAACCGCCAACGCCAACATAACCGCACGCCGGAGTAATGCCGACCAGACCGGCAATCGCGCCGGAGCAGGCGCCCAGCAGCGAGGGTTTGCCGCGGGTGGCCCATTCGCCGAAGGTCCAGGCCAGAATCGCGCCAGCGGTCGCCACGACGGTATTAACGAAGGCCAGGGCGGCAATTTCGTTAGCCGCGCTTGCGGAACCGGCGTTAAAGCCGAACCAGCCGACATACAGAATCGCCGTACCGGTAAAGACCATCGGCAGGTTATGCGGTTTAAACGCTTCTTTGCCAAAGCCCACGCGTTTGCCCATCATATACGCGCCCACCAGCCCCGCCACCGCGGCGTTGATGTGTACGACGGTACCACCGGCGAAGTCCAGCGCGCCATGGGTCGCCAGCAAACCGCCGCCCCACACCATATGCGCAATCGGTACGTAGGAAAGCGTTAACCATACCACCACGAAAATCAGTACCGCGGAGAAACGAATACGTTCCGCCAGCGCGCCGACGATCAGGCCTACGGTGATACAGGCGAAAGAGCCCTGGAAAGCGACGTGAATATATTGATAGAACGAGCCCATCAGCGCTTTCAGTTCAATATTCTTCAGCATCACCCAGTCGAAACTGCCGAAGAAGCTACCGCCGCTACCGAAGGCAAGCGTATAGCCATAGATAACCCACAGCACGCAAACCAGGCCAAAAGTCACAATGACCTGAGTGAGCATTGAGAGCACGTTTTTACCGCGAATCAGGCCGCCGTAGAACAACGCAATGCCGGGGATTGTCATAAACAGCACCAGCGCGGTGCAAATCATCATAAAAGCGTTGTCGGCTTTATCCGCCACCGCCGGTTCGGCCGCCAGCGCCAGTCCCGGAAGCAGCGCCAGCGCTCCCAGAGCCGTTTTCATCGTCGTTCTCATCATCTCTTCATCCCCATCGCTGTGTGGTCAGGCAATTACAGTGCCGCTTCGTCGGATTCGCCGGTACGAATACGAATCACGCGCTGCAGTTCGGCGACAAAAATTTTGCCGTCGCCAATTTTTCCGGTCCAGGCGGCCTTGCCTATCACCTCGACAACCTCATCCAGCTGATCGTCGGCAATCGCAATATCAATTTTTACTTTTGGCAGGAAATTGACGCTGTATTCGGCGCCGCGATAGAGCTCGGCGTGGCCTTTCTGGCGGCCGAAGCCTTTCACTTCCGTGACCGTCAGGCCCTGAATGCCGATGGAGGACAACGCTTCGCGAACGTCTTCCAGTTTGAATGGTTTGATTACCACGGTAACCAGCTTCATAAATCCCCTCCAGTCAGTATTTGATAGTGGCCGCAGCTAACACAGGAGATAAAGCAAGGGATATGCCAAAAATGAAAACGGGCCGTGAATCGGCCCGTTTATGGAGAAAAAAACGCGAGGATGTTACTGGCAAGACGGCAAATGGCCGCTAATGCGCAAAAACGCACCAATTCGGTGCACACTCAGTGAGCAAGTTGCACCACTTCACGTCACCCCTGCCCCCATGCCTGCTGATGGTGCATCAGGCGCTCAGTGACTCCTCCTCAACGCTGGCGGCTAGCTCTTCGCCAGCCAGCTGTAGCTGGTACATCTGCCAGTAGCGGCCCTTCGCCGCCAGCAATTGCTGATGGTTCCCGCGTTCGACGGCCTGGCCACGATGCAACACCAGGATTGTATCAGCCTCGACGATAGTCGACAGACGGTGGGCGATGACCACCAGCGTGGTGTGCTCGCGCACTTTCGCCAGCGCCTGCTGGATAGCCTGCTCGGTACCGGAGTCGATGTTCGCTGTCGCTTCATCGAGGATCAGCACCTGCGGCGTCTCGACCAGCACACGGGCCAGCGCCAACAGCTGTTTCTGTCCCACCGATAGGTTATTGCCCTGCTCGCCCAGTTGGGTATAAATCCCGTCGCTCATTTCACGGGCAAGGTCAGCGAGCTGCACCGCTTCCAGCGCTTCCCAGACCTGCTGCTCGCTGATATCGCGGCCCAGCGTCACGTTGGCATAGAAGGTATCGGCTAATACCACCGGATCCTGTTGCACCATCGCGACGCCCCGACGTAAAGCGCTGTGGCTTAACGACGATAGCGGGCGACCATCGAGGCGAATTTCGCCTTTAGTCAACGGGTAGTAGCCCATCATCAGGCTGGCCAGCGTGCTCTTGCCGCTACCGGTATGGCCAACCAGCGCCACAAAACCGCGCGAAGGAATATCCAGATTGATATCCTGCAGCACCAGCCGATCGTCGCGATAGGCAAAAGAGACGTTATCAATCGCCACCGCGCCGCTGCGTAACGGCGCGCTATCGTTACCCCAGCTCTGGCGTGGACGGTCCATCAGCTCAAACACGCGTTCGCCCGCCACCACCGCTTGCTGCAGCATCGACTGCTGAGTGGTGAGTTCGATCAGCGGTTCGTTAAGCCGCCCGAGGTAGCTAATAAAGGCATATAACACGCCGACTTCGATACTTCCGGAAGTGCTAAAACCAAACAGCATCAGCAGGCCGCAGAGGATCAGCGATGAAAACAGACTTAACAGCGGGCGCAGCAGGAAACCATCCAGACGCAGCGTCTGCATGCGCGCCAGATAGTGGCCGTAACTGGCTTCACGCATTCGCTCGCCGAATCGCGCCTGCTGGCGGAATTGCTGAATAACGCCCATACCGTTGATCACTTCGTTGAAGCCATCATTGATATCGGCAAGCCATGCGCGCATGCGACGCACGATCGGCGTGCTGTAACGCTGATAGATAGCCATCACGATCAGCACCGCCGGGAAGATAGCCACCGCCACCAGCGCCATTCGCCAGTCGAGACTAAACATCGCCACCAGCATCGCGCCAATCAGCGCCGCGCTACGCAGCACCGTCGCCACGACCGTCACGTACAGGTCGCGGATCACTTCGGTATCGTTGGTAACGCGTGATATCAACTGGCCGACGGGTTGCGTATCAAACTCGCTTAACGGCTGACGCAGCGCGGCATCCATCACATCGCTGCGCAACTGCTGCACCACGCCGACCGCCGCCCGGTTAAACAGCAGCGCCTGGTTATAGTGCAGCGTAGCGGCAAGGATCTGCAGGCAGATATAGGCCGCCGCCAGGCCGCTGACCAGCTTCACCGGTAGCGACTGTTTCGCCACCATGTTATCAATGAAATAGCTTATCAGCAGCGGGCCGCTGACTTCCGCCGCCGCCGCTATCCACATCATGATAACCGCAATGATAAGCGGCTTACGCCACGGCGAACCGTAGGCCAGCAGACGTTTCAGGGTCGGCCAGAGATCGGCGAAATTACGCATCTGTCGCCTCCTCATCCTGCGGCGCATCGTCGAGCGCCGCTTCCAGTTGCTGATAGCGGTACATGTCGCGATACCATCCCGACTGGGCGGCAAGCTGCTCATGGCGTCCGCGCTGGGCAATATGGCCGTGTTGCAGAACCAAAATTTCACTGGCTTCCGTTAATGCTGAAAGGCGGTGGGCGCTGATAATCACCGTCCGCCCTTCCCCCCACTGCCGCAGGTTATGCAAAATATCATGCTCCGTCCGCCCATCAACCGCCGACAGCGCGTCATCAAGGATCAGGATTTCCGCCTCCAGCAGCAGCGCTCGGGCAATAGAAATACGTTGTTTCTGACCGCCTGAGAGCATGACGCCGCGCTCGCCGACTTCCGTTTCATAGCCCTGCGGCAGGCGCAGAATATCATCATGAACGCTGGCCAGCCGCGCGACGTGCTCGATTTGTTCCCGCGTCGCGTCCGGTTTACCCAAGGCAATGTTATTGGCCACGGTATCGGAGAACAGGAATGGGGTTTGATTGACCACCGCCAGCCGCCCGCGCCAGCTATCAAGCTGCAGGCGAGACAGCGGAATATCATGGAAACGGATCTCACCCTCGGTAACATCAAAATGGCGCTGAATAAGGGATAGAATGGTACTTTTCCCGGCTCCCGTCGGGCCGCAGATACCGAGCATTTGCCCCGGCTGCAGGGTGAAGTTAACCTTCTCCAGCGACGCTTTCGTCGCCTGCGGATAGATAAATTCGCGCACCGCCACGTTTAGCGAACCGCGCCCCTCCGGCACCGTTTCGCTACCATCGTTGACCACCGGCGCTTCTTCCAGCATCGAACGAATACGTCCATAGGCGGCGCTACCTCGCTCAACGATGTTAAACATCCACGCCAGCGCCAGCATTGGCCAAATCATCAGCCCGAGGTACATGACAAAACTGGTTAACTGACCAAGGGTCAGCTCGCCCTGCAACACCAGCCAGCTGCCGCCGCCGATTGCCAGCAGGTTGGCCGCGCCAATGGCAATATAGATTGTCGGGTCGAAACGGGCATCAATACGCGCGACCCGCATGTTCTTCGCTCCGGTATCCGCCGCATCGGCGGCAAACTGCGCCGACTGGCGGTCCTCAAGGCCGAACGCTTTAATCATCCGTATGCTGGTCAGGCTTTCCTGCGTGCGATCGTTGAGGCTGGAAAAAGCCGCCTGCGCCACGCGGAAACGCTCATGCAGGGCATCGCCATTGCGTTTGATCGCCAGCGCCATAAACGGCATCGGCACCAGCGCCAGCAGCGTTAACTGCCAGCTGATTTGCGTCGACATCACAATCAGTACCGCACAGCCCATCACCAGTGAATCCACAAGCGTCAGGACGCCCTCGCCGGCGGCGAAGACGACGCGGTCAACATCGTTAGTCGCGCGGGCAATGAGATCGCCGGTACGGTGACGCAGATAAAAGGCCGGATGTTGGCGGCTGAGCTGGCGGTAGAAGTCTTCACGCAGTTCAACGGCCAATTGATAAGAGGCGCCGAAGAGCAGCACGCGCCAGACATAGCGCAGTAGATAAATCATCACCGCGATAACCACCAGCGCGCCGATCCACATCCACACCTGCTCTGCGGTGTAATGTTCTTTAGTCACGCCATCGACCACAATCCCCACCACTTTCGGCGGGATTAGCTGGAGTACGGCAATAACGGCAAGCAGAGCGACGGCGCCGAGATAGCGGCGCCACTCCCGGCGAAAGTACCAGCTAAGTTGAGCAAATAATCGCAAACGGTAAAATCCTGAATGTATAATTCGTGGCGGCAAAAAGCCGTTAATCAATAGGCAAGGCCGTGGTGTATTTTATCTGTTCCATGGCAAAACTCGAAGTGACATCCGACAGCCCCGGCACGCTGTTCACCAGACGTTTATAAAAGTCGTCATAGCGCTTCATATCCGCGACCTGCACCCTTAGCAGGTAGTCGTACTCTCCAGCCATACGCCAGAAACCCAGCACTTCCGCCATTTGCGACACTTCGCTGACAAAACGGCAGTACCAGTCACTGCTGTGGTGCTGGGTTTTTATCAACACAAAGGCGGTTAACCCGAGCCCCAGCTTTTCCGCATCCAGGATGGCCACGCGCTCGCGCAGGATGCCTTCGTCCTCAAGACGCTTGAGCCGTTTCCAGCAGGGCGTGGTGGTCAGATTAACGGCATCCGCCAGCGCCTGCAAAGAGAGGGTGCAGTCAGTTTGCAGCAATGAGAGCAGCTTACGGTCAATTTTATCTAGCATAAGGCCACCAGAGAGAATAATTTACTCCCGTAATTGTAATTGAAAGGCCAAATAGCAACAATTTTTCCCGCACAATCCGCTAAGCTGGGCACAAAATGACAAACAGGAATCCGAGATGAACAGCGCCTGGGTAAAACATGCCATTAGTGAAATTAACGCCGACTATCAGCGTTCCGCCGATACACACCTGATCCGCCTGGCGCTGCCTGGTTTTCCGGGGATCCCTATTTATCTGAAGGATGAAAGTACGCATCCAACCGGTAGCCTTAAGCACCGTCTGGCGCGCTCGCTGTTTCTCTATGGCCTGTGCAACGGATGGATCAAAGAAGGCACCACGATTATCGAATCGTCTTCGGGTTCGACGGCGGTCTCAGAAGCCTACTTTGCTCGCCTGCTGGGCCTGCCGTTTATTGCCGTGATGCCCTCCTGCACGGCGAAACGTAAAATCGAACAGATTGAATTTTATGGCGGACGCTGTCATTTCGTCGACAACGCCTGCGAAATCTACGCCGCTTCTGAAATGCTGGCGCGCGAGTTGAATGGCCACTATATGGATCAGTTCACCTTCGCCGAGCGCGCCACCGACTGGCGCGGCAATAACAATATCGCCGACAGCATTTTCCGCCAGATGACCCATGAGCCGTATCCGCAGCCGTCGTGGATCGTCATGAGCGCCGGTACCGGCGGTACTTCTGCGACCATCGGCCGCTATATTCGCTGCCAGGGTTACGAGACGCAACTGATGGTCGTCGACCCGCAGAATTCGGTATTCCTTGATTACTGGCAAAGCCGCGACGCCAGCCTGCGCAGCCCGGTCGGCAGCAAGATCGAAGGGATTGGCCGTCCGCGCGTCGAGCCATCGTTTATTCCCGACGTCGTCGATGAGATGCTGCGCGTTCCGGATGCCGCCAGCGTCGCTACCGCCTTGTGGCTGGAAACGCAGCTTGGAAGAAAAGTCGGCGCCTCCACCGGTACCAATATGTGGGGCGTACTGCAGCTGGCCGCACGGATGCGCGATGAAGGACGCAAGGGTTCCATCGTTACCCTGTTGTGCGACAGCGGCGAACGTTACCTCGAAAGCTATTACAGCCCGCAGTGGGTCGCGGCGAATATCGGCGATATTACCCCATGGCAGACGCAGATTATGCAACTGAGCGGCGCACAATAAAAAAAGCCGGATAGAACGCTATCCGGCTTGCTGGTAGGGTCTCTCTATTCGGGGGAATAAGGAAGATCAGGATTATCCAGCCAATGTGTTAAAAAATGGGAAACAGCCTGATGACGGCAGTCTCCGATGATCGGTAGATGCGGCAGTTCAGCTTTGAGCTGCGGCATCGCGTTGCCCATAATGAACCCTCGCCCTACGCTACCAAGCATCTCGCGATCGTTCATTGCATCACCAAATGCCATGCAATCCTGCAACGTAAAACCTAAGTGCTGGCTCAGCACCGCCAGCGCGGCCCCTTTATTACAGCCGACCGGCAGCACCTCCAGACAATCCATCGCCGAGAAACAAAGAAACGCGCGATCGCCTAGCGCTTCATTTAGCTGGATCCGCAGACGGCGCAGATCGTCATGATCGCCGCAGAAACAGATCTTGGTGACGTGATGCGCCGGCATCCGTTTCGGATCGCGCAGTTGATAATGAAAGCCGCTGAAGGCGTGAGCTCGGAGTAGTTCCGGCCTTGCCTGGCCGGTAAACCAGCCGCCATCATTGAAAACGTGCATACTCGCCTGAGTATCCCACACGCTGTGCAGCACCTCTTCCGCCACTTCCGGATTTAGATCCTGGCGATACAGCTCTTCACCTTCCAGTGAATGGATGCGCGTGCCGTTACCGGTAATCAGAAAAGCATCAAGGGAAAACTCGCCGATCACATGGTGCATTTCCAGAGCATGGCGACCGGTGGCAAAGGTCAGGGCGATATCGCGTTCACGCAGCCGTCTCAGCGCCGTCAGAGTCTGTTCTCCGAGACGATGGTCCGGCATCAGCAGGGTGCCGTCCATATCAAATGCCGCTAATTTTGCCATGGTATTTTCCCCGATGTGTGATGGGTTTCGCTTGTGTTGCAGTATCGCCTGAGATATACGGAAGTAATAGTGAATAGATATTTTTTATTGTTCCGGGTTTTCGGCAAATGAGATTATTAAACCGATTAAATCAGTACCAGCGGCTATGGCTGCCGTCGTCCGGCGCACCGCAGCAGGTGACCGTGGGCGAGTTGGCTGAACGCTGCTTTTGCAGCGAGCGTCATATCCGTACGCTGCTGCGTCAGGCTCAGGAGGCCGGTTGGTTAAGCTGGCAGGCCAGCTCCGGGCGCGGTAAGCGCGGGCAACTCAGTTTCCACAAGACCCCGGAAAGCCTGCGTAACGAAATGATGGAACAGGCGCTAAATAAGGGTCAGCAGCAAAACGCGCTGGAGCTGGCGCAGCTGGCGCCGGTTGAGCTGAAAGCGTTGTTGCACCCCTTCCTCGGCGGACAGTGGCAAAACAATACCCCGACGCTGCGTATTCCCTACTATCGTCCACTGGAACCGCTGCGCCCCGGTTTTCTCCCCGGGCGTGCGGAACAACATTTGGCCGGGCAGATCTATTCCGGCCTGACGCGTTTTGACGATAGCGACAGTACGCCGGTGGGCGATCTGGCGCACCACTGGCAGGTATCACCCGATGGACTGCGCTGGCACTTTTATATCCGCTCTACCCTGTGCTGGCATAACGGCGATACCGTGGAAACCTCACAGCTGCGGCAAAGACTACTGTTGCTACTGGAACTGCCGGCTCTCCGCACCCTTTTTGCCAGCATTAGCCGCATCGATGTCACCCACGCCCAATGTTTGACGATTACGCTGCATCGCCCGGACTACTGGCTACCGTTCCGTTTAGCCAGCTACTGCAGCGTGCTGGCGCATCCTGACGATCCGGCGCTCGGTAGCGGTCCGTTCCGAATAAAGCTTTTTGGCCCGGATCTGGTCCGGCTGGAGAACCATCCCCGCTACCATTTACAGCATCCGCTGATCCAGGCGGTAGAATATTGGATCACGCCGCAGCTATTCGAAAGCGATCTCGGCACCAGCTGTCGCCATCCAGTACAGATCACCATCGGCGATCCAGAAGAGCTCAATAATTTGCGCCAGGTGAGCAATAGCATCAGCCTCGGCTTCTGCTATTTGACCCTGCGTCAGAGTCCACGTCTCAGTAAAGCGCAGGCCCAGCGGCTGATTTCGATTATCCACCGCTCGTCGTTGCTGGAAACGCTACCGCTGGATGAAGATCTGATCACGCCGAGCCATGAGGTGCTGCCCGGCTGGTCCATTCCTCAGGGCCCGGAAAACCATGAGGTGCCGCTGCCGCCCCAGCTCACCCTGCTCTATCATTTGCCGGTCGAATTACACACTATGGCTGAGCAGCTCAAACAGCGCCTCGCCACTCTCGGCTGCGAACTGACGCTCATTTTTCACGACGCCAAAAATTGGGACGGCTGCCGATATCTGGCGCAGGCCGATATGATGATGGGCGACCGGCTGATTGGCGAAGCGCCGGAATATACCCTTGAACAGTGGCTGCGCTGCGACACGCTGTGGCCCCATTTGCTGAGCGGGGCGCAATATGCGCACCTGCAGGCTACGTTAGATGCCGTGCAGGCGCAGCCCGAAGCGCGTAGCCGCAACGATGCCCTGCGCAACGTCTTCAATACGCTGATGGATGACGCCATCATGACGCCGTTATTCAAATACAATTACCGCATCAGCGCGCCGCCGGGGGTTAACGGCCTGCGCCTTAATGCCAGAGGTTGGTTCGACTTTACCAGCGCCTGGCTACCGGCATCGTCGACGTGAGAGAGCTGGTCGCCGCGAGCGTCTGACGGTACCATATGGCTCTCACTTATTTAGTCAGGAATTGCCATGAAACGCGCCGTAGTTGTCTTCAGCGGAGGACAAGACTCAACAACCTGCCTGGTGCAGGCACTGGAACAGTATGATGAAGTGCATTGCGTCACTTTTGATTATGGCCAACGCCACCGCGCCGAGATTGACGTGGCTCGCGAGCTGGCGCTAAAACTGGGCGCGGTGGCGCATAAAGTGCTGGACGTTACCCTGCTTAACGAACTGGCGGTGAGCAGCCTGACGCGCGATAGCATCCCGGTACCGGATTACGAGCCGGATGCCGATGGTATTCCGAATACCTTCGTTCCAGGTCGCAATATTCTGTTTTTAACCCTGACGGCGATCTACGCCTATCAGGTTAAGGCCGAAGCAATTATTACCGGCGTTTGCGAGACCGACTTCTCTGGTTACCCGGACTGCCGCGACGAATTTGTTAAAGCGCTGCACCATGCGGTTAGCCTTGGCATGGCGAAAGACATTCGCTTTGAAACGCCGCTGATGTGGCTCAACAAAGCCGAGACCTGGGCGCTGGCCGATTATTGGGGCCAGTTGGATCTGGTTCGCCGCGAAACGCTCACCTGCTATAACGGCATCAAGGGCGACGGCTGTGGCCATTGCGCGGCCTGCAACCTGCGCGCCAACGGCCTGAATCAGTATCTGGGCGATAAGGCCGGCGTGATGGCGGTCATGAAGCAAAAAACCGGCCTGGGCCAAGGGCACGAAGCTTAAGTTCAACGTCCCCGGTGGCGCTTCGCTTACCGGGGCTACGGGTGCACCGCATCCCACCAGCCGGTAGCCCGGAAAAGGCGCGTCAGGCGCCGCCTCCGGGAATCGATTAGCACGAAGCTTCAGTTCAACGTCCCCGGTGGCGCTTCGCTTACCGGGGCTACGGGTTCACAGCGTCCCACCAGCCGGTAGCCCGGAAAAGGCGCGTCAGGCGCCGCCTCCGGGAATCGATTAGCACGAAGCTTCAGTTCAACGTCCCCGGTGGCGCTTCGCTTACCGGGGCTACGGGTTCACAGCATCCCACCAGCCGGTAGCCCGGAAAAGGCGCGTCAGGCGCCGCCTCCGGGAAACAATTGGCACGAAGCCTGAGCTCAACCTCCCCGACGGGTTCACAGCTCTCCTCGGTCCGACTGTTGTTAGCGTAAATTCATCTGGTCGAGCTTTTCGCGCAACTCCCCTTCCAGCGGCTGCGCCTTCTGCGTTTTCAGATCAATGCAGACAAAGGTAATCAACGCATCGGCCACCACTTCACCGTTAGGATTAAGGGTCACCACCTGACTTAGGGTGCCGCTTTTACCGTTCAACTGCTCAAGTTTACTGGTGACGGTAAGCACATCCCCGAGTACCGCCGGGCGACGATAATTGATATTGATGTTGACCACCACAAAAGCAATGTTATGGCTGGTCATCCAGTGAAACGCCGGACTACTCTCCAGCCCATCCCAGCGCGCTTCTTCAAGAAACTCCAGATAACGAGCATTGTTAACGTGCTGGTAAACATCCAGGTGATAACCGCGAACTTTAATTTGAGTCTGCATAGCGCACATGCCTTACTATTATTGTTGTTAATCAGGTAAGAGGTCACACCAGATGATGTAACCTCTTTAGCATGGCAAAGATTTGCCACTGTGCAAAGCAGCGGGTGAAATTAGAGCGTCAGATGTGACAGATTTCTCTCTACCAGTGAACTCCCCATCCCCGGAACCTGTTTAAGATCGTCGAGAGTCTTAAACGGTCCGTACTCTTCGCGGTAGCTGACGATTGCCTGCGCTTTCTTGAGCCCAACGCCGTTCATGGCCTGTGCTAGCTCCTCCGCGCTGGCTGTATTAATGCTGGCCCGCGCGCCGACGTTATCCGTCGTTTTCGCTTCCGCCGGCATTTTCGTTTGCGGAGTCTGAATAGTCTCTTTTGCCGATACCGCCTTACCGCTCGCCGGTGCCGCCAGCGCCCCCTGAAAACCCGCCGTACAAGCCAGCAATACGGCGACAATAACCATTTTCATTCCTCTGTTCATGCTGTTATCTCCTTGTTTGTTGACAGCAAGGTCACGATAGCGGCTGCGAAAAAGGAGTACAAAAGGCAGATTGCGGAAATGGAAAAGGCCGCGAAAGCGGCCTTTGAGTGTTGCATCACGTTACCTCGTTTTGCGAGGCAGCGCGAAATTATTGCTGCTGGTCGACGAGGTCGCCGAGCTTGATTTTGGCTTCTTTACGCAGATTGCTCATCAGCGCTTCGAATGCGATTTGCGCATTATTCTGGGTAATACCCTGCACCATCGCTTTCTTCTGCTCTTCTGGCATAGAACCCGCTTTCACTTCATCCAGCGCCAGCAATACTACGTTGCCTTTGGCATCGCTGCCCACGCCGTAGCTCGCTTTATCTTTCTGCGGCAGCGGCAGAGAGAAGGCCGCCTGGCTCAGCGGATCCTGGCCGGTACGGGACAGAGTCTGCGCGGCGCCGAAGCTCAGCCCTGCGGCTTTCATCGCGTCATCGCCCTTGCCCGCTTTCAGGTCGGCCAACAGCTTATCGGCATCCAGTTTCGCCTGCTGTTCCGCTTTATTGCGCTTAACGATATCGGTCACCTGCGCTTTCACTTCCGCCAGCGGCTTAACGCTTTCCGCTTTGTGCTCGCTGATACGCAGAACGAAAGCCCGATCGCCGTCAACGGTAATGATGTCGGAGTTATTGCCCGGCGCGCCGTTTTCACCCACCAGACCACCATTAAAGATAGCATCGGCAACCGGCTTGAAGTTCAGCTCTTCCGGCAGGCTGTCACGACCAAACCAGCCGGTCTCAACCACTTTCAGGCCGGCGACCTGCGCCGCCCCCGCCAGGGATTCGTTATCATTGCTGGCCGCGTCGCTGACCTTCTGCTGTAGCGCGTAGTATGCATCCAGTGCTTTTTCCTGTTTCACTTTTGCCGCGATGTCGTTACGCACGTCGGCCAGCGGTTTTACCTGTGCCGGCTGAACATCGTCAAGACGCGCCACCAAGAAGCCTACGGAAGATTTGATCACCCCGGAAAGCTGACCTTTGTCTTTCAGGCCGGCATCTTTGAGCTCAGGTACGGTGGAAGCTTCTTCCATCCAGCCCATATCACCGCCGTTACGCGCAGAGATGATGTCGGTGGATTTCTCTTTTGCCAGCGTGGCGAAATCGGCGCCTTTTTGCAGTTCGGCCAGTACCGCTTTCGCATCAGCTTCAGTTTTAGTCTGAATCACGCTGTAGCGATTACGCTGCGGCTGAGTGAACTGATCTTTATGCTGGTCGTACCATGACTGGATTTCTTCGTCAGAGGCGTTTTCCTGCATGCTGGCGGCATCCATCTTGATGTAGCTCACGCGGAACTGCTCAGGCGCCATAAAACGGGCCTGGTTCTGCTGCCAGAAAGCGTTAATCTCTTCATCACTAACGGTCTGTTTCGCCGCCAGCGCGTTAACGTCGATAGTTGCTTCACGCACCACACGCTGCTGGGAGACCAGCGCCGCCAGTTGGTCAGACTCGCCCGGCAGCATGAAATCGGTACCGGCTACCGCATTGATCAGCTGTTGCGTCGTCAACTGGTTACGCAGCGCTTGCGCGTATTGATCGGTAGTCATACCCATTTGATTCACGATGCCGCTGAAGCGTTCGTTATCAAACTTGCCGTTCGACTGGAAGGCCTGGGTCTGGAAGATGGCCTGTTTCACCTGGTCGTCGCTGATGCTCAGGCCCAGCTCACGAGCATACTGGTCCAGCAGCGATTCATCGATCAGGCGGTTCAGCACCTGCTGACGCATGGTCTTCATGTAGTTTTCGTTGGCCGCCAGCTCAGAGAACTGATCGCCTAACTGCTGCTGCATGCGGTTACGCTCGCTGGCAACGGCATTTTCAAACTGCGCCCGGCCAATCTCCTGACCATTCACTTTTGCGGCATAGTTGTTGCCGCCGCCAATCAGGTAACCACTCACCCCGGTCAAAATGAACGAGACAATAATGATACCGAAAATAATCTTGAGCACGACGCTGTTGGCGGCCGTGCGTAGGTTGTCCATCATGGTGTAACAACGCTCCGCTGTAGATGACTTTAGCTCGCGCAGCATAGCACGTGATGCCTGCCGCGCGTGAGGACGTATTTTGACAAGAAAACGGGGCAATTGTCAGCCCACAAGTGCGCATAAACACACATAAAGTCGCGTTCTGGACAAATAAAAAAGGCACATCTCGCGATGCGCCCTTGTACTTCGTCACATTCCCTGACGGGAGTGCCGATTAGTTTACCGCGTCTTTCAGCGCTTTACCTGCACGGAAGCCCGGTACTTTAGCGGCAGCAATGGTAATTTCTTTACCTGTTTGCGGGTTGCGACCAGTACGGGCAGCACGCTCTTTAACAGCAAAAGTACCGAACCCTACCAGCGCAACATCATCCCCAGCTTGCAGAGATTCAGTAACAGAAGCGATCAAAGCATCTAACGCACGTCCAGCTGCAGCTTTAGAAATGTCCGCACCCGCAGCAATTTTGTCAATCAGTTGAGATTTATTCACTGTTCTCTTCCTCTCTTTATAATTTATATCGCACCAGAATCCTTCATGGCGCGACCGCGCAGCAGTTATATCAGGACTGTCATGCCCTTACAACAGAGTTGTCGATGACCCCTGCCAGCGATCTAAGTTAGCTACACAAAAAAAGGCTGGCAAGTACGAATTTACTCACCAGCCCCACTTTTCTTAACGCTATTTGCGCGATATCACTATTTTGCGCTTACGACCTGCATGCCAAACGGTTCATTTTGCAGAGCAAGTGTCAGAACTTCCTCGATTCGCTGTACCGGGTGGATATCCAAATCGGCGATAACGTTTTCCGGAATTTCTTCAAGGTCACGCTTGTTTTCGTAAGGAATCAGAACAGTCTTAATGCCCCCACGATGCGCAGCCAGCAGTTTTTCCTTCAGGCCGCCGATTGGCAGCACCTGACCGCGCAGGGTGATTTCCCCTGTCATCGCCACATCGGCGCGTACCGGGTTACCGGTCAGGCAGGAAACCAACGCGGTGCACATCGCCGTACCGGCGCTCGGGCCATCTTTCGGTGTAGCCCCTTCCGGTACGTGCACGTGAATATCGCGTTTTTCGTAGAAGTCCGGGTTAATACCGAGCTTCTCAGCACGCGCGCGAACCACGGTCAGCGCAGCCTGAATCGACTCCTGCATGACTTCGCCCAGCGAACCGGTATAGGTCAACTTGCCTTTACCCGGAACGCAGGCGGTTTCGATGGTCAGCAAATCGCCGCCCACTTCCGTCCACGCCAGACCGGTGACCTGACCTACGCGGTTTTCGCTATCCGCACGGCCGTAGTCAAAGCGCTGTACGCCGAGATAATCGTGCAGGTTTTCACCGTTAATCTCGATATGTTTCAGCGATTTATCAAGCAACAACTGCTTAACGGCTTTACGGCACAGCTTGGAGATTTCACGCTCCAGGCTACGAACGCCCGCTTCACGAGTGTAGTAACGAATAATGCCGATAATGGCGCTATCGTCGACCGTCAGCTCGCCCTTTTTCAGCGCATTGCGTTCGATCTGCTTCGGCAGCAGGTGACGCTTAGCAATGTTCAGTTTTTCATCTTCGGTATAACCGGAGAGACGAATCACTTCCATACGGTCCAGCAGCGGCGCAGGGATATTCATGGAGTTGGAGGTCGCCACGAACATCACGTCGCTGAGATCGTAGTCCACTTCCAGATAGTGGTCGTTAAAGGCCACGTTCTGTTCCGGATCCAGTACCTCCAGCAGTGCTGAAGCCGGATCACCGCGCATGTCGGAGGACATTTTGTCGATTTCATCCAGCAGGAACAGTGGGTTTTTCACCCCCACTTTCGCCATTTTCTGGATCAGTTTACCCGGCATTGAGCCAATGTAGGTACGGCGGTGACCGCGGATTTCCGCTTCATCACGCACGCCGCCCAGCGCCATGCGTACGTATTTACGCCCGGTGGCTTTGGCAATCGATTGACCCAGCGAGGTTTTACCCACCCCCGGCGGCCCAACCAGGCACAGGATCGGCCCTTTCAGCTTGTTAACGCGGCTCTGCACCGCAAGGTACTCAAGGATGCGGTCCTTGACTCGCTCCAGACCATAGTGGTCGGTATCGAGGATCTCTTGCGCCTGACGCAGATCTTTTTTGACCTTGCTGCGGGCATTCCACGGCACCTGCACCATCCAGTCGATGTAGCCGCGCACGACGGTGGCTTCCGCCGACATCGGGGACATCATCTTCAGCTTTTGCAGTTCCGCTTCAGTTTTTTCTTTCGCCTCTTTCGGCATTTTCGCCGCGTCGATCTTACGCTTCAGCGCTTCGTTTTCGTCCGGGGCGTCATCCATCTCGCCGAGCTCTTTCTGGATGGCTTTCATTTGCTCATTCAGATAGTACTCACGCTGAGATTTTTCCATCTGCTTTTTCACGCGGTTGCGAATGCGTTTCTCAACCTGCAGCAGATCGATTTCAGATTCCATCATCGCCATCAGATATTCCAGACGTTCATTCACGTCGGACATCTCCAGCACGGACTGTTTGTCCGCCAGCTTAAGCGGCATATGCGCAGCGATGGTATCCGCCAGACGCGCGGGATCGTCGATGCTATTGAGCGACGTCAACACTTCCGGTGGGATTTTTTTGTTCAGCTTGATGTAGCCTTCAAACTGGCTGATAGCCGTACGCACCAGCACTTCCTGCTCACGCTCTTCAATGACCGGAGAAGCAAGGTACTCTGCTTTGGCGGAGAAGTGCTCGCCGTTATCAGACAGCGCAGTAATACGCGCACGCTGCAAGCCTTCCACCAGCACTTTCACAGTGCCGTCCGGCAGCTTCAGCATTTGCAAAATTGACGCCACGGTCCCGACGGTGAAAAGATCGTTTACACCCGGCTCATCCGTCGACGCTTCTTTCTGCGCGACCAGCATGATTTTTTTATCATGGTCCATGGCCGCTTCCAGACAACGGATAGATTTTTCCCGCCCTACAAACAGGGGTATGACCATGTGCGGATAAACCACCACATCGCGCAACGGCAATACGGGGATTTCAATGCGTTCAGAACGCTCAGGATTCATAGAGCTCTCTCTTAGTTTAAAGTCCGCCAGGTAGCCGACGACGCCTTCATTAACGCGTCGCCGTTAATATGTAATCCAGTATATGGGGATGTATTCCATACATTCAACGGCGGGAACACAGGAAAAATAAAAGGGGGGATAAAATCCCCCCTTTTTGCTTAACTGCTTGTGTCGATTGGCGAATTATTCGCCAGATGCCTGCTGCGCTTCCGGCTTGCCGTAGATCAGCAGCGGCTTGCTCTGACCTTCGATCACCGACTCGTCAATCACCACTTTTTCGACATCTTCCATGGACGGCAGATCGTACATGGTGTCGAGCAGCGCGGCTTCAACGATTGAACGCAGACCACGGGCGCCGGTTTTACGCGCCATCGCTTTCTTGGCTATCGCATCCAGCGCTTCATCACGGAATTCCAGCTCTGCGCCTTCGAGGCCAAACAGCGCCTGATACTGTTTAGTCAGGGCGTTTTTCGGCTCTTTCAGGATCTGAATCAGCGCTTCTTCACTCAGTTCATTCAGCGTCGCGACAACCGGCAGACGGCCGATAAATTCCGGGATCAGACCAAACTTGATCAGATCTTCCGGCTCGACCTGCGCCAGCAGCTCGCCTTCGCTGGCTTTGTCGGATTTCGCTTTAACCGTCGCGCCAAAACCAATGCCGGAGCCGGTTTCTACACGATGGGAAATCACTTTGTCCAGGCCTGCGAACGCGCCGCCGCAGATAAACAGAATCTTGGAGGTATCGACCTGCAAGAACTCCTGCTGCGGATGTTTACGCCCGCCCTGTGGCGGAACAGCGGCTACGGTGCCTTCGATTAGCTTCAGCAGCGCCTGCTGAACGCCCTCGCCGGACACATCGCGGGTAATCGACGGGTTATCCGATTTACGGGAAATTTTGTCGATTTCATCGATGTACACGATGCCGCGCTGCGCTTTCTGCACATCGTAATCGCATTTCTGCAGCAGCTTCTGAATGATGTTTTCCACGTCTTCACCCACGTAACCCGCTTCGGTCAGCGTGGTGGCATCGGCCATAGTAAACGGAACATCCAACAGACGCGCCAGCGTTTCAGCCAACAGCGTTTTACCGGAGCCGGTCGGCCCGATCAGCAGAATGTTGCTTTTACCCAGTTCTACGCCATTGCTGGTGTCGCCGTTGCGCAGACGTTTGTAGTGGTTGTATACCGCCACGGCCAGCACTTTTTTCGCCTGTTCCTGGCCGATAACATAATCGTCCAGATGGTGGCGAATTTCGTGCGGCGTCGGCAGCGCGCTGCGCTCGCGGTGCGGAGCGACTTCTTTAATCTCTTCGCGAATGATGTCGTTACATAAGTCAACGCATTCGTCGCAGATATACACGGATGGCCCGGCGATCAGCTTACGCACTTCATGCTGGCTTTTGCCGCAAAAAGAGCAGTACAACAGTTTGCCCGAACCATCTTTGCGTTTATCTGTCATGAGTCCAAACCTCTTCTTAAGTTCTTTGTGCCGCAGATGACGACGCAAATGCCATTCTCAGGCGCAAGTCGCGATCACGCGTTGTGCCGCCCAGTAGTTAAAACAAGTATAGCGGCACCCTTACGCCACGGGCATCAATTACGATGGGTCAAGATGGAATCAACCAGGCCGTATTCCACCGCTTCCGACGCCGACAGGAAGCGGTCACGCTCGGTATCGCGCTCGATCTGCTCAAGGGATTGACCCGTATGATGCGCCATCAGTTCATTCATGCGCCCTTTCACTTTCAGAATTTCACGGGCATGGATTTCGATATCCGTCGCCTGGCCCTGATAGCCGCCCAGCGGCTGGTGAATCATCACGCGGGAGTTCGGCAGGCAGAAACGCTTACCTTTCGCCCCGGCGGTCAGCAGGAAGGCGCCCATTGAAGCCGCCTGCCCCATACAGATAGTGCTGACATCCGGCTTGATGAACTGCATGGTGTCGTAAATTGACATCCCGGCGGTGATCACGCCGCCCGGAGAGTTAATGTACAGGTAAATATCTTTTTCTGGATTTTCCGCTTCCAGAAACAGCATCTGCGCCACGATCAGATTAGCCATGTGGTCTTCCACCTGGCCGGTCAGGAAAATAACGCGTTCCTTGAGCAGACGGGAATAGATATCAAAAGAACGTTCACCGCGTGAGGTCTGTTCAATGACCATCGGCACCAGGGCCATATGGGGTGCAAAGTTATCTCGTTCGCCACTGTATGACATTTCCGTCTCCTGGATTAATTTTGAAAAAACCTGCTGCACTGATTGTAACCTTATGGACGGATTATCAGCCAGAGTTTCTATCCGCAGGGCACTGATACGTTGAGCTGGTCATTATTTCTGACGCTGCGGATGCAGATACGTCCCCCGGTTATGGGGATGGCGCAGCCATAATTCAAGCATAACAACCTTTTGGAGTAACGCTATCACTGAAAATGTGTTTTAGCACTCATCCTAAGCCTATCATTGCAATAAAAAAACCCGCAGCCTTTCGGCAACGGGTTTTTGCGCGAACTTTAAACAGCCGGGCGAAATTACGCCTGCTGGTTCATCAGTTCGTTGAAGGAAGTGGCTTTTTCAGACACTTTAGCTTTCGCCAGCACGGCTTCAACAGCCTGCTCTTCCAACGCCACGTTGCGCATGTTGTCCATCAGCTCTTTGTTTTTGCTGTAGAACTCAACCACTTCTGACGGATCTTCGTACGCGGAAGCCATCTCTTCGATCAGGCCTTTCACACGCTCTTCGTCAGCTTTCAGCTCGTTGGTGCGAATCACTTCGCCCAGCAGCAGGCCAACAACTACGCGACGTTTAGCCTGCTCTTCGAACAGTTCGCGAGGCAGTTCCAGAGCCTGTTTCTCATTACCGCCGAAACGCTGAGCAGCCTGACGACGCAGTACGTCGATTTCGCTGTCGATCAGAGCAGCCGGAACGTCGATGTCGTTCGCTTTCACCAGGCCTTCGATAGCCTGAGATTTAACGCGGTTACGCACGGCGCCTTTCAGCTCGCGTTCCATGTTTTTACGCACTTCAGCGCGCAGACCTTCTACGGAACCATCTTCAACGCCGAAACGTTTGATGAATTCAGCAGTCAGTTCCGGCAGTTCGCGTTCTTCAACTTTTTTCAGGTTGATAACGAACTTAGCGGCTTTACCTTTCAGGTTTTCAGCGTGGTACTCTTCCGGGAAGGTCACGTCGATGGTGAACTCTTCGCCAGCTTTGTGGCCTTTGATACCGTCTTCGAAGCCCGGGATCATACGACCCTGGCCCATCGCCAGTACGAAGTCAGACGCTTTACCGCCTTCGAACTCTTCGCCGTCTACGGAACCGGTGAAGTCGATGGTAACGCGATCTTCAGCGTCAACGGCGCCTTCTTTTTCTTTCCAGTTCGCCTGCTGCTTGCGCAGGGTGTCCAGCATGCCGTCAACGTCAGCGTCGGTGACTTCAACAACCGGTTTTTCAACTTCGATTGCGTCCAGACCTTTCAGCTCAACTTCCGGATACACTTCGAACTCTACCGCGTAGGTGAAGTCTTCGCCCAGCTTGTATTCGCCCGGAACGTAGTTCGGCGCGCCGGCCGGATTAATTTTCTCTTTGATGATCGCGTCAACGAAATGACGGCTCATCAGGTCGCCCAGCACGTCCTGGCGAACGGAAGCGCCATAACGCTGAGCAACAACATTCATCGGCACTTTGCCTTTACGGAAGCCGTCAATGCGAACTTTTTTCGCTACGTTGACCAGCTCGCTTTTGACAGCATTCTCGATGCTGTCAGCGGCGATAGTAATCGTTACACGGCGCCCAAGGCCCTGAGTGGTTTCAACTGAAACTTGCATCTTGTTACCTCAAAAAAATCACAGTGCTCGGTCAACTCTGGAAGCGCGTGTAGGTGGCTTCGCAGAACCGGGATGCCCTCTTCAAATCAGAAACACATTCCCTGTCGTCAGAATCATCCCGAAGACATTCATATATAAGACGCGGCATTATAGCGGCATCACTTTTGTGAGTCGAGAACGGTTGTCACCCACTGCTGCGGGGTTTTTCACATTTCCCGCTCAAATTTGTCTGCAAAAGCGCGAACTTTGCGCATTTTCCAGGCAAAAGAAAACGGCCCGCAGGCCGTTTTTGCTAAATCTTCACGCAACATACTGGAAAAGCGCCAGCGGTTGCAAATGTGATTTTTACGCGATGCTCCCCGCTCCGCGGCAGGGCGGAGAGGCAAAGACGGTATCCTGTAGCCCTTCCCACTCTTTAATCGTATAGGTATGCAGCGCCAGCGCGTGCACGGTGCTTGACAGCTCCTCGGTCAACGTACCGTAAATCATACGATGACGATTAAGGAAACGTTCGCCGGTGAAGCGGTCGCTCACCAACACCACTTTAAAATGACTTTCAGAGCCCGCAGGGACGTTGTGCCGATAGCTTTCATCCACGACTTCCAGATACATCGGGTCGAACGCTGCTCTAAGTTTTGCTTCGATCTGCTCACGTATCATCATGAATTTTCTCCTCCGACAACGCTGAGATGCCGCCTTTCCCTTTAAATGTTAGCCGCTTTTACCGCTTCCATTGGCAGAAAACAACAAAAAATTAGCATTCCTCTGATATTTTCACGCAAAAGTATCAGGTTTACTGATATCTCCAGGCCAAATCGCCACCGGAAATGGGACGAGGTCATAAAACGCACAACACGATGATTTTCCACTCGTAGCCACTTCCCCTCACCGTTGGCGATGTTATGATGGCGGGAATTTTCCTTAAACACCCTAACTACTTCGAGTTGCAGAAAAAAGCGCCCACGATAACCCCGTAGCGCCTGAAACCTGAATTATGACGGGTATAACAACACCGTGCGTTGAGACCCTGAACATGCTGAAGAAAATTCTATTCCCGTTGGTCGCGATGTTTGTACTGGCAGGATGCGCCACTCCACCGACGACCATTGAAGTATCACCGAAAATCACCCTGCCGCAGCAGGATCCGAGCCTGATGGGCGTTACCGTCAGCATTAACGGCGCGGACCAGCGTACCGATCAGGCGCTGGCGAAAGTCACCCGCAACAACCAGTTGGTGACCCTGACCGCCTCTCGCGACCTGCGCTTCCTGCTGCAGGAAGTGCTTGAGAAGCAAATGACGTCGCGCGGCTACATGATTGGCCCGAACGGCGCCGTCGACCTGCAGATCATTGTTAACAAACTGTATGCTGACGTCTCACAGGGCAACGTGCGTTACAACATCGCCACCAAAGCGGATATCGCCATCGTCGCCACCGCCGCTAACGGCAACAAGATGACTAAGAACTACCGCGCCAGCTACTCCGTTGAGGGCGCTTTCCAGGCTTCCAACGAGAACATTGCTAACGCGGTTAATAGCGTGCTGACCGATACCATCGCCGACATGGCGCAGGACACCAGCATTCACGACTTTATCAAACAAAACGCTCGTTAATAAAATAGCAGGCCCGGTTCACTCCGGGCCTGCTCTATATGCCATGTCCAATCACTACTTGCGTATTTTTCAGCAGCCCAAATCAGCTATTTTGCTGATCCTCGGCTTTGCCTCTGGTTTACCTCTCGCACTGACTTCCGGCACGCTGCAAGCGTGGATGACCGTTGAAAATATCGATTTAAAAACTATCGGCTTCTTCTCTCTCGTCGGTCAGGCCTACGTGTTTAAATTTTTGTGGTCGCCATTAATGGACCGCTACACGCCGCCTTTTTTAGGCCGCCGCCGCGGCTGGCTGCTGACGACTCAGCTTGCGCTACTCGTCGCCATCGCCGCGATGGGCTTTCTTGAACCTTCAACGCAGTTGCGCTGGATGGCGGCGCTGGCTGTAGTTATCGCCTTTTGCTCCGCGTCGCAGGATATCGTCTTTGATGCCTGGAAAACGGACGTCCTCCCGGCGGAAGAGCGCGGCGCCGGTGCGGCGATAAGCGTGCTCGGTTATCGTTTGGGAATGCTGGTTTCCGGAGGGTTAGCGCTCTGGTTGGCCGACCGTTGGCTGGGCTGGCAAGGTATGTACTGGCTGATGGCCGCGCTGCTTATTCCTTGTATTATCGCCACGCTGCTGGCGCCGGAGCCCAGCGACGTCATTCCGGTGCCTAAATCGCTTGAGCAGGCCGTCGCCGCGCCGTTGCGCGATTTCTTCGGTCGCAACAACGCCTGGCTTATTCTGCTGTTAATTGTCCTTTATAAGCTCGGCGATGCCTTCGCCATGAGCCTGACCACCACTTTCCTTATTCGCGGCGTCGGTTTTGATGCCGGCGAAGTCGGAATGGTGAATAAAACGTTGGGCCTGTTCGCCACCATTGTCGGCGCACTCTACGGCGGCGTGCTGATGCAGCGCCTGACGCTGTTCCGCGCCCTGCTGATCTTTGGCTTGCTGCAGGGGGCCTCCAACGCCGGATACTGGATCCTCTCGGTCACCGATAAACACCTTTATTCGATGGCGGCGGCGGTATTTTTTGAGAACCTGTGCGGCGGGATGGGCACCGCGGCGTTTGTTGCGCTGTTAATGACGCTGTGTAACAAGTCGTTTTCCGCCACTCAGTTTGCGCTGCTGTCGGCGCTGTCGGCGGTAGGTCGCGTTTACGTTGGGCCGATTGCCGGCTGGTTTGTCGAAGCGAACGGCTGGCCGACGTTTTATCTTTTCTCCGTCGTTGCCGCCGTGCCGGGGATTTTGCTCCTGCTTCTGTGTCGGCGTACGCTGGAATATACTCAACGAACGGAAAGCTTCTTGCCGCGCACGCAATACCCTCAGACTTACGCCCTGGCGCTGGTTATCCTGGCGGTAGGTTGTTTGATGCTGGCGATATGGCTGCTGCTGTTGGCGATGAACGCGCTGGATTACACCTCTTTCTCCTTCCTGCCAGGCCTACTGGAAGTCGCCGCACTGACCGCTATCGGTGGTATTTTGCTCGGCGCTGTTCTGGACTATATGGCGCTACGCAAAACGCAGCTGATTTAATTTTCGCCAAACCGTTAATAGCCGTTTTAATTACCCGAGGTAATTATAACGGCTTATTAGCGATTTTATTTTCCCTGGGAGCTGATTTGTTGTTTTGTGCGTTTTAGATTTCTGGAAATTATTGACAATTTTTACGCGATTCTTTAATTAATTTAACCGATTCAGCAGCGTTACTTTATTTTAACGTTTTCTTTATGTCTTTTATTTGATAATTAATTGTTAATTATTTGTGTTATTTTTACGATGTTTATACTCGTAACTCCATAAGCATTCCCTTTCTTATCCCTTTCGTTATAGATCCAGCGTAAATCAGGCTTTGCAAGCAATTACGTCACATTCCGTAACATATGTGACAATCCAAGCAGAACCCGCTAACACAGAACTGACACAGATCCAATCGTGTTTACAGTAATGCAACCTTACCGTAAAATGCCCATACACTTTAAACGCCACCAGATCCCGTGGAATTGAGGTCGTTCAATGAGACTCAGGAAATACAATAAAAGTTTGGGATGGATGTCATTAATCGCAGGTACTGTATTACTCAGTGGTTGTGATTCTGCGCTCCTTGACCCAAAAGGACAGATTGGACTGGAGCAACGCTCTTTGATTCTGACGGCATTCGGCCTGATGATGATTGTCGTTATTCCCGCCGTCTTAATGGCAGTAGGATTTGCCTGGAAGTATCGCGCGAGCAATAAAGATGCGAAGTATAGCCCGAACTGGTCACACTCCAACAAAGTTGAAGCTGTGGTCTGGACGGTTCCTATTCTGATCATCTTGTTCCTGGCCGTTCTGACCTGGAAAACCACTCACGCTCTGGAGCCAAGCAAACCGCTTGTCCACGACGAGAAAGCAATCACCATCGAAGTTGTATCGATGGACTGGAAATGGTTCTTTATTTACCCGGAACAGGGTATCGCTACCGTCAACGAAATCGCCTTCCCGGCGAACGTACCGGTACACTTTAAAGTCACTTCCAACTCCGTGATGAACTCGTTCTTTATTCCGCGCTTAGGTAGCCAGATTTATGCGATGGCCGGGATGCAGACTCAGCTGCACCTCATCGCTGATGAAGCAGGCACTTATGACGGTATCTCCGCAAGCTATAGTGGCCCTGGCTTCTCTGGTATGAAGTTCAAGGCTATCGCCACCCCGGATCGTGCAACCTTCGATCAGTGGGTAGCAAAAGCGAAACAGTCCCCGAACTCCATGGACTCCATGGCTGCATTCGACAAAGTGGCTGTGCCTAGCGAAAACAACAAAGTGGAATACTTCTCTAACGTGAAACCGGATTTGTTCAAAGACGTTGTTAACAAATTCATGTCTCACGAGAGCATGAACATGTCTAAACCTGAAGGCGAGCACGCTGCGCACGAAGGGATGGAAGGTATGGACATGAGCCACGCGGAAACCGCTCACTAAGGGGCCGAGGAAGAAAACGATGTTCGGAAAACTTACACTGGATGCAGTGCCCTACCACGAACCTATTATCGTGGTAACGGTTGCTGCAATCATCGTCGGGGGACTGGCGATACTGGCAGCGATCACTTACTTCGGTAAGTGGTCCTACCTATGGAACGAGTGGCTGACGTCCGTCGACCACAAACGTCTCGGTATCATGTACGTTATCGTGGCTATCGTCATGTTGCTGCGTGGCTTTGCCGACGCCGTTATGATGCGTAGCCAGCAGGTGCTGGCTTCAGCCGGGGAAGCAGGATTCCTGCCGCCTCATCACTACGATCAGATCTTTACCGCCCACGGCGTTATCATGATCTTCTTCGTGGCAATGCCATTCGTTATCGGCCTGATGAACCTGGTGGTTCCGCTTCAGCTCGGCGCGCGTGACGTTGCGTTCCCGTTCCTCAACAACCTGAGCTTCTGGTTCACGGTTGTGGGCGTGATTCTGGTTAACCTGTCTCTGGGCGTCGGTGAGTTCGCACAGACCGGTTGGCTGGCGTATCCGCCGCTTTCGGGAATTGAGTACAGTCCTGGCGTAGGGGTCGATTACTGGATTTGGGCGCTGCAGCTCTCCGGTATCGGTACTACCCTGACCGGTATCAACTTCTTTGTGACCATTATCAAGATGCGTGCCCCTGGCATGACCATGTTCAAGATGCCGGTATTCTCCTGGGCATCTCTGTGCGCCAACATCCTGATTATCGCCTCCTTCCCAATTCTGACCGTCACCGTCGCGCTGCTGACCCTGGACCGCTACCTGGGCACCCATTTCTTTACCAACGATATGGGTGGCAACATGATGATGTACATCAACCTGATTTGGGCCTGGGGTCACCCGGAAGTGTACATTCTGGTTCTGCCGGTATTCGGGGTCTTCTCCGAAGTCGCAGCGACCTTCTCGCGTAAACGTCTGTTTGGTTACACCTCGCTGGTGTGGGCAACCGTCTGTATTACCGTTCTGTCGTTCATCGTTTGGCTGCACCACTTCTTCACCATGGGTGCCGGCGCGAACGTAAACGCCTTCTTCGGTATTACCACCATGATTATCGCAATCCCGACCGGGGTTAAGATCTTCAACTGGCTGTTCACCATGTACCAGGGCCGCATCGTCTTCAACTCGGCGATGATGTGGACTATCGGCTTCATCGTTACCTTCTCCGTTGGTGGGATGACCGGCGTTCTGCTGGCGGTACCGGGCGCAGACTTCGTACTGCACAACAGTCTGTTCCTGATTGCGCACTTCCATAACGTCATCATCGGCGGCGTGGTATTCGGTTGCTTCGCAGGTCTGACCTACTGGTGGCCGAAAGCCTTTGGTTTCACCCTGAACGAAACCTGGGGTAAACGCGCATTCTGGTTCTGGATCATCGGCTTCTTCGTGGCATTTATGCCGCTGTACGTGCTGGGCTTCATGGGGATGACCCGTCGCCTGAGCCAGGACATCGATCCGCAGTTCCACTCCATGCTGGTAGTTGCAGCATGCGGCGCGGCGCTGATCGCTTGCGGTATCCTGTGCCAGCTGATTCAGTTCTACGTTTCTATCCGCGATCGCGATCAGAACCGTGACCTGACCGGCGACCCATGGGGCGGCCGTACTCTGGAGTGGGCAACCTCTTCTCCACCGCCGTTCTATAACTTCGCAGTCGTTCCTAACGTTCACGAACGTGACGCGTTCTGGGAAATGAAAGAAAAAGGCGAAGCGTACAAGCAACCTGCGCATTATGAAGAAATTCATATGCCGAAAAACAGCGGCGCGGGCATCATCATTGCTGCATTCGCAACGGTGTTTGGCTTCGCGATGATCTGGCATATCTGGTGGATGGCGATTGTTGGTTTCGCCGGCATCGTAGTGACCTGGATTATCAAGAGCTTTGACGAGGACGTGGATTACTACGTACCGGTTGCGGAAGTCGAAAAACTGGAAAATCAGCATTTCGATGAGATTAACAAAGCAG
Organism: Klebsiella sp. 141240; assembly: GCF_050600805.1. Classification (NCBI taxonomy): domain Bacteria; kingdom Pseudomonadati; phylum Pseudomonadota; class Gammaproteobacteria; order Enterobacterales; family Enterobacteriaceae; genus Klebsiella; species Klebsiella sp. 141240. The sequence continues at coordinate 122,445 of NZ_JAQIRK010000002.1, read as the reverse complement.
GGCTGAAAAATGGCAACTGATACTCTTGCGCACAATGCCCACGCGCATGAACACGGGCACCATGATACAGGACCGATGAAAGTCTTCGGTTTCTGGATCTACCTGATGAGCGACTGCATTATCTTCGCTACGCTGTTCGCAACCTATGCCGTTCTGGTGAACGGCACGGCTGGCGGCCCGGCGGGTAAAGATATCTTTGAACTGCCGTTCGTTCTGGTTGAAACCGCACTGCTGTTATTCAGCTCCATCACCTATGGCATGGCGGCTATCGCCATGTACAAAAACAACAAGAGCCAGGTCGTTTCCTGGCTCGCCCTGACCTTCCTCTTCGGTGCAGGGTTCGTTGGTATGGAAATCTATGAATTCCATCACCTGATTGTTGAAGGTATGGGTCCGGATCGTAGCGGCTTCCTGTCAGCGTTCTTCGCGCTGGTTGGTACCCACGGTCTGCACGTCACCTCCGGTCTGCTGTGGATGGCGGTGCTGATGGTTCAGGTATCGCGTCGCGGCCTGACCAACACTAACCGTACCCGTATTATGTGCCTGAGCCTGTTCTGGCACTTCCTGGACGTGGTGTGGATCTGCGTGTTCTCTGTTGTTTATCTGATGGGGGCGATGTAATGAGTCATTCTACCGATCATAGCGGCGCTTCTCACGGCAGCGTGAAGAGCTACATGACAGGGTTCATCCTGTCGATCATTCTGACGGCTATCCCGTTTGCAATGGTTATGAGTGGCTCTGCCTCGCATGCAGCGATTCTGGGAACCATCCTGGTCACGGCTGTGGTGCAGATTCTGGTACACCTGGTGTACTTCCTGCACATGAACAGTAAATCAGACGAAGGTTGGAACCTGACCGCGTTTATCTTCACCGTAATCATCATTGCTATCGTAGTTGTCGGCTCCATCTGGATTATGTGGAACCTCAACTACAACATGATGATGCACTAAGAGCGGCGAGTATGTTTAAGCAATACCTGCAAGTAACGAAACCAGGCATCATTTTTGGCAACCTGATCTCCGTGATCGGCGGTTTCCTGCTGGCCTCCAAAGGCCACATCGACTATCCGCTGTTCGTCTGGACGCTCCTCGGAGTATCCCTGGTGGTCGCCTCGGGTTGTGTTTTCAACAACTACATCGACCGTGATATCGATCGTAAGATGGAACGGACGAAAAACCGGGTGCTGGTCAAAGGGCTGATCTCGCCAGAATCATCGCTGGTATACGCCACCTTGCTGGGTATTGCTGGCTTCATGCTGTTGTGGTTCGGCGCCAACCCGCTGGCCTGCTGGCTTGGCGTGATGGGGTTTGTGGTTTATGTCGGCATCTACAGCCTGTACATGAAACGCCACTCCGTCTACGGCACGCTGATTGGCTCACTCTCCGGCGCTGCGCCGCCGGTGATTGGCTACTGCGCGGTAACCGGTGATTTTGACAGCGGCGCGGCGATTCTGCTGGCGATCTTTAGCCTGTGGCAGATGCCTCACTCTTACGCCATCGCGATCTTCCGTTTCAAGGATTATCAGGCGGCGAATATTCCGGTTCTGCCGGTAGTGAAAGGTATCTCCGTCGCGAAAAACCATATCACGCTGTACATCGTGGCCTTTGCCGTGGCAACGCTGATGCTTTCCCTTGGTGGTTATGCCGGATACAAATATCTGGTCGTCGCTGCCGCCGTAAGCGTCTGGTGGCTTGGCATGGCGCTGCGCGGGTATAAAGTGGCGGATGATAAAGTCTGGGCACGTAAGCTGTTCGTCTTTTCCATCGTCGCCATCACCGCGCTGTCAGTCATGATGTCTGTCGATTTCATGGTGCCGGATTCACATAATCTGCTGGCTTACGTCAGATAAGATTACGCTAATGTGAAATGAAAAGAGCCTCCGCTAGTCGGGGGCTTTTTTATGCGCCAACATCGGATTACTTCATTAATACCGCCCTCCCCTCACTTTTCTACTTCATTTTCTTCACTCATCACGCAGCTAAAAATTGAGGAAAAAATTGAGCATCGCTAACCGCCGCCCATCTCGCGCCATTAGCGGAGATGGTGCTAGCCTTGCACGGTAGGCAAACGTCTACAAAAAATATGGATTTTTAATAGCAAGGAATAACAATGAAAGAATTAACATTCAACGAAATGGAATCTGTCTCAGGTGGTTTCAACCTGGTGAGCGCTGCAACCGGCTTCGCCAGCTTTGTCGCTAATTCTGCAGCAGGATTTACCTCATTTGCGCTGACCTCCGGTCTGGCTTTCGCCTCTTTCGTTGGCGATAGCGCAATTGAATTTGGTAAATTCCTCCTTGGACAAGCAAACTGGGAAAGCGTAGTCAGCACCGGTCAGGAAAACTGGGCAAACTTCGTTTCCACTGCTGGAAACAGCTGGAATACTTTCGTGAATAACGCCGCAACCGACTGGAACAGCTTCCTGGATCAGGCTGCGTCCTAATCGGTATAATGATAAGGGCAGGTTTCATTTCTGCCCTTTCTGTTGTTTTAACGCTTTTATTTAGCGCTTCACCATTTTAGCCTCGGGTTCTCATCCCTTCTTCTATTACGCAACACAGTCGTAATATCTGCTAAACAAACATTTATTTACGCGTCCTTATCCCCCCACTACACTAGTCACAGTTTTTATATTGAGGTGGTAATGAACGATAACAAAATGACGCCAGGAGAACTGCGCGCAACCTGGGGTTTAGGGACCGTGTTTTCACTGCGCATGCTAGGCATGTTTATGGTCCTGCCCGTTTTGACCACATATGGCATGGCGCTGCAGGGGGCTAGCGAAGCGCTGATTGGTTTGGCTATTGGTATTTACGGGCTCGCCCAGGCCGTCTTCCAGATCCCGTTCGGCCTCCTGTCTGACCGCATTGGCCGTAAGCCGTTAATTATTGGCGGTTTGCTGATATTTGTTATCGGCAGCGTCATCGCCGCGCTGACCAATTCCATCTGGGGCATTATTCTTGGCCGCGCGCTGCAGGGCTCTGGCGCTATCGCCGCCGCCGTCATGGCACTACTTTCTGATTTAACCCGCGAACAGAACCGTACCAAAGCCATGGCCTTCATTGGCGTCAGTTTTGGCGTGACCTTTGCTATCGCCATGGTGCTCGGCCCTATTGTCACTCACCAGTTAGGATTGCATGCGCTATTCTGGATGATCGCTATTCTGGCCAGCCTCGGTATTTTGCTGACTCTATGGGTAGTACCAAATAGCCACAATCATGTACTGAACCGTGAATCTGGCATGGTAAAGGGCTGCTTTAGCAAAGTGCTTGCTGAACCTAAACTCCTCAAGCTGAACTTCGGCATTATGTGTCTGCACATCATGCTAATGTCGACTTTTGTTGCGCTGCCAGGACAACTGGAGGCCGCTGGTTTCCCGGCCGCCGAGCACTGGAAAATTTACCTGGTGACCATGGTCATTTCCTTTGTCGCCGTGGTGCCATTCATCATCTATGCGGAAGTGAAGCGCAAGATGAAACGAGTGTTCCTGTTCTGCGTCGCCCTACTCCTCATCGCTGAAATCGTACTCTGGGGCGCAGGTGGCTATTTCTGGGAGTTAGTCGCAGGGGTGCAGCTGTTCTTTCTCGCCTTTAACCTCCTGGAAGCATTATTGCCTTCATTAATTAGCAAGGAATCGCCAGCAGGGTATAAAGGCACGGCAATGGGTATTTACTCTACCAGCCAGTTTATCGGCGTGGCCATCGGTGGCGCCCTCGGCGGCTGGGTCGATGGTTTCTTTGATTCACAAACGGTGTTCCTGCTTGGGGCCCTACTCGCAATGTTATGGCTGCTGGTTGCCAGTACCATGAGCGAACCACCTTACGTGAGCAGTCTCCGAGTTGAGATCCCGGACGATGTCATCATTAATGATGAACTACAGCGCCGTCTGTTGTCGAAACCTGGCGTTGAGCAGGTCATGATTGTCGCTGAAGAACGTTCAGCCTACATAAAAATTGACAGCAAAGTAACCAACCGCTTTGAGGTTGAACAGGCTATTATCGCAACTTCGTAATCGTCCCCCATTTCTACGCTCTAAACAATAAGTTGAACGCGCGGCCACACAGAAGATACCTTCGGGTATCTTCTGTTATCAAACATGAATTGACGTAATAAGCCCCCGCACTTTTCTAATTCTGTTTTGTGAAGTTTAATTCACATTAAAACTAATAGATCATTTAAATATTCACTATTATATAAAAAACCCTCTGATTAGTATATTGCCCGGTGTGCATAGGCACATCATTAACAATTCATTAATCTAGGATGGAATTAAAAATGAAAGAATTAACCGCAAACGAAATGGAATATGTCTCTGGTGCAGGCATTATCGACCTGCCTTGCGCTTTGGTTGATTTCACCATTCAATCAGCGCTGGGCCTGGTAGCAGCAGGTATTAATGCTGGTATGATTCTGGCCTCCTCCGCACTGGAAACCACTATTGATTTGGTTTCCAATATTCTTGGCGGTTCGCCATCTAGCCTGGGAAGCATTATAACCGACCATATCAACTCCCTGCTGTATGCTGAATCAGGGGTTTGGTCAAACTTTGTTTATAATGCTGCTACTGACTGGGGTGGTGTTGTCGATGCCCTGCAGAGCTAAATAGCATATGGCCAGTCAGTTTCTGACTGGCCATATTTTTTGATGTTAATTATTATTTTCACCACATCTGAGATACATATCACATGCCGTCATGTAATCATCATGCCATCGCCAGTAAACATGTAAATAAAAATATCCTATCGCAGGTATCATACATAATATGAAATATGCATAAAAATACATTTCCCACCCTAATAATTTCAGTAACAGGCTTAAAGTGAGGATCCATAACAGTTGAAGAATAAAGAGAATAACTAACCGTAACCACAGCGGTTTCCTATAAATCAGGGTAAGTGGAATAGTTTTCGCCAGATTCACATCAAACTCTTTCTGAAAAAGCCGTCCTAAAAAAGTATAGCGTCTGGAGGGATGAGCAAAAATTAAATTGACCACCAGTATCGCTGAACACAGAATCAACATAGCGACTATCAACTTTGCTGAAAAAAAACCATTTGATAAGGAAAAATCCTCATCCGCTACCAACGGACTGACAACCCAAAAACTGGTTAGAAACGTGACGGTAACGTTCAAACAAGCATAGTGGTGGAGATTACGGTATTTAAGCGTATGCACAGTTGCCTGCTGTAACTGCTTGACGTAACAATTCCTGGCGAACCAGCACATCATATAGACCATTATCGGCACAAAGATGACAATACAGGCCATCGCGGCAATGCTTGAAAAAAAGAGTAGAAATCCTCTAACAACCAGGTAGCACCCCAGTAAACAGCAAGCTGTAGCAACGAGCGGATGCCATAGTATTACCTCAAATTGCGAATACTTTTTCCCTTGAAACCATGAAAAGTTAATATTTTTTATCGCATATTTGTATGACCAATAACCTTTAAGCTCATAAACAAAGCTAAACATAGTTAACGAAAAAATGGCGCTTACGGGAAATGCATCTTCCACGGTCAACAGATACCCTCTGTTTTTAACGTAGAATGCAATCAGCAGTGTACAAATAAAGTACAAATAGGGCAGAAGCGACCGATCCTGACGTCGAATAAAAGTTAGATAATCCGGTATCATGATAGCCTCGTTACGCCAACAACATTTTTCGACAATGAATATAATTCTCTGCAGAGAAGTCGTCGAAGTCATTTAGCAATTGTCCAAGATAAGCTTTATTACTGATTTCAACGAACCTGACGAGGGGGATATGTTGTAGAAAGGCAGTCATAGAGGCAGTCCACTGTACCCGGTGGGTCAAATGCAAAGAAAGGTTCTCTCTAATTTGCTGCGGGTTAGATTCTTCCCGTCCGGTGACATTCATCAGTACAGGATAATTTGGCCGTACAATTTCCACCATCTTCAGCGCATCCCGCATGGGTTGAACTCCCTCAGCCATCAGAGGCGTATGCCAGGCTCCGCTTACGCTCAACTTTACCGTTTCCAGGCCTGCTCCCATCAGTACCCCGGTGAATTCACTTAAATCTGGCAGCGTACCGCCAACCACCTGCTGATAGAGGCTGTTATCACAACTCACGACAACCGGGCTCCCGGAGTCGTTAATTAACTGGCTTACCGTTTTAAAATCGGCGCCTCTCACGGCCAGCATTGTACCTTTACGAATTTTGCTTAAATTATCCATGATAGTTGAGCGCGCCAGGATTAACTTGAACACATTCTCCAGCGTTAAAGCGCCGGCTGCATAAAGCGCGCTATATTCACCCACGCTATGCCCACACGAGCCAATAATGTTAGCGTCAGAGAATTGCTCAGCATACAGACTATAGAGCGTGACATTGATAGCCGTCACCGCTGCCTGTTGCGTCGTCGTTTTCACCAGACGATTCATCGGCCCTTTCTGACATAACCGCCGAAGATCCAGCCCTGTTACATCGCTGGCGCAGTCCCAGATTCGCCTGGTGGTTGCGTTTAGATCCCATAAATCTGCCCCCATTCCTACCGTAGGGTTTCCCTGACCGGCGAAAAGAAGTACCGTCGGTTGTTTTGATAACGTTGTCATAGACAATATGTCCTTATAAATAGTATTTAAATCCGACATAGACTCCGAGGGTCTCGCCAAAAAGGGCGAACTCTGAATCACGACGACCTAATGCGCTATAAAACCCCGTATAAATTTCTACCCTTTCACCCAACCCTTTTAGCGGCTTAATGTAATGGGTTCCAATTAAGGAACTACCATCGACTACGTTCATCACCAGATAGGGTTGAAGGGTTGAATGATCTTCATTCTGTAAACTTAACCATGAATTAATATAATGTCGCCCTTGTAACATTCCTTTGTTTCCTGTATTACTTATTTCTGACCCCATTAGATACTTATAATCATCAAATACTTTATCTAATCCGGTAATACCGGTTTTCTTACTTAACAGCCTAATAAAATCAGTTTGCTCCCGCCATGCCGATTTCGAGTACCCTTCACTCTGATAATAGTATTCGATACCCAATACGCTAAAAAGGTCAGTGGTATACTGGCCGCCAACGGCTAATTCATAGTTTGTTTTATCATTCTGTGTATAAAGCGATGAAGGATATTTCCCAGATAATATCTCATCTCGTTTTTCACGGGAAAAATGACGCCATTGTTGCGTTTTGTGTAAAGCCGCCTCGACGTTGACAACAAACTGCGGAGTTAGATTGTAGCTATCTGCCAGAGCCAATGAAGGAGAATCGCCAAGCATCATATCTGCTGCCAGTCGATGATTAACAAGACGATAATCGGTGTAAGTTAATAAATAATACTCACTACTGTTGCCCCGTTGATTGGCCGTCCAGTTACTGGATGACTCATAATATTTATCAATACTCACTAATTTGGGCATGATGGTAAGCGAGAATGCATAATCACGAAACTCTGCTGAAACTCGCCCTCCCCAAAACGGCTCATGATAGGAGGAATTAAACGCCGGGTCGTAAATTCTGGTAGGTTTAAATCCGGCATAATAAGTTGTCAGCAATGCGGCAGGCGACCTCAAATGAAAAGCGCCGGGATCCGGTCTAAGCCTTCCGCCTTCAAGACTGACGCTTTCGGATAACGTTGCGTTCAGTTTTAACCTATCGATTAAGCTTTTAGAGCGACTATCGTCTTCTTCGAATAGCCCGACACCTTTCATTGGTTGATACCCTAAGCCATACAATGAAAGATCCAGTGCCAACACATCATCAATAATGTCACAAGTGCTAGAAGCATTGATTGAAATATTATTGTAGGCATTATCAGTCGTATAAGGATTAGATCCACTGATACGCCATAAAGACTCATTTCTATGCGTAAAGGATATTTGCTCCGTCAAAACCAACTGGCCATTACGCTGTATCTCATCCGCGGAAAGACAGTCAGCCATTACCAACAATGGTATGAACGTTAGAATTAATAGTAATGCAGCCAGAAGCAATTTCACTTTGCTTCCCTCTGAATATACTCCTTCGTGAAGTGAAATTCCGGTAAGGATTCGAGACGAACGTTGCTATACTTCATGACAGAATATCCCTTTTCGTTGCGAGCATTCTGCACAATAATTTCTGTTGGCCGGTTCTTTCCTAATACCATTTGATAGTTTTTATACAAAACACTTTTGAGTAATTGATTATCAAGTGAGTAATACGATGCCTTAAATGGTCGGTACTCTGCATTTTTTTCTACCAGGTAAATCACTTTTGGATAAGTAATGGCCTCCGATTTACGGGTAAGAGATAAGCGATAGCAGACTTTATCACCACAAGGTTCCTCGCCCTCGAGCGTAGAATCATAGGCATATTCGAAGTTCGTTACGATAACATCGCCATTAGAGATCTGGCCTATTAATCGTTGTGAACGCGAAATGGGAACTGGCCTGCGAAGTTCCGGTGTATAAAACCATAAATCATACCAATCAGATAACATAACTTTACCTTTATCTCGCTGAGGATAGATAAAGCGTATAAGTGAACGAGCGTCAGCTTTCTTACCGCTTTCGGGCTTAATAAAACGCATCGAAATATCGAGAGATTGCTTATTTTCGGGTTCCTGCATTCCCTCTTTGAACTCCAACACGGTTACTTCATAGCGGAAAGGTTCATTTGGAGAACGAACCTCATCAGCCTTGCGAATTATTTCCAAAGCCTGCAGGTCAACTTTCGTCGCTTGCGCCGCAGATGAATACAGTAATACTGCCAAAGAGCATAAATACCACACACCAATTTTCATACTAGCCTCTATGAAGATTTAAATGCATCAGTAATATTAAGCCGCGATGCACGATATGCAGGAATAATGGAAGCCACGGCTGATGTTAAAATTGGCAACGTTAAGGTAAACCAAATTAACTCTGCATCATTGGTTATAATAAATGCAGTATATCCAACAGACTGGCCAGGTGAAGGCGGCATCGCAATACCGGAAATATTAATAATTGATGCAATGGCATAGCCAAAAGCAAGACTACCTAATGCACCTAAAATACCTATATATACACCTTCCAACCAAAATAAAAGCGTCACACGGCTGGACTGTAAGCCGATGGCTCGTAGTGTGGTGATCTCTTTAGTCCGTTCAACGATATTCATGGTCATTGAATTACCGATCATGAATACCACGATAAGTGCCACGATAACTTTGATAAAAAAATAGATACCAGATAGCATGCCTTCAACTTGCTGGTAAAAAATAGAACTTTCCTTCCAGTCCTTAACAATGAGAGGTAAATCCTGTTGAGCGATAAACTCTCGCATTTGAACAATAAATGGCGCGACATCATCATGTTTTAATAAAATAACTATTTTACTCACGCCATTGGTTCCCATGATTCGCTGCGCAGTATCAAGAGGTATCTTTAGTACAACATCATCATAATCCTTAATCCCCGACTCAAAAATACCACGAAGCTTTACTGAAATCGCGCCCTGTCCTCCTGACACATTAACCGCCAGGATATCAAGCCAGTCACCATAATGGCTATCAAGAGTTCTCGCCAGACCGCTTCCTATCGTAATTTCATTATGTTTTACGCGAGACAGATCGCTTCCATAAACTATCTTATCAAATGCTCCTAACTTTAGGCCTGGTAATGGCTCAACGCCTTGTGCTGAAAAATAATTTGATGTTTCGCTTTCGTAGTGAGAGATAATCCCGCTAAACTCAAGCTGACCGGAAATTGTCGAAATAGCATTAGAAAAATAGGTGTTTTGCAATATCTTATGTTTTAGTGCACCGTAGTCAGCAATAAGGCTCTTATTCTTATTGGCTGTTTCAAAGTAGGATTTATTATAAATTTGCACATGGCCAATATTCGTTCGTATCGTCTGCTCTTTGAGTATCCAAAAAGAGTATTTGATAAAACCGCCATATAAAAATATCGCACCACCGCCTAAAATAATTGCAAAAACCGTAGACAGTGTTCTACGCTGATGTCGTAGTAAATTCAAGAATGAAAATTTAGCATCACCATAGTTGAAAATGATATTATAAATCACAAAAAGCAATAGCAACACTACAATACCATTAATGAATATCACATCCCTTGACATTTAATCACCTTTAATAACCGGAACAATAACCTGCAAAACTTCAGCCATTTCCCAAGGGGGTGGATTGTTATTTTCATAATCGATTTTAAGGTTTTGGCCCACGCTTCTCAGCTGCTGAAGGAGTTGTTCTTCTTGTTGTTTGTTATGGCACTGGTGGAGCGCTCGTAAACGCATCTCGTTTATCTTTCTAACAATCTCGGCGCTGAATTTATCTTTATTCCTCATCAGCGAGTCGGTATCTTCAATCGTAATCACGCAGCGCCCCAAATTAGCCGGAAGCCACGCATCAACACGCGCACGTAAATATCTGATCAGCAAATTATCTTCATGGGTATCGACCGACTCATCCAGATAGAAAAATCCCGTCTTTGCATATTCAGAAGCGTGAATCAAATCATTAACATTCTGATAATGAGCGGCTTGCCGTAGCATCCCCCATGAATAAAAAATCAGCACACCAACGTTATTAGTGCGTTCATATTCTTTAAACAAATGTGTAGTGATCGATGCTAATGACGCTGGCTCATGTGGAAACCCATCCTGTAACACACGATTGGCCACAGGTGTAGCTACCGATTCAGCGAATGCTGAAAATGTAACCGCGGTTAAACACAGAAGCAAAACTCTACAAAGATTGCTTCGCTGAATCATATATTATTGCTCCATCTTTAATTTCCACTCTCCGACGCGCTCGTTCTTGTAGCTGAGTCGAATGTGTGGAGATAATAAACGTCGTTTCCGTTCGCCGATTAATATCTAACAGGAGGTCGAGAATCGCATCGCCAGTAGCCAGATCCAAATTTCCGGTAGGTTCATCCGCAACAATGATTTCAGGGCTATGTGCTAACGCTCTTGCAATCGCGACACGTTGCTGTTGGCCACCTGATAATTGGCCTGGTTTTCTCTCCACTAAATGGGCTAAATCAACACTATCGAGAAAATGTAAACTCCGCGCTCTCGCCTCTTTTGCACTGAAATGTCCATTTAGCATTAGAGGATAAAAAACATTATCAAATACGCTCAGCACCGGAATTAAATTGAAAAACTGAAAAATAAACCCTAAATGACGACTGCGTAGGGACGCCAAATTCTTTTCAGACAACGCATTTAGATTTTTCCCAAGAAAAAAAACATGGCCCGTCGTAGGTTTATCAATACCTGAAAGTATATTAAGCAGGGTACTTTTACCGCTACCTGAAGGGCCACATAATGCCAGGAACTCACCTTTTACAACATCAAGATTGATATCATTCAGTGCAGGAGTCATATTATCCTGAGATCCATAATATTTATGTATGCCGTACAGAGATATATCGGGTAGTTCTGTTATATTACTGCGCATATAGCCTTCTATTAGTACCAGGTGTCAAAGTAAGCATAGCCAGCGGCGACCCCGGGGATAACGGTTCGAAGACAACCATTATGCAAAGCATGTTGTGTAATGTATTGCCAACTCAAGGCGGGGGTCATGCAGCCACTACAACCATAACGAGTAATGAGATCGATTCCGTTGTTAGAGGGTGGCTTTGATTTATTGATACCACCGGCATAGGCAATAAAGTCAATATCATTATTGTTTTCTGATTGCGATACAAACAAGCTACCTGGCCCATTAGGTATATATGGGCCACAATTCACTCGCAAATGACTTTCCCTTCTACTAAATATAAAGCACCCCACTCTTTCAATAGAAAAATTTACACCTGGAACATACTTATGCGGTTTTTTTGTTTCACAATGGCGAAGGCTTTCTGCCGTAAACGCCAACAAGGGCACCGCACGGTAACCTCCGCAGATCACTACAAAATCAAATACATCCCAAGCAAGATAATCTTGAGCTAATGCCATTGCCTGGAATAGAGAATAGTTTTCACCTCGTATTTTACAAGTCACATTATTAATAGAGAACTTCTTAATTATATTCTTAGGTAAAGTATCAATAGTTGATAAATTAAGGCTACTTATATTGTATTCAAACACGCCTGATTCGCCCCATGAATCAATATAGATAAAGGCGGTGCGTGATTTCAAAAGCAACATTCGCTCTTTTGCTGACAAACTATGTAATGCATCATCCGACACCCTTTCCATAGCATTAATATAAGGTATATGATCTGGCCGCCTTGTGATTTCACGATTATATATTTCGGCTCGTGTGCCAAAGCGTTTAAATCGCCAACCATTTGCTCCCGTGGCCTTCAACGCTGTATTGAATGAATGTGATTCCCAAACATTTAACCAGTTTGGGTAATATAAATAAAACGGTTCTTCAGGTTCAACAAATGAATATGAAGACAAATACATTTTACTATTCATATTAGCCACAGTGCTTATTCAAGTTAGTCATTAATAAAGCGACAACTGAGCCATCGACGCCTAGCCCGGTCTTCAGAAGATGTTTTTTCTCATGTTTTCTCACCCCGCCATCTACAGAGATATGGTGAGCGACGTCATCTATGATTTCATCATTAATAACAGGAAAAATTAACTCACTCGTGATGAGTAAATGATAGCCAATAATCAAGTCTATTAGTCCAGACCCGGTTGCGGTATAACCAATCTGCCCCTTATAGGCCAATATGGGAAGCGGGGTTTCACCAGCAAACATAGCGATCGCTTTTGCTTCAACTTTATCACTGGATGAGGTTCCATTACCATGGGGGATAAACCCACAAAGGTCTTCTTTTCTCACCCCGACATCATTTAATAGTGAATTAATCAACTTGAAAATACTGGTACTTTGCCAGGAAGAGTCATTACTGCGACCAGCATTGATTTGCTTATATGCCGAAGTAATACACACGCCCGGACTTTTTCCGCGCGCCATTCGGTGCTGATGACTTTCCAGTAACATAACGCTATAGCCTTCAGCAAAATGCACACCATTGCTGTTTACGCCGAAGGGTTGGACAATTTCACTATCTAACATCCCCTGACTTGCCAGAAATCCGAGATCCTGATATTTGATTTTTGAGATATTAATGATAAGCCCTAGATCGATTCCCCCACTCTCTATTGCCCTGGTAACCAAATGAATCGCCGTCAGTGACGAGTTACTTGTACAATTCATATTTGGTGGCAAATAGTGCAGTTCATACCTCTGTCCAATCGTATAGGAAACATTATCCTGCGACATATTTTTCACAGAAAGGTTTTTAATGGAGGATGTTACCGAAACATCTTCCATGTCATTGTAATTATAGAAGTTCCTGTAATCCATGACATCAACACGAGGACCTATTCCGGTAATGTATACTCTAACCCTATTACCTTTCAGACTTTCATTACTAAGACCAGCCTGAAGCAAGGCGTCATCGATAAGTTTGTATACCAGTTCAAAAGCGCTATCGTTTTCTCGTTGTAGTTTCGCAATGAATATATTCCCCGCAAATCCACATTCTCTAGCTTGGTTATCTGATATAAACCATGGCGACAAATGCACCCGTTTGCCTTGCTGCAGATTTCGAATTAACAGCGAACTATTCTCAGCATAAGGCAAGCATACACTGAAGCCAGAAATAATAGCTCTCCCACTCACCTTATTATCCTTTAATGACGATAGCGTAATAATTCCCACCTTCGGTAGCGCCAATCAAAAGAACATATTTGATAGTTATTTCTCGCGTTTCATTGACAAAATTAATTCTTTTATCGGCAAAGGTTTGTGTATAAGGAATAGCAGGAACGGATTGTCTTTGAATACAATCAAGAATCACCGCAAGATTTAAAAGCCCTGCAGATGAAGCAACAAAGCCAAAGAATGCGTTATAATTCACTACTGGCACATGTGGATTATGGCAATGGAAAGAATTATAAATCGCATTAATTTCTATTATTGAGCTCACTTCGCTACCATTACTGGTTCCACAGACTAGATCAATTTCCTTTGCGGTAATACCCGCGTCTGCAAGCGCGCGCGCGATCGCCAGAGACATCGCGATAGATTTTTCTTCAATTTGCGTTGCATCAAAGTAGGTATTACTGCATGACTTACCGTAACCCGCAATTTCCCCCAGTACTTCAGCGCCACGGGAAGCAGCGGCAAGCGCGTCTTCCAATAACAGCATACAAGCACCCTCACCCGGAACATATCCATGCGCTTCTTTGGCATATATCTGATAGTCAGCGGCATTCGACGTCATATGAATCTTATTGGTCACCGCATCCATATACAGAGACATCGACGGAAAGTGTTCATCAGCCCCACCAACAATGACCTGCGGCTGTAGTTGCTGACGAACAATTTCGTAGCCATAGGTCAATGCGCCAAGTGCCGCATTTTCACCGGTCGCTAACGTTGTCGTATATCCTTTTATACCTTCTGAAATCCCACAAAACGTCGTCATCGAGTTCATCAGTGAACCAGGGAACTCTGATGTGCGTACTTTGCGCGGGTCAGGTTTTAAACTTTGTAAGTACTTATAGGTAGTTTCTTGCGGTCCACGGGCCATCCCCAGAACCATTCCCAGATCATCGCCATCGCGTTTAATCTTACGTTTCGCCAAATTCAGCGCTTCTGAAAGTGCCATCAGCGCAAACGTACCGCCGCGTGTTGCTTTGCGCGGGTCATAGCGGCGTAGATGTTTACGTGGTTCGAGGTCTTTCACCTGATAAGTTTTAAAGTGCTTTTCTGACTCCGGTTGTTGATAGGCCGCGTCTTGATATTCTGCGCCAAATATTTCCGCAAATTGATGGGTTTTTGCTACAACGTCCAACAGCACTTTAGCCTCATCGAGAGTGTCATCAGGAAAGACTACGCCGCTCAACTCCACCGTTTTGTCGCCTTCATGGATATAGCGAAGAATTTCATTAAGAGTATGTCCAATAGCCGATACGGCACCTATCCCAGTTATGGCAACACGTTTAGCATCATAGGTGGTAAGAGGAACTGAACATGGTTTCGTACTGACAATCATGCAGCAATTATTACCGCCGAATGCGTAGTTATTCTTCATAAAGATGTTGATATCTTTGTGTCGAAATTCATTCGCAACGTAGTCCAGATCGCAGTTAGGGCGCGGCTGCGAAAAATTCAACGTTGGCAGAACATGCTTCTGCGGAAGGGTGACTAAGCATGCAATGAGCTCGACAATACCGGCGGCGCCAATATTGTGACCAAAATAGGATTTAGTTGAGCTGATCAATATATGTTCGGCGCCAGAGAAAACTTTCTTCATCGCCAGAGTTTCTATTTGGTCATTAGCTTGCGTCCCCGTACCATGCGCATTAACGTAATCAATTTGCTCCGGTTTGAGACCTGCATTCGCCATAGCTTTTTGCATAACCTTCACTGCGCCGCTGGCGCGCGGATCGGGTCCCGTTTCATGATATGCATCACACGAGGTGGCGTAAGAGAGAATTTCTCCGAGAATCGTCGCGCCGCGTGCGACGGCATGCTCATACTCTTCCAGTACTATTGCCCCTGCTCCTTCGCCAATAGACATCCCTGAATGTCCCGAAAATGGCGAACACGATTGCGGGTGCATAACATTCAGAGCATAAAAACCAGCAAAGGTTGGTAAATAAATGGGTTCCGTTCCAATAGCCAGCATAGCCTTGCTTTTGCCATTTTGAATGTAATCAAAAGCCATGCCGACGGCGTTCGGGCTCGCCGTACAAGCTGTTGCGACGAGTTCCACTCCCCCCTTCAAACCCAATAAGGTAGAGGCGCTGGAACAACACGATGAAAAGCTGCCTGAAAAAAGAGCCTTACGTAACGAAAAGTCCTGAATACGCTGCTCAAATAGCGGAAGGAAAGCTTCAGTACCCGCCGAAGAAACGCCAACAATCAGCCCCATCTGTTCCAGGCACGGTCGATTGGTCGCCAGTCCTGCCTGCTCGAGCGCTTCCTTGCCAACTTTGTAGGCCCAAAGCGCAGCATTATCTAGCGATGAGATAACCTCTTTTGATAATTCGGGGCAATGAATTTGATGCAGCATTTCAGCCGCACGAGCGTTCGCAAACCATTTAGAGAAACGCGCACTATCAGCGATGCCATTTTTTTTCTCCAGCAGTGCTTGCCTGAAGTCTGTTATATTGTCAGCCAGAGACGACAAAATCCCCATGCCGGTAATAACCACTCTTTTTCTGCTCGTTTCCATAATTTTATTTTCTATCCCGATTTTTATTCTCTACCGACCGATGCTGGATACAATATTGTCGTCGCTAAATGTTATACCGTGACAAGCGCGCTCTTTGCTTTCGACGCATCAACATAGCTATGTGTTGTTGGGTTAACCAATAAGCTCAAGTTATAAATAAATGGTAAATTTTGTGTTTTTGCGGTGATTTCGCCATTTGCGGTTTTAAGGCTAAAACCTGCAATATCAGCTAACGCATAACCCTCATCAATAAGGGCCAGCGCAATCCATGCTTGCCTTGCCGGAGAATATGCTGCATTGACAATAACTCCAACCTGACATCCATTAACTATCACCAGATCATCTGAGTCGATCCGGCTACATTCATCGCAGGGGGAGATCCCAACAAGCTTACGTTTTGCGCCATTTCGTGATAACTCCACTACTGCATTCTTACCTATGAAGTCCTCTTTGTCATACTGGATAGCCCACTGCATTTGTAGTTCAACAGGATTACTGGAATAGCGAGGATAAATACTTTCATCCCATCCTGTATTTTCAATCCTCACCAAACGTTGAAAATCTAAGCCACCGGTTTTCAGCGAATATCTGGCGCCTATTTCTTGTAATTTCATCCACATCGTAACAAGCGTTGCTTGTGCGCCAATCAATTGATATGCGAATTCGCCATGTTTTCCACAACGAAAAATCATTAGCCCATCATCGGTGTTCATATATTCATAATAAGGCAAGCCAATGATATCAAAACCATAAACCTCAGCCATTACCTCCCAGGCATACGGCCCTTCCAGCATAATGACGCCCCAGTCATCCTCTTCCATCGATTTTATCTCAGGAATTTCCTGGATATCTAAATCATCGGCCTTTATAAGGGTTTCATTCAGGATATCTACAACTTCTTTCGCGGTGAGATTCTCGGATAAAATATAATAACCTTCAGCGGCACACAGAATATAAGCATCACCGCGGATGGTTCCATCTGCGTTGAGCAGCAAAGAATAAATACCCTGTTCATCACGAATGATTGATACATCAGCAGAGACCATATAGTTCACAAGCGCCCATGCATCTTCACCCATCACGCTGGTAATGGACATATGAGAATAATCTACCAACAAGACATTTTCACGAACTGCTTTATATTCTTCAAAAACATCATGATATGAAGATGGTACGCATTGATGATTATAGATTCCCATAACCGCATTGTTTTTAAAATGGAGGTCAGAAAGTAACTTCATAGAATGCCCTTCAATGTAACTGTTTCAATTCAGGATGCTTTTTTCTTTAGTATGAAAGATGCCAGATTATTTATACTTCGCATATAAGCGGGATCATCGCCTTCCGATACCTGGATGTTGAAGGTTTTATCAAGCATAACGATAATTTCCGTTGCATCTACAGAGTCAAGTTTCAATCCGTTACCAAACAACGGCGTGTCATCATCTATTTGATGAGCCTCACGCTGAACATTTAGACGTTGAATAATTTCGCTTTTAATCGTAACGATTATTTTTTTTCTTTCATTGATTTCATCATGGATGTTTGTCACACCGAATCTCCTTGGAAAACTAAATGGTTTCTCTAAAGTTAATAATGACGCCCTGACTAATGACTCTTTTGCCAACGTTGGCTGTAACTAAATAATGTTTAAACCCGCGTTCATCAGAAAATGAGAGTTTACTTACCACTTCAATCGTATCTCCCGGGTAAGCCGCTTCTTTAAACTTCAGGTTCTGTGAGGCTAATACACCCCGTACCTCAGCACGCCTTGTATGTATTATGTTCAACATATCCGGATGCTTGATATAAGTATGGATGTCACGCAATGTCCTGAGCTCTTCTCCCGTGTGATGTTGATAAATGTCACAGATATCAGTGAGGAAAGAATAATACTCGCTTGCCTGGCCAAATATTTCAGAAATGATAGCCCCCGGCATAATGGGGTCTTCTGGAAAATGCCCAAGCAGATAAGGATCATTATAAGTTACATGTTTTATAACTTTGATGAAGCCATTCTCTCCATATTTATAATCGACTATTTTATCTACCATGAGTAGAGGTTGACGCCAGCCGCCCATGGCAAGAAAAATTTTTGGCGGTATCGAATACTTAGACATAAATCACCGCATTACCATGCCACCATCGACCACGATGGTTTGCCCTATGATGTAGCTGGATGCCGTAGAGCTTAAATAAACAATAACGTTGGCTACTTCGTCACATTTCCCGAGTCGTTTTAAGGGAATTGAATTAGTCACTTCACGAACAACTGTACGTGGAACCTTCTTCGCCATTTTGGATTCAATCATCCCCGGCGCAACCGCATTAACGCGTACGCCCCGAGGCGCCAGCTCAGCTGCAAGAGTCCTGGTGAAACTTAATATTGCACCTTTTGATGCGCTATAGTTTGCCTGACCAACGCTTGGTACAAGAGCAGCCACAGATGCGACATTGATAACCACAGGGCTTTCTGCGGAACGTAATAACATTAATGCTTCTTTCGTTAACCGGAACAGGCTAAGTAAATTAATGTTGATAACCGAATAAAAATCATCAAAGGTCATTGATGCAAAAAGGCTATCCTTGACAATGCCCGTGTTATTCACCAGCACGTCCAGTCTTCCGGCTTCGATGGCCAACTGCTTACACAACGCAATGACTTCTTCCTGGCTTGTGAGATCACACGGCAAAATATTAAGTAAATCACCATTAGCATGATGTTCTTTCAGAGAAAGCAAGGGCTCGACATTTGATTTATATAACGCATAAACCGTGCATTTTTGCTCAAGAAATTTCCCACAAATTGCAAGACCTATATCGCCGCTGGCACCAGTAATCAGCACTTTTTTACTTACAAGATCGCTATACCTATACATTTTACATAAATGCCTTTAATTAATAGATTATGGTTGCGGCTATCGCATATGTCCGGCAGTGAGAAATACTTAAAGATATATTCATAATCTTTTGCTCGTTAAGTATGTACTTTACCCTCCCTGACAATAGAAACTCAGGTTTTCCATTTTCGTCATGGACAACCTCGATGTCATGGAAACGAATTCCGTGACTAAATCCATACCCAATAGCTTTTACCAGCGACTCCTTAGCAGCCCAAAAGCCTGATACTCGTTCGTAATTAATGGTAGTAATACCAATATCTTTTATTTCATTATCCGTAAATACTCGATGAAGAAATCCTGACTTATCATTAGCAATGGCTTTTTCTATTCTTGCCACTTCAACAATATCTGTACCAATACGCATTACAGAGTTCCCGATGAATTAAATCTGGTACGCAAGATTGAAATTAATTTTATATTTATCGACATCCAAATCATGGGGATAGATAAAGGGTACTGATATCGAACCATCATACTCCAAAGCTCTGACACTCCCTTTGACACCTAAAATACCACCCATTAATTTCTTGCCGCTAAGATTTTGTGAAGGTAACTCACCAATTATTTGACCGTAATCAGCGCCGATATAAGGTATGAGACCTTTATATCCTGTAACAACATTTAGCGTGTTTTGTAAAAAGAAGCCTTTATTGCCATAGATACCATCACTGTTTTGAAAGCCACGTACACTCCAACGATCGCCTATCGTGAATTGATCTTGTAACGTCAAATTATCTGGTGAGTATTGGGCGCTAAAATTAAGTTCATAATAGGCGTTAGTTGGCAGCATTGTTAACCATTTCACGTAATTCACATTAAGGTTCACAATCTGACTTTTCTTACTAACAGTGCCAGTGCGCATATCAGGCGTGTCGGTACCGCCAAAAGCTTTGGTAAACCGCTGCCAGCTCAGCGTTGAGTCCAGCGCAGCTCCGGTAAAGTTTCTCTTATAATTTAAACCTAACCGTACATTACCCATATCACGTTTTTGCAGTACCAGTTCTGTCCCGCCCAATGTGTAGTCATATTTACGTCTGATCAGTTCAGCACTGGTAGACAATTTTGAGTTCACATTGCGGTATAGCATTCTATTGCCCTTGAGACTGAAGTATTCCGTCTCTCCAACATAATCAAAAGTATATGCACCGATATCTATACCTTGATGGGATTTACTTTTACTATAATAAAGACTGAATTCAGAATATCCGAATGGCACACTATAATAAGTACTCACGTTCTTATAACCACCAGTGTGGCTACCTGTTCCTGCCAGATAAAAAAGATCACTCAAGCCTGTAACATTATATAAATAACTTGTCCCACCTATAAGTTCACTACCAGTACTCTTATCCCCGAAATTATTATAAGAAGCCCTTAAGCTCCACTTTTTTTTACGCTGGGGATTTATTAGCACTTTGCTTGTACCATTTTCAGCGCCTGGTAGGATGTTTATCTTGACATCCACTTCAGGGGTTCTCTGGATATTTTCCAGCCCTTGCTCTAAATCTCTGATGTTTAGTATATCGCCATCTGAAAACGGTAAAATCCACCTGCTTACATCATTATCAGCCACAACAATCTCGGAAATTCTTCCTGGAACTACCGTCAGATTTAATTTTTTCGTTGACAAATCCTGTGAGGGAATTTCAACTCTCGTGGTTATATACCCGGCATTTATATAATAATCCTGGAACAGCACAGCGGCCTTTTTGAGCCCATTCATTCCCAGGCATTTACCAATCACCTTATTTTTTATTTCCTTTAATCCATTGTTATCTAAAAAGTCATTACTAAGAATCAATTCATTGATCTGAAAACAAGGTGTTTCTTGCGGGAATGTGCTATCAGTGTGCTTCTTTGTCGTGGCATCAGAATACACATCTTTCTGCTCTATTTTTCTGTCTTGTAAGGACGCATTATCGTTACTTTGCTGTTCTTTTATAAGTCGCCCTAACTGAACATCAGCGGCGGTCACGGGTAGCGTGGCTAAAAAAAGAGAAGCAATGATAAAGGTGTATCGAATATCCATTTCATATCCTGATAATGTGAAAGCAGTAATCCCTTACTGCTTTCACCCACTACCTAATTTATTTACCGACAACGGTACCAAATACGTTTACAACATTGGCTGTAGTCTCAAATCCTTGAGCCCCACCTAATACAGCCCAGAAACCGGTATTGACGATTTTCTTAGCATTGATTACCGCCTTACCCGCTGTATAAAGATTGCCATAGTTGTAGATGTTATTACTTGCAGTGACATTCAACTGGCTATCAGCAACCAGGTTTGACCAGTTTGAGATATTTTTAGCGGTGACATTAGTAGTCTTAGCTGTAATATTCGCGCCGAGATTATTAGTCAAATCATTAGCAGTGGTGATATTAAGCGTATTACCCGCTGCAATGTCGTTGTTATTAGTAATAGTTTTGCCAGTCAGATTTAAATCACCACCTGCATTAAAGGCGTGATTATTTGTCAGGTAACCGGAAGTATTTACTGTCAGATTGCCTGCAGCATTCACCCATCCAGTGTTATTATAGTCACCAGTAATATTAATTAAAATATCACTATCTGAAGAGATGATGCCGGTTGCGGTATTTTTAGCAACAGAACCACTTGCTTTTGATGATATCGCAGTTGCGTCAATCTGCATATTTCCTGAACTATAAATTGTTGCGTAATCAGCAGCCACTTTCTTCGCAGCAATCGTCATCTTCCCTGAATTAGCAACAATCTGCCCTTTGTTACTTGCGAGATCGCCAGTCAGATTAATATTTACATCACCGGTTTGCGCAATGATACGACCTGATTCGTTATTCAGGCTTTTCGCCGTAATATCAACACCCTCGCCGCCAATTAAACCACCTTGTTGGTTTCCATAACCGAAGTATTGGCCGACATAGAAGCCAAACTTGTCGCTATCGGTGCTGGTGATTTTGCCTGCCGCATTAAGCGCTAGTTTTTGATCAGCAACCATCATAGTATACTTAGCATCGATATCAGCTCCGGACTCAATACTGATATTTTTTGCTTTAATGACTGAACTATCTGTGCTCACGGTGTTGGCTTTGATAGTAACATCACCGTTTACTGAAGTTATCACTCCCAATCGGCTGTAGTAATTATCGAGATCGATATTTACACCATCTCCGCCGTTAATACCGGATTGGCTGGTATTTATGTCGCGACCAGTAATTGAAACAGTCTTACTGCTTTCAATTTTACCCATATAGTTATCAATATCACTGGTGGTTTGGATGCTCACATCACCATCTGAGGCAATTTCGCCAGCCCAGTTGAATAAGTAGTCAGCAGCAATCTCGATGCCGTTACCTGAGACGATGCCCAAGGATTCACCGCCCGTGGTATCGGCCGATTTGTTGTCGTTGTTTTTAACTGCTTTAGTTGTCGTTAATTTTACAGCACCAGCACTGGAGCGGATCAAACCAGTTACGTTTTCAATGTTTCCAGTACTTTCAACTTCGACATTGCCCGTTGAATCAATAGTGCCGCCATTATTGGTTAACGATGTATTTTTCAGGCCAACATAGCCAGCATGAATCTGACCGTCGTTATTATTAAAATCACCTGATTCGATTGCAACGACACCCGCCTCAATACCCGCCGTTTTAGCTTTGCCGGTATTGGTAAAAGAATTACCACTGGTATTGACAGCCAGCGTTTGTCCGGCAGCCAGTTTACCATTACTATTATCGAATTTACCGCTGGTAATATAGTTATTAGTGGTTGCTAAAATATTGCCACCGTTGATATTACTAACTTTATTACCCGCAGTATCAATAGCGATCATTTTATCGCTGTTGATTTTCCCTGCGCTATTTTCTAAAACACCGTTGGTGTTCAGGGTGATATCGCCGCTGGATTGAATAACCGCATTGTTGTTAAGCAGTTTACCGTTACTGGTAATCTTAATACCGCTATCCCCGGCAGAAATCGTTCCCAGATTACGTACGCCTACGCCGCTTTCAGTGCTGACAAGGCTAATTTTATTCGCATACATACCACCGAGCTTAGAAACATCCACACCATAGGTACTTGCGTTACCGGTAGGCGTTACGGAGTCGGTGACTACACCGTCGGCGTTGACCGCATTACTCCCCGCGACGATCTTAAGCTCACTGGCAGAAAGCGCGCCATTCACAACGATACTACGCGCCAGGATTTCGGTTGGTGATTCGCTCTGAAATCCACTTACAGTAATCGTTCCGCCATTAACCGAATAGCCATTTAATAACCCATCGTCACCTATCTTTGGCGTACCCGTGGTTAATGTCCCTTTTTCAGCGTTGATGAACCCGCCTCCCTGAGTCGTGATGCCATTAGGGTTGGCAATGATCAAGTGAGCGGAATCACCGGCAACTTCCATCATACCATTAATAGTACTG
This sequence comes from Klebsiella sp. 141240, assembly GCF_050600805.1. NCBI lineage: Bacteria > Pseudomonadati > Pseudomonadota > Gammaproteobacteria > Enterobacterales > Enterobacteriaceae > Klebsiella > Klebsiella sp. 141240. The sequence continues at coordinate 98,955 of NZ_JAQIRK010000002.1, read as the reverse complement.
GCATTCGTTGAAGTCACTTCATTAAGAATAACCATTGCGCTACCGTCCGTAAGGTTCGGGTTGGCCGCAATCTGTCCGGCCAGTACGGACTGTGCTGCGCTTGTCGCGTTATTAAAAATGACGCCTTCAGCGCCAACATTCAGCGTGTCGTATACGTTATGTGAAAGGCCATTGCTATTCGGTTTCGCGATATTAACAATCGGCACCCCATTGGAAGCTTCAGTAACGCTGCCATTTTTAATAGAAATTTCCGCTTGCGCCATTACGGGCATCAGCAGTAATAATGACGCTGCAATCGGGTTTAATTTCACTGACCTTTTTTTGTTTTCGTGGTATTTCATATAAACCTTTCTAAGATAGTATTGATTGAGTGCAGCCATAATGAATAACCTGCACTTATGCAGCGTTACTCACTCTGACTATTTTAAGTACGAGTCATGCGTACAAAATCCCTGTGAAAAGCACGTAAACTCATCAAATGTTATATGCAGCTCTATTCAACAAATTAATTTTAAATACATAAAAATGTATTTCTGCGCCCACCTACGCCGAATGCATATACTTACCTGGAACAAAGAAAGCTGATTCAATTCATACAAAATATGAGACATTCCCTGTCCACGCATCGAGCGTAATAATTCGTTTCAACGCTGGTAGCTCATCATTTCTCATCTCGCCTGCTAAACCAAGTCGGAATATGTTTTAGCGACACACAGTAAACAATGACATACACAACTCCATATCCTTACTCCGTTACAGTTTCCCCGATTAAAATAATGAATAAAAAGTGAATTCGTTCCATACAGAAGCAACTTCCTTTACTTCATGATTGAGATCAATGCTGCATGCCCACTTCCCGCGGGTATTATTCACTCTCAAGTTTGAACCGATCAGTATGAATTCATATTCATGAATTTCAATTTGAGAAAATAATCAGAAAATTTAACTTGGCGTTGATAATGAAACAAATATGCTGAACGCCTTGAGGAAGGATTAAAAAACAGGTCAGAAGAGTTAAGTAGTAAGATTTTTATTTGCCGGAGAACGGCTTAAATCTTCTCCGGCATCGACATCAGCGCAAAGCCTGATGGCATTGCGCCATCAGGCTTTGCGTGTTAATCGCGGAAGTTCTTGAACTGGAATGGCTGGCCTAGGTCGCCACCGCGCACTAAGGCCATAACCGACTGCAAATCGTCACGAGATTTACCAGTGACGCGAATTTCTTCGCCCTGGATCTGCGTCTGTACTTTGAGTTTGCTGTCTTTAATCAGTTTGACGATTTTCTTCTGAATCGCACTTTCAATGCCCTGCTTCAGCTTAGCTTCGACAAACCAGGTTTTCCCGCTATGTACAAAGGCTTCCGGCACATCGAGCGAACTTCCCTCAATGCCGCGCTTGAGTAGCTTGGCGCGAAGAATATCCAACAGCTGATTGACCTGGAAATCAGACTCGCTCAGTACCTTGATGGTTTTACTGGTTTCGTTCAGCTCAAAGGTGGCTTCAACATTACGAAAATCAAATCGTGACTCGACTTCGCGGCTTGCGTTTTCGACCGCATTACGCGCTTCCTGAAGATCGACTTCAGAGACAATATCGAAAGATGGCATCTTTTCCTCTCCTTCCGTTTCTTTTGCGTTGCATAATACCCACAACGCGGCATAACTCAACTTGTTATCCCGGAAGCTTAGCTGATAACGCTATACTTTAGCTACAAGCGCCTGGGAAGTCGCAGGTGAGGAGGAATAATGAAAGTAACCGTACTGGGATGCGGTGCACTGGGACAATTATGGTTAACCGCGCTGTATAAAAACGGACATGAGGTCCAGGGCTGGTTACGCGTCCCGCAACCATTTTGTAGCGTTAATCTTATTGAGACTGACGGTAGTAATTTCAATGAATCAATGACCGCTAACGATCCTGATTTTCTCGCCACCAGCGATTTGCTACTAGTGACGTTAAAGGCATGGCAGGTTTCGCAGGCGGTGAAAAATCTGGCCGCTATATTACCGGCTTCAGCCCCTATTTTGCTTATTCATAACGGCATGGGCACCTTGAATGAATTAAAAAGCATCAAGCAACCTCTGTTGCTGGCGTCCACCACCCACGCCGCACGCCGCGATGGCAATGTCATCATTCACGTCGCGCAGGGGACTACCCATATCGGGCCTGCTAAAAGCTATAGCCAGGATTACAGCGGCCTCGCTGACATCCTGCAAAACGTACTGCCGGATGTCGCCTGGCACGACAACATTCATCCGGCATTATGGAGTAAGCTGGCCGTCAACTGCGTCATTAACCCCCTGACCGCGCTGAAAGATTGCCGAAATGGCGATCTGCGTGATTTCCCGCATGAGATCAATGCCATTTGTCAGGAAGTCGCAGCGGTAATGGAGCGCGAAGGAATTCATACATCGGCGGAAAACCTGTTATTGTATGTGAATCAGGTCATTGAAAGTACTGCAGATAATATTTCATCGATGTTGCAGGACATCCGCGCGCAGCGGCATACGGAAATCGACTATATCACTGGTTTTCTGCTTAATCGCGCACGCGCCCACGGCCTGCCTGTGCCGGAAAATGCCCGTTTATTTGAACAGGTAAAGCGAAAGGAGAATATTTATGAACGCGTCGGCACTGATTTGCCTCGCCCCTGGTAGCGAAGAGACCGAAGCGGTCACCACTATCGATTTATTAGCGCGCGGCGGCGTGAAAGTGACCACCGCCAGCGTCGCCAGTGATGGCAATCTGACCATTATCTGCTCGCGAGGCGTGAAGCTCGTCGCGGATGCGCCGCTGGTCGAAGTCGCCGATGGCGATTTTGATATCATCGTTTTGCCTGGCGGTATTAAGGGCGCCGAGTGCTTTCGCGACAGCCCTTTGCTGGTAGAAACCGTACGACAATTTCATCTATCCGGGCGCATTGTGGCGGCTATCTGCGCCGCGCCAGCGACCGTTCTGGTGCCACATAATCTGTTTCCTATCGGCAACATTACCGGTTTCCCGGCGCTAAAAGAGCAAATCCCCGCCGAACAGTGGCAGGATAAGCGCGTCGTTTGGGATCCAAGGGTTAATTTGTTGACCAGTCAGGGTCCAGGAACATCCATTGATTTCGCTCTCAAAATGATTGACCTGCTGGTTGGCCGTGAAAAAGCGCATGAAGTTGCTTCGCAGTTGGTCATGGCTGCTGGCATCTATAATTACTACGAATCCTGATAGCCGGTCCGCGCAGCGGACTGGCGCCCCTTATTTCCTGAGGAGCCGTAGCATGTCCCGTAGCGCAACCGATTCTCGTGACCTCGTCATCAGCCGCTGGCTCAGCGCCCCCACTGCAGCTCTCTGGCGCGCGTGGGCCGATCCGGCATTACTCAAAACCTGGTGGTGCCCGAAACCGTGGTATACCGACGTCCTGGCTTTTGATTTGCGTCCTGGCGGGGCTTTCCACACCGTGATGCACGGCCCTGACGGTGAACGTAGCGATAACCCCGGCTGTTTTCTTGAAGTCATTCCGCAGCAAAAAATAGTTATGACCTCAATGCTAACTGAGAACTTTCGGCCGGCCGTTACCCCTTTTGCCATGACGGCTATTATTACCTTTGTGGATGAAAACGACGGTTGTCGCTATACGGCAACGGTACTGCATGCGGACGCGGAAACCCGAGAGCAGCATGAAAAGATGGGATTTTTTGAAGGCTGGAATATCGTTATCGATCAGTTGAATGCACTGGCGATGACGCTACGCTAACCCCCAGATGTAAAAAAGCCTTCCCTTAGGGAAGGCTTTTTCATAAGTACAGGCGAATTACGGACGATACACTTTCACGTTAGTAAAGCCCTGCTCGCGCAGGTATAGCGCCTGCAGACGGCTCATCACGCCGCGTTCACACCACAACAGCCAGGTTTTACTCTGATCGAGATTGCCAAATTGGGTGCTCAGTTTATAGAACGGCAGCGAAACAACATCGACGCCTTCCACTTTCAATGGCTTATCATCCTGCTCATCGACAGAACGAATATCGAGAATCACGTCGTTCGCGCTGAAGCCGCTGACGGTTTCGACTTCCACCACGTCCTGCTGCGTTTGCTGAGCGATGTCGCGAATGTCGATGTTATTCGCTTCCTCAACCACTTTATCCAGAATGCTAAAATCGAAGTTTTCTTCTTCCGCTTCGATCTTCGCTTTTACCGCTTTCACGGTTGGGCTCTTCGAGATAACGCCGCAGTATTCCGGCATGGTGCGGGCAAAATCTTCCGTACCGATTTCGCGTGCAAGATTGATGATGTGTTCTTTATCATGCGAAATCAGCGGACGCAGGATCAGCGTGTCGGAGACATTGTCGATAAGACGCAGGTTGGTCAGCGTCTGACTGGATACCTGGCCCAGCGCTTCGCCGGTCACCAGCGCCTGCACGCCATAACGCTCAGCAACTTTCGATGCCGCACGCACCATCATACGTTTGAGCACCACGCCCATCTGGCCATCATCGACTTTTTCAAGGATTTCGCCAACCACCGGCTCAAAATTGATTGCCACGAAGCGAACACGATGAGAACTGCCGAAGCGGTTCCACAAATAGTGCGCCACCTGGCGAACACCGATTTCATGCGCGGCGCCGCCGAGGTTGAAGAAGCAGTAGTGTACGCGACAGCCGCGACGCATCAGCATATAGCTGGAGACGCCGGAGTCGAAGCCGCCGGAGATGAGCGACAGCACATCTTCCTGAGTACCGATAGGGAAGCCGCCAATACCTTCATAGCGCCCTTTCACCAGCAACAGACGATCGTTTTCGATCTCCAGATTAACCGTCACGTCCGGGTCGGTGAGCTTCACGCGCGCCGATTCGATATGCTGGTTCAGGCCGCCGCCAACGTAGCGCTCAACCTCAATTGAGGTGAATTCATGTTTACCACGGCGCTTCACACGTACGCAGAAGCTTTTGCCTTCGAGCTGCTCGCGCCACAGCGGTAATGTCTGCTCAAAAATATTGTGCAGCGAGGTGAAAGGAACGTCTTCCACTTCCAGAATATGGTGAATGCCCGGGATACGGGTCAACGCGTCGCGAATAGCCGGTCGCTGGTTTTCGTCTTTCGCGCGAACTTCGATATGATCCCAATGACGAACGACGGCGAGCGTCTCATCATAGTTTTTGAGAACGTTACGAATGTTCCCGGTTAAAATTTTAATAAAGCGCAACCGCACAGATTGGCTTTTGATGGTGATTTCCGGGAACAATTTAATGATAAACTTCATAGCGACATTAGTTCGTTGGCAAGCCCGACGGGGCTTTAAGCAAAAAAATTGTACAGGCGCAACACAGCGTCTGCATCCAGGGCGCGGAGTATACCATCATTGTTCGCTTTTCGCCTGGCATTGCGCATTTTCGCAAAAATGTATCCGTAGGGTGAATGCCGCGAGTTTGCTTAACCGCCCGACTCCGTTACCATACTGATAGCCATCGAGACATAACAAGAGTCTATATTCACTATGCCAAAGAAAAATGAGGCCCCGGCCAGCTTTGAGAGCGCTTTAGGCGAACTCGAGCAGATCGTTAATCGTCTGGAAAGCGGCTCACTACCGCTGGAAGAAGCGCTCAGCGAATTTGAACGCGGCGTGCAGCTCGCGCGCCAGGGGCAGACGAAACTGCAACAGGCCGAACAGCGTGTCCAAATCCTGCTGGCCGATAGCGAAGATGCGCCGTTGACTCCCTTTACGCCGGACGCTGAATAAATGGACTTCCCGCAACAATTACAGGCCTGTGTCTCCCAGGCCAATGACGCGCTGCGCCGTTTTATCTCTCCGCTGCCGTTTCAGAACACTCCGCTGGTTGAAGCCATGCACTATGGCGCATTATTAGGCGGTAAACGCCTGCGCCCTTTCCTGGTTTACGCCACCGGCGAGATGTTCGGCGTTAGCCGTTCTACGCTGGATGCCCCAGCCGCCGCCGTCGAATGTATTCATGCCTACTCGCTGATGCATGACGATCTGCCGGCGATGGACGACGACGATCTGCGCCGCGGTCAACCCACGTGCCACATCAAGTTTGGCGAAGCGAACGCAATTCTTGCCGGCGACGCCCTGCAAACGCTGGCATTTTCTATACTGAGTGATACGCCGATGCCGGAAGTGCCGGATCGTGACCGTCTGGCGATGGTTTCCGAACTGGCCCAGGCCAGCGGCGTCGCCGGAATGTGCGGCGGTCAGGCGCTGGATCTCGAGGCGGAAGGCGAACAGGTCAATCTACAGGCGCTGGAGCGAATTCATCGCCATAAGACCGGAGCGCTTATCCGCGCGGCGGTTCGTCTTGGCGCGCTGAGCGCCGGCGAGCGTGGCCGTCAGGCGCTGCCAGCGCTCGATCGCTTCGCTGAGAATATCGGCCTCGCCTTCCAGGTGCAGGATGACATTCTCGATGTGGTAGGTGATACTGCGACTCTTGGCAAACGTCAGGGTGCCGACCAACAGTTAGGCAAAAGTACCTATCCGGCGCTTTTGGGTCTTGAGCAAGCCCAGCAGAAAGCGCGCGATCTGATTGCCGATGCCCGCCAGGCTTTAGATGAGCTGGCAGCGCAATCGCTGGATACCACGGCACTGGAAGCGCTCGCTAATTACATTATTCAGCGCGATAAATAAACAATAAATGAGTCTCTGATGAGTTTTGATATTGCCAAATACCCAACCCTGGCGCTGGTAGATTCCACCCAGGAGTTGCGCCTGCTGCCAAAAGATAGCCTGCCTAAGCTTTGCGATGAGCTGCGCCGTTATCTTCTGGACAGCGTGAGCCGCTCAAGCGGCCATTTTGCCTCTGGCCTTGGCACGGTTGAACTGACCGTGGCGCTGCACTATGTCTACAATACGCCTTTCGACCGCTTAATCTGGGACGTCGGCCATCAGGCTTACCCGCACAAAATTCTCACCGGCCGTCGCGATAAAATCGGCACTATTCGCCAGAAAGGCGGGTTGCATCCGTTCCCGTGGCGCGGCGAAAGCGAATATGACGTACTGAGCGTCGGTCACTCCTCTACCTCTATCTCCGCGGGTATTGGGGTCGCTATTGCCGCCGAAAAAGAAGGCAAGCAGCGGCGCACCGTTTGCGTCATTGGCGATGGCGCGATCACCGCCGGGATGGCATTTGAGGCGATGAACCACGCGGGCGATATCAAACCAGACATGCTGGTCGTATTGAACGACAATGAAATGTCGATCTCAGAGAATGTCGGCGCGTTGAACAACCATCTGGCGCAGCTGCTGTCCGGCAAGCTGTACTCTTCGCTACGTGAAGGCGGCAAAAAAGTCTTCTCCGGCGTACCGCCGATTAAAGAACTGCTTAAGCGTACCGAAGAGCATATTAAAGGTATGGTGGTGCCCGGCACGCTGTTTGAAGAGATGGGCTTTAACTACATCGGTCCGGTAGATGGCCACGATGTACTGGGTCTGGTCAATACGTTGAAGAATATGCGCGATCTGAAAGGACCGCAGTTCTTGCACATCATGACCAAAAAAGGCCGTGGATATGAACCGGCTGAAAAAGATCCCATCACCTTCCACGCGGTACCGAAATTCGATCACACCAGCGGTGTGCTGCCAAAAAGCAGCGGCGGCCTGCCAACCTATTCGAAAATCTTTGGCGACTGGCTGTGCGAAACCGCGGCGAAGGATGACAAACTGATGGCCGTCACCCCGGCGATGCGTGAAGGTTCGGGCATGGTCGAGTTCTCGAAGAAATTCCCCGATCAATATTTTGATGTCGCCATTGCCGAACAGCACGCGGTCACCTTTGCCGCCGGGATGGCAATTGGCGGCTATAAGCCGATCGTGGCGATTTACTCAACCTTCCTGCAGCGCGCTTACGATCAGGTGATCCATGATGTCGCCATTCAAAAGCTGCCGGTACTGTTTGCAATCGATCGCGCGGGCATCGTCGGCGCCGACGGTCAGACGCACCAAGGGGCATTCGATCTCTCCTTCCTGCGCTGCATTCCGGAAATGGTGATCATGACCCCGAGCGACGAGAATGAATGTCGCCAGATGCTCTACACCGGATACCACTATAACGACGGCCCTAGCGCAGTACGCTATCCGCGAGGCACAGGTACTGGCGCAGAACTGGCACCACTGGCGTCGCTGCCGATCGGGAAAGGCGTGGTGAAACGTAACGGCGAGAAGCTGGCAATTCTTAACTTCGGGACTTTACTGCCGGAAGCCACTCAGGTTGCGGAAAAACTCAATGCGACGCTGATCGATATGCGTTTTGTGAAACCGCTTGATGAGGCGCTGATCCTGCAGCTTGCCGCCGATCACGATGTGCTGGTCACGCTTGAAGAGAACGCCGTCATGGGCGGCGCTGGCAGCGGCGTCAACGAGCTGTTGATGGCCCACCGTCGCGCGGTACCGGTGCTGAACATCGGCCTGCCGGACTTCTTTATCCCGCAGGGGACTCAAGAAGAAGTTCGCGCCGACCTCGGCCTGGATGCCGCCGGTATCGAAGCCAAAATCCGCGACTGGTTGGCATAATTGCCCATACCGCTCCTGCTATGCTTAAAGGATTCCCTTTAAAGTAGCAGGAGCGTCTTATGCACTACATCCCTCTTGGCGATACCCATCTTCGCGTTTCCCGACTCTGTCTCGGCTGCATGACCTTCGGCGAGCCTGACCGCGGCAATCACGCCTGGACGCTGCCCGAAGAAAGTAGCCGTCCACTGATTAAACGTGCGCTGGAAGGCGGAATTAACTTCTTTGATACCTCGAACAACTATTCCGATGGCAGCAGCGAAGAGATCCTTGGCCGCGCGCTGCGGGAATATGCTCGCCGCGATTCGGTGATCGTCGCCACCAAAGTTTATCATCAGGTCGGCGATCTGCCGCAGGGGCTGTCACGCGCGCAAATCATGCGATCCATCGACGATAGCCTGCGCCGTCTGGGAATGGACTATGTCGACCTGTTGCAGATCCACCGCTGGGATTACGCCACGCCCATCGAAGAAACGCTGGAGGCGCTCAGCGATGTCGTTCGCGCCGGGAAAGCGCGCTATATCGGCGCATCATCTATGCATGCCCGACAGTTCGCCCAGGCGCTCGCTCTGCAGGAACAGAACAATTGGGCGCGCTTCGTCACCATGCAGGATCACTACAACCTGATTTATCGCGAAGAAGAAAACGAGATGTTGCCGCTATGCCAGCGCAAAGGAATTGCGGTCATGCCGTGGAGCCCGCTGGCGCGCGGCCGTTTGACGCGGCCATGGGGAGAAACGACTGCACGCCTCGTCTCCGATGAGTTCGGTAAATCGCTGTATAGCGCCACCGACGCCAATGATGAGCAGATAGCGCAGAAGCTGGAGGAAGTGGCTGAAGAATTAGATGCCAACCGCGCACAGGTGGCGCTGGCCTGGCTCTTAAGCAAGCCCGGCGTGGCTGCGCCGATTATTGGCGCCTCGCGTCAGGAACAGCTGGATGAGCTCCTGCATGCCGTCGATTTAACCCTGACGCCGGAACAGATCGATAAGCTGGAAGCGCCCTATCGGCCCCACCCAATCGTCGGCTTCAAGTAACACCGCAATTTAAACCCCGGCCGTGCCGGGGTGCAGATTTAAATTAGACCTATCGGCCAGTGGTGGCCTATCAGATAAAGTACGCCGGCGGAGATCACCCCGGCGACGATATCGTCGACCATGATCCCCATTCCGCCATGGATGTTGCGGTCGAACCAACGAATTGGCCATGGCTTCCACATATCGAAGATACGGAAAATAACGAAACCGGCAGCCACCCACTGCCAGTCCATCGTCGGTAACGCCATCAGGGTGATCCACATCCCGACAAACTCATCCCAAACGATGCTGCCGTGGTCATGGGTGCCCATATCTTTGGCCGTACGGTGACAAAGATAGACGCCGATACAGATGCTCATCATCACCACCAGCGAATAGAGCTGCCAGGGGAGAAAGGTCATCAGATACCAGAACGGAATCGCCGCCAGCGACCCCATCGTTCCCGGAACCACCGGACTCAGCCCGCTACCGAACCCGGTCGCCAGCAGGTGCCAGGGATTGCGCATATTAAGGCGGCTTTTCGCCTCGTCTCTACTGCGTGCCAAAATGATCGTACCCCTTTAAATCCAATTTAATCGGCTTACCCTCACGGGTAAACTGCAGTCCATCTGCTTCCGCCACGATCTGGCCGATACAGGTAAAACGCGCGCCTAGCTGACCAATCGCGACATCGAGCGCCCCGCGGTTGAGCTCAGGTACGGTAAAGCACAGCTCATAATCTTCGCCGCCGGCGAGCGCCCAGCGCAGCGCCTGCTCAGGATCAACCTGGCGCAGCATGGCATCGGAATACGGCATCGCATCGAGATCGATACGCGCGCCGCAGGCGCTGGCCTTCAGGATATGACCAAGGTCAGAAATCAGACCGTCAGAAAGATCGATCGCTGAATTGGCCAGATCGCGCAGCGCCTGGCCCTGCAGTACGCGGGGCATCGGACGCAAATGGCGCGCCAGCAGGTAATCGGCATCCGCTGGCGAATCAACCGTTAACCGGTCCTGTAAAAGCGCCAGCCCGGCGGCGCTATCACCGGGCGTGCCGGTGACATAAATCCAGTCGCCTGGCTTGGCACCGGAACGCTTCATCGCGCGGCCCGGCGGTACAAAGCCGTGGATACCCAGCGTCATCGATAGCGGCCCACGCGTGGTGTCGCCGCCGATTAGCTGCATATCGTAATAGTTAAGCTGGACAAACAGACTGTCGCTAAAGGCTTCAAGCCACGCTTCGTCTGCTTCCGGCAAAGTGAGCGCCAGCGTCAACCACGCCGGTTCCGCGCCCATCGCCGCCAAATCGCTCAGGTTCACCGCCAGCGCTTTATAGGCCAGGTCGGCAGGGTCGATGTCGGCTAAAAAGTGGTTGCCCGCCACCAGGGTGTCGGTGCTGATTGCCAGCGTTTTTTTCTCAGGGATATTCAGGAGCGCGCAGTCATCGCCGATGCCGGTTTCAACATCAAGGCGGGCGCTTTTAACGCGATCAAAATAACGGGCAATCAGGGAAAATTCGCCGCATGCCATACGTTATGCCTCAGCAAAGAAAAGAATAAGGCCGGGTTCGCAGGATCTGATCCTACAAAGCCCGGCCTGCAGTTTACTTTTTGCGGGGACGGATTACCGGGGCCGCTTTATCCAGCACGCCGTTGACAAACTTGTGGCTATCTTCAGCGCCGAAGGTTTTCGCCAGCTCGATAGCTTCGTTGATAGCCACTTTATACGGCACGTCGTCACGCTTCGACAGCTCAAACAGCGCAATACGCAGTACCGCTTTTTCTACCTGACCCAGCTCTTCCAGCTGGCGCGACAGGTATGGCTTCATCAGACCGTCGAGATACGCGCTGTTAGTCGCCACTCCGGACAGCAGTTCACGGAAATACAGAACGTCTACATCTTTTACATCCTGTTCCGCCAGGAACTGGTATTCAACATCAGCGATGTCGTTCTGGGACAACTGCCAGGAGTAGAGCGCCTGGACGGCACACTCACGGGCGCGGCGACGAGCAGCAGGTTTCACGGAATTCCCCTTACAAAAAATCAGGCCTTGATGGCTTTCAATACGTTAATCATTTCCAGCGCGGTCAGCGCGGCTTCTGCGCCTTTGTTACCGGCTTTGGTGCCAGCGCGTTCGATGGCTTGTTCAATACTTTCAGTAGTCAGAACACCGAAGGCTACCGGGATTTCACTGTCCTGAGCGACGTGCGCCAGGCCATTGCTTGCACCGCCAGCCACATATTCAAAGTGGGCGGTACCGCCGCGAATCACCGTACCCAGCGCGATCACCGCGTCATATTTACCGGTTTTTGCCAGTGCGCCAGCCGCCAGCGGCAGCTCATACGCGCCTGGAACCCAAACAACGGTGATGTTTTCATCTTTTACCTGACCAATGCGCTTGAGGGCGTCAATCGCGCCTTTCAGCAGGCTGTCATTGATAAAGTTGTTGAAACGCGCAATGGTGATGGCGACGCGAGCGTCCGGGGTAGCAACGTTAGCTTCAATAATGTTCATACTCTTCCTTCGGGTTCATGTGCCCCGCAAGGGGGGCGGATTTTATCATAATATTCTGGGCGCTGCTTCCTAATATTAGGAATACATCACGCAGTCGTTAAATGCAGGCAGACATCGGGTCCGACCTGACGTATCTCGTTGAATTTGAAATGGGGGGCCTGGCTCAGTTTCTCAAGCCCCGGCAGCGCGCATAAACCGCGCGCGTCACTGCCTAACAGTTTAGGCGCAATGTAGACGATAAGCTCATCCACCAGCCCGGCCTGTAGCAAAGCGCCGGCCAGCGTCGGCCCCGCTTCCACCCAAATGCTGTTCACCTGCTGTTTACCAAGCTGCATCATCAGCAGCACGAGATCGAGATGGCCGTTATGTTCCGGCACCAGCAAGGTACGCACATTGTCAGGCCAGGTACGTTCATCGGCATGGGTGCGGGCAAACAGGGTTTCACCTTGCTGATGAACAATTCGATGCTCAGGCGTGACGCGGTTTTGGCTATCGATGACGATACGCAGCGGTTGACGCAGATTTTCCTGCGGATAGAGCGCCTGCGTATCGGCGCTCAGCTCTTGCCAGCGCACGGTCAACGCCGGATCGTCCGCCAGCACGGTCGCGCTGCTGGTCAGAATAGCGTGGCTCTGCGCGCGCAGGCGCTGCACGTCGCGCCGCGCCTGCGGCGAGGTGATCCACTGGCTTTCGCCGCTGGCCATCGCCGTACGGCCATCAAGCGAAGCGCCCATCTTCAGTTGGATCCACGGAAAACCGGTGCGCATCCGCTTCAGAAAACCTTTATTCAGCGCTTCCGCTTCATTCATCATCAGCCCATGGCTGACGTCAATACCTGCCTGCTGCAGGCGATACAGGCCGCGACCGGCCACCTGCGGATTCGGGTCCTGCATTGCCGCTACCACGCGAGCAACGCCCGCGGCGATCAGCGCATCGCAGCACGGCGGCGTGCGGCCATGGTGGCTGCAGGGCTCGAGAGTGACGTAGGCGGTCGCGCCTTTGGCTTTCTCGCCGGCCATACGCAGCGCGTGCACTTCGGCGTGCGGCTCGCCGGCCCGATAGTGGAAGCCCTCGCCGACGATCTCGCCGTCTTTTACAATCACGCAGCCGACGTTGGGATTAGGATGGGTAGTAAAGCGTCCGCGCGCGGCAAGCTTCAGCGCTCGCGCCATGTACATTTCGTCCTGCATGGCTTAGTCCTGTAAACGGGCGATTTCTTCGCCGAACTCTTTAATATCTTCGAAACTGCGATAGACGGAAGCGAAGCGAATATAGGCGACCTTGTCGAGCTTCTTCAGCTGTTCCATCACCAGATTACCGATCATTTTACTCGCGACTTCACGTTCACCGGTGCCGCGCAGATGGGTTTTGATGTGATTTACCGCCATTTCGACGTCATCGGCGCTGACCGGCCGCTTTTCCAGCGCTTTCAACATCCCGCTACGCAGCTTGTCTTCGTTGAAAGGTTCGCGCACGTCGTTGCTTTTTACCACCCGCGGCATTACCAGTTCCGCCACTTCAAAAGTGGTAAAGCGTTCATTGCAGACCAGACACTGCCGACGACGACGCACGGAGGAGCCTTCGCCGACCAGGCGAGAATCGATGACTTTGGTATCCACGGCGAAACAGAAAGGGCAATGCATGGCGCGTCCTGACAGGTAGTTAATCTGAAGGGTAGTTTACCCTGAAGTCAGCGGACTACAAAGAAAGAGCTTTTGAGACAAAGGATCTATGGTAGGCCAATTCAGTTTAGCTACCATTAATCATCCTCTGTAAACGGAATCCTGACCATGACAAGACGTTACCTACAACTGGCTATCATCGGCAGCCTGTTCACCCTTACCGCCTGCGCCCAGCAAAGCGAAGTTCGTCAGATGAACGAGAGCGTCAGTACGCTGAGCAAAGAGATGACCCAGCTGAATCAGCAAACGATAAAAATCACTCAGCAAAACGCACTGAATGCTAAATCCACCAGCGGCGTCTACCTGCTACCGGATGCTAAAACGCCGGCGCGGCTGGAGAGCCAGATCGGCACCCTGCGCATGTCGGTGGGCAGTATTACGGCCGATGGCGACGGTTCGCGCCTGACCTTACGTATCCAGGGCGAGTCTAACGATCCGCTCCCGGCCTTCACCGCGACCGTCGCTTCCGGGCAGATCAGCGGTACCACCCACAGCTATCAGGAAGTCAACGTCCAGGATCAGCTGATTAGCGCCCCGGCCAGCATCCTGGCGCCCAGCGATGTCGATATCCCGCTGCGCCTGAATGTGACGCCTGATAAAGTCGGCTTTATTCGTATCCACGATATCCAACCTGCCAGCGCGCAGTAAGCGCTCACGCCGGGCAAAACGGCCCGGCGCCCCACTTTTCATCTATCGAAGTTATCCATTTACAACTTTTCATAAGAGTTCATTAGAAATCGCTCCTGAAGGCGATTTTCAGTAGCATTTTGTCAAGAAATGCATAGAATCGTGAACGCAATCGATTACGCATGTTCTGGTTATGTGAAACAACACGTATTTTTGTGAGCAATGATTTCTATAATAGACCCCCACAGAAAGACGAAATATTTAGCAACGCTTCGGCAATTTTCTTAACGCCTTTTGGCTTAATTTAAACAGTGGCATCAACATGAAAAAAACATTACTGGCAGCGAGCGCTGTTGTGGCGCTTTCCGCTTCTTTCACCGCTGGCGCGGCAGAAACTGAAAAACCGCAGTACCTGTCTGATTGGTGGCACCAGAGTGTGAACGTGGTCGGTAGCTACCACACTCGTTTTGGACCGCAGATCCGTAACGATACCTATCTGGAATACGAAGCGTTTGCTAAAAAAGATTGGTTTGATTTCTACGGCTATATCGATGCGCCGGTCTTCTTCGGCGGCAACAGCACGGCGAAAGGTATCTGGAACAAAGGCTCCCCGCTGTTTATGGAGATCGAACCGCGTTTCTCTATCGACAAGCTGACCAACACCGATCTGAGCTTCGGGCCGTTCAAAGAGTGGTACTTCGCGAACAACTATATCTACGATATGGGCCGCAACGACTCTCAGGAGCAAAGCACCTGGTATATGGGTCTGGGTACCGACATCGATACCGGTCTGCCGATGAGCCTGTCGCTGAACATCTATGCTAAATACCAGTGGCAGAACTACGGCGCCTCCAACGAAAACGAGTGGGACGGCTACCGCTTCAAGGTGAAATACTTCGTTCCGCTGACCGACCTGTGGGGCGGTTCGCTAAGCTATATCGGCTTCACCAACTTCGACTGGGGTTCTGACCTTGGCGACGACAACTTCTACGATATGAACGGTAAGCACGCGCGTACCAGCAACTCTATCGCGTCCAGCCACATCCTGGCGCTGAACTACGCGCACTGGCACTACTCTATCGTCGCGCGTTACTTCCATAACGGCGGCCAGTGGGCTGATGATGCTAAGCTGAACTTCGGCGATGGCGATTTCAGCGTACGCTCTACCGGCTGGGGTGGTTACTTCGTTGTCGGTTACAACTTCTAATTGCTAATACAGCAAGACAGCGCCCGGGACGCGTTTTACGCCAACCGGGCGTTTTTTTATTGCTCCTCACATCTCACCTTACGTAAGAAATCGCTCAATGAACGGTCGGCGCACTCGCTGAAACGACGCTCGATCGCCCTTACCTCCAGACAACGGTCGAGTCGAAAGTTACGATAATCACTGCGCAGTTCGCACCAGGCCACCAGCAGCCAGCGCTCCCCCCAGAAAAACAGCCCCAGCGGCAGCACTTCACGCCGCGTTACCTGACCGGATTCATCCTGATAGTGAAGCTGCAACACCTGCTGATTGGATACGGCCTGATGGATAACGTCAAAATGGGTTTTAGCATAACGATGCGCGCCAAGGTCGGGGGCAAACAGCCGGGTCTGCTCCGCTTTGCGCCGCCTCTCTTCCGGCAAAATCGCCAGCATTTTTTCCTGGGCTGACTCCAGCGACTGCGAAAGCGCATCGCCGCCCCAGGTTTTTAACAGTCGAATCGCCGCAATGAGCGCTTCGGATTCTTTGGTGGTCAACATGAGTGGCGGCAGGTCGTAACCCGCCAGCAGACGATAACCGCTCCCGGCCTCGCCCTCAACCGGGACGCCTGAGAGCGAGAGGTCGCGGATATCGCGATAGACGGTACGCTCCGACACGCCCAACCGTTCCGCCAGCAGCGCGGCGGTAGTTAGCCGCCTGCCGCGCAGGATCTGCACTATCTGAAATAAACGGTCGGCGCGTCGGGTCATTTCTCGTTTCGCTAAATAGTCAGGTTAAGCTGGTTGATGCAAACCTACACGGTTGCCTTCGCTGTCGGTAAACAGGGCGATGGTGCCAATATCATTCGGCAGCGCCAGCGGGCCAAATACGCACGCTCCTCCCGCCGAGGCGATACGATCCAGCGTCGCGGCAAGGTTGTCGGTATGCAGATAAATAATAGCGCCCTGCGGCGATGGCGCGATACCGTCAAATTTAGCCAACGCGCCGCCGGGGGCCGGGTCCTGATGTGGGAAGACGGCCAGGTCCGCGCAATCCATGGTTTCACGACGTAACGTCACCTGCATTACCGACTCATAAAACGCGACGGCGCGATCCATATCTGCGACCGGAATTTCAAACCAGTTAATCACGTTGTTCATACTTCCTCCTGCTCGTTAGTGAGTTCACAAGCAGTGTACGAGAGGGCTCCTGACAGCATACTGTCAGCAGGTTTCAGGCAGGCAAAAAAAATCCCGGCCATCGAGGCCGGGATTGCTTTATCTCAACTGAACTCTATTACGGCAGAATGGACGGCTGATCCGCCCCTTCTTTTTCGACCTTCTGCTGGATCAGATGCTCGCGCTTCATGCCCAGTTTCAACGCCAGCGCGGACGCGACGTAGATAGAAGAAGCCGTACCGATGGATACACCGATCAGCATGGTCAGCGAGAAGCCTTCCAGAATCGGGCCGCCGAAGAGGAACAGCATCAGGATCACCATCAGGGTGGTACCGGAGGTGATCAAGGTACGGTGCAGCGTCTGGGTCAACGACACGTTAAAGATTTCGTACGGCGTACCGCGACGGATCTTACGGAAGTTTTCACGGATACGGTCCGATACCACGATACTATCGTTCAACGAGTAACCGATGACCGACATCAATGATGCGACGATGGTCAGGTCAATCTCGATATGGAACAACGACAGCACGCCCATGGTAATCACCACGTCGTGCGCCAGTGCGATAACGACCCCTGCCGCCAGTCGCCATTCAAAGCGGAAGCCGACATAGATAAGGATACACACCAGCGCCGCAATCAGCGCCAGAGCGCCAGTTTGCGCAAGGTCCGCGCCCACGCTCGGGCCAACGAACTCAATACGTTTCACCGTCGCGCTTTGGCTGGTCGATTCGTTAATTACGTTAACGACTTTGCTGCCCAGCTCCTGGCTGCCGTTGGCATCGTGTACCGGCGGCATACGCACCATGATGTCGCGGCTGCTGCCGAAGTTCTGCAGCTGCGGCTCCTCAAAGCCCGCTTTCTGCAGCGAATCGCGCAGCTGGTCCATATCAACCGGTTTTTCGAGGGTAATTTCAATCACCGTACCGCCGGTGAAATCGAGACCCCAGTTAAACCCGCGGACGCCGATGATGGCGATCGACACAATCAGCAGAAAACCTGAAATGCCGAAGGCCCAGTAGTCCCAGCGCATAAAGTCCCAGACTTTACGGCCGTGGTTCAATTGTTCAACAGTATATTCCTGTGCCACAACGCACTCCTCAGATAGACAGCTTTTTCACGCGCTTGCCGCCGTACAGCAGGTTCACGATGGCACGGGTGCCGACGATAGCGGTAAACATTGAGGTCGCGATACCGATACCGGTAGTAATCGCAAACCCTTTAATGGCACCGGTACCGACCGCGTACAGGATGATAACCTTAATTAGCGTCGTCACGTTGGCGTCGAAGATAGAGCTAAATGCGCCCTTATAACCTTCGTCAATCGCCTGCTGAACGGTACGTCCGTTGCTCAGCTCTTCTTTGATACGCTCGTTAATCAGTACGTTAGCATCGACCGCCACCGCAAGGGTTAAGACGATACCCGCGATCCCCGGCATGGTCAGCGTTGCCCCAGGAATCAGGGACATAATGCCGACAATCAGCACCAGGTTAGCAATCAGCGCAGAGGTCGCAATCAGGCCGAACTTCTTATAGAAGAAGATCATAAACAGGATAGAGACCACCAGACCGGCCAGACACGCTTCCAGGCCCTGCTTGATGTTCTGCATACCCAGAGTCGGGCCGATAGTACGCTCTTCAACAATCTGAATCGGCGCAATCAGGGCGCCCGCACGCAGCAGCAGAGAAAGCTGACGCGCTTCGGTCGGGTTGCTGATACCGGTGATACGGAAGCTATTGCCAAGGCGAGACTGGATATTGGCGATGTTAATCACCTCTTCCTCTTTCGCAAGGATAGCGCGACCGTTGGCATCTTTCTTACCGCTGTCTTTGTACTCCACGAACAGGGTCGCCATCGGTTTACCGATATTGTCCTTGGTGAAGTTAGACATGATGTTGCCACCTGCGCTATCGAGCGAGATGTTAACCTGCGGCTGGTTGTACTCGTCCATGCTGGAAGTGGAGTCGGTGATATGGTCGCCGGTCAGGATCACGCGCTTATACAGCACCACCGGACGGCCTTCACGGGTGTCTTTCACTTCCGAATCGCCCGGTACGCGGCCAGAAGCGGCTGCGGACTGATCGACGTTGGTGTTCACCAGACGGAATTCCAGCGTCGCGGTCGCGCCAAGGATTTCCTTCGCACGCGCGGTATCCTGGATACCCGGCAGTTCAACCACGATACGGTCGGAACCCTGACGCTGAACCAGCGGTTCGGCCACGCCGAGCTGGTTTACACGGTTACGCAGAATGTTGATGTTCTGCTGAACGGCGTATTCACGGGCTTCTTTCAGACGTTCGTCGGTCATCACCGCTTTCAGCGCATTGTTACCCTGGCTTGAAATAACCAGATCGCGATGGCGCGGGCTGAGATAAGAGATAGCCTGGTCGCGCGCCGCGCTGTCGCGGAAGACGATGCTCAGACCGTAGTTGTCTTCCTTACGCACGGTAGAGTAAGGAATGCCTTTGTCACGCAGCTCGCTGCGCAGGCTATCGATGTTTTGTTCCTGCAGTTTGCCTAATGCGGTGTCCATGTCCACTTCCATCAGGAAGTGCACGCCGCCGCGCAGGTCAAGACCCAGCTTCATCGGCTCGGCATACATCGCCGCCAGCCAGCGCGGGGTAGCAGGAGCAAGGTTTAGCGCCACGACGTATTTGTCACCCAGCAGATTAACCAGCGCTTCGCGCGCTCGCAGCTGAGTGTCGGTGGTGTCGAAGCGCGCAAGAATTGCGCCCTCTTCCAGTGCCACAGACTTCGCGGTGATTTTTTCTTCTTGTAAAGTTTTCTGGACCTGGATCAGCGTTTGCTCACTGGCGGCGACGCCGCGCGCGCCAGTGATTTGAACAGCCGGATCCTCACCATACAGGTTGGGAAGCGCGTAAATCAGGCCGACGATAATCACGACGACCAGCATAACGTACTTCCACAAAGGATAACGGTTTAACACGGCAGTTCCCTTAGGGAAAATGGTAATTACAGCGCCTTCATGGTGCCTTTCGGCAGAACGGCAGCTACGAAGTCACGTTTGATAACCACTTCGGTGGTATCGTTCAGCGCGATAGCGATGTAGCCGTTTTCCGCGACTTTAGTCACGCGACCAACCAGACCGCCGTTAGTCAGGACTTCATCACCTTTGGCGATGGAGTTCATCAGATTCTTGTGCTCTTTAGTACGTTTCTGCTGTGGGCGCAGGATCATGAAGTAAAAAATCAGACCGAACACCACCAGCATCAGAATCAGAGACATTGGGCTGCCCTGCGCCGGCGCGCCGGTTGCTGCTACCGCATCAGAAATAAAAAAGCTCATTGAAATTCCCTCATTATTAAAATTAATCAACGTTCAAAGGAGGAACGGAACGCCCCTGACGTTGGTAAAAATCGGTCACGAAGCTCTCTAATTTACCCTCTTCGATAGCCTTGCGTAAACCAGCCATTAAACGCTGATAGTAGCGCAGGTTATGAATGGTATTGAGGCGCGCGCCCAATATTTCGTTGCAACGATCAAGATGATGCAAGTAAGCACGTGAATAATTGCGACACGTATAGCAATCGCACTCGGCATCCAGCGGCGATGTATCGCTTTTATGCTTCGCGTTGCGGATTTTCACTACGCCATCGGTCACGAACAGATGGCCGTTACGCGCGTTGCGCGTCGGCATAACGCAGTCAAACATATCGATGCCGCGACGTACCCCTTCCACCAGGTCTTCCGGTTTCCCGACGCCCATCAGGTATCGCGGTTTATCTGCCGGGATCTGCGGGCAAACGTGCTCCAGGATACGGTGCATGTCTTCCTTCGGCTCGCCGACAGCCAAACCGCCGACAGCGTAGCCATCAAAGCCAATCTCTACCAGACCTTTAACCGAGATATCTCGTAAATCTTCGTAAACGCTGCCCTGAATGATGCCAAAGAGCGCGTTTTTGTTGCCGAGGCCATCGAAACGGTCGCGGCTGCGCTTGGCCCAGCGCAGAGACATTTCCATCGAACGCTTAGCGTAATCCCAGTCCGCCGGGTACGGCGTACATTCGTCGAAGATCATCACGATATCGGAACCGAGATCGTACTGAATCTCCATCGATTTTTCCGGATCGAGGAAAATCGGATCGCCGTTGATCGGATTGCGGAAGTGCACGCCCTGTTCGGTGATCTTACGGATATCGCCAAGGCTGAAGACCTGGAAGCCGCCGGAATCGGTGAGGATCGGCCTTTTCCACTGCATGAAATCATGCAGGTCGCCGTGCAGCTTCATGATTTCCTGGCCCGGGCGCAGCCAGAGGTGGAAGGTGTTGCCGAGGATGATTTGCGCGCCGGTGGCTTCAACTTCTTCCGGCGTCATCCCTTTGACGGTGCCGTAGGTGCCAACGGGCATGAAGGCTGGCGTTTCAACCACGCCGCGATCAAACACCAAACGGCCGCGACGCGCGCGGCCATCGGTGGTATCAAGTTCAAATTTCATCATTGCTCCTGCGTCAGAAAAACAGTCCGACGTTTAAATACTCGCCACGGAATGATTCCGTGGCTAAAAAATGCGTCAAGGCGTCAGAAAGCCGGCGTGCCGGCCTTTTTAGGGACGCTCAGAAATAGCCTGCGGATTGTACGTGATAAACATCGCGTCCCCGTAGCTAAAAAAGCGATATTTTTGTTCTACCGCAGCCTTATAGGCGTTCATGGTGTGCTGATAGCCAGCGAAAGCGGAGACCAGCATAATCAGTGTGGATTCAGGGAGATGGAAGTTAGTCACCAGCGCATCGATGACTTTGTACTGATATCCCGGATAGATAAAGATCTGCGTATCGGCAAAGAACGGCTCAATCAGGCCATTTTTAGCCGCCTGCGCCGCGCTTTCCAGCGAACGCACGGAAGTGGTGCCGACGGCGATGACGCGGTTACCGCGCGCTTTCGCCGCCAGAACCGCATCGACCACATCCTGCGGCACTTCCGCATATTCAGAGTGCATGATGTGCTCTTCGATGCTGTCAACGCGCACCGGCTGGAAGGTTCCTGCGCCAACATGCAGCGTCACAAACGCCATCTCAATGCCTTTCGCGCGCAGCTTTTCCAGCAGCGGATCGTCAAAATGCAGGCCGGCGGTCGGCGCGGCGACCGCGCCCGGCTTGGTGCCGTAAACCGTCTGGTACAGCTCGCGATCCGCGTCTTCGTCCGGGCGGTCGATATACGGCGGCAGCGGCATATGACCGATGCTGTTCAGGATATCGAGCACCGGGCGCTCATCGTTGAATTCAACTTCAAACAGCGCGCCGTGGCGCGCCAGCATCGTGGCGTTAATGCTTTCGTCATCGCCTAACAGCAGCTCCGCCCCCGGCTTCGGCGCTTTAGAGGCGCGAATATGTGCCAGAATACGTTTATCATCCAGCATGCGCTCGACCAGCACTTCAATCTTGCCGCCGCTGGCTTTACGCCCAAACAGACGCGCCGGGATCACCCGGGTGTTGTTAAAGACCAGCAGATCGCCAGGGTTGAGCTTATCGAGTAGATCGGTGAAAGTACCGTGCGTCAGCGCGCCCGTCGGCCCGTCCAGCGACAGCAAGCGGCAGCTACTGCGCTCCGGCTGCGGATAGTGAGCAATCAGGGATTCAGGTAATTCAAAGGAAAAATCGGTAACGCGCATGACGATGACTCAGACTAAATAAAGAGGCGGGTAGTCTAGTGCCGGGCGGGTCTTCCTGCAACCGTTACCCTATTCAACGCTGGATATAATAGCGGAATACCATGATTAACCAGCAAGAACGGCATGGCCGTGTGAAGGATTGAAGTCGATATGAATTTTCTCGCGCATTTACATCTCGCCCACCTTGCGGATAGCTCGCTGCCGGGCAACCTGCTGGCCGATTTTGTCCGCGGTAACCCGCAGGGCGAGTATCCTGCGGATGTGGTTGACGGCATTTATATGCATCGGCGTATAGATGTAATAACCGACAATCTGGCGGAAGTCAAAACGGCGCGCGAATGGTTTCGCCCCGAGACCCGCCGCGTCGCGCCAATTTCCCTCGACGTGATGTGGGACCATTTCCTGTCGCATCACTGGGCGCAGCTGTCGCCGGATCTGCCGCTAAACGAGTTCGTCCGCTACGCCCACGCGCAGGTGGCGCAAATTCTGCCGGATTCGCCGCCGCGCTTTGTTAATCTCAACGAATATATGTGGTCCGAACGCTGGCTGGAACGTTATCAGGATATGGAATTCATTCAGCGCGTCCTGAACGGTATGGCCAGCCGCCGCCCGCGCCTCGATGCGCTGCGTGATTCATGGTACGACCTTGATAACCACTATGGACAACTGGAACAGCAATTCTGGCGTTTTTATCCGCGAATGATGGACCAGGCGAAAAAGAGAACGCTGTAAAACCTTGCGCTTTCTCACAAAACGATTATTCTGAAAGCGCTATTGAATAATTATCAATAGGCAAAACCTATCTCATCGATTGTCAGCGCCGCATTGAGTTCCTGCCCGCCTCTGCCTATACTGGCCCGCGTTGCGTTCCAATTAACCTTAGTAATAACAGGAGAATCATATGGTTCTGGTTACTCGTCAGGCTCCGGACTTTACCGCTGCAGCAGTATTAGGTAACGGCGAAATCGTTGAAAAATTCAACTTCAAACAGCACACCAACGGTAAAGCTACCGTCCTGTTCTTCTGGCCAATGGACTTCACTTTCGTTTGCCCGTCTGAACTGATCGCTTTCGACAAGCGCTACGAAGAATTCCAGAAACGCGGCGTAGAAGTGGTTGGCGTTTCCTTCGACTCCGAGTTCGTTCACAACGCATGGCGTAACACCCCGGTAGACCAGGGCGGTATTGGCCCGGTTAAATACGCGATGGTTGCCGACATCAAACGTGAAATTCAGAAAGCTTACGGTATCGAGCATCCGGACGAAGGCGTTGCGCTGCGCGGTTCCTTCCTGATCGACGCTAACGGCATCGTTCGCCACCAGGTTGTTAACGACCTGCCGCTGGGCCGTAACATCGACGAAATGCTGCGTATGGTTGACGCGCTGCAGTTCCACGAAGAGCACGGTGAAGTTTGCCCGGCTCAGTGGGAAAAAGGAAAAGAAGGTATGGCCGCTTCTCCGGAAGGCGTAGCTAAATACCTGACTGAAAACGTATCCAGCCTGTAATCGGCTAGACGTTTCCATAAAAAGGCTCGCCAATGCGAGCCTTTTTTGTACCTGTTATATTCGCTGTAGTCCCGGTAAGCGTGGCGCCACCGGGCAAAAGTATCAGAACGCGAAGCAAGAACAGCCTAATACGCCCCAGAAAGCCTGCTCATCCGCCACCGGAATCGACGACTTGCGCGCAATATCATGCTGATGTCCGTGCACGCCGCAGCTGCCGCAGCACTGGTGCATCTGCACTACCGCGCCAATCTTCGCGGCCGCAGGCGGCGCCGAGCGATAATGCCCTGGCACTTTTACCACCGGCGACCACTCCGGCAATACCGGAATTGGCGGCGGCGCCAGCGGCGAGAAATGACCGGCCGCGTACACTACCTTGCCATCCACTACCGTCAGCACTGACTCTATGCCCTTAATTTCTTCTTCGGCAACGCTGAAGTAGTCTTTTGACAGCACCACCAGGTCAGCCAGTTGCCCTTTCTCAATGCGTCCTTTTTTACCCTGCTCGCTGGAGAACCACGCGCTACCGGCGGTCCATAGCTCAAGGGCGACGTCGCGCGGCAGACGGTTGTTATCGTCGTACATCGCCATGCCGCCGACGGTACGCCCGGAAACCAGCCAGTACAGCGCGGTCCATGGGTTATAACTGGCGACGCGGGTCGCATCGGTCCCCAACCCTACCGGCACGTCCAGTTCCAGCATTTTCGCCACCGGCGGCGTATGTTTCACCGCCTCTTTGCCGTAACGATCGACGAAATATTCCCCCTGGAAGGCCATCCGGTGCTGTACCGCGATGCCGCCGCCTAACGCCTTCACGCGTTCAATATTACGTTCGGTGATGGTTTCGGCGTGGTCAAAGAACCAGTGCAGGCCGTTAAATGGAATATCGCGGTTCACCTTCTCGAACACATCCAGCATTCGGCTAATCGACTCATCGTAGGTGGCATGCAGACGGAACGGCCAGCGGTGTTCTACCAGATGACGAACCACCCGCTCCAGCTCATCCTCCATGCCTTGCGGCAGATCCGGCCGCGGCTGCAGGAAGTCTTCAAAATCCGCCGCCGAGAAGACCAGCATTTCACCAGCGCCGTTGGCACGGTAGAAATCGGTGCCCTGCCCCGGCTTCAGCATGTCGGTCCAGCGCTCGAAATCTTCCAGCTCCTGCTTCGGCCTCTGGGTAAAGAGGTTGTAGGCGATACGCACGGTCATCTGCTCTTTGGCGTGCAGTTGCTCGATAATTTCGTAATCTTCCGGGTAGTTCTGGAAACCACCGCCGGCATCGATAGCGCTGGTTAATCCTAAACGGTTCAGTTCGCGCATAAACTGGCGCGTGGAGTTAACCTGGAGATCGAGCGGCAGCTTCGGTCCTTTGGCCAGCGTGGCATACAGGATCATGGCATTCGGTTTGGCGATCAGCATCCCGGTCGGGTTGCCGTTGTTATCGCGAACGATCTCGCCGCCCGCCGGGTCCGGCGTCTCTTTGGTATAGCCAACGGCTTTCAGCGCCGCGCGGTTAAGCAGCGCGCGATCGTACAGATGCAGCACGAATACCGGCGTGTCAGGCGCCGCTTCATTCAGCTCTTCCAGCGTCGGCATGCGGCGTTCGGCAAACTGGAATTCGCTCCAGCCGCCGACCACCCTCACCCACTGCGGCGACGGCGTACGATCGGCCTGATCTTTTAGCATACGCAGCGCATCCGCCAGCGAGGGCACGCCTTCCCAGCGCAGCTCGAGGTTATAGTTCAGGCCGCCGCGAATCAGGTGCAGGTGGGAGTCGTTAAGACCCGGGATCACCGTATGGCCTTTAAGATCGACAATTTGCGTCCCCTCGGCGGCGAACGTCATGATTCGATCGTGGCTTCCGGTCGCGAGAATTTTTCCATCGGCGATGGCCACGGCTTCCGCCAGTGGGTTCGCGCGATCGAGCGTATGAATCTGACCGTGGGTCAGAATCAGTGTGGCAGTTTGCGACATAACGCACTCCTTTAAGCTGGTTGAGCTAGTTTTTTTTCAACCAGCCGGCAAACAGACGGGTCACGATAGGCATCCACAACCAGACCACCAACGCAACCACCAGGGCATCGTTTATCAGATGCAGTAACAAGCTTCCCCGTAACTCCGGCAGCGCCATGCCGGTCAGCCACGGCACCAGGTTGGTACTTGGGAAGATGACCAGCAGGGTTATCAGAAACTGTTTCCAGCGCAGCGGCTGGCGAACATTAGCCGCAGGTGGGGTAAACCAGAACGCCGGTTCGGTGCGGATTTCGGTACGATCGCCATCATTGAGAAACGGCGCGATTTCCGCGACTAACTCGCGACGGGTTTCCGACTGCGTCCAGGCATAGAGATGTTCTATGGTGTCGAAGCGAATAATCACGCTCCAGAGATTTTGCCCAGCCGCCGGACGGATCACGTTGGCGCCAAGATGGCCGGGAAACTCCGCCGCAACCGGCATGATTTTCCCCAACCATGCTTCATAGCGCTGGCCGTTTTGTGGATCGAGATGATGACTGATGACCAGCGTCACTGATTTCTGTTGCGCCATTAAGAGTTCCTTGCTTCAGGGGAATGACGGGATTTCTCCCGCCATCAGCCATAAATGACAATACACAAAATCATTCATGCCGCATTGAGGCGGCAAGATTGCCCGCCCTCGAGCACTGACATCAGCCAGTGACCGGGGCGGGCAAGCGAAGCCAACAAAGAGGCAGCTTGCAGGATGAAGTGTTTTAGGCTTTACGTTCCGGCGCGCCGTGCACCATGGTATAAGCATAATCCACGCCCATACCGTAGGCGCCGCTATGTTCGCGAACCAGATCCATCACCGCATCGTAAGTCTCTTTACGTGACCAGTCGCGCTGGTACTCCAACAGAACCTGCTGCCAGGTCACCGGTACCGCGCCGGCCTGCACCATACGGTCGATGGCGCGCTCGTGAGCGTCAACGGAGGTACCGCCGGAGGTATCGGTGACCACGTACACTTCATAACCTTCTTCCAGCGCCATCAGCGCCGGGAAGGTCAGGCACACTTCGGTCCACAGCGCGGAAATAATCAGTTTTTTACGTCCAGTGGCTTTCACCGCATTAACAAAACCGGCGTCTTCCCATGAGTTCATAGAAGTACGTTCAATTGGTTTCACTTCAGGATGAACCGCCAGCAGTTCCGGCCAGATATAGCCGCTGAAGCTTTTGGTTTCGACAGAGGTATAAATAACAGGAACGTTAAAAATCTTGCCCGCTTTGGCCAACGCGACGGTGTTATTTTTCAGCGTCTGGCGATCGATATTGGCCACGCCAAAAGCCATTTGCGGCTGGTGGTCAATAAAAATAAGGGTGGAATTAGACGGATCAATCAGTTCACGAATAGACATAACACATCCTATTAATCAATTAGTTAGGAAGATAATACACTGCCGTTGTGCTGTGCTGATTGTGGCCAATAACGCATGATGAGTATAGTCAGTAATTTCTAACGAGTTATTAAAGAATTCTTTCCGTTTTAATTCACTTGAGTAAAAATAATGGCCGTTTGAATATTTAAATAAAGCTAATCAAAAAATTACGGGAAACTGTTCTAATTTATTCACTGGAATTGAACATGGCCCTTCGGTAAAACAACGTTATTATTAGACTGACGGATCGAAACTAATGCGTTTAAACCTTGATGTACTTTTGATTCTTGATGCTCTGGATAGACATGGCTCGTTCGCGCTGGCGGCCGAGTCGCTATTTAAAACCCCCGCCGCGCTGAGCTATATGATCCAAAAACTGGAAAACGATCTGAACATCAGTCTGCTGGATCGTTCCGGGCACCGGGCGAAATTTACCGATACCGGTAAAATGATGCTGGAAAAGGGGCGCCTGCTGCTCAATGCCGCCAACGATCTGGAAAAACAGGCGCAGCTACTGAGTTCCGGCTGGGAGCGGGATCTGGCGATTGCGCTGGACGACTCTTTTCCTTTCCAGGCCCTATTGCCGCTGATTGAAAAGTTTTACGCGCAATATCCGCAAACCCGGCTCAACTTTACCCACCATACTCTGGCGGGCTCTTGGGAAGAGCTGACTCACAACGGCGCGGATATTATTCTTGGGGCGATTAACGAACCGCCGACCTCCGCGGAATGGTCATGGAAAATGCTCGGCGCGATGGACAACGTGTTCGTTGTCGCGCCCGGCCACCCGCTGGCGGCAACGACCCAGCCGCTGACCAACAAACAACTCAGCCTGCATCGCGCGGTGGTTATTAGCGATAGCGCCCGCTACTGTCATCCACTGAACAGCAACCTGCTCGATGAGCAGGAGCAAATCCGGGTAGATGATTTCGCCACCAAAGTCGCGCTCCTGCGCGCCGGTTTGGGATGCGGATTCCTGCCCCGCCACATCGCCCGCCCGTGGCTGGAGAGCGGTGAGTTGCTGGAGAAACCGGTGATTTCGAGCCGTGAGAAAGATATAACCTATATGGCCTGGCGTAGCGGCAATAACGGTCTGGCTCAGCGCTGGTGGCGAGAGGCTATTCTCGAAGATAGCTGTCTGAGCCAGCTCTACCGTTAACGGCTACACCAGACGCTTGCGGAAATCGCGGGCAAACTCAGCACATCATCGTGCATGTCGCCCGCGCCTTCTTTTCGCTGCCACGTTTTCCCCTCCAGCAAAGGCGATGCGTCGATTACCACCTCGCAGGCATGACCGCGGTTTATCGCCACCAGCACCCGCTGCTGTTTGTAAACGCGAACAAAGACCACCACGTTATCTTCCGCATAGATGACCTGGCAGCCGCCGTAGCGCAGCGCCTGATGCCCCTTACGCAAGGTGGCCATACGCTTATATAACGCCAACAAGGTTTCATCCTGCAGTGCCGGATCCCATGGGAAGGGTTTACGGCAGAAGGGATCGTTGTTGCCATCGACGCCGACTTCATCACCATAGTAAATACACGGAACGCCCGGCCAGCAGAACAGCCAGACCACCGCCAGCGGCAGTCGCGCCACATCTTTACCCAGCAAGGATTTGAAACGCGCGGTATCGTGGCTATCCAGTTGGTTAAACATCCGCAATTGCTGCTGATGCGACAGTCCGGCGCGATAGTTATCCATCCACGCCATACAGGTTTGCGCATCGATGTGCTGCGGATCGTAGGAAATATCGGTATTAGCGAGGAACCCCCACAGCGGGAAGGTAAAACCGCGATAGTTCATCGCCGCATCTTCGGCATCAGCCTGCAGCCACTGACGCGCATCGCCAAAATGCTCGCCGAATACAAAAGCCTCTGGCTGCTCCCGCTTCGCCGCCTGGGTGATACCGGCAATATGGCGCAGGTTATTACGCGCGCCGCCATCTTCGCCCAGCATATGCACCACGTCCAGCCGCCAGCCGTCCATACTCCACGGCGCTTTTAACCAGTGGCGCACCACGCTGTCTTCGCCCGCATAGATTTCGTTAACCAGGCTCGATGAACGGTAGTCAAGTTTTGGCAGACTGGCGTAACCCAGCCAGTTATGCGCCACCCCTTCCTGCGAAAAATTAAACCACTCACGCCAGGGTGAATCCGGCTGGTGGCAGGCGCCATTGCTCGCCTGCTGGTGGCGATCGAACCACGGGTGCGAATCACCGGTATGGTTAAACACGCCGTCGAGGATTAGGCGCATCCCTTCACGCTGCGTATTGTGGCGCAGACGCAACAGCGCGGCATCGCCGCCGAACTGCGGATCGACACGGCGGTAATCAGCGGTATCGTATTTATGTACGCTGGGCGCGACGAATACCGGGTTAAGATACAGCGCGGTCACGCCAAGCTGCTTCAGATAGGGAAGTTTCTCGCTAATACCGTCGAGGTCGCCGCCATAAAAGGTCGAACCGCCCGCTTCGCCGGTCAACGGCTCGTCCCACGCTTTTAGCACAATATTCTGGCCTGCGGCATGATGGTAATAAACCTGGTCCTGCCCGGCTTCTCGCGCCTCGCTACGGGCAAAACGGTCGGGAAAGATTTGATAAAAGACCTGATCGGCGACCCACTGCGGGCCGCTATCCGGCACATCAACCGCAAACTGTTCCAGCCGCGCGGGCGGAAAACGCTGGAAACCCTGCGGCGTAAACCACAGCTGGCGGTCAGCCCACAGCAGCTTAAAGCTATAGCGGCGGCGCGGCTGGCCGTTCGCCAGTTTAATCTCCCCACGCCAGGCGACGACATCAGTATGTGGGGATTGGCGCAGGCGCTGCATGGGCAACGACAGCTCTTCATTGTCTTCTTCCGCGCGCAGCGTGATCCGCTGCGGCATTGTTTCGCCGCTTAGCCACAATGTGATAACGAGTCGTTCCTGCTGCTCTTTAATAAAAGGAGCAACCGGCAGGTGCCAGGCCTTCAACATCATCATTCCTCTTTTTGCGTAATGGCCACACCTTGCCACAGTGAACAGGCGTATAACTCATCATCAATAGAATAATTGGGGGAGGAGAAAGGAGGAGGATGTGATTTTTCCGGGCCGCGACAAAGCCGGACCCGGAAGAGCGGAGAATTACTGCGCCTGTGCTAACTGGCGGTCGCGGCGGGTCTTAATTTTCCAGCCAACCAGCAGCAGCGCGATCCACGCAAAGCCGACGTACAGCGAAATGCGGGTATCCGGATGGTAGCCGATAAGCGCGATGATAAAGACCAGGAACAGCAGGCCGACCACGGTAGTTGCTACGCCGCCCGGCACCTTAAACTTCAGCGCTTTCACCTCTTCCGGCGACAGGCGACGACGGAAAGCGATTTGCGACAACAGGATCATAATCCACACCCACACGGTGGCGAAGGTCGCCAGCGAGGCAATCACCAGGAAGACGTTTTCCGGCATGATGTAGTTGAGATAGACCGCAAACAGCAGCGCCACGGTCATCACCAGTACCGTCACCCAGGGCGTACCGCGACGCGACGTTTTGGCGAACACCTTCGGCGCGCTCCCCTGTTCGGCCATTCCGTGCAGCATACGGCCAACGCCAAATACGTCGCTGTTAATCGCCGATAGCGACGCGGTTAACACCACGAAGTTCAGGATGCCGGCGGCAAAGGTAATTCCCATATGCTGGAAGGTCAACACGAACGGGCTGCCGTTAGTGCCCACCAGGTTCCAGGGATAGATAGACATAATGACGAACAGCGTCCCCACGTAGAACACCAGGATACGCATCGGCACCGAATTAATCGCCCGCGGAATGGATTTTTCCGGATCCTTCGCTTCACCGGCGGTGATACCGATAATCTCAATCCCGCCGTAAGCGAACATCACCATCTGCAGCGACATCACCATTCCCAGCCAGCCGTTACTGAAGAAGCCGCCGTTACTCCATAAGTTATGAATACCGGTTGGCTGACCGCCGTTGCCGATACCCCAGATGATGATGCCGAAACCGGCAAGGATCATGATGATAATCGTGGCGACTTTAAAGAATGAGAACCAGAACTCCAGTTCGCCGAACACCTTCACGCTCATCAGATTGACGGCGCAGATAATCAGCACCACGCTCAGTACCCATATCCAGTGCGGCACCGCCGGGAACCAGACGCCCATATAGATACCGAAGGCGGTCACGTCGGCAATCGCGACGATCAGGATTTCAAAACAATAGGTCCAGCCGGTGATATAGCCGGCCAGCCCGCCGAGGTTCTCCTGCGCATAACGCGAGAAAGAGCTGGCGGAAGGGTTATGCACCGACATTTCGCCCAGCGCGCGCATGATGATATACGCCGCCACGCCGCCGATAATGTATGCCAACAATACGCTCGGCCCCGCCATTTTAATGGCGTCTGCCGAACCATAGAACAGGCCGGTACCAATAGCGGAACCAAGGGCCATAAAGCGAATGTGCCGGGTACTTAGCCCGCGCTTAAGCTTGTTACTACTTTCCATCGTGTTCCATGCCGTTTTTCTCGTTTGTGCTTTGCGGGGGCAAAACGCAAAAGGGAATGACCAAAAAAACAAAAAACCACGGGACCTTAAGTCCCGTGGTTAAACACCTGCGTAAAGCGTCGGTTAGTGGGCTTTTGAGACCACCGGGCTACCCGCTGCGCGATCGATGATCGCGGCCAGCACAGCCATCACCGCGGTTGGCAGCAACCATGCCAGACCTTGCGCTGCCAGCGGCAGGCTCGCGGTCCATTGCGGCAGGATATCTGCGAACGCCGATGCTTTAACACCGTCAATGATACCAAACATCAGGCTGATAAACATTGCCGGCGCGATAACGCGGGAGGAATTATGCCACCAACCGCGGGTAAAGCTTAATACCACCAGTGCGATACACGGCGGATAAATAGCGGTTAACACCGGAATCGAGATCTGAATCAGATGGCTGAGCCCCAGGTTAGAAACCGCCATGGAGAACAGGCCGAGAATAAACACCAGCGAACGATACGACAGCGGCAGATACTGCGCGAAGAACTCAGCGCAGGCGCAGGTCAGGCCAACCGCGGTGACCAGACAGGCGATAAATATCAATGCCGCCAGCAGGAAGCTGCCCGCGCCGCCGAAGGTATGCTGCACGTAGGAGTGCAGAATAGCCGCGCCGTTTGCCGACTGATCGACCAGCGTCGCGCTATCGGAACCCAGGCGGAACAGCGCCAGGTACAGCAGCGTCAGGCCCACGCCGGCCATCAGACCAGCCCAGACGGTGTAGCGAGTCAGCAATCGGGCTTCGCTAACGCCGCGGGAACGCGCGGCATTAACGATAACGATACCGAAGACCATCGCTCCCAGCGTGTCCATGGTCAGATAGCCATTAACGAAACCATTAGAGAACGGCGCGGTACGATAGGCTTCCATCGCGTCGCTAATCGGGCCAGCCGGCCAGATTACCGCGGCCACCGCGAGCACGACCAGGGCGATAATTTTCAGCGGCGCCAGGAAGTTGCCGACGGTATCCAGCAGTTTGCCCGGATAGAGGGAAACCAGAATCACCAGCGCGAAATAGATAACGCTATAGATAAGCAGCGGCAGCGCGCCGTCGCCGGTCAGCGGAGCAATCCCCACTTCAAATGAAACGGTGGCGGTACGCGGGGTCGCGAACAGCGGCCCAACCGCCAGGTAGCACACCACGGCCAGCAGAATGCCCGCAACTTTGCCGATTGGCGAGCTCAGACGCTCAACGCCGCCGCCGACTTTCGCCAGCGCGACTACCGTTAGCACCGGCAAACCCACGGCGGTAATCAGGAAGCCAATGGCTGCGGTCCAGACGTGTTCGCCGGCCTGTAAGCCAACCATCGGAGGGAAGATAATGTTGCCTGCGCCAACGAACAGCGCGAAGGTCATAAAGCCCAGCGCGATGATGTCGCGAGATTTTAACTGATGGGTCATAAATTCATTACTGCCTGTGGATGTGGTGTTGTAAAAAACGGAAAAATACCGTGCCTTCCTTTCGGGATGATACAGCGGCCATTGCCTGTAAACTCAGCGAGATATGCTCTCGAAGCGGCGTGGAAAAGAATTGTTTTTTGAATTACCACGCAAAAGCAGTCTTACCGGGACTGCATAGGGGGCAATTTAAACGCTTATAACGTTTTAAAGCAAGGTGGGATCGTAAAACCAGATGATTATGCTAACTATGATTTTGAACCTGGATTAATTGACCATAACGACGCAAAACGCGTGGCTAATCATGCGAACAATAAATAACCAGGCGTTCGTTTAATACGCAACGAAAAGTTGACTGCAAATGAAAATGACCAGCCGAAGCTGGTCATTGGCAAGGAAAGCTGACAGACGCCGCGTCAGGCGACATTTTTGGCAATTAAACGTTCCGGCAGCAGGAAGCTAAAGCGCGTTCCCTTCCCAACCGTACTTTCGATTTCCAGCCGGCTTTCGTGATGGCTAACCGCATGTTTCACAATAGCCAGCCCTAAACCGCTGCCGCCGGTTTGCCGGGAACGCGCCTTGTCGACGCGGTAGAACCGCTCGGTTAGCCGGGGTAGATGCTCAGGCGCAATGCCCGGGCCGTTATCCTCAACGCTAAACAGCGCGCCGTGCGGCGCCCGCTGCCAGACGACGCGGATCTCGGTTCCCGCTGGCGTATGGTTTACGGCGTTGTACACCAGATTGGAAATCGCGCTGCGCAACTGCTCTTCGTTACCCATCACCTGGAGCGTTTCGTCGACGCTAAAGTGCAACTGATGCTTACCCTGGCTTAGCGTTTGCGCCTCGCGCTCAACCACCCGCAGCATCATCGGGACGTCGATTTTATCGTTCATCGCCAGCACCGGCGCGGCTTCAATACGCGAGAGCGTCAGCAACTGCTTCACCAACCCTTCCATCCGCTGCGTTTGCTCACGCATGGTATGCAGGGCTTTTTCCCGCGTCGGCCCTTCCAGCACCTGCTCCTGCATCATCTCGAGATAACCCTGCAGTACGGTGAGCGGCGTGCGCAGCTCGTGGCTGACGTTGGCGAAAAAGTTACGCCGCGCGCCTTCCAACTGGTGCATTTGCGTGACATCGCGCGCCACCATCAACCACTGTTTATCGCTATAAGGCATCACGCGAATTTCCAGATGACGGGCGTTATTGAGCACCAGATTAAGGGGCTTGGTGAAATCACGGTTTTTCAGATAGTTAGCAAACTCTGGGTAGCGCAGCAGGTTGAGGATATTCTGCCCGCTATCGTCCGGCCAGCGTAGATTAAGGATTTGTTGCGCCAGGCCATTACACCAGAAGATGGCGCCCTCTTCGGTGGTCAGCACCACCGCATCGGGTAAGGATTCCGCCCCGCTGCGAAAGCGCTTGATAAGGCTTCCCAGCTCGCGGCGACGTTTTTTATTACGCATCTGCATTTGATGCAGACCATACAGCAGCGGTTCCCAACTGCCGCTTCCCGGCGGCGGCGTCATACTGCGGTCGACCCACAGCCACCATGACAGACGTAACAAATTCCAGAAATGCCAAATAAGCAACCCGGTCACCGCCGCCAGTAAAAACCACGGCAGATGACCGAAAAACGCCCCGAGGATCAGGGCCGGGATACAACATAAGAAAAGCTCAAGCGCCAGCCTTTTCCATGACAGCCGTTCCAGCACGGGTCACACTCCTGTCAAAATTCAGAAACGGGCGGAGAAACGATATCCCGTGCCGCGAACCGTCTGTACCATTCGGTCATGGCCGCTATGTTCCAGCGCTTTGCGCAGGCGGCGAATATGCACATCCACCGTCCGGTCTTCAACGTAAACGTTGGTTCCCCAAACGTGATTCAGCAGCTGTTCACGGCTGTATACGCGTTCCGGGTGGGTCATAAAGAAGTGTAATAATTTAAACTCGGTCGGCCCCATATCCAGCGGATTTTCACCGGTCATGACGCGATGCGAGGAAGGATCCAGGCTCAGCCCCTGCATCTCAATCACCTCTTCAACCGCCATTGGCGAAATACGGCGCATCACCGCCTTAATTCGCGCCACCAGCTCCTTCGGCGAAAACGGTTTGGTAATATAATCATCCGCGCCGGTTTCCAGACCGCGAACGCGATCTTCTTCTTCGCCGCGCGCCGTCAGCATCACCACCGGAATATCGCGGGTCATCGCTTCGCGCTTAAGCTGTTTAATAAACTGTAGCCCCGATCCGCCCGGCAACATCCAGTCGAGGAGAATCAAATCGGGCCAGGG
Source organism: Klebsiella sp. 141240 (assembly GCF_050600805.1). Lineage (NCBI taxonomy): Bacteria > Pseudomonadati > Pseudomonadota > Gammaproteobacteria > Enterobacterales > Enterobacteriaceae > Klebsiella > Klebsiella sp. 141240. The sequence goes on along the minus strand of NZ_JAQIRK010000002.1, from coordinate 63,504 downwards.
TTCATTGAGTTGATTCACCGCACTGTCAAAATCTTCCGCCTCGACGGGCTGAAAGCCGTTTTGCTCCAGAACAAAGCAGACCATTTCGCGGATTGGAGCTTCATCTTCAACGACCAGAATTCTTCTCGCCATTATTTACCCTGTGTTTTTTAGCCATCAGTATAGAAGTGCGCGGCCATTATGCGTCAGATTTGTGACAGATTTATGAAAAAATGACCGTCTGATGAATACGGATTTTTAATGATGACACGCACTTAACGCATCCAGTCTCACCGTAATATGGCAAAAGGAATACGGGCGGCGGGATCGACGTTATAATGGCCGCCTGGCTTTTATCGCAACGGAATTTTTATGCGCATCCTTCATACCTCCGACTGGCACCTCGGCCAGAACTTCTACAGCAAAAGCCGCGCGGACGAACACGCCGCCTTTCTCGACTGGCTGCTGGCGCGCGCGCAGGAACACGAGGTGGATGCCATTATCGTCGCTGGCGATATTTTTGATACCGGCTCTCCGCCGAGCTACGCCCGCGAACTGTATAACCGTTTTGTCGTTCAGCTGCAGCAAACCGGCTGCCAGTTGGTGGTGCTGGCGGGCAATCACGATTCGGTGGCGACGTTAAACGAGTCGCGCGAAATTCTCGCCTTTCTGAAAACCACCGTGGTCGCTAACGCCGGCCACGCGCCCTTTATCTTACCGCGGCGCGACGGCACGCCCGGCGCGGTCTTCTGCCCGGTGCCGTTTTTGCGCCCGCGCGAACTGGTGGTCAGCCAGGCTGGCCACTCCAGCGGTGAAAAACAGCAGCAGTTACTTACCGCCATCAGCGACTATTATCAGCAGCAATATCAGCAGGCCTGCGATCTGCGCGGCGAACGCGTATTACCGATCATTGCCAGCGGCCACCTGACCACCGTCGGCGCCAGCAAAAGCGACGCGGTCCGTGAAATCTATATCGGCACCCTCGACGCCTTCCCGGCCAACCGCTTCCCGCCCGCCGATTACATCGCGCTCGGCCATATTCATCGCGCCCAGGTGGTTGGCGGCTGCGAGCATATTCGTTACAGCGGTTCGCCGCTGCCGCTGAGCTTTGATGAAACCGGAAAAAGCAAAAGCGTTAATCTGGTCTCGTTCAGCGAAGGCAAGCTCAGCGAGGTGACGCCGCTGCCGGTGCCGATCACCCAGCCGCTGGCGGTACTGAAAGGTGATTTCGCCAGCATCAGCGAACAGCTTCAGCAGTGGCAGGATAGCGCGCAGCAGCCGCCGGTCTGGCTGGATATCGAAATCACCAGTGATGAATACCTGCACGATATCCAAAGAAAAATTCAGCAGCAGACCGAATCGCTGCCGGTGGAAGTGCTGCTGGTGCGCCGCAGTCGCGCCCAGCGTGAACGCATTCTGGCCGGCGTTCAGCGAGAAACGCTGAGCGAACTGCAGGTTGAAGAGGTGTTTGCCCGCCGCCTGGCGCTGGAAACCCTTGATGCTCCGCAGCAACAGCGGCTGGAGCAACTGTTTACGGAAACGCTGCATAGCCTGAACGGTGAGGAACACCTGTGAAAATCCTGAGCCTACGCCTGAAAAACCTTAACTCGCTGAAAGGCGAATGGAAAATCGACTTTACCGCTGAACCATTCGCCAGCAATGGGTTATTCGCGATTACCGGGCCGACCGGCGCCGGGAAAACCACCCTGTTAGATGCCATCTGTCTCGCGCTGTACCACGAAACGCCGCGCCTGAGCAGCGTATCGCAATCGCAAAACGATCTGATGACCCGCGACACCGCCGAGTGCCTGGCGGAAGTTGAATTTGAGGTACGGGGCACCGCCTATCGCGCCTTCTGGAGTCAGAACCGCGCCCGCAACCAGCCGGATGGCAATCTGCAGGCGCCGCGCGTTGAGCTGGCGCGCTGCGACGACGGTAAAATTCTTGCCGACAAGGTCAAAGACAAACTGGAGCTGACGGCATCGATCACCGGCCTCGACTATGGGCGCTTTACCCGTTCAATGCTGCTTTCGCAGGGGCAATTCGCCGCTTTCCTCAATGCCAAACCGAAAGAGCGCGCCGAGCTGCTGGAAGAGCTGACCGGGACTGAAATTTACGGGCAAATTTCCGCGCAGGTCTTTGAAAAACATAAACTCGCCCGCATTGAGCTGGAGAAGCTGCAGGCGCAGGCCTCCGGCGTCGTACTGTTAAATGATGAGCAAGAGCAGGCGCTACAACAAAGTTTGCAAGTACTTACTGCTGAAGAACAGCAGCAGCTTGCCGAACAAACCCGTCAGCAAAATGGCCTACAGTGGCTGCGCCGCCGTCAGGAGCTAAACGCGGAAGCCACCCAGGCGCAGGCCGCTTTACAGCAGGCGTTACTGGCGCAGGAAGCCGCCGCACCGCAGCTGGCTGCGCTACAAGCCGCGCAGCCGGCAGAGCAACTGCGCCCAATATGGTCGCGGCTGCAGGAACACAGTACCGCGCTGGCGCAAACCCGCCGTCAGGTTGAGGAAGTAAATACTCGCTTACAGGATAGCCTGCGCCGTCGCGCCGGGATCCGCCAGGCTGCCCAACAACGGCTGGCTCAACTTGAAACCAGCCAGCAATCGTTGAATGAGTGGCTTAAAGCGCACGAGCGATTCCAGCAGTGGAGCACGGCGCTGGCGGGCTGGAAAGCCACCTTCCAGCAGCTTAACCGCGACGCTCAGCAACAGTTGACGCTACAACAGCGCCTGCAGGATGCCAGCCGCAAGCTCGGAGAATTGCCGGCCACCGCGCTAACCCTCGATGCGCAGCAGGTCAGCCGCGAGCTGGCACAGCATGCCGCCGCCCGCCCGCTGCGCCAACGGCTCTCAACCCTCCATCGCCAGCTGCAACCGCTGTACCTGCGTTTGCAGCAGCTGCAGAGCGCGGAAAACGCATCACAGCAGGAAAAAGAGAAGCTTGAAGCCGCGCTACAACAGCGGCGTCAGGCTTGGAAGGAAAAAAACCAACAATTCAGCGATGTAAAAGCCATCTGCGAACTGGAAGCGCGTATCGCCGGGCTGGAAGCCGAGCGCGCCCGCCTGCAGCCAGGCGCGCCTTGTCCACTGTGCGGTTCCGAGCATCATCCGGCGGTCGCGGAATACCAGGCGCTGGTGCCCGGCATCAACCAAACTCGCCGCGACGCGCTGGAGCGTGAAGTGCGGCAGCTGGCGGAAGAAGGCGCGCAGCTGCGCGGCCAGCTTGAAGCGCAGCTTAAACAACAGCAAAAAGACGCTGACGAGAAAACATCGCTTCTGCAGCAGGAGCAAGCGCTCACCTCTCAATGGCAAGACACCCTCGCGGAATTGGCGATTACGCTGACGCCGCAGGATGATATTGCCGGTTGGCTTGATAGCCAACAGCAGCATGAACAGCAGCTGTATCAGCATCAACAACGTCTGGCCTGGCAGGCGCAACAGCAGGAGAGCCAGCAGCAGCTGCAGCAGTTACAGCAGGATCTCGAACAACGCCGTAGCGCGCTGCATGCAGAGCTTGCTGTGTATTCGCTGGAACTGCCGCCTGCCGCGGAGGCTGACGGCTGGCTGGCCCAGCGTGAAGCCGAAACCCGCGGCTGGCAGGCGAAACAAAATGAAGCCGCCGCCCTGCAGGAACAGCGCCAGCAGTTAACGCCGCTGCTGGAAACCCTGCCTGAGTCAACGGAAACCGCGGATCCCGTGCCACTGGAGGGCTGGCGGCAGGTGCACGATGATTGCCTGGCGCTACAGAGTCAGTGGCAAACGCTGAGCCAGCAGGAAAGCCAGCAGCAGGCGCTGGTGAAGGAAAGCGAAAAGCAGTTTACCGCCGCGCTGGCCGCCAGCCCGTTTGTCGATCGGGCTGCATTTCTTGCCGCTCTGCTTGACGAGGCAACCCGCCAGCGGCTGGAACAACTCAAGCAGACGCTGGAAAAAGAAGTTCAGCACAATCAAACGCTGGCCCTGCGGGCGCAGACGTCGCTTGAACGCCATCAGCAACAGCCGCCCGGCGATATTGATATTAACCAGCCGCTGGAGCAGCTAGAGAATAGGCTGGAGCAGCTGGCGCGCCAGTTGCGGGAAAACAGCGCCCGTCAGGGTGAGATCCGCCAGCAGTTGAAGCAAAACAGCGATAACCAACAGCGCCAGCAATCATTACGTCAGCAGATGGAACAAGCCGCGCAGCAGGTCGAAGACTGGGCCTGGCTGAATGCGCTCATCGGTTCAAAAGAAGGCGATAAGTTCCGTAAATTCGCCCAGGGGCTGACGCTGGATAATCTGGTGTGGCTGGCTAACCAGCAGCTCAACCGCCTGCATGGTCGCTACTTGCTGCAACGCAAAGCCAGCGAGGCGCTGGAGCTGGAAGTGGTGGATACCTGGCAGGCCGACGCGGTGCGCGATACCCGCACGCTTTCCGGCGGCGAAAGCTTCCTTGTGAGCCTCGCGCTGGCGCTGGCGCTATCTGACCTGGTGAGCCATAAGACGCGGATTGATTCGCTATTCCTTGATGAAGGATTCGGCACCCTGGATAGCGAAACGCTGGATACCGCGCTGGATGCGCTCGACGCGCTTAACGCCAGCGGCAAAGTTATCGGCGTGATTAGCCACGTCGAGGCGATGAAAGAGCGTATCCCGGTGCAGATTAAAGTAAAAAAAATAAACGGTCTGGGATACAGTCGGTTGGAGAAAACGTTTGCGGTAGAGTGAAGTCTTCCCCTCTCCCACTGGGGAGAGGGAATGAGATCATAGCGGCCACAGCCATGCCGCGCCGCGTACGCCGCTGGAATCGCCGTGCATCGCCTGGCGAATCGGCGTCTCGCATTCTCCGCCGAATACCCACTGCTTCACCAGCCCCGGTACCGTTTGATACAGGCGTTCGACATTGCTCATCCCGCCGCCTAACACAATGACATCCGGGTCGAGGATATTCACCACATGCGCCAGCGATTTCGCCAGCCGCTGTTCGTAGCGGCTAAGCGCCAGTTCGGCCTTTTCGTCACCGTCACCCACCAGGCGCATAATCTCGCTGCCGGTTAACGGTTTTCCGCTCAGCCGCTGATAGTCGGTAGCGAAGCCGGTGCCGGAAATAAAGGTTTCAATACACCCCTGCTTGCCACAGTAACAAGGGACCTGTTGGCGGTAGATCAGCTCATCTTCATCCATCCACGGCAGCGGGTTGTGTCCCCATTCGCCGGCAGTGCCATTGCCGCCGATATGCGCGCGCCCGTTCAACGCCACCCCCGCGCCGCAGCCGGTACCGATAATGACCGCAAACACGGTTTGCGCCCCCGCGGCCGCGCCATCAACTGCTTCCGAAACCGCCAGGCAGTTAGCATCGTTGGCAAGCCGGACCTCACGATTGAGGCGCTGGCTGAGGTCTTTATCGAAGGGTTGTCCGTTCAGCCAGGTCGAGTTGGCGTTTTTCACCACCCCGCTATACGGCGAAATCGAGCCGGGGATGCCCATACCGACGGTGCCGCGCTGCCCGGTCGCCTGCTCGGCCATCTCCACCAGCGAGGCAATGGTCTCGATGGTCTGGCGATAATCCTCCCGCGGGGTTGGCAAGCGGTGGCGAAATAACTGCTGGCCCTGCTCACTCAGGGCGATGACTTCTGTTTTTGTTCCACCTAAATCAATACCAATACGCACAGTCTGCTCCTCACCCCGATTAACAATGCAAGCATAGCGACAATTCGCTATCATGCCCGCCTGATTTAACGACAAAGCCGTGGAAATTATCATGCTGTGGTTCAAAAATTTAATGGTTTACCGTCTGAGCCGCGATATCGAATTGCGTGCCGAAGAGATGGAAAAACAGCTGGCCGAGCTGACATTTACCCCTTGTGGCAGCCAGGATATGGCGAAAACCGGTTGGGTATCGCCGATGGGATCGCACAGCGACGCGCTGACGCATACGGCAAACGGCCAGATCGTTATCTGCGCCCGTAAAGAAGAAAAGATCCTGCCGTCGCCGGTGATCAAACAGGCGCTGGAAGCGAAGATCCTCAAGCTCGAAGCCGATCAGGGCCGCAAGCTGAAGAAAACGGAAAAAGATTCGCTGAAAGATGAAGTTCTGCACTCGCTGCTGCCGCGCGCCTTTAGCCGCTTCAGCCAAACGATGATGTGGATCGATACCGTCAACGGCCTGATCATGGTGGACTGCGCCAGCGCGAAGAAAGCGGAAGATACGCTGGCGCTGCTGCGTAAAACGCTGGGCTCGCTGCCGGTGGTGCCGCTGACGCTGGAAAATCCGATCGAGCTGACGCTGACCGAATGGGTGCGCTCCGGTAGCGTGGCTCAGGGCTTCCAGCTGCTTGACGAAGCCGAATTGAAAGCGATGCTGGAAGATGGTGGCGTGATCCGCGCGAAGAAACAGGATCTGGTGAGTGATGAGATCGCCGTACATATCGAAGCGGGTAAAGTGGTCACCAAACTGGCGCTCGACTGGCAGCAGCGTATCCAGTTTGTGATCTGCGACGACGCATCGATTAAACGTCTGAAGTTCTGCGACGAATTACGTGACCAGAATGAAGATATTGACCGCGAAGATTTTGCGCAGCGTTTTGACGCCGACTTTATTTTAATGACCGGCGAGCTGGCGGCATTGATTCAAAATCTGGTGGAAGGCCTGGGCGGCGAAGCCCAGCGCTAACGCGCCACCTTCCTGCCGGGCCCGGAAAGTGGACGCGGCAGGAAGGCGCTTAAATTACAGATAACGGCACAGGTAGGAAGTCGGTTCCGCCACCTGCAGGTGGAATTCGCTATTACCCGGCACGTTAAACACTTCGCCTGCCGCGTAAACTTTCCATTCAGTTTCACCCGGCAACAGCACGTTCAGCGCACCGCTGACCACGGTCATCTCTTCCGGCTGGGCGGTGCCAAAGGCGTATTCACCCTCTGCCATCACCCCAACGCTGGCGCGGCCGGTACTGCTGCTGGTGAAGCCGATAGATTTCACTTTCCCTGAAAAATACTCATTGCTTTGAAGCATAAACAAGACCTTATCATCGTTGGTTGAAGCTTCAATATAGGGGGCGCTCCTTGCCCCTGTCACGTAAAATTAATCGATAACGTCGGGTTAAACTAATAGTTCTGCCGCCAGTCGCGAAACCAGCACATTTGACAATAATACCGGGACATCCAGCGCCTTTTGTAATACGTCGCGGTGATGCTGATGATAGCCAAGACAGTCGAGCACCAGTACATCCGCCCCCTGTTCGACTAAACCTCTTCCTGCATCCAGCAAATCGCTATCGCTGCCGCCCATCGGATTCGCCAGCGCATAGTAAGGCGTATTTTCTAAAGTGAGCCACTTTTGCCGCTGCAGGGGCAGGACTTCTTCAACGGGTACAATCACGCCCACCTGATGGCCATCGACAATCGATGCCACCAGCGGAGGAATAATCCGTTCAGGCTCAAGAAGGATAGCGTTGTGCGTCGCAAGGCCGCTCAACTGCTCGGAACTGAGAAGAAGAATGACATCATATTCCTGCCGATCCAGCATCTCGATAACGCAGCGCAGATCGCGCTCCACCTTTTGGCGGGAGACTTCCACCAGTTGGTTGTCATTGAGTAAGGTCAGCAGCCCCTGGTCGCCGGATTCCACGGCATAATCTTCCATAACGTCTTCACGCGTCATTTTACCTAACAGGCTAATATGGGTGATCTGCTCTTCCCTGATATGTTCGGTTAACAGCGGCAAAACTTCCGCCACCGGCGCTACGCCAATGGTCAAAATTGCCATCGTTGCACTCATATCATGTACCTTTTCACTACCACTGCTTCAACACAGGCTTTTCACACACGACATCCGCCCCCCTGGTGAGTAAAAATCAACCGTCGAGAAGCGTAGCAGCTCAGCGCCGCTGCGGAATGTAAAGATTCCAGAAGTTTCAGAGTCGCTCCTGAAAAATCCGTATGTTAGGTATTCATTAGTACCATTGATGAATTAAAAATGTGAGCTGGGCCCGGTATTGCCATCTTCATGACGCAAACCGGGCCGGGGGATTAGGTTTTCTCGGGATCTTCGTAACGCCGTTTGGCGTCTAACGCTTCCTGCTCGGAGGGATGTTCGCTGATTAGCGAATCGGGTGTCGGGTAATCCGCACGCAGCTGATACCAGGTGACCGTCTGACCCGCGGCGCCTTTTTCGACGGCGACAACGCGTGCTTGTCTCGGATAAGGGGGTCTGTTTGGCATTGTTCTTCCTTTTTCGGCTGTCAGAACAATTAAGTATAGGCTCCGCTTTCCCCCCTGACCCAGGTAAAATCCTAACTTACCGTCACATCGCACAGCATGGTCATAATCTGTTCAACCACCTCATCCGGCGTCGCGGTGGCGTCTACGGTATGATGGGCGGTTTCGCGGTACAGGGCTTCCCGCTGCGCCAACACTTCGCCGACTTCCTCGCGGACGGGCTTACCGGTCAGCGTTGGACGCTGTTCCGCCTGTGGGTATGCTTCCAGACGCTCAATCAAGGCGTTAACAGAAGCCTGCAGATAGATCACGATACCGTTTTCACGCATAAACAGACGATTGCGTTCAGCAAGAATAATCCCTCCGCCGGTCGCAATCACCGTATCCGGCAGCGTAACGGCCTTCAGCGACAGCGTCTCCAGTTCACGAAAGCGCTCCCAGCCCTCTTTCTGCACGATTTCCGCTACCGTGCGTTTCTCATGAGCCTGTAAACGATGATCGGTATCGGAAAACTGGAAATGCAGCGCGCGCGCCAGGGCATGGCCGATCGTCGTTTTACCGCAGCCTCGCGGCCCGATGAGAAAAATTGGTTGTGTCATTACCGAAGACCCCCTGGTTCCGCGTGTCGCGGAGAAATAAAGGCGAAAAGTACGCCATGATACCTGCAAATGCCTGCCACGATAACCGTAAAATAATCGTTACATTTTTTAGGGAACCCTATTTACCATAGAGTTTGAATGGATTCCGCATGTAAACTTATCATTGCATTTAGTGTTATGCCAGCTTTACTTAAAATCGAAGGATTATTTTTTATCCATCGTTTGCCGTAAACGGTAACACATTTCTGCACAGCTTTACGCTGCAACATATTTACAACACCGGCCGACCGTCGCACTCTGACGGTAAATGACCCGTGTGACAGAGGAATGTATCATGCAATCTGAAGAACAACGCCTTATTGATGGCCTGTTTTCCCGTTTAAAAGAGGCCGAGACGCACAGCGCATCGCGCGACGCCAGCGCCGAGGAGCGGATTGCCCAGCACGTAACCCAGCAGCCGGCGGCCCCGTACTATATGGCGCAAACTATCCTGATTCAGGAAGCGGCTATCAAACAGCTTAACGACCGCATTCAGGCGCTGGAGGCGCAGGTTAGCCAGCTGCAGGCGGCAAAACCGAGCAGCGGCGGCTTCCTGTCGGGCCTGTTCGGCGGCGGCCAGTCCCGCGGCGCCGATCCGATTCCCGGGGCCGAGCAATATGGCCGCCCGCAGGCCAATAACGCGCAACCGCAGTATGCGCCGCAGCAAAACTATGCCCCGCAGGCGGCCGGGCGCAGCGGCGGCGGCTTTATGGCGGGCGCGCTACAAACCGCGGCCGGGGTGGCAGGCGGCGTGGTGCTGGGCAATATGCTGACCAATATGTTCAGTGGTTCACACCCGCAGGAGATCGTGAACATCATCGATGAACAGCAGCCGCAGCAGCAACAAGACGTCAGCCCGGCGCTGGATAATAACGCCGCCGAGGATCCGTTCCGCCAGCAGGACGATCCTTTCCTGGCGGACAACAACACCCTTGACTCCGATTTCGACGCCGGCTTCGGCAATGACGATGATTTCGGTAGCGATGACGACAGCTGGGTTTAATCCTGCTGACGTTTAACCGCAAGCAGCCACTTTTCCAGCTCGGCGGCAAATAACTGCCGATCGCGCTGCGATAAACTATCCGGGCCGCCGGTCTGTACGCCGCTGGCCCGCATCGTCTCCATAAAATCACGCATCGTCAGGCGCTCGCGAATGGTCGCTTCACTGTAGCGCTCGCCCCGCGGATTCAGCGCCGCCCCCCCTTTCGCCAGCACTTCCGCCGCCAGCGGGATGTCGGCGGTGATCACCAAATCGCCCGGTTCACAGAGACGGACAATCTCGTTATCGGCAACATCAAAACCCTGCGCCACCCGCAGCGCGCGGACGTAGCGCGACGGCGGAACCCGCAGCGACTGGTTGGCGACCAGCGTCAACGGCGTCTGCGTGCGTTCGGCGGCGCGGAACAAAATTTCTTTAATGACATTCGGACACGCGTCCGCATCTACCCAAATCGCCATTTCGGCTCCTGTCGTTGGCAAAGGTTGCGACATTGTCGCCTGCTTTTCTCCCCCAGAAAAGCGCCAGGATGATAAGCTAGTGGGATCGTAACGAAAAATGCAGAGGGGAAAGGTAATGGATAAGAAAATTGGCTTTATCGGCTGCGGCAACATGGGTAAAGCCATTCTCGGCGGCCTGATCGCCAGCGGACAAGTGCAACCGGCGCAAATCTGGGTCTATACCCCATCGCCGGACAAAGTTGCCGCCCTGCATGACCAATACGGTATTAATGCGGCGGAAAGCGCACAGGAAGTCGCTCAGGTCGCCGATATCGTCTTCGGCGCGGTGAAGCCGGGGATCATGACCAAGGTATTAAGCGATATCGCATCCAGTCTGAACAAAGATTCGCTGGTGGTTTCGATAGCCGCAGGCGTCACGCTGGATCAGCTGGCGCGGGCGCTGGGCCACGATCGCAAAATTATTCGCGCCATGCCGAACACGCCGTCGCTGGTGAACGCCGGGATGACCTCCGTAACGCCAAACGCGCTGGTCAGCGCGGAAGAGATCGCCGAGGTGTTAACCATTTTCCGCTGCTTCGGCCAGGCGGAAACCATCGCCGAACCGATGATTCACCCGGTGGTTGGCGTCAGCGGTTCCGCGCCGGCTTACGTCTTTATGTTTATCGAAGCCATGGCCGATGCCGCCGTTCTCGGCGGTATGCCGCGCGCGCAGGCCTACAAATTCGCCGCGCAGGCGGTGATGGGGTCAGCGAAGATGGTACTGGAAAGCGGCGAACATCCGGGTGCGCTGAAAGATATGGTCTGCTCGCCGGGCGGCACCACCATTGAAGCGGTTCGCGTACTGGAAGAAAAAGGTTTCCGTTCCGCCGTTATCGAAGCGATGGCGAAGTGTATGGAAAAATCAGAGCAACTGAGCCGTTCCTGATAAGCCTGAAAGAGACTACGGGTGAGGCGCCACCGCCCCACCCGTCATCTTATTTCTTCAGGCAGGTACTCATAAACTTATTACGATCGTCACCCTTCAGCGATTTCGACGACGCTTCTTTGCTACAAGCGCTCATCTTCTGCTGTTGAGGCGTCAGCGTCTTGCCGGCCGCTGGCGCATCTTTCTTCAGGCAATTGCTCATAAAGGTTTTACGTTCATCACCCTTCAGCGACTTTGACGCCGCTTCGGTATTACATACGCTCATTTTCTGCTGCTGAGGCGTTAACGTTTTATCTGCGGCACTCACCGCGGCAACAAAGACCAAACCAAAAAGTAGGGTTACCAGAAATGTTATTTTCATCACACCATCCCTCTGTTAGTGGATCTCTGTAAGTCTGGTCGCTATCAGCAAAAAAACCAGCCGGTAACGCAAATTCATTACCGGCGCCGGGTTATTTCAGACCCAGCGCGTCTTTCATGGTGTAAAACAGATCGGTTTGATCGGTGAGCCCCACCACGTTGCCCGCATGCGGTCCGTATGCGGCAATGCGCAGTTGGGTACCGGTGTGCTCCATTGACTCTTCTTCAGAGTTGCCATAGCTCATCACCATTACCGCGCCATCTTTAGTGGTCAGCGCCTGGGTCAGGCCCGGAGCCTTGGTGTCTGCCGGGATAATCTGGCTGGAGTGGGCGTGATCGGCGGTGACGATAACCAGGGTATTGCCCTCTTTTTTGGCAAATTCCAGCGCTTTCTGTACCGCTTCATCGAGGTCGACGGTTTCGCCAATCTGGCCGCAAGGGTTTGCGGCATGGTCCTGTTTATCGATAGACGCTCCCTCAACCTGCAGGAAGAAACCTTTCTCGTTGCGGCTCAGGAGATCAATCGCTTTTTCGGTCATCTGCGCCAGCGTCGGTACGGAAGCATCGCGTTTCGGGTTTGGCGTACAGGTTACCGGCGGTTTGTCGATATTGCCGTGATAAGAGGCTTTCGGGCCTTCCCACCGCACCGGCATATTGCCATCGGAGAACAGACCGAGCAGCGGTTTACCCTGATTTGCTTCGCTGATAGCGGCGAGTGAAGCGGCGTCGGTCACAATCTGATAGCCGCGAGCGACCGCCTGCTCATGCAGGGTTTTCCCCTGCCACTCCCCCGCGGTCGCCGTTTCAGCAAAGGTCTTCGCCCCGCCGCCTAAAGAGACATCCGGACGGGCATTCAGCAGTTGTTCGGTGATAGAGCCCTTACCGCCTTTTTCCAGCGCGTTGCTGGCGCATTTTTCGCTGGTCACGCTGGGACCATAGCATTTACGCGAGGTCACATGGGCAACCTGCGCCGCCGGCGTCGCATCCTGCAGTTCAGCCGTCGAGACATTGCCGGTGGCAAAACCCGCGGCTTTCGCCAGCTCAAGGATGGTCTGATGATCTTTTTCGTGGATATCAACGCCCAGCGCGCCGTTATAGCTTTTCACGCCGGTGGTCCACGCGGTTGCCGAAGCGGCGGAATCCGTCACGTAATCCGGTTTGCCGGTTTTTTTATCCAGAGAATAATGGGTATATTGGCCCGTCAGCGGCAGGGCATCAATACCTTTAAAGAAACCGCCGGCGCCTTCGGCATAATTTCGTGCGGCGGTAATTTCTGAATCGCCCATACCATCGCCAATGAGCAAAATAATATTTTTCGCCGGTTTATTGATTAACGAAGCGCGCAGCGCTTCGGTCTGATCGCCCGTTAAACGGCGCGCGCCGCCTGGGGTCGTGATATCGCCCTGCGCCGCGCGATTTTCCAACACCGGCGAAGAAGTGGTTTGCGCATGAATAACCGGGGGAGCCAGCAGCGGTAACAGGGCAATAAAGAGGGCAGATAATTTCACTTTGTCGTCTCCATGTAAAAAATACTTAAAAAACAAAACGAGGGAGACTTTATAAAAGTGGTGTGACAGAAAAATGACAGCATCCTTACTGGTCACATGATTAGTTACGAGGATGCCGGAGCAGCTTTTTTATATATTGCTGCAGAAGCTGGGTGTCACGGTCGTCCACCAGCGGCCCGGGCTTTACCTGCTCCATTGCGGTTTCGATATCCTGAATCAAACGTTGCTGCGCATCCTCAGCCATATGGCGCAGCAGCGCGGTGACGACAATTTCCAGCGCCTCAACCTGTACCGTCAGTTCTTTTGCCTCTTCTTCTTTTTGCGCCAGATTGACCAACAGCTCGGCAATGAGATTTTTCATTACGCATTATCCTTAAGCAACATCCATAATGGCCTAGTTATGTCATACATCGGCATATCGATACCAGAATTATTTTCAAATAATAGGGTTATTCCTGCAATAATATTCAGCGAAACGTTTTTATTACCGCCAGGCAACAAAGGCAAAGCCCCTATTATTAATAGCCAAAAGATAATTCTATAACCAAATTTAATAGTAAATAATAAAATGGAATATGCGTCGCACTATTTAAGGATAACTAAAGGTAATGGTTAATAGCTATATCAGCTGATTAATATAAGGCGCCCTTATGAGCGCCCAATATTTTTATTTAAACGGCCGCGCGGCGGCTTCGGCGTAACATAATCGCCAGTTGCCAGATATTAATCAGGACAATCAACGCAGTGGCAATAAACACCCAGCGGAAACCCGCCATTGCCGAGACCGAAGCGCCAATGAGCGGCCCGGCGACATTACCCAGATACATAAATGACTGGTTATAACCGAAAATACGCCCGGTGACGTTATCGCTGCAGTATTTCAAGAGCAGCGTCTGGACCGCCGGTAACATCGCGCCGTCGGCAAAGCCCAGCAGGAAGCGCAATACCCCGAGCTGCAGCGGCGAAGTCACGAACGACATCGCAAAGAACATCACCACCGCGCAACATAACGTCGCCAGCAGAATACGCGACGTCCCGATGCGATCGCCGAGTTTCCCCAGCCGAGGCGCGGAAATCAACGCCGAAATCCCCGGTACGGCGGCAATCATCCCCGCCAGAAACGCGATATTGTTGCTGTCTGGCGCCATCGACTTGATAAATAACGCCAGAATCGGCCCGATAGAGCCGTTACACAACTGGATAACCAGGGTGGTGAAAAACAGGCTAATCACCAGCCCCGGATGCGTTAGCGTAGCAAAGACCGCTTTGCCGCTCAGACGCTCGGCTTTGCTTATTTGCGGCCGGGCGCCTTCTTTAATCAGAAATAACGTCACAAGGAAGCTGACCGTCAGTAAAATCGCGGTAATGAAAAACACCGCCCGCAGGCCGACGTGGTCGGCAAGAAAACCGCCGAGCAGCGGGCCGCCGATCACGCCGCTTATCTGCGCTGTCGAGAGGGTACTCAGCGCCCAACCGCTGCGTTCACGCGGCACCTGCGAGGCCACCAGCGCCATGGCGTTGGGTATATAGCCTGAGGTCAGCCCCATTACCGCCCGCAAAATAAATAGCTGCCAAACGTTGGTCGCAAAAGCCTGCAGTAAAATGGCTATCGCCATGCCAAGGGAGGCGCGCAGCAGCATGAGTTTGCGCCCTTTGCGGTCTGCCAGGCTCCCCCACATCGGCGAGACAATCGCCGACACCAGGAACGTGACGCTAAAGGTCAAGCCCGACCACATCGACAGCGCTTCGTGTGAGGTAACGCCCAACTGAGAGACATACAGCGGTAAGAAGGGCAGAATTTGACTGATGGCGAGTCCGGTAAAAAAGCAGCCGAACCAGACAGAAATGAGATAAACCTTCCAGGATTCCATAACTACGCGTATTCATTAGTGTTTCGTTAATTATTATCTAGCTTAGCAATTTCCGTCTTCGCACGTAGTACCAGAGATGCGCATGCCGCGAGTTTGGTGTTTTATCGCCCTGACCGCGGAGTAGACAAACATAATCGAAGATAACCGCATTTTCGTCAGTGCGATGTGCTGA
Source organism: Klebsiella sp. 141240 (assembly GCF_050600805.1). Lineage (NCBI taxonomy): Bacteria > Pseudomonadati > Pseudomonadota > Gammaproteobacteria > Enterobacterales > Enterobacteriaceae > Klebsiella > Klebsiella sp. 141240. Next base: position 48,398 of record NZ_JAQIRK010000002.1, on the reverse strand, counting down.
CGCACACCGGCGCATAGCGGCGAATGCGCAGCATTTAACCCTCTGCGGCAAAGGGTAAAGATTCAGGCAGCCATCTCGCTAAAACACATGCTATGTTATGTGTTTTGATGTAATCAGGATGGAAGTTGAAATGGCTAAAATGAGGGTTGGGATCGTTTTTGGCGGTAAGTCGGCAGAACATGAAGTGTCGCTGCAGTCAGCCAAAAATATCGTCGAAGCAATTGATAAAACGCGCTTTGATGTTGTGCTGCTGGGAATCGATAAACAGGGGCTTTGGCATATCAACGATGCCAGCAACTATCTGCTGAACCCGCAGGATCCCGCCCATATCGCGCTGCGCCCATCGGACGTGACGCTGGCGCAAATTCCCGGTCGCGATGCCCATCAGTTGATCAACGCCGATAGCGGCCAGCCGCTGGCGGCCATCGACGTCATCTTCCCGATTGTTCACGGCACCCTTGGCGAAGATGGCTCGCTGCAGGGAATGCTGCGGATGGCGAATTTGCCGTTCGTCGGATCCGATGTGCTTGGCTCCGCCGCCTGCATGGATAAAGACGTCACTAAACGCCTGCTTCGCGATGCCGGTCTGTCAATTGCGCCGTTCATCACTCTGACTCGCGCCAACCGCCAGCAGTTCAGCTTTGCCGATGTCAAAGCGAAGCTGGGGTTACCGCTGTTCGTGAAGCCCGCAAACCAGGGTTCTTCCGTCGGCGTCAGCAAAGTGAAGAGCGAAGAAGAGTACCTGCAGGCCGTCGCGTTAGCCTTTGAATTCGACCATAAAGTGGTAGTTGAACAAGGGATTAAGGGCCGTGAAATCGAGTGCGCGGTGCTGGGCAATGATTATCCTCAGGCCAGCACCTGCGGGGAGATCGTTCTCAATAGCGAATTCTATGCCTACGATACCAAGTACATTGATGACAAAGGCGCGCAGGTGGTGGTTCCGGCAGCCATCGCCCCGGAGATCAACGACAAAATCCGCGATATCGCCGTCCGCGCTTACCAAACGCTCGGCTGCAGCGGAATGGCCCGCGTGGACGTCTTCCTGACGGAAGATGACGAGGTGGTGATCAACGAAATCAACACGCTGCCGGGCTTTACCAACATCAGTATGTATCCGAAGCTGTGGCAGGCCAGCGGTCTGGATTACACCAGCCTGATAAGCCGCCTGATCGAGCTGGCGCTGGAGCGCCACGCTGCCGACCGCGCGCTGAAAACCTCAATGAACTAAGCCTCTTTCCCGGGTAGCGGCGTACCGCCTTACCCGGGCTACCACGTCGTTATTACGCCTCTCCCACCGGACGGCGGCGAATAACAAATCCCGCCAGCCAAAAGCTCACGACCCACGTCGCCAGACCGACGGCATAAGATTGCCACCCCTGCGCGTCAAACCCCAGCAGCCCCACCACGCCATTCAAAATAAAAATTAACCCCAGCGCGAACGCGTAGTAGTGCCAGTCACGGCGGATTTTGTCGGTCAGCTTCATAACGACTCCTGCAGAAAAAAAACATCATCGCATAGCCGCCCGCCGCGCCAACAAGATTGTTCGCACAATGCGAAGCCGCTCTCCCTTTTGTGCAATGCGGGCCCGCCGACAGTTTTGTCAAAACAGGATTATTCCTGGCAGAAATTACCAGCAATCTGATACAGGGAAACGCCCGCCGCTGCCAGAATTCCTGTCTATAGAGCTGGGGGAAAACCAGCGGAACAGGTGTTGCGGAGGTTTATATGGCTGAATTTACGTTTTCAAAGACGCTGATGGGGAGCAACAAAAAGAAGGTATCGGTCACCAGCGGTAACATTGCCTACGCGCTTTTTGTTCTGCTGTGCATCTGGGCCGGCGCGCAAATGTTGAGCATGCTGGTACACGCGCCTGGCGTATTCGAACATCTCATTCAGATTCAGGATACCAACCGCCCGCGTATTGAAATTGGGCTCGGCGTCGGTACCCTGTTCGGTTTAATTCCGTTCCTGTTTGGTAGCCTGCTGGTCGGCGCGCTGGGGCTTATCCTGCGCTGGTACCATAACCGTTAACGACGCGCCATACAGCTGGCGCGGCGATCGTCGACCCGCTTAGCAAACCACGCGGTGGTGAGATTGCGGGTGATTTTCGGGCTTTCCAGTTGGATCCCTGGCAACATCTCGCGCGGAAGTGTTTTCCCGGCCTTTTTCTCGGCGATTTTGAATATTTTCTTATACAAATCGCTCTCTTCAAACGCCAGGCTGTCACCCTTCTTCAGTTGACGATGGATATCGCTATCGCTCATCCCCAACTGCCCGGCTAAACGGCGCACCGCCAGCTCAGTCGTTCCGGGTTCATCGCTGTCATAACGAATAAGATCGCCATCCAGCGCCAGCTTAACGCCGGTGGCTTTAACCACCGCATTCTGGAAGGCGGCATTACGGCTGGCATACCAACCGGCATTGAAATCAGCAAAGCGGTACAGCGGCACGCTGTAGTTAGCCGGGTAGTTGAGCAGATGATAGGTGCCGAACCACAACCCGCCACGTAGACTGAAAACCTCCTGGCGCACGGTGCCGTCCATTTTCCACGGATAACCATCGGTGTGCTGCTGGGCAAAGGCGATGCTTACCTGCATTGGCCCGCCGGTATGCACCGGGTTGAGAGAGCCGAACAGCTTCTGGCCCATCGGCACCATGCCAATGAAGTCATCAAAAATCGCGCTCAGCTGTTTTTCCGTTTTGACGTTATCCAGGCGATCGCTGTAACTTTTACCGTTTGGTGAGGTGATTTTCAGCGCGGTATGCACCAGAAATACCGGGATATGCATTTTTTCCGCCCGGCGGTCAATTTCCTGCCAGGCGATTTTATTCAGGCCCGGCACCGCCGGATCGGCCTGATAGTTTGATTCCTGCTGCGCGACCGCCAGCACCGAACAGACGTTTTCTTCCGTCGGCGCCAGCTTCTGGCTGTCAAAGGTTTTGGCAATCGCCTGCGCCCAGGCCTCGCGGTCTTTGACGCTGGCGGGCATTTTTTGCCGCACCACGGCGGCAACATCCACCGGCTTCTCGCCTTCTTTCAACTTAGGCGCCTGCTGGCTGGTACAGGCGCTCAGCACCAACCCGGCCAGCAGCGTTAAAGAGAGTGAAACACTGCGAGAAACCTGCGCCATAAACCTTCCTTGCATTCATTAATTAACAGTTGAAGAGACTTCCTGCAGCCCTTTGTTATCCAGTTCGCGCTCAAAGCTGCGCAGACGTTTATAGATGGACATCAGTTCCACCAGCGTGGTCCACGAACTAATCAGATACTGGAACGAGCCGCGTACTTGGCCGAACACGTTGGTGATCTGGGTCATCAGGCCGAGCGTAATCGTACCGGCGACAATCGACGGAAACAGCAGGAACAAGCCGAAAACGTTATCCACCTGCAGGTAAAGAATACGGGCGATATTGAAATACATATAGTGGAAATAGAGACGGAAGTAGTTGTGGCGCACCGCGCTGAACAGCTCGCGCACGGTCGGCGGCGTGGCGCGGTTGGCGTCGTCCTCGCCATACACCAGCTCTTTACGATAGGCGGCTTCTACCCGCTGGTTTTTAAATTGCAGGCCCGGCAGCTTGATCCCGACCACCGCCAGCAGCCCGGTTCCCATCAGCGACCACACGATAGCGGCGATCACAAGTCCATACGGTAAATGACCAACGATCGGCAGGTCCGGCACATGCGCCGACAGCGAAACTAGCACCGGCAGGAAGGCAATCAGGGTCATGACCGCATTAATAAAGCTTACGCCCATATCTTCAAGCGTCGCGGCGAAGCGCATGGTGTCTTCCTGCACACGCTGAGCGGCACCTTCGATATGGCGCAGATGCTGCCAGTGCTCCATATAGTGTTCGTTCATCGCGGTACGCCAGCGGAACACATAGTGGCTGACGAAGAAGTTATTCAGCACGCCAATCACCACCGCAATCAGCGCGATACCGAGAAAAATACCAATCTCGTGGTAGAACTGATTGATGCTGACCTTATGGGGCGTGGCCAGCGCGCTCTGAATCAAATCATAGAACGGCGCATACCAGGCGTTGATCGCCACCCCAACTTCCACCAAAAACCAGGTGACAAAAATAATCAACGAGGTGCCGAGAATCGACCAGTATTGCCAGCGATGCGGGCTATAGATAAACCAGAACAGCGCGAAGGCGCCGACGCAGAACAGGTAATACGCGTAAAACACCAGATAGTTGAGCGACCAGAACCGCGCCGCGCTGATGGCGACATCCTGCGATGCGCCGGTTATCCGCAGCAGCCAGTCGCCGCCGCCCGCCTGCCAAAAGATCACCGCCAGCAGCGACCAGATAAAGGCAGAAATAAAAAACGGCCCCGGTTTGGGGAAAAAAGCTTTAAACATCGTACTCTCCTGCTAACTTCTTATCGTTCTGTTTTTGCTGTGTACCACACGTACGCCCGCCGCAACGCGCGGCGGCGATGTAAAGCGGACCCATGATGAGACCGGATATCAGCGACTTAGTTCGTCTGCCATTCGGCAAGAATTGTTTCTACGGGTTTCACGCGTAAAGGATTACCAGGGAGGATGAAGGTCCGCCACACCTCGTTATAGTGAGCGATCAGCGTTTTGGCTTCAGCGGCGGCGCGGTTAGCGGTGGTATGGGCATCTTCGGCGATGGTGATGGCATAGCCGCGGCTGGCGCCGTTTTTGATGGTGGTATCGACGCAATAATCGGTCGCGCAGCCGCAAATAACAAAATCGTGAGTTCCGCTCTCGCGCAGCACCTGTTCAAGATCGGTTTTATAAAATGCATCACAGGCCGTTTTGGTGACGTAGCGCGCCCCGGCGGGTTGCGCCAGTTCAGGCAGCAGCGCAAACCCCTCGCTTCCCTCTTCCAGGCCTCCCGCTTCAGCGTGCTGAATGAAAATAACGCTATCGGCGGCGTGAATCAGGCGATTGATTTGCGCCACGCAGCGTTCGCGATCGATACGCGGCGTCTCGAATACGCCGTTTTGCATATCCACTACCATCAGAACCCGTTGAGATGCCATCACCACTCTCTTTTATAAGATGAATAAGAGCTTAATCATACGCGTCAGGCGGAAAAGCAGATATCTGAAAGCGGAAAAAAGTCATTTTTACGCACCGTTACGCTTTTCTGTGAAATATTGTCGTTATTCCCACTTTGCTCGCCGCGACTTCGTAGTATAAATACGGTGTATATTCCCCTAATAAACGATGGATGCCTCCGTTGAAACGTAGTTTGCTCATTTTTGCTGCGCTGTGCGCGGCGTCGTGGACCTCAGCCCAGGCGGTTCAGCCGAGCGTTGATCCGGTATTTACTTCTGATGTGGTCGACCGCTTCGCCGAACATATTTATTACGGCAGCGGCGCCACCGGCATGGCGATGGTGGTTATTGACGGCAACCAGCGCGTATTCCGCAGCTTCGGCGAAACCCGTCCGGGTAATAATCAGCATCCGCAATTGGATTCCGTTATCCGTATCGCCTCTCTGAGTAAGCTGATGACCAGTGAAATGCTGGTGAAACTGCTCGATCAGGGAGTGGTTAAGCTTGACGATCCGCTGAGTAAATACGCCCCGCCTGGCGCGCGCGTGCCAACCTACCAGGGTGTACCGATTACGCTGGTCAATCTCGCGACCCACACCAGCGCCCTGCCGCGCGAGCAGCCGGGCGGCGCGGCGCATCGCCCGGTTTTCGTCTGGCCGACCCGCCAGCAGCGCTGGAACTGGCTGTCGACGGCAACGCTTAAAACCACGCCGGGTTCGCAGGCGGCCTATTCCAACCTGGCCTTCGACCTGCTAGCCGATGCGCTATCGACCGCCGCCGGTAAGCCTTACCCGCAGCTGTTTGAAGAACAAATCACCCGCCCGCTCGGCATGAAGGACACCACCTTTACGCCATCGCCGGACCAGTGTCAGCGCCTGATGGTGGCGGAGAAAGGCGCCAGCCCGTGTAATAACACCCTCGCGGCCATCGGCAGCGGCGGTGTGTATTCGACGCCGGGCGATATGATGCGCTGGATGCAGCAGTTCCTCTCTTCAGATTTCTATACCCGCGGCCAGCAGGCCGATCGCATGCAGACGCTGATTTATCAACGTACCCAGCTCACCAGAGTGATTGGCATGGATGTCCCGGGTAAAGCCGATGCGCTGGGTCTGGGCTGGGTTTACATGAAGCCGAAAAACGGCCATCCGGGTATTATTCAGAAAACCGGCGGCGGCGGCGGATTTATTACCTATATGGCGATGAACCCGCAGGCTAACGTCGGGGTCTTCGTGGTGGTGACCCGTTCCGCGTTGACCCGCTTCAGCGCCATGAGCGACGGCGTCAACGACCTCGTCAGCGCCTTAAGCGGCGTGCAGCCGAATATGGAAACCGCCAGCCAGTAATCGTTGCGGGATGTTTTGCCACTGATTGTTAAGGATCGTTTTGGCGAAACATCCCGCTGTCGTTTGCGGTACACTACCTTCTTTCATTTCACAAAATCAGGCAAACCATGACAGATTTAATCACTCGCCCACGCCGCCTGCGTCAATCCGCCTCGCTGCGCGCCATGTTTGAAGAGACAACACTGAGTTTGAACGACCTGGTGTTGCCGATCTTTGTTGAAGAAGAAATTGACGATTACAAAGCCATCGAAGCGATGCCTGGCGTCATGCGTATTCCGGAAAAACATCTGGCGCGCGAAATTGAGCGCATCGCCAACGCCGGTATTCGTTCAGTGATGACCTTTGGCATCTCCCATCATACCGACGCGACCGGTAGCGATACCTGGAATGAAAACGGTCTGGTGGCGCGCATGACCCGTATCGCCAAACAGGCGGTGCCGGAAATGATCGTCATGTCCGATACCTGCTTCTGCGAATATACCTCGCACGGCCACTGCGGCGTGCTGTGCGAGCACGGCGTCGATAACGATGCGACTCTGGAAAACCTCGGTAAGCAAGCGGTTGTCGCCGCGGCCGCCGGCGCTGATTTCATCGCGCCTTCCGCCGCGATGGACGGCCAGGTACAGGCGATCCGCCGTTCGCTGGATGCCGCAGGCTTTACCAATACCGCAATTATGTCCTACTCGACCAAATTCGCCTCATCGTTCTACGGCCCGTTCCGTGAAGCCGCCGGTACCGCGCTGAAAGGCGATCGTAAAACCTACCAGATGAGCCCGATGAACCGTCGCGAGGCAATCCGCGAGTCGCTGCTCGATGAAGCGCAGGGCGCGGACTGCCTGATGGTGAAACCGGCTGGCGCCTATCTGGATATCCTGCGTGATATCCGCGAGCGCACCGACCTGCCGCTCGGCGCTTATCAGGTCAGCGGCGAGTACGCGATGATCAAATTTGCCGCGCAGGCTGGCGCTATCGACGAAGAGAAAGTGGTGCTGGAAAGCCTTGGCGCAATTAAACGCGCAGGCGCGGACCTGATCTTCAGCTATTTCGCCCTCGATCTGGCCGAGAAAAAAATCCTGCGTTAAACCTTCCCTCTCCCCGGTGGCGCTAACGCTTACCGGGGCTACCAACCAAATTCCAAATCGTAGATATTATTATCAGTTTGCAACTGTTTCATTCCTGGAGAAACGGTTGTTCTATGCTGTTTCCGGGCACATTGCGCTCCCGAAATGTCTTCTGCGTTATGTCTCTCATGGCATAGGGAGCGCACAGGGGGCGGCCAGTCGCCGCCGCCCCCTGTACCCCCGGGCTCTGGCCGCCAAAATCGCCACTTCGTGGTTCCTTCGACTTATCCCTACAGGCTTCGGGTCGGGCCGAGGCAGCGTCCCTGCAAATCACGGCCCTCAGCCCGCATCCATGCGGGCTGCCCCGGCCTGCCGGGAACGTCTCAGCGATTTTGAGGCCACCAACACCGGCAGTTTCAGTAGCCATGGATACAACGGTAGAGCTCTGCAGCGCGCAATGGCACGGACTGTAGGTCGGGTAAGGCGTAGCCGCCACCCGACAAAAAAACGGCGCTGCGGGTCGCCCGGATAAGGCGCATCGCGCCGCTATCCGGGAAACCTCACCTGCTGAGACCGAATCTTCACCGAATTGTAATCTGAACGACATCTGCGCCTTCTACTGTCTGGGCAGGACAGAGGAGGAGTCACTATGTTTAGTCTCGACAACGTTCTCGATGACCTGTGGCCTCAGGCAAGGCCCGCCCCCTGGCAGAAAAAGGTGTTGAAAAAGCTTCTACATGAAGAAGAGTTCCAGCAATTTGCCGCCCGCCATCGTCACCTGAAAGGACTGGATACGGTCGAACAGGTCCTCGAACATCTCAATATCCGCTGCGCTATCCCGGCGCATGACCTTGAACAAATCCCCGAACATGGCCCGCTGGTGATTATCGCCAACCATCCGACCGGAACGCTCGATGGACTCGCTCTGCTCTATGCGGTCTCCCGCGTACGGCGCGATGTCAAAGTCGTCACTAACCGCATGCTGACCCATCTTGAACCGCTGAGCTCGCTGTTTATTCCGGTGGATAATATCAACGGCCGTACCGCCAAAGCAGCGCTGCAGCAGATGGACCAACAGCTTCAGCAGGGCGGCGTGCTGATCTTCTTCCCGGCGGGGGAAGTCTCGCGTCTGACCCGCCGCGGCATCCGTGATAAAAAATGGCATCCCGGCTTCATCAAGCTGGCGGCGAAATACCGCGCGCCGCTGCTGCCGGCCTGGATCCGCGCCCACAACAGCCCGCTGTTCTACGCCAGCGCCCTGCTCTCCGATAATCTGCCGCTGCTGCTATTAATGCAGCAGATGTTTCGCCGCCGCGATAGCAGCTTGCCGTTACGCATTGGCCAGCAAATCGCGTGGTCATCGTGGCATCAGCCGCCGCTTTCCGCCCGCGAACTGGCGGACCGCTGCTACCGCCACGTCGAGCGCCTCGGTAAAGGACATCCCGGCCTGTTTAAAAGCGAAAGCGCGATCGCCCGCCCGGAAGACCGCGCGCTGCTCAAACGCGAGCTGGCAAAAACCGAATGTCTGGGCAAAACCGCGGACGGTAAGCTGATTTATCTATGGCAGCGCAACGGTCAGGAAGAGGCGCCGCTGCTTCGCGAACTGGGCCGTCTGCGGGAGATAGCCTTCCGGGCGGTCGGCGAAGGCAGCGGCAAACGCCGCGATATCGATAGCTACGATGATGACTACCTGCACCTGATTTTATGGGATGAAGAAGATCTGGAGATCGTCGGCGCCTACCGTTTTATGCCTACCGCCATGCAACTGGAAAAACGGGGACTGGAGGGCATCTACAGCTACAGCCTGTTCCACTACGACGCGCGGATGGACGATATTCTACAGCACGGGATTGAACTGGGGCGCAGTTTCATTCAGCCGCGCTACTGGGGACGCCGGGGGCTGGATTATCTCTGGTCAGGCATCGGCGCCTGGCTGGCGCGAAACCCGAACTATCGCTATCTTTTTGGCCCGGTCTCGATTTCAGGCGGACTGCCGCCCGATGCCCGCGATTTGCTGGTCGCCTTCTACCGCTTATGGTTTCCGGCGACGCATCCGCTGGCCAAATCCCGCCGCCCCTACCCAGCTTCGCTACCCGAGGTGCTGGCGCAGTTTGGCGGCGAGAATTACACCGAAGACCTGACGCGGCTGAAGTCGCTGCTCGGTAACCTCGGCTGCGGCATCCCGCCGCTGTATAAACAGTACTCGGAAGTGTGCGAGCCGGGCGGCGTGCAGTTTATCGATTTCGGCAGCGACCCGGACTTTAATCACTGCGTCGATGGGCTGGTACTGGTGGATTTAACCTACCTGAAAGCCAACCGTTACCAGCGCTACATCGGCGCGCATCTCTAGCCGTTTATCCCGCCCGGTAGAACGGCTTATCGCCAAGAATTGTCGCGCGGTGCATGATGCGCCGCTGCGGCAGATAGTCGGCGTTAGCGTAATGCTGCGTCACCCGGTTATCCCAAATCGCCACGTCGTTCGGCTGCCAGCGCCAGCGCACCTGGAATTCCGGTTTAGTGACGTGAGCAAACAGGAAGTTCAGCAGCGCCTCGCTCTCTTTCTCGCTGACATCCACAATGCGGGTGGTAAATCCTTCATTGACAAACAGCGCCTGCTTACCGGTTACCGGATGGGTACGTACCACCGGGTGCAACAGCGGCGGGTTCTTCGCCACCGCCTCACGCCAGCGCTGATGCTCCGCTTCCGTCTTGTTGTACTTATACTCCTGGAACGATTTGCGGAAATCGTGCTCCGCGCGTAACCCGCTCAACAGTTGGCGAAACGGTTCAGAGAGCGCCTCCCAGGCGGCAATACCGCTGGTCCATAGGGTATCGCCGCCGGTAGAAGGTAACTCCTTCGCCGCCAGAATCGCCCCTGCCGGCGGCGTGTCGATAAAGGTCACGTCGGTATGCCAGTTATCGTTGTCCGGCGGATTATCGTTATGGGTATCAAGCACGATAATTTCATCCACGCCCGGCGCATGCGGATAGACCGGATGGATATGCAAATCGCCAAAACGTAACGCCAGATCGCGCTGCTGTTGCGGGGTGATATTTTGCTCGCGCAGGAACACCACCTGATGGCGCAGCACCGCGTGGTATAGCTGCTCAAACTGATTGTCGCTTAACGGACGGGTCAAATCGGCTCCGGCCACCTGCGCGCCAATATACGGTCCCAACGGGGTAATGCTCAGACGTTCACTCATTGTACTTCTCCATGCCAGGGCGTCAGGCGGCGCTGCAACGCGCGCAGTCCCAGTTCCAGAACAAATGCGATTATCGCAATCACCGCGATCCCGGCTAACACCACATCGGTCGCCAGGAATTCACCGGCGGATTGCACCATAAAACCTAAGCCGCGAGTGGCGGCAATCAGCTCCGCCGCCACCAGCGTCGACCAACCGACGCCAAGGCCAATGCGCAGGCCGGTGAGAATTTCCGGCAGCGCGCCCGGTAGGATCACCAGCCACAGCACCTGAGCGCGACTGGCCCCTAAAGACTGCGCGGCGCGAACGCGGACCTGCTGCGCGCTTTTTACCCCCGCCAGCGTTGACATCACTACCGGGGCAAAAATCGCCAGATAGATCAGTAAGATTTTCGGCGTTTCGCCAATGCCGAACCAGATGATCACCAGCGGCAGCCACGCCAGCGGCGGTACCGGACGATACAGTTCGATCAGCGGGTCGAGGATCCCGCGTACCGTTTGGCTCAATCCCATAGCGATCCCCACCGGCACGCCGACGATCGCCGCCAGTACCAGCGCGATGGCGATACGCGTCAGGCTCGCCGCCAAATGCTGCCACAGGGTCGCGTCCATAAAGCCTTGCGGCCCGGCAATGGTGAGTAGCTTCTGCAATACCTGCCACGGCGAGGGTAAAAACAGCGGGCTAATCAGCTGCAACGCGGTCACCGCCCACCAGATAGCCAGCAACACCGCCAGCGTCGCTACGCTAAGGGTCAACTGCCGTGATAGCGGCCAGCGCCACTTCAGCGCGCGCTGGCGCGGTTTATCATTGAGGACCACGCTCATGAGAAAGCCTCCCGTTGTTCGAACACCCGGCTAAGCACATATTCGCGCTGGGCGATAAATTGCGGATCCGATTTAATGCTACGGCAGGATTCACCGGCGACAAAACGGCGGCCAAACTCCAGCGGCAGGCGTTCCTGCACCCGCCCTGGCCCCGGCGACAGCAGCACCAGCTCGCTGGCCATAAATACCGCCTCTTCGATATCGTGGGTAATCAACAGCACCTGCTTGCCGGTTTCATGCCACAGGCGCAGCAGCAGGGTTTGCATCTGTTCGCGAGTAAAGGCATCCAGCGCGCCGAAGGGCTCATCCAGCAGCAAAAGCTGCGGATCCGCCGCCAGCGCGCGCGCAATACCGACACGCTGGCGCTGGCCGCCGGAAAGCTGCCAGATAAAGCGCTTTTCCGCCCCCTGCAGGCCGACTTTTTTTAACATCTGCGCGGCGATTTCCCGGCGTTGGGTCTTTTCAACCCCCGCCAGCTGTAATCCCAGCGCGACGTTATCCAGCACGTTGCGCCACGGCAACAGGCCTTCATTTTGAAACACCACGCCGCGATCGGCGCCCGGCCCGTCGATGCGGCGGCCTTCGAGAGTGATGCTGCCGTGCTGGTAAGGCACGAATCCGGCAATCAGGTTCAGCAGCGTGGTTTTGCCGCAGCCGGAGGGGCCCAGCACCACCAGCAGTTCGCCGCTGTCCAGCGTCAGGTTGATATCCGCCAGCGCTGGTTTACCGCCATAATCAGCGGAGAGATGCGAGATTTGCAGCATCGGAGCCTCCTTTTATTTCACGAAACGGTCGGTAACGAACTGGCTATAGTCGGTTCCTGCGGCCGGCACTTTCCCCTGCTCTTTGAGGAATTTCGCGGTATCGATAATCGCCTGGTTCACCGGGCCGTTAAGCTCCTGCGCCTGCTGGGCGGCGGTAAGATAGGTATTGCCTTTGACTAACACCGGTACATCCGCCTCCGGCACGCCGCTCAGACGCGACAGCTTGCTGAGATTTTCCGGCTGCTTCAGCCACGCATCCGGGTTGGCGATATAGGGCTGCTGCGCGTCGATGGCGCTTTTAGCGAAAGCTTTCACGATTTCCGGATGCTGCTCGGCAAAGTCTTTACGTACGACCCAGACATCCAGCGTCGGCGCGCCCCATTGCCCCACCTGCGCGGAGTCGGTCAGCACCTTGCCCTCTTTTTCCAGTTCGTTAACGGCTGGCGCCCACACGTAAGCGCCATCGATATCGCCGCGCTGCCAGGCGGCAATAATCGCCGGCGGCTGCAGGTTGATAATCTGTACCTGGCCCGGTTTGATTCCCCAATGTTTCAGCGCGGAAAGCAGGCTGTAGTGGGTGGTCGAAATAAACGGTACCGCAATGCGTTTGCCAATCAGATCTTCCGGCTTAGTGATATCTTTCTTCACCACCAGCGCTTCGGAATTCCCAAGCTTTGAGGCCAGCAGGAACACTTCAATCGGTACCTGCTGAGTGGCGGCCACCGCCAGCGGGCTGGAACCGAGGTTGCCGATTTGCACATCGCCTGAGGCCAGCGCGCGTACGATGCTGGAGCCGCTGTCGAATTTACGCCAGTCAACGGTGGCGCCGCTGGCTTTGGCGAAGGTGTTGTCCGCCTGGGCGACTTTCGCCGGTTCAGCGGAGGTTTGATAGGCGACGGTGACGTTAACCGCCTGCGCCTGGAAGGCAGCGAAAGCCAGCGCCGCCAGAAGAGTAATTCGCGATGTGAATGCCATAGTGTCTGCTTCCCCTTAGTTGTTATGGGTGCAGTATTTCCGGCATCAGCGTGGAGATGAAGTAATTAAAAATTCTGCCTAATAGCGAATCGTTTTTAGAAGAAAATCGGGATTAGATAGTTAAAAACAGGGATTAAAGAAATGGGTTCCCCCGGCTCGCGGTACTGGTAGCCCGGATCAGGCGCGGAGCGCCGCCATCCGGGGGGAAAGAAATACAGGTGTTAGCGGCCCGCCGCCAGCGCGGCGATATCCTGCGGCGTGGTGCGACAGCAGCCGCCAATCAGCCTGGCGCCAGCCGCCAGCCACTGCGGCAGATAGGCCGCAAGCGTCGCGCAGGCTTCGCCGTGATGATGCCAGGTCTTGGTCAGCGCATCATAGTGCTCGCCGGAGTTAGGATAGACCACCAGCGGCAGCGACGTCAGGCTGTGCAGATGCTGCAGCGCGGCGGTGGTATTTTCCAGCGCGATACAGTTAATCCCCAGCGCCAGCACCTGAGGATTATCGGCCAATACCGCAACAACCTCGCGCAGCGGCGTGCCGTCACTGAGATGTTCGGCATCGCGCAGGGTCAACGAGAACCAGGCGCGGGCGCGCGGGTAGTCACGCAGCAGCGCCGCCAGCGCCGTGATTTCGGCAAACGACGGCAACGTTTCACAGGCCAGTAGATCCGCCCCGGCATCCAGCAGCGCTTCGACGCGCGGGCGGTGGAACGCCTGAAACGCCTCCGCGCTGCGCTGATAATCGCCACGATACTCAGAACCATCCGCCAGATACGCGCCATATGGCCCGACCGACCCGGCCACCAGCAGCGTTCCCGCCTGCGGGTTTTCCGCCAGATACGCCTCGCGGGCTTTACGCGCCAGCTCGACGCTTTTACCTATCAGCGCCTTCGACTGCGCCTCATCCAGTCCGCGGGCGGCAAAGCCTGCCGGTGTTGCCTGATAGCTGGCGGTGATCGCCACCTGTGCGCCAGCGCGGAAATAGTCGAGATGCACATCGCGGATCAGCTGCGGGTTTTCCAGCAGTACCTTCGCCGACCATAAACTATCGGCCAGATTGCAGCCGCGCGCTTCCAGCTCCGTCGCCATCGCGCCATCCAGCAGCACGAACGGTTGCGTTTCAAGGATAGCGGTTAGCGGATTATTCTGCGGCATGTTGCGGCTCCTGAGTTAATTTCCGTGTACGAGTCAGATAGAAAGCACCATAACACAGCGCGACGAACGGGATCCCGCACCACAGCGCAATACGCTGGCTTGGGTCAAAGGCCAGCCCCACGCAGGCCACCAGGCAGAGGACAAACCCCAGCGCCGGCACCAGCGGATACCACGGCGCGCGATAGTGCAGCTCGCTTAACGCTTTGCCCTGCTGCAGATGGCGGCGGCGGAAGACAAAATGCGACGCGCAGATGCTCAGCCATACCGCGACCACCGCAAAACCGGAAATCGCCGACAGCGCAACAAACACCGTATCCGGCGCGACTACGCTGGAAAATAGCGCCAGCACGCCGCCCAGCATGCTCACCGACAGCGCGGTTAGCGGCACGCCGCGTTTATTCACTTTGGCAAAGCAGGCTGGCAACGTCTTCTCATTTGATAGCGACCACAGCATCCGTCCGGAGGCATACAGGCCGGAGTTGGCCGCCGACAAAATCGCGGTCAGGATCACGAAGTTAAAAATATCCGCCGCATAAGGAATACCGACCTTTTCAAACACCAGTACGAACGGGCTTTTTTCCACCCCCGCCTGCTGCATCGGGATCAGCGCCGCGAGCACGAAAACGGTGCCGATAAAGAAAATAATCAGCCGGGCAATAGTGGTGCAGATCGCGACCGGTATCACCTGATGCGGGTTTTGCGTCTCGCCGGCGGCGATGCCGATAAGTTCGGTGCCCGAGAAAGCGAAGTTCACCGCCACCATGGTCATCAGGATCGGCAGGCCGCCATGAGGGAACCAGCCTTCGGCGGTGATGTTATGCAGCCCCGGCGCCGGTGAACCGTCAGTCAGCGGAATAAAGCCGAAGATGGCCGCGCCGCCGAGAATAATAAAAGCAATGATGGTGATCACTTTGAACAGCGAGAACCAGAATTCGCCTTCGGCAAAGAAGCGGGTAGAGATAACATTCAGGGCGAAAATCACCGCGCAGAAAATCACGCACCAGACCCACACCGGCACCTGCGGGAACCAGTACTGCATACAGAATCCGGCGGCGGTAAAGCTCGAGCCGAGCGCCACGGTCCAGGTCAGCCAGTAGAGCCACGCCACGGTATAGCCGGTCGCCGGGCCAAGATAACGCGCGGCATACACGTGAAAGGCGCCGGTTTCCGGCATCGCCACCGACAGTTCGCCAAGACACTGCATCACCAGCCAGACCACCAGCGCGCCGATCAGATACGCCAGCAGCGTGCCCGCCGCGCCGGTGGTCGAGATAATATAGCCGGTATTGAAGAATAACCCTGTGCCAATGACGCCGCCCAGCGAGAGCATAATCAGGTGGCGCGTTTTCATGGTGCGCTTAAGTTGCCCACCTTGTTGTTGTGATGTTGTTTGCATATTGCCTTCTTTATGTATGGACGTCTAAACATCCAAATGAAGGTCATTTATACCGTGACGGCGGGGAAATTGCAAAACGGGGAGGGAAAAAACAGGACCAACAGGCTTTGGGGACCGGGTTTAAAGCTGCTTGGGCTGCGGAGCCTCTCCTTTTTACCGCAACCGCAAGCAGCCTTCGGCTACACAGAGCACACCTCGTTCCAGTAGGCTTCGCGCGTCCAGCGCCGCTCAGTATGTTTTGTCATGGCGAAACCACCGGGTTTCCACGTTGCCGAGATCCACGCCATACAGGCTGGCGACCGGCAAGATCGCCTCCATCATCCGTTGACCATCTTGCTGCCCGGCTTCTCCGTTAGATAAAAAAGCCAGCCAGCCGGTAATCCGTTGCCACAGCGCTACTTTCATTTCTCCTCCATCGGTCGGGTTTGCGTTGTTGTTATTTCAACCACAATCGCCGACGGGCGGGAAATATCAATTCCGAATTTGTAATCCTGGAAGATGCATATTCGCCGCTGCGCTTCGGTGACTAACCCCTTCCTGTAAAAGCGATTTGGTTAACAGCAATACCCCCATTTTTATTAAGAGATTTTGGTTATAGATAAGAATTTTTTCTTCTTTGCCGGACGAGGCGCTTTTGTGGGAGCGTGATAAACACAAAACAAAACAGGGATTCAGGGGAATGATGATGCATAAAACTTATACCAAAATCGCTTTTGCGCTGGGCGCGCTGCTGCTGGCCACCCAGGCGCAGGCCGACCAGTTAGCCGATATCAAAGCCGCCGGGGTGGTGAAGGTCGCCACCTTCGACGCCAACCCGCCGTTTGGTTCCGTGGATGCTAAAACCCATCAGCTGGTGGGTTACGACGTCGATTTCGCGCAAGCTCTGGCAAAATCTCTTGGCGTCAAGCTTGAGCTGGTGGCCACTAACCCGGCTAACCGTATTCCGCTGTTGCAGTCCGGTAAGGCCGACCTGATCGTCGCCGATATCACCATTACCCCGGAGCGCGCGCAGGTAATTGATTTCTCAACGCCCTACTTTGTGACCGGCCAGCAGTTCCTGGTTCCGGCTAAGTCGCCGGATAAACTGGATGACTACAGCAAAGCGCGCATCGGCGCGGTAAAAGGTACCACCGGCGAACAGGCGCTGCACCAGCGCTTCCCGCAGTCGCGGGTACTCTCCTATGACGATATTCCATTGGCGCTGACCGCCCTGCGAAACGGCAACGTGCAGGCGATTACCCAGGACAGCACCATTCTCGCCGGGCTGCTGGCGGACGCGCCGGATAAAGCCAACTTTAAAATTCTGCCGGACCTGCTGAGCAAAGAAGAGATTGGCGTCGGCGTGAAAAAAGGCGAACCGGCGCTGCTGAAAGCGGTAAACGACGAGCTGGTTAAGCTGGAAAAATCCGGCCAGGCGGCGAAAATCTACGACACCTGGTTTGGCCCTGGCACCGCCTCTCCGCAGCCGCGCGCCTTTACCATAGAAGCGAAATAACCCTGATGTTTTCCGCCTTATTTTCACGCTCCGCGGCTTCGGCCGCGGATTTCTCGCATCTGCAGCAGGCCAGTATTACCTTTCGCGACGTGGTTAAACGCTACGGCGATCATCAGGTACTAAACGGCGTTAATTTAACGGTCAACCCCGGCGAAGTGGTGGCGATCCTCGGGCCATCAGGATCGGGTAAATCAACGCTGATCCGCCTGATCAACCAGCTTGAATCCTTAAGCGACGGCGAGATCCTCATCGATGGCAAACCGACCCGCCACCTGACCGGCAGCGCGCTGCGCCAATTACGCAGCCGGATCGGCTTCGTTTTTCAGCAGTTCAATCTCTACGCTCACCTGACGGCGCAGGAGAATATTACCCTCGCGCTGGAGCGCGTGCACGGCTGGCAACACGATGCCGCCCAAAAGCGGGCGCTGGAATTACTCACCCAGGTCGGTCTCACGGATAAAGCGCGGCAGATGCCCGCTCAGCTCTCCGGCGGCCAGCAGCAGCGCGTCGCCATCGCCCGCGCCCTTGCCTCCTCGCCGCAAATCATCCTGTTCGATGAACCGACCTCGGCGCTGGATCCGGAGATGATCGGCGAAGTGCTGCAGGTGATGAAAGCCCTGGCCCACAGCGGTATCACCATGGTGGTGGTCACTCACGAGATGCAGTTTGCCCGCGAAATTGCCGATCGGGTGGTGTTTATCGACGGTGGCGAAATCCTCGAAACCGCGCCGCCGGCGGAATTTTTCGCCCGCCCGCAGCATGCGCGTACCCGCCGTTTTCTGCAGAAGGTGCTCGACCCGCTGCATCAGGAGAGCATTGAGTGATGGCAATTCTCGACTGGCATGGCGTACTTAGCGGCCAGCCGCTACAGTGGATTATCTCCGGTTTTCTCACTACCGTCTGGGTCAGCGTGGCCGGGATACTGCTGGCCACCGCGCTGGCGATCCTGCTGCTGGCCCTGCGTCTCGGCGGCGGACGCCCCGGCCGCTGGCTGGTGGCGGCGTGGGTATCGCTGTTTCGCAATACGCCGCTGCTGGTTCAACTGCTGTTCTGGTACTTCGCCGCCTGGAACCTGCTGCCGCTGGCGGCGCGCGATTTTATCAACGACTCCCATAGCTGGTCGATTCTACCGGGCGACGTCTGGTGGCTGACGCCGGAATTTCTCTGCTCAATGTGGGGGCTCGGTGTATTTACCTCGGCATTTCTGGTGGAAGAGATTGCCGCCGGGTTGCGCGCCGTGAGCCACGGCCAGCGCGAAGCGGCGCTGTCGCAGGGATTTAGCCCGTGGGGGGAATTACGTTTTATTCTGCTACCGCAGGGGCTGGCCAACGCCTGGCAACCGATTGTCGGCCAGTACCTGAACCTGATGAAACTCTCTTCGCTGGCCAGCGGTATCGGCTTTGCCGAACTCACCTATCAGGTGCGGCAAATCGAAAGCTATAACGCCCACGCGCTGGAGGCCTTTGCTATCGGCACCGTACTGTATCTGGCGCTGGGTATCGCTATGGGGCTGGCGCTGACGCGCTTCGGTCCGGGATATCGTCAGCCACGGAGCGCACAACATGAACGCTAACCTCGCGGTGATCGCCGACAACCTTGATTATCTGCTGTGGGGACGGCTGGCGGAAGGCCAACCCGGCGGCGTGGCGCTCACCTTACTGATGGCCATCGGCGCAACCGCGCTGGCGCTACCGGGTGGGATCCTGCTGGCCTGCGCCGCCTGGCGCTACGGCGGAGCGGTCCGTCGTCTGCTGTTCCTGTGGGCGGAAATTATTCGCGGTATCCCGCTGATCTTCGTTATTTTTTGGCTATGGTATCTGCTGCCGATGATGACCGGCGGCGATCTGCCGGGCGCGGTGACGGTCACGCTGGCGTTGGCGTGGTTCACCGCCGCCTCGGTGATGCACTCGGTGCTGGCGGGGCTGCGCGCCCTGCCCGGCGGCCAGCATGAAGCGGCGCTGACGCAGGGATTCGCCCCCGGCCAAACGCTACGCTTAATCCTGCTGCCGCAGGCGCTGCGCAACGTCCAGCCGTCGCTGGTCGGCATTTTTATCGGCCTGCTGAAAGACACCTCGCTGGCGTTTATCGTCAACGTGCCGGAACTCACCACCGTCGCCGGGCAGGTCAATAACCGGGTGCAAATCTATCCGCTGGCGATATTCGTCTTTACCGGCGCGGTTTACTATTTGCTGTGCTGCGCCCTCAGCCAGCTGGCGAGCCGCCGTTTTACCAGGCGTAGCGCTGACAGGCGCTTCGCAGTCGATTGAGAAACAGCCGGGCATTGGCGGTGAGCGCCGATTTTTGCGACCATACCGCGCAATACTGCGCCGCCGGGAGCGTGGATACCGGCAGCGTGACCAGCTTATCGCCAAGCTGCAGCGGCTGGCTCATGGCGCGCGCGACGATGGTCAGATAATCGGATTCCAGTACCATCTGCAAGCCGACAATCACCGAGTCGGTGCGCAGCGGGGTAATCGACACCTGGCGATAAAAGTGAATCAGCTCGTTTTGTAGCTGCTGATAGTAACCCATCGGCGACTCCGGCAGCAGCCAGCGGGCTTTACGCAGCGCCAGCAGATCGCTCTCCTGGGCCAGCGGATGCCCCTTGCGCGCGATGACGCAGAACGGCGCGGTAAACAGCGGTTCCAGCATCACCCCTTCCGGCGGATGCATCGGGTCGACCGATCCGATCGCCAGGTCAATCTCTCCGCTGCGGACGCCCGGCAGCAGCGACGAAAGCTGCCCCTCTTTCACCGTCATCTGTACCTGCGGCAGCGCTTGCTTAAATCCTTCGGCCACCTGCGGAAACACCGTCAGGGCAATCAGCGACGAAAAACCGACCGTCAGCCGACCGTGGGTGACATGGTTTATCTGTTCCACCTCATCCGCCGCGCGCCGCAGCTCCTCCAGCACCCACTCCGCGCGCTGTAAGAAAGCGATTCCCGCTTCGGTCAGGGCGACGCCTTCTTTGCTGCGCAGAAAAAGTTGCGTGCCGAGGATTTGCTCCAGCTCACGTAATGTCCGGCTCAGCGCCGGCTGCGATTGCCCCAGTTCACGCGCCGCCGAGCGGATGCTGCCGCTACGCGCCACCTGCCGTAGCGCCTGCAGCTGGTTCAATTTGGGAAGATATTTCACCGCTCACCCCTATCAGAAAAAAGCATCACCTATAGAAAAATTATATCTTCCCGCCGCGCGGGTAAAGCCTGAGGATGCAGTGGGGGAATTCCCCACGACAACACATGCAACCATGAGACACCGGGCGGAAAAAAATGAAAAGTCAGTCTCAGATGATCTTCTTACTGTTTATCGGCTACGTAGTCGTTTACATCGACAAAACCGTCACCGGCTTCGCGCTGCTGCCTATCGAAAAGGAGTTCGGCCTCAATGCCGAACAGCTGGGCTACATTACCGGCATCTTTTTTCTCGCCTATTCGCTGTTTCAGGTGCCGGCGGGCTGGCTTAACGATCGCATTGGCTACAAAACGATGCTGGTGCTGTCGCTGGCGGCGCTGGGGCTATTCGCGCTGTGCTTTGGCCTGCTAGGAGCGAGCTTCGGCCTGCTGCTGCTGTTCCGCTTTCTGTCAGGCATCGGCCACTCCGGCTATCCCTGCTCTTGCGCCAAGGCGGTGGTAAGCAACTTCACTCTTGAACAACGTACCTTCGCCCAATCGATATTGCTGTCGTCAGCGGGACTGGCAATGACCATTGGGCCGATTATCGCCGTTAACGCGCTGGCGCTGCTTGGCTGGCATCTGTCGTTCACCGTACTGGGGATCGTTGCCTGCGCTATCGCCCTGCTGATCGCCCTGCGCGTGCCGCGCCGACAGCCGACGGCGGTGGTCGCGAAACAGAGCGCCGCTGGCGCCGCCCTGTGGCGTACCCCCACGGTTATCCTGCTCTTTCTGGCTATCTTTTGCGTCAATATTCCCAGCTATGGCCTGATGGCCTGGCTGCCGAAGTTTTTTGTTCAGAGTATGGGAATGTCGCTTTCTGCATCCGGCTACGTGGTGGCCGCGGGGGGGCTTGGGATCTGGATCTCATCGCTCGGTACCGGCTGGCTGGTGGGTAAATATTTTCTTAATCGCGAACCGCTGGTGATTGCTATTAGCGCGCTAATCAGCGCCGTGGCGATCTTCGCCATCTTCCACGCCCGGACGCCGCTTATCGCCAGCCTGCTGCTGTTTATCGGCGAAATTTTCCTGATGTCGACCTTCGTTACCGCCTTTACCCTGCCGATGAAGCGCCTGCCGGAAAATATGATGGGCTCGGCCATCGGTCTGATTAATACCGGCGGTACCCTCGGCGGCTTTGTTTCACCGATCGTCATTGGCTATCTGGTGGAGAAAACCCACGGCTACGCCAGCGCTTTCCTGTTTCTTTCACTGGCGATGGTTTGCTCCGCGCTGGCGGTGCTACCGCTCATGAAACGTAAAACCGTCGTCAGTCAGCCCGTAATTGATTGAAGGAGTCACTGATGCATCACGCCACTGAACAATTCATTTCCGCCGCGGCCGAGGAAGCGCTGCGCTGGCGTCGGCATATCCACGCCCACCCGGATCTGTCGTTTAACGAGAAGCCGACCGCCGATTACATCGCCCGCGAGCTGGCGCTATTTTCCGGCCTTGAGATCAGCCGCCCGCTGGAAAATAGCGTGATTGCCGTACTGCGTGGCGCGCATCCTGGGCCCATGTGGGCGCTGCGTGCCGATATCGATGCCCTGCCGCTCCAGGAAGAGAGTGGTGAAGCATTCTGCTCAACGAAGCCCGGGGTGATGCACGCCTGCGGTCACGACGCGCATACCGCGATGCTGATGGGGGCGGCGAAAGTCTTGTGCCAGCTTCGCGAACAGCTGCACGGCAGCATTAAATTCATCTTCCAGCCAGCGGAAGAGGTGCCGCCGGGCGGCGCGCGTGAGCTGGTTGAGCTGGGCGTGGTTGACGACGTTGAACATATTTTCGGCCTGCATGTTTTCCCCACCAGCCCGGTTGGCGTGATAACCCTGAAAGAGGGGGTGTACGTCGCTTCCAGCGATAACTTTGATATCACCATTCGCGGCAAAGGCGGCCACGGCTCGATGCCGCAGCACTGTATCGATCCGGTGACCATCGGCGCGGAAGTGGTCGGCGCGCTGCAGCAGATCGTCGCCCGCCATATCGACCCGGCCAACGCGCCGGTGCTAACTATCGCCACTTTTCAGGCCGGCGATAGCTATAACGTGATCCCCGACAGCGCGCGCCTGGCCGGAACGCTGCGTACCCATAGCCAGCAGGTGCGCGAGGCGGTACCGCCGCTGATGGCGCGGATTATCGACGGCATCACCGCCGCCCACGGCGCCAGCTACGAAATCAAATGGCAGCAGGGCTATGCGGTGGGCAACAACCACGACGCCACCAATCATATCGCCCGCGAAGCCATAGCCCGCCATTTCCCGGCAGGCACGCTGCAGCTGCAGGATAAGGCGCTATTCGGCAGCGAGGATTTCTCCTCCTACCAGGAGAAAATCCCCGGTACCTTCCTGTTTATCGGCTGTGGCAACCCGCAAAAAGGGGCGACGTGGAACGTGCACAACCCGCATTTTCGCATCGACGAAGATGCGCTGGCGGTCGGCATTAAGACCCATATCGCGCTGGTGAGTCAGTTGCTGAACGAGGAATAAATCAGGCGAATGCCCGGCTATTTCACCGGGCAATCATTGCTGATTTTAATAAATTTCTCGTTATAGATGATGTAGTGGTTGCCGGGCTTACGCAGCGACGACTGGCGAACGACATCGCCGGGGCGCAGATACCAGGCGTCCCCCTCCTCTTCCGTGGTGTCGCATCCCGGTTTGATCAGCAGCTTAAACCAGGTATTGCCGGTATTACTGACGCTTCCCGCCGCTTTATCGAACGCCCATTTAAACTGAACCTGCCGCGGGCGCACCACCAGAATGGTATCCATCACCACCACTGGCTCCATGCTGATCTGCCCGCCCGCCGGGGCGCGCATCACCAGGTTGCGGGTGGGAATTTCACGAAACGAGACCCGATAGTAGCGTTCGCGGTTATCCTTCGGCCCGTGATAATAGAACTTAAAATATTCGCTTTCGCCCGCCTGCAGCGTCAGCTGGCGCGGGGCGAACAGCAGTTCGCCGTCCGCCGGACGCAGGCGCACCTCACGGCCGCCGGGCCGGTCGATGCCAACGATCGACACCCGATATAGCCGCGCGCTTTTATTGTTGTTGATAACTCTCTTCGCCGCAAACTCAGCGTCAGAGGCCAGCGAAAAGGTCAGATTACCGACAGAAATCGCCTGCGCCAGCGGCGTAGCCAGCAGCCACAGGCTCGCCAGCGCCAGCTTAATTAATGTTACGCCACGTCGCCTGGACATGAATCTCTCCTGAAGCGCTGACCTCGCCAAACCAGCCGTTGTCGGTGATAGTGCGCAGCGAGATAGGATCGTCCATAGCAATCGAGAAGCGCACCGTTGTTTTATCCATCTGCCCCACATCGCCGGAAATATCAGTCCACGGCGTGGTCAGCCATAGCGCATCGGTCATGTCGTGCCAGCTATCGTCGCAGCCGGCATCGTAACTTTTCGTCGCCCCGCTTTGGGTAATGAAAGAGAGCGACGCCGGAAACGGCACCTGCGCGGTACCGTCCGCCGAGCTGAACAGGCAATACGAGCGCCCGCTAATCGCCTGTGACGGGCCGGTCACTTTAATCAACACCTCATCGGCGGCGGTTTTGCCGCTGGTGGTGACGATGTAGCCGAAATCCAGCGCCGGTTCGCCGCTGCCGACGTAACCCTCACGCGTAGGCGCCGAAGTGTACTCATCGGAGATAATGCTGATGCTGAAATCACGCGGTTTGATAATCAGGCTATTGGATGTCGAGAATTCATACCAGCCGGATTCCGGCGAAGTGGTGTTATAAAAACGGAAGTTAAACAAGTCTTTGGTGTTAATGTCGCTAATGCCCAACGCCACCATCTGCTTGAAAAAGTTACTGGAGAAAAAGACATAGATAGAATCAGAGCTCTTCATCTCGTTAAAAGTGTAATACTGCAGAATGCCGTTGACCGGTTTCCATGAGTTACCATCAAGACTGAACTGCATATCGTAGTTACCTACTGCCGATGCCAGCGCAGAGTTACTGATAGCCGGGAAAATGTGAATCGAACTGTTGCTTAACCCATTAGTCTGCAGCGTATAGTTAACCATTTTGCAGCTTAAACCGGAGCGAGAACCAATCGTTTGTGTACGGCAATCGGCATTGCCTTCACCCAGCGTGGGCACGCCGTCGCTGTTGATAAACACTTCCGCCAGTGAGTGGGTGTTTATCAGGCGTAAGTGCCCCGCTTTGGTATGGGTTACGTCACGGATATACCAGGTACCTGACGCCTGATCTTTACAACGCTCGCCTTTGCTCGCATCGTAAGCGACCGATGTCTGGCAGGAATTAATCGTCATCGTAAAACTACCGCCGATCGGCATCTGCTGCAGGTATTGATAAAAGGCATCGGACATCATCCCGTGCCGCCATTTCGTCCCGCTCCCCGTTGAGACGCCGTAAAATCCATTAGCATCGGTTGACTGGGGTAAAATCAGGCTGGTTGCCAGGTCGCATCCCGAGTACCAGTTAATACACCGTAAACCCAGTAAAGGGTGAGAGACCGGCGCATTCTCCAGCCACATATCAAACCGGTAATTAGCGGAGATCCCATGGTTGTGACCATCATCGATATAACCCAGACTGACCTGACGGTACGCGGTATCGCCAGAACCGGTTGATTTTAACCCGGTCCAGCGGTTTGAGCCGGTCAGACGGGGATCCAGCGCGCCGCCAGGGGTGACAAAGAAGTTGTCATCAGAGTTGTTCTCGACAAAGACAAATTCGCGCGCCGGAGCAGCAGCTTCAGAATATTTTGTCACCGCCGCCTTAGCGTTCATCGCCAGCGACGCAATCGTCAGCGTCGCCAAAGCGAGTAGCCACTTAGCTTTCATTACCTTCTCCTGTCTGCTGCGCCGCCGCCCATGAAGAAAGACCGCTGCATACTACGTCCCCTACCCATACCGCGCCGCGCGCCTGGCTGAGCTCCAGCGCCACTTCGCAGGTTTTATTTCCGCCGTAGCTAAAATCGATGGTGGGATATTTTTTATCGACATCCATGACAAATTCACCGTTCTCATCGGTGCGGGTGCGCCCGATATGGTTATTAATGCGCGCGTTCGCCAGCAGCGTGCCGTCTTCGGCGCGGATGCGCCCGGAGACGGTGACCATTTGCTTCACTTCCGGCTCGATCACCGCCACGTTACCGGGATAAAGCGTCAGGTGACTCTTGCGACCGCTGACAATGTCGTAACTGTCGATCGAGTTTTTACTGTTCTGCAGTTCGACTTCATAGCGGCTGTACGGCGACAGCGGCAGGTAGTTGCGTTTACCGCTGAGCTGCACGATGTGCCCGTTAACCTTAGCGCTGAGCTTGCCGTCGTCTTCCAGCCCGGTATTGAAGATCACTCCGGCGTTGCCGTCGGTTCGCCCGCTGGCGGCGATGTTTTTCCCCTGCCAGCCGACGCTGCCGCTGGCGGTCAGATTGGTGTTCACGTAGCCGTCGGCGCCGCTGTTGACGTTCAGCGTACCGTTGGTATAACGCGTTTCAAACTGCGTATAAGCGCCGCCGCTTAAGGTTTTGTCGTCGCCGGTATCGCCGGAAA
Organism: Klebsiella sp. 141240; assembly: GCF_050600805.1. NCBI lineage: Bacteria > Pseudomonadati > Pseudomonadota > Gammaproteobacteria > Enterobacterales > Enterobacteriaceae > Klebsiella > Klebsiella sp. 141240. The sequence goes on along the minus strand of NZ_JAQIRK010000002.1, from coordinate 22,446 downwards.
TCGCCCGCGAAATATTGGCGCCGACGGTTCGAATCGCCCCTTCATTAAACTGCTTACGCGCCGAAATGTTGGCCATGGTATAGCCATTCTGATGGGTCATCCCGGCGCTGAACCAGTTGCCCAGCGGCAGCGATAAATCGAGGGCGATATATTTCCCGGTGTTGGCGTTGCTATCACCGTTGTTATAGCGCTGTAAGCCCGCGCGCAGGCCTAGCGAGCCAAAAGAGCCGCTATAAATCGTCTGGTAATAATCCGCCGTGTAGTAATGGCTGTTGTAGCGGCGGTCATCGTTGTAGCTGATGCTAAAAGTGCCTAGTTTTGACCATAGGGCGTTCAGGTTCAGCGTGCCGCCGATCGCCCGGTTATCGGCATCGCTGCGGCGCAGCTTATCGCCGATAACGGTCTTTTCCTGGTTAATCCACAGCGAGCTAAAGCCGCCGGGCAAAGTGGCGCTAACGCTGCCGATACTGCTCCAGGAGCTGTCGCTGGCCAGCATGTTTTGCAGATTAATATTCACCGCCTCGGTCAGCGGCAGCGTGATGCGCGTTTCGCCGACGGCATTGTTATCGTAACCGTAGCCGGTGGCCGCCCAACTGAACGTACTCAGCGATCCGGAAGCCGATGCCCCCGCCAGCCAGCTCTCTTTCGCCGGCTGCGTCTTTTTACCGCTTTCCGACCAGCGATCCATATGGAAACTGCCGCCCCAGATTTGCCAGGCCAGCGGCGCGCCCGCGCCGCGTCCGCGAGTAAACAGCTTGTTGACGCGTTGGGTGCGTTTGCTGACCACTCTTCCGTTGACGATAACTTCGACGTCAACGTCGTAAATACCGTACGGCAGGCCTCGGGTATCAACTTCATGATTCCCCATGACGAAGTTCTGCACGCTTAACAGGCGCCCGTCACGCATCAGGTGGACCTCGCCTGACGCCGGTAAGAATGCCACCACCGGCGTCGCCGACTGGCTGTTATCAAATACCGTCGAGCTAGCCTGGTTGCCCCACGACGCGCCGTAGATTTTACCGGCCGAAATCGCGGTCATCGGCCCCAGCGATTGTAAGTTCCAGGTATCCAGCATCCCGCCGGCAAAACGGTGCCCGGCGAAGTCGCGCTCGTACATCGCTTTATACAGTTCGTTGTCCTGGTGGCTGGTGCCGATGCCGTACAGCGAGCCGTCGAGCACCACGTGATGCTCGCGCAGCGCGCTAACGCTATTGAGTGACAAATAGCTGGAGGTATTACTACCGCCGCTACGCATCTGGTTGTTGTAGACCCCGAGGTTGTAGGTAAGGTTATTACTGAAGGTTTTAACGCTCGACTGGCCAATATCCTCGCTGCGCGACCGCAGCACGGTTCCCAGCGCCTCACGTTTCACCACCAGTTGTAGCAGCAACTGGCGCAGACTAAGTTGCAGCTGCGCGGCATCGGTTAAGGGGATCTTCAGCGCATCGTTGAAAGCCTCATTGGATAAACGGCTGAGCTGTTGACGTGTCTCGTCGCTGACGCGAGCGTTGTCATCGCCCTCTTCAAGGGTGATTTGCCGAACCCGCAGCACATCGCCATCAAGCCAGATATACGCGGCGCCGATACGCTGATCGTTCTGATTATCGCGGCTGCCTTCAAGATGAATAAACAGAGGGATGCTCATGCCGTCCTGCAAAGCCTGGCTGAAAGCCTGCGGGATAATCACGCCGCCGATTTGCTGCACGTGCTCGGCGGCCATGCTGTCGCTATAAGGCGCCAGCAAAAGAACCATGCCGGAGGCAAGCAGCGCGTTCAGTCCAGGGGTGATCCGTCGTAAAGGCATAGTCTTAATCCATCAGCACACATGTCTATTTCACGGGAACAAACTGCTCGCCCTGCCAGAGCGCGACCCGTCCTTTTTTGTCAGCAATATTGACGCGCGTGAAGCGACGCGATTTCCCCGGCATCAGGTAGTAGTTTTCTTTGCACTCTTTGCCATCGGCGATTTTCAGACACGGGCCATAGGCGATGATGCGCAGGGTGGCGTTCCCGGTATTGGTCAGCGTGTCGCCGGCAAACTGATAGCGAAAATTAGCCTGACGCGGCGCCACCACCAGAATGGTGCCGATGCGGGCTGAAGCGGTGGCCACGGCGCTGCGCTGGGAGCCATTGCGCTGGGCATCGCTTAAGGCCTGATCGAACCAGACAATGCGGTAGTAGCGCTCTTTATCATCCGCCGGGCCTTTGTAGAAAAAGCGCACCACTTCACTGGCCTTTGCGGGCAATAACAAGCTAGCGGGGGTCAGCAGGACTTCATCCTGTTTATCCATCGGGATCACTTTGCCGCCATCCAGCGGTGAAGAGAGACGTTCCAGATGAATGTTGATTAAGCGGCCGCTGTCGGTGGTATTTTTAATCTCTTTACTCAGCGTGCTGCTGCCGCTGTTCATAAAGGAAGAGATATCGCCGACATCCAGCGCCCGCGCAGGGTTAGCCAATCCAAGCAGCAGGCCAATGGCCAGGAGATGTTTTTTCATAAGCGTTCAGTCCATGAAGAGGCAGGGGTATTCCCCCTGCCCGGTGCTACGAGAAAATCAGCTGGTCCAGGTTGCGTCGAACTGCACGCTCACGTCACCGCTCCAGATCCCTTCCGGCAGCGTGCTGTAATCGGTTACCGCGGTGGTGCCGTCGGTGGTACCGCTGATGATGGAGAAGTTAAAGCCGTCCTGCGCGGTGGTGCGGCCTGCGGTGTTGTAGCCGTTAGACAGCGCGCTGAGGTTGCCGCCCAGTACGCCGTTAGCGGTGTCGATCATGATGGTGTCAGCACTCTTTTCTACCGCGGCGCCGTTATAATCCACGCCCACGCTCAGCGTTGAGCCGGAGGTATCCAACTGAGTCAGAGTGTTAGTGATAAGACGTGAAGTCAGTTTGAAGGCAGTCGCCGTGGTATCGCCTTCAACCGCAACATCAAACAGACCTTTTTGTGAGTTAAAGCCTTTAATCCCTTCGGCATACTGGAAAGCCAGGCTGCCAAGCGGGGTAACAACCAGTTTGCTGGAAGTGTCTTTTTTCGCGGTTGCAGACCAGGTAGCAACGGCCTGAGCAGTGACATCAGCAGCCTGAGCAACACCCATTCCAGCAAACGCCGTTACCAGAGCAATAGCAATAACCTTTTTTTTCATAGCTTTTTCATCCTGAGTTTAATTAAGGACAAGTCGTCCCGGTGTACCACTAAATAAACGTTACATAACTAATTTATAAATTTTTGAATACAGCTTGGCCTCAGCATTTCGCCGATGGGTATAAATAGTTTTCACACTGCAATTTTCAATTCTGGCGATAGATTTCGGATGCATTCCCTGGGCCGTCATTCTGATCACCGTCATTTCCCGGTCAGTAATTTTTTCTTTCTTTATATCTTTACGCAGAAACCGGCCATTAATTACATAGGCCAGATCTTTTCTTATATCGCGCGCGAGGTCGACATACACCACGCCGCGAATATCACCGTTGTAATACCAATAATTGGCTAACGCTTCTGACTTTCTCGCGGCAATCAGAATGATTTGTTTGCCCTTGGCCTTGGCTAACCAGTCGTTGTCATAGCGAATAAAGTAATTTAATGCATTGGTACTCAGATTGATAAACAAAAAATCCTTACATATTTTATCCAGTGACAAATAAATAAGTTCTTCGATATCTAAAATGAGTTCCGATAAGCCTTTTAAAAAATAAGTATCATGGGCTGGCCAAATACACTTATCAAGGGAGCATTGTTCGTCCATATACTGTTTATCCTCTTCATCCTGGAATACTACCTTTCACCCCATCGCCGATAGCCAGGCCTGCAGAGATTAAACCTGCAAATTACCCCTGTTTAAATTGGTTATAATAAAACACCAGCGGCATTATTTAATAATTAATAATGTCGAAATTATTTATCGATTTATATTTTTTGTTGGATTCAAATTTAGGTTTTTTCTGATTAAGTGTCAACAAGCAGGATGTGAAGCTAATTCTCATTTATGTCAATTTTTTGCTTTTTGGCGAAATCCTATTTTTTGCTCAAAAACAAAAAACATTTAATTTCATGTGGTTATTGATCGAAAATTCCTACAATCCGAATCGATTATTATATCATCCAGGATCATAACCCTAATTCATTAGGAATATTCTTAATGGACAAGATAAGTGACGCTGCGAAAAATCTTAATAACACACAAAAGTAAGAGGATAATGCCACACAATCATTATTTACAAGACGATTCACCCAATCATAAGCTGCATGAATGGTTTTAAGCACCGCACAAAAAGCCTAAACATAAACAAAAAAACCACTTGCAGAGGACTATTAATCCAATGAAAGAATGATATCTAAGAGAATGAGATTACTTCTCATATTTCTTTCTTATTTACTCTCATTTTCATTAGTGTAGTCCATTACGCAATGATTGCCGCTGACATGTTCCTCTTGCCTTGCAGATAAGCGTTTCATCACGCTTTCATTATTTGTTCGCCTTACCGTCATCGAAAGTTCACACAAAACGCGATTAATAGTGGCCAGTTTATGACGAACCAGGACACTCTTATGAACAGCTCTCTTGCCGCGGTGGCGGAAACCGAATTTTCGCTAATTACGCCCATCACCCCAACCCGGCAGCGGAAAGTCTTAAGCGTGCGCAACCTGAGTAAATCTTATAATGCGCAGCAAACCGTCCTCGATAACATCAGTTTTGACCTGCATGCCGGCGAGCTGGTGGGAGTGATTGGCCGCTCGGGAGCCGGGAAATCTACGCTGCTGCATGTCCTTAACGGCACTCACAGCGCTACCGGCGGTGAAATTCTCAGCTTTCCGGAAGTCGGTATGCCGCATGATGTTTCACGCCTGAAAGGACGCGCGCTCAACGCCTGGCGCAGCGAGTGTGGCATGATTTTCCAGGACTTCTGCCTTGTGCCGCGTCTTGATGTGCTGACTAACGTACTTCTGGGCCGCCTGAGTCAGACCTCAACTCTGAAGTCGCTGTTTAAGGTTTTCCCCGACGCCGACCGGGCTCGCGCCATCTCTCTTCTCGAGTGGATGAACATGTTGCCGCACGCGCTACAGCGGGCGGAAAACCTCTCCGGCGGCCAGATGCAGCGCGTGGCGATTTGCCGCGCGCTGATGCAAAACCCCGGGATCCTGCTGGCGGATGAACCCGTCGCCTCGCTCGATCCCAAAAACACCCAGCGAATTATGAACGTATTGCGGGAAATCAGCGGCCAGGGGATTAGCGTGATGGTCAACCTGCATTCGGTCGAACTGGTCAAAGAGTACTGCACCCGGGTCATTGGCGTCGCCAAAGGCCGCATCATTTTCGACGATCATCCCGCACAGCTGACTCAGGATGTCCTGCATCGGTTGTACGGCGATGAAATTAGCCAATTGCATTAATTTCCTTTAGTAAAAACACACGGGCAAAATAATGAACAAACATATTAATGGCGCAGTTCGTTTATCCGCAGCACTCGCAGCTCTGTTACTGACGTGGCAAGCGAGCGCCGCTGAACAGCCGAAGGAATTAAATCTGGGGATCCTCGGCGGTCAAAACGCCACGCAGCAAATTGGCGATAACCAGTGCGTGAAACAGTTTCTTGATAAAGAGCTGAAGGTCGATACCAAATTACGTAACTCATCCGATTATTCTGGCGTCATTCAGGGACTGCTGGGTGGTAAAGTCGATGTCGTATTAAGTATGTCGCCTTCTTCTTATGCCTCGGTCTATATCAATAACCCGAAAGCCGTCGATATTGTCGGTATCGCCGTTGATGATAAAGATCAGTCCCGCGGCTACCACTCGGTGGTCATCGTCAAAGCTGACAGCCCGTATAAAACGCTGGACGATTTAAAAGGCAAAGCCTTTGGCTTCGCCGACCCGGATTCCACTTCCGGTTATTTAATTCCAAACCACGCCTTTAAACAGAAATTCGGCGGCGACGCGGATAACAAATACAATAACTTCTTCTCCAGCGTCACCTTCTCCGGCGGCCACGAGCAGGACATTCTCGGCGTGCTGAACGGCCAGTTTGCCGGTGCGGTCACCTGGACCTCAATGGTCGGCGACTACAACAGCGGCTACAGCGTAGGCGCTTTTAATCGCCTGATTCGCATGGATCATCCGGATTTGATGAAGCAAATCCGGATTATCTGGCAATCGCCGCTGATCCCGAACGGCCCGATCCTCGTTAGCAATGCGCTGCCGGCGGACTTCAAAGCCAAAGTCGTCACCGCGCTTAAAAAACTGGATACCGAGGATCACGCCTGTTTTGTGAAAGCGATGGGCGGTACTCAGCACATCGGCCCGGGCAGCGTGGCCGATTTCCAGCAGATCATCGATATGAAACGCGAACTGGTTAGCGCGCGTTAATCCCGTACTGATGCCGCCGTTCGCAGATCAATGCGGACGGCGGCGCTACGTTAAAGACCTTTTCGCCGCATGAATAATACCCATACCGAATTTGAACGTTATTACCAGCAGGTCAGGACGCGGCAAAAGCGCGATACCTTCGGCTGGTCGCTGGTGCTGCTGGCGCTCTACTTTGCCGCCGGGCACGCCGCCGAGTTTAATCTGTTCACCATCTGGCGCTCGTTGCCAAACTTTCTCGATTATATGTTCGAGACGCTGCCGACGCTGCATCCTGGCGTCCTGTTAGCCGATTCTCATACCAAAGGCTCGCTGGCGTACTGGGGCTATCGCCTACCGATTCAGCTGCCGCTGATTTGGGAGACGCTGCAGCTGGCGCTGGCCTCCACGCTGGTGGCGGTCGCGGTAGCGACGATACTGGCTTTCCTCGCCGCCAATAACGCCTGGTCACCGGCGCCGCTACGCTTCGCCGTTCGCGTGCTGGTGGCCTTTTTACGCACCATGCCAGAGCTGGCCTGGGCGGTCATTTTCGTCATGGCGTTCGGTATCGGCGCGATCCCCGGTTTTCTGGCGCTGATGCTGCATACGGTCGGCAGCCTGACCAAACTGTTCTATGAAGCGGTGGAAAGCGCGCAGGATAAACCGGTGCGCGGGCTGGCGGCATGCGGGGCATCAGCGCTGCAGAAGGTGCGTTTTGCCCTGTGGCCGCAGGTGAAACCGATTTTTCTCTCTTACGGCTTCATGCGCCTTGAGATTAACTTCCGTTCATCCACCATTCTTGGTCTGGTGGGCGCCGGCGGGATCGGCCAGGAGCTGATGACCAACATTAAGCTCGATCGTTACGATCAGGTCAGCATGACGCTGCTGCTGATCATTATTGTGGTGTCGCTGCTGGATATGCTTTCCGGCCGCCTGCGCCAGTGGGTTCTGGAGGGGAAAAAATGAGCCAATGGCAACATCAACCGGATATCGCCGCCAGCCGCCGCCAGCATCAGGCGCTGTATAAGACTCAGGGGCGATATCTGCGCTACGTCGGCGTGCTGGCGCTGGCGAGCATACTTTATTACGTCTGGTTCTTTATGCAGTTCGGTATCAGCAGCGAACAACTGGCGACTGGTCTACAGCAGATGGGGCGATATCTGCTGCGGATGTTCGTCTGGCACGATTTCTGGAACTGGCCGTTTGCCTATTACTTCACGCAAATCGCCATTACGCTTGCCATCGTCTTCGCCGGGACGATTACCGCGACGGTCATCGCGCTGTTGCTGTCATTCCTGGCGGCGCGCAATATTATGCGCGGCGTGATTCCCGGCATTATCGCCGTGTTGATGCGCCGCTTGTTCGACATGCTGCGCGGTATCGATATGGCTATCTGGGGTCTGATTTTCGTGCGCGCCGTAGGGCTCGGGCCGCTGGCCGGGGTACTGGCGATTATTATGCAGGATACCGGCCTGCTGGGCCGCCTGTATGCTGAAGGCCACGAGGCGGTAGATCGTTCGCCGGGACGCGGCCTCACCGCCGTCGGCGCTAATGGTCTGCAGAAACACCGCTTCGGCATTTTCACCCAGTCGTTCCCGACTTTCCTGGCGCTGAGTTTATATCAGATTGAATCCAACACCCGTTCCGCCGCGGTGTTAGGTTTTGTCGGCGCGGGCGGGATTGGCCTCATCTACGCGGAAAATATGCGTTTGTGGAACTGGGATGTGGTGATGTTTATTACCCTGTTGCTGGTCGCGGTGGTCATGGTCATGGACACCCTCTCCGCCTGGCTGCGCCGCCGTTATATCGGCGGCAGCGTAGTGCCGTTGTATCAAAGTCAGCAATAACCCCTCTCCCCGGTGGCGCTACGCTTACCGGGGCTACGAACCAGGGAAAACGTCTCGTTATTCGATCCGCCACGCCAGCACCGGCCAGCCGTGCCGGGCGTTGGCTGCCAGCAGCTGCGGACAGGGGTTGACCAACCGCACGCGATCCGCATGCAGGCACAGGGGCAGGTCGTTTATCGAATCGGTATAAAAAGTGACTTCGCCAGTATAGTCAGGATGCGCCTCGCGCCACTGCGCCAGGCGCGTCACTTTGCCCTGCTGATAGCTCGGGGTACCGGCAATCACACCGCTGTAGCCGCCATCCGCCATTTCAACATCAATACCCAACGCCTGTTCAATTCCCAGCTCGGCGGCTATCGCCTGCACCAGCAGCGTTACCGAGGCGGAGATCACCAACATTTTTTCCCCTCGCGCCTGTAAGGTACGAATAACGTCCCATGCCTGCGGGTAGACCCGCGGCAACACCTTTTCGCGCACGAATCGCGCCACCAGCGTATCCACCTGCCCCTGCGGGATGCCGATCAGCGGCGCCTGAATCAGCGCGACATAATCGGCGATATTCATTTCCCCGCGGTCGTAATCCGCCATCAGCTGCGCCTCGCGCGCCAGATATTCCGGATCGCTCACCCAGCCTTCGCGCACCATAAACTGGCTCCACAGCGTACTACTGTCCCCTTTAATCAGGGTGTTATCCAGATCGAAAATCGTCACAGCATTAGACATCAGTCATTTTCCATAATCAGTAATATAAGCCTGCGAGAGCATGTATAAAGAAGATGACAGGAGCATGATCCGCCAGCGCTTTCAGCCCACCCCGCCAAAGCACATCGCCAGCAGCACCAGTAGCAATAGTAGCGGGTAGATCCGCACGTGCCAGCGATCGGGAAGTTTTGCCAACCAGCGCGATGCGCCCCGCAATCCCAGCCAGCTTCCGGCTACCAGCAATCCGGCCGCCAGCCACCAGATATTGCCGATGAAACCGGAGGGCAACGCCGCCATCGGCGCCATCAGCAGCCACGCCAGGCTGGCGGTCGCCGCCAGCGGCAACGTCAACAGATTGGCCATCGCCGCGGCCTGCGCCATCGTCGCGCCACGCCGGCGCATCAGCGGTACGGTCATCACGCTGCCGCCAACGCCAAGGAAGGCGGCAATCAGGCCAATCCCGCCGCCAAGGATAGTCTCGCGCCCTGCACTCGACGGTGCGCAAGCCGTCGACGGCGCCATAAAGCCGGGGCGAACGTAGCAATCCACAATGGTCACCGCCAGGTACAAAATGAACAGCCAGCGGATCCACTCGCCGTTGACCCTCAGCGCCAGCGCCGCGCCGGCAATACCGCCGATGGCGATGCCGCTAAGTATCGGCAGCAGGGAGCGCCAGTGAACCGTTCCGGCGCGCAGATGGCGGCCGCTTGCCAACAGCGACGTGCACAGCATCACCAGCGCCGACGTCGCTACCGCTATTTGCATCGCCTGACCGCCTACTGCGCCCTGATGGCTCAGCAGCAGGTAAAGCAGCGGCACGGTAACAAAGCCGCCGCCGAAGCCAAACAGCCAGGTGGTTACCCCGGACAACAATCCGCAAACAAAAAGCCCAAATATCATCTACCGTTCCTCCATTCAGGGAGGTAACGATATAGAATAGCGGAATGGCTGACTTACGATTAAAGGCCAATGTATTACGATTTTCAGCCAGGAGTGTACGCATGCGTAATATCGCGATTAATGATGTCGATCATCTGCCGCGCCGGGTATTGGGCCTGGGTAGCGATTATCCGCCTGACACCCTTTTACCGCGCCATCATCATCGGCGAGCGCAGTTTCTCTATGCCGTGAATGGCTTAATGAAAGTCGAAACCGATGACGGCCAGTGGCTGGTGCCGCCGTTCAGCGGCGTATGGATACCCGCTAATAAACCGCATCGCGTCTGGATGCCAGGCGTGAGCACCCATAGTCTGTATATCGAACCGCAGGACGCGCCGCGCGCCGGCGTGCGCTGCGAAGTATTGCAGGTTTCGCCGCTGCTACATCAACTGCTATTGGCCGCCTGCCAGTTGCCGCTGTTGTATGAAGAGAGCGGACATGATGCGGCGCTTATCGCCCTATTGCTGTTTGAACTGCAGGGCGCCCCGCCGCTGCCGATGTTTACGCCGCTGCCGCAACATCCGCGGCTGGCTGAACTATGCAGCGCGTTTCTCCGCCAGCCGGAGATTCACAGTACACCGGAGCTGTGGGCCAAAAAGATGAGTCAAAGCCTGCGCACCTTCAACCGCCGCTTTTTGCAGGAGACCGGAATGGCATTTCGCGACTGGCGTCATAAAGCCTGCCTGATGTACGCTCTCACCGCCCTGCGAGAAGGCCGTAGCATTACCGACGTGGCATTAAGCCTTGGCTATGAGCATCCGGCGGCGTTTACCGCCATGTTCCGCAAAGCGATGGGCTATGCGCCAGCCTCTTTTATCCGCCATCTTAAAGGAGGCACGCCTGTCTCTCACGCCAGATAAATAAGAACATCCTGATTCTGGCCTGTTATATTTTGATTTAGATAGTAAACATTTATTAATAAATAAAATCACCGCGTTTACTATCTGAAAAATGTGCTTATTACGGTACCGGCGAATTTATGCCTGCAGTACGTAAGTTTTCGTAAATTTTGCGTTTCATCATTCTGGCGTTTCCCTGAATACGCTATAAATGGCGACGGTCGATCCCTAACATGAAAATAACGACATGAAGCCCAAACTCAGCCACGCTTTATTACTTGTTCCTTTATTGATTTTGGCAGGATGTTCATCTTCCCCAAAAAAACCGCCCAAGGCGGTGACGCAGCATCATTATGAGCCGATCGACAGCGGCTCCGACGATCTGATACCGGTGCTGGCCGCCCTGCACGATCAGATGCACACCTGGGACGGCACCCCTTATGAATGGGGCGGCACCGACCAGAGCGGCGTCGACTGTTCCGGCTTTGTCTGGCGTACGCTGAAGGACCGCTTCAATCTGCCAATGGACCGCGTGACCACCGGCGATCTTCTGCATATGGGCGTGCGGGTTAGCAAGCAGCAGCTGCGACCTGGCGATTTAGTCTTCTTCCGCATTCACGGCGGCATGCACGTCGGTTTCTACGATACCGACCACAATTTCCTGCACGCCTCCGCAAGCCAGGGCGTCATGCGTTCGTCGCTGGATAATCCGTACTGGAACCGCGTATTTTATCAGGCGCGGCGCTTGCCGAAGGAATATAACGCGCAGATCACCATGAATAACGACAATCTGCATCTGGCGAAAAACCGCTAATCCTGACAAATAAAAACCGCGGCGCTCAGGGCCGCGGTTTTTATTTTTCTTGCGCTCAGTTTTATCAGAACTGATAGGTCATCCCCAGCGCGACGATGTCATCATCGTTAATACCGAGCTTATTATCGCTCTTCAGCTGGTTAATTTTGTAATCCACAAAGGCGTTCATGTTTTTGTTGAAGTAGTAGGTCAGGCCGACGTCAATATAGTTGACCAGGTCTTCGCTGCCGACACCTTCAATATCCTTGCCTTTCGACAGTACATAGCCCAGAGACGGACGCAGACCGAAATCGAACTGATACTGGGCGACCGCTTCAAAGTTCTGCGCTTTATTCGCAAAACCACCGCTGATCGGGGTCATTTTGCGGGTCTCAGAGTACATTGTCGCCAGGTAGATATTGTTGGCGTCGTACTTCAGGCCGGTAGCCCAGGCTTCCGCTTTGGAACCCTGGCCGCGCGCCAGCAGGTTCTGATCGTTGGTACGGTCAGAGCTGGTATAAGCCGCGCTGACGGCGAAATCACTGCCGCCGAAATCATAGCTTAAAGAGGTGCCGAACCCGTCGCCATTCTGTTTTTTCGCTTCGCGGCCTTCGTTTTTCCCCTGGTATTGCAGGGTCATATTCAGACCATCGACCAGGCCGAAGAAATCGGTGTTGCGGTAGGTCGCCAGGCCGCTGGCGCGTTTGGTCATGAAGTTATCGGTCTGCGCGGAAGAGTCGCCGCCGAACTCCGGGAACATATCGGTCCAGGCTTCAACGTCGTACAGCGCGCCGAGGTTACGACCATAGTCAAATGATCCAAACTCTTTTAACTTCACGCCGGCAAACGCCAGACGGGTTTTCTGCGAGGAATCGCTTTCGGTTTTATTGCCGGAGAATTCGGATTCCCAGCGGCCATAACCGGTCAGTTGATCGTTGATCTGCGTTTCGCCTTTGATACCGAAGCGAACGTAGGTCTGGTCGCCATCCTTGCTGTCATAATCGCTGAAGTAGTGCATGGCTTTCACTTTGCCGTACACGTCCAGTTTATTGCCGTCTTTATTGTATACTTCCGCTGCCTGTGAAGCCGAAGAAGCAACAAAACCCATCATCATTAATGCCAGTGAACGCTTTTTCATTATGTGGTCCTGGTGATTTATTTACACGCGCTTATCAATTCCGGGCGAAGGCCCCGTCAAAAACTGGAGGTTTTTTAACGCTGTAGTGTTAAATATTTATGACGAAATGGAACTTTTTATAAAAAAGAATGTTTAAATATTTCCGTCATAAATATGTCATCTTGCCTGCGCAGAATGCCCGATCCGCGCAATAAAATGGCTTGACCAATACGCCAGCAGTTGGCAAGCGGCCTGACTCCTGTTACAACATCAGCTCGATCTCGATATTCCTTTTGAACGGCAGAAAATCATGAGTGATAGCCAGACGCTGGTGGTAAAACTGGGCACCAGTGTTTTAACGGGCGGATCCCGCCGCCTGAACCGCGCCCATATCGTTGAGTTAGTGCGCCAGTGCGCGCAGCTGCATGCCATGGGGCACCGCATTGTGATTGTAACTTCCGGGGCCATCGCCGCCGGACGTGAACACCTCGGCTACCCTGAACTGCCCGCCACCATTGCCTCAAAACAGCTGTTGGCGGCAGTCGGCCAAAGCCGTCTTATCCAACTGTGGGAACAGCTTTTCTCTATTTACGGCATTCATGTCGGCCAGATGCTGCTGACCCGTGCCGATATGGAAGATCGCGAGCGGTTCCTCAACGCCCGCGATACCCTGCGCGCGCTGCTGGATAACAATATTGTGCCGGTCATTAATGAGAATGACGCCGTCGCCACCGCTGAAATCAAAGTCGGCGACAACGATAATCTTTCCGCCCTGGCGGCCATTCTCGCCGGCGCCGATAAACTGCTGCTGTTGACCGATCAGCCGGGACTCTTTACCGCCGACCCGCGTAGCAATCCGCAGGCCGAGCTTATTAAAGATGTCTACGGCATCGATGACGCGCTGCGCGCCATTGCAGGCGATAGCGTTTCCGGCCTCGGCACCGGCGGCATGGGCACCAAACTTCAGGCCGCGGACGTCGCCTGTCGCGCGGGCATCGATACCATAATCGCCGCCGGCAACCGCCCGGACGTTATCGGCCACGCGATGGAAGGCCTGCCGGTGGGCACCTGTTTCCACGCTCAGGAATCACCGCTGGAGAACCGCAAACGCTGGATCTTCGGCGCGCCGCCGGCCGGTGAAATCACCGTCGATGCCGGGGCGACCCAGGCTATTCTGGAAAGAGGAAGCTCATTGCTGCCAAAAGGCATCAAAACCGTCAGCGGGAATTTCTCCCGCGGCGAAGTTATCCGAATCCGCAGTAGCGAAGGCCGCGATATCGCTCACGGCGTAAGCCGCTATAACAGCGACGCCCTACGCCTGATCGCCGGGCAGCACTCGCAGCAAATCGATGCCATCCTCGGCTATGAATACGGCCCGGTGGCCGTCCATCGCGACGATATGATTACCCGTTAAGGAGCTGAAAATGCTGGAACAAATGGGCATTGCGGCCAAAGCAGCCTCTTACCAACTCGCGCTGCTTTCCAGCCGCGAGAAAAATCAGGTTCTGAACAAGATTGCTGATTATCTGGAAGCGCAGACCGAAGACATCCTGCGCGCCAACGCCGAAGACCTCAGCGACGCCCGCGCCAATGGCCTGAGCGACGCGATGCTCGATCGCCTGGCGCTGACGCCGGCGCGCCTGCGCGGCATTGCCGATGACGTGCGTCAGGTGTGTAGCCTGGCGGATCCGGTCGGCCAGGTGATTGACGGCGGTCTGCTGGATAGCGGCCTGCGTATCGAACGTCGCCGCGTACCGCTGGGAGTGATCGGCGTGATTTATGAAGCGCGGCCGAACGTAACCGTCGATGTCGCCTCTCTGTGCCTGAAGACCGGCAACGCGGCTATTCTGCGCGGCGGTAAAGAGACCTGGCGTACCAACGCCGCGACGGTGAAAGTGATTCAACAGGCGCTGCAGGAGTGCGGCCTGCCGGCTGCCGCGGTGCAGGCAATCGAGAGCCCGGATCGCGCGCTGGTCGGCGAAATGCTGAAGATGGATAAATACATCGATATGCTGATCCCGCGCGGCGGCGCAGGCCTGCATAAGCTGTGCCGCGAGCAATCCACGATCCCGGTGATCACCGGCGGTATCGGCGTGTGTCATATTTTCGTCGACGATTCGGCAGAGATCGTACCGGCGTTGAAGATCATCGTTAACGCCAAGACCCAGCGCCCGAGCACCTGCAACACCGCCGAGACGCTGCTGGTGCACCGTAATATCGCCGATACCTTCCTGCCTGCGCTGAGCAAACAGATGGCGGAGAGCGGCGTGACGCTGCATGCCGACCCGGCCGCCCTGCCCCTTCTGCAGAACGGTCCGGCAAAAGTGGAGCCGGTGAAAGCGGAGCAGTACGACGACGAGTATTTGTCGCTGGATCTGAACGTGAAAGTTGTCGCCGATCTCGATGATGCGATTGCCCATATTCGCGCGCACGGTACCCAGCATTCAGATGCTATTCTGACGCGTACCCTGCGCCATGCGAATCGCTTTATTAATGAAGTGGATTCGTCGGCGGTATACGTTAACGCTTCTACCCGCTTCACCGACGGCGGCCAGTTCGGCCTCGGCGCGGAGGTGGCGGTCAGCACCCAGAAGCTGCACGCCCGCGGGCCGATGGGCCTGGAAGCGCTGACTACCTATAAGTGGATTGGTTTCGGCGACGATACCATTCGTGCTTAACGCTAAGCGGGTGATGCAAAAGTAGCCGTTTGATTCGAAAGGGCATTGACGCATCACCCACTTAGTTTTAACCTTCTACCCCGTGCTTCACGCAGGTGAACGCGTCCTTTCAGGGCCGATATAGCTCAGTTGGTAGAGCAGCGCATTCGTAATGCGAAGGTCGTAGGTTCGACTCCTATTATCGGCACCATTTCAACTTCCCAAAACGTCCGTATTCATCCATAAATAACCTGATTTATAACGATTTTACCGATTTTTAGTCCATCGTTGTCCGTGACCATCCAGTAGAATCCGATACAGAATGTGTATATGTTCCTGTTCGGCCTTGGATTCCTATACACATGCCTTTAAACGATATGCAGATTCGCCGCGCTAAGCCTGAAGATAAACCCTATACGCTTGGGGATGGGCAAGGCTTGTCATTGCTTATAGAACCTAATGGAAGCAAGAGCTGGCGGTTCCGCTATCGCTATGCCGGTAAACCCAAGATGATCTCGCTTGGCGTTTACCCAACGATCACCCTTGCTGATGCGCGTTCCCATCGTGATGAAGCTCGAAAACTTGTGGCAGAAGGAAAGAACCCTAGTGTGGTTCGAAAAGAGCAAAAGCTGGCTCTGCAAGCAGAGTCAGATAACGCCTTCGAAAAGATAGCCAGAGAGTGGCATCAACTTAAATCTGCTAAATGGTCGGCAGGATATGCATCAGACATCATGGAAGCGTTTAAGAACGACATTTTTCCTTATGTTGGACAAGGCCTGTGGGAGAGATTAAACCGTTAGAGCTGCTGAACGTACTGCGTAAAATTGAGAAGCGTGGTGCGTTGGAGAAAATGCAGAAAGTGCGTCAGCGTTGCTCTGAAGTGTTTCGCTACGCAATTGCAACGGGTAGAGCGGAGTACAATCCTGCGGCAGATCTTTCCAGCGCTCTCGAAGTACACCAATCCAATCATTTCCCGTTCCTAAAAGCTGATGAGATACTCGAATTTCTGCGTGCCTTAGAGAGTTACACCGGGAGTAAGCTTGTCCAGATAGCAGCGAAATTACTGATGATTACGGGCGTGAGAACCATCGAATTACGCGCGGCATTATGGCAAGAATTTGATCTGGATAACGCTATTTGGGAAATTCCTGCTGAAAGGATGAAAATGCGCAGGTCACACCTTGTACCTTTGTCGACTCAAGCGTTAGATTTACTCAATGAACTCAAGATAATGACAGGGAACTATCGTTATGTTTTTCCGGGACGGAATGATCCGAGTAAGCCTATGAGTGAGGCGAGTGTCAATCAAGTTATCAATCGAATAGGCTACAAGGGGAGGGTTACTGGACACAGTTTCAGGCATATGATGTCAACTATCTTATACGAACATGGGTTTGATTCCCGTTGGATAGAGTTACAGTTAGCTCATGTAGATAAAAATAGCATCCGAGGGACCTATAATCATGCGGTTTATCGTGACGAGAGAACTACTATGATGCAGCATTTTGCCGATTTATTATTATGGAATTCTCATGACGATCATAAATGAGGTAAATAAATATGTGTCTGTAAAAAAGAAGGATTTTGATGCTTGCATCGATGTTGTTGAGCATTCTTTTTGTATAAAATCGCTCTGTGCTCAGGTCAGGTTTCATCATTTAAAATTTGATGGTAATGGACGACCGATGGTAAAGGCTCTAGCTGAAAAACTTTATGAATATATAATCGATTATTGTTTTTCAATGCAAGATAGAGTTGAGCCACTGTCTTCGCAACAATGGCTTGCTCTGGCTAAACAGGCTCGTTCGCTATTTAGACATCCTAAGATTACAGATGATTCACCTGATAAAACAGGTGAAGCAGGAGAAACTTTATTATTCTTTCTTATGGAGGCTATAATTGGTGCTCCTCAGTTAGTAGCAAAAATGGAGCTCAAAACTAATTCTAATGATGAAGTAAAAGGATCCGACGGAATACATATAAAATGGAATGAAAAAGATAAAATTGTTGATTTCTACTTTGGAGAGTCAAAGCTTTATCAGAAAATATCATCTGCAATGGACTCCGCACTAAAAAGTATTGATGATTTTCATACAAATGAAATGTATAAACATGAATTTTGTATGGCGACTAAGCATTATAAGTATGCAAAAGATGAAGTCAGAGATGCTGTTAAAAACCTTTTTGTTTCTGGTGAGCCAGGTTCCGATGTTCGTGTGAATCATGCATGTTTAATTGGTTTTGACTGGAATGGATTCGATAAGTTTGACTATAGCTCGTCTATCCCTATCAATGAACAATTCCTTGCCGAGTTAACTAATACAATGCCGCAATGGATTGAATTATTAGATGAGAAGTTTAATAAATTTGACCGAAAGCATTTGAGGTTTGATGTCTTCTTTATCCCATTCCCTTCAGTGATTGATTTCAGAAATGAGTTTAATAAGGCACTGGATTGATTATGTTAAAAATTGATGAATTATACTCCAAGCTTGTTAAGGTCAGTGTTAATAATATATTTGGGATAATAAATGATCTAAGCATTACCATAGGTGATATTTATCAACTTTTATCATACAGTTCTATATTGTCTTTATCAGAGAGAGAGTCTGATATCAAAAAAGCATACGACATTGTTAGCCGGATTTTAGAGGTTAACAACTCGTATAATGAAAATGTTATTTCAGCTTGTGACCTTATTCTATCTAGGATCGGTAATTTCCCGGGGAGGGGGCTATTAAGAGATAAGTATAATAAAGGTGAGTCACCAGCACTAAATTTATCACTTTCTTTAGAACGTATAGGACGCGAGACAGAGAATACATATAATGATATAACTTTAACAAATTTTCAGTGTAGATTGCTTAAATCGCTAACGAATAATAATTATCTTAGTGTATCTGCACCAACATCGGCGGGAAAATCTTTTGTTCTTTCACTAGCTGTGATTGATAAAATAAAAGCTTATGAAAAAGAGTGTATTGTTTATGTAGTACCAACTAGAGCTTTAATTAGTGAAGTGTCAAATAAGTTTCGGCATGAATGTAAGCAAGCAGGTCTTAGTAAGGTTATTATAAGGACAGCGCCTGAAATAATAGAGACCAATAGTATAGAACAAGGTTTGATATATGTGCTAACACAAGAAAGGCTTGTCAGTTTACTCTCGGGTTCTTATGGAAATAGCCATTTTCATATAGATACATTGCTTATAGATGAAGCACATGAAATTCAAAAAGGGAAAAGGGGAATAGTACTGCAAAACGCTATTGAATTAGCTCTTGAAAAACATCCTTACATGCAGGTTATGTTCTCTAGCCCTTTAATAAGCAATCCGGAGTATTTTTTCTCTATATTTAGATGGCGCAAAGATGGCAAGGCTTTTATTGAAACTATATCGCCTGTTACTCAAAATGTTCTGCTTATAAATCAGGTAAGAAATAATACAAAAGCTATTAATGTAAAATTGAATGCAGACGGAAACCCTATTGACCTTGGAGTTTATGAACTAGATTTCGTTTTGCGCGACAATCGTAAAGTTCAGAAAGCAAAACTCGCTGAGTTTATTTCTCGCACCGGTGGGGCTGTGATTGTATTTGAAGATACGCCATCCAATGCAGAAGGTGTAGCTATAAATATAGCTGAGCATTTCGGTGAGTTAACCCTGGAGAACGACTTCAAAGAATTTATATCTTCGATTGAAGAGGAAATGCATGAGCAATATACATTAATAACATGCCTCCGTTCTGGAGTAGCTTTCCATTATGGAAATATGCCATCTATAATAAGAAACGGGATTGAATACTTCTTCAAACGAGGCGATATTAAATTTATTGTGTGTACGAGCACCCTGTTGCAAGGTGTTAATTTACCAGCTAAGCATCTTATTTTAGAGAATCCTCATAGTGGCGATGAACCTATGTCTAGGGCTGATTTTTTGAACCTTGCAGGTAGAGCTGGTCGCTTGAGATACGAGTTTCAGGGAAATGTATGGTGTGTAAGAAGTAATATGTGGGACAATAAATCATTTGAAGGCGAAAATCTTCAAACAATATCATCTGCCATGTCAAAAGTAATGGAAGATGGTGGGAGTATTATTTCAAATGCTATTGATAATGTGTTTTCACCAACTGATGACAAGGAACTGGCAGATGTAGCATTTGCTCGTTTTTATCATGAAGTTCAAAGGGATGGGTTCCAGCTTCCCTATTTTTATGAATTGGAAGGGACTGAATCCAACGAAATGTTGGAGTATAATTATGATAAAGTCCGCCGAATGAAAATAAACATTCCTGAAGAGTTGTTGAAACTAAATTCAGGAACCCGACCTGATTATATTCAGCGACTTTATGATTTCTTTAACCAGCAGGATGATTTAGATGATTACATTCTACACAGTCCTTACCAAAAAGGAGGTAAGGCGAGAATGGATCGTGCCATCGAAGTAATTATTGACATTTTCTCTTGGTCAATAACACCCCAGTATGCCAAATTAATAAGTGTTATGGCTCACCAATGGATGACATCTCACTCTCTTAAATCCATGATTAATTATAAAATTAGAAATTCGCACGACTTATCAGAGCTTATTAATCGTGGGGGAACTGTTGATAAAATAAGAAAGAAAACATCCTCCCTTATTAGGGATGTACTTAATACACTTGAGAATCAAGTAAGGTATAACTTGGTTCGTTATTTGAAAATATATAGAGAGATTCTTATTTACGTTTTGGTTGCAAAAGGACAAAAAGATAAGGCTGACAAAGTGGAAAATATTAGTGCCTATCTCGAGTTTGGATCTTGCAACCCTACTGAATTGAGTCTGATGTCGTTAGGCCTCTCACGAAGTACCGCTTTGTTCTTAAAAAATAAGTTTAATTTCCCTCGTGAATCTTCCCCTGAAGGTCTAATTGATTTTTTATTAACAAAAAATATGAACTCTAAAAATACTCCAGAGTTTAGGCTAAGAGAGCTTAAAGATGTGCTTGGAGTATAATTTATCATCGTGGTCATGTCGGCGCAAAAGATATAATTACGGATGGTAGCAGTTAATTTTGACGTTATTTAATCGTTACCAGCGCGCAATGCTCTCCCCGCCACGCCTGCCCGCTTCTGGGACGCTTTTAATGCAGGTGCATGAAGGGCTTCAGGCCGCGCCAGTGCTGGTGCGGCGGGGTGTGGAAAATTCAGGGTTTTGCATGCAAAGCCATGCAGCGTAGGCATGCATGGCTATTTTTCTTAAAAAAGACGGGGATTTTCGGGGCTTTTTATGCGGATTTTTTGCGGGTCTGCGCGGCCTGTCGGCACATGAAAATCTGACTCTGTTCAGGTGTATATTTTGCCCGGTTGTCTTCTCTGGACGCTCTGTCAGGCCGGAACCCGATAGTCGTCAGTATATCCCGGTCATCCTCTGCATAATGAATATCGCTTCCGCTGGCCAGATGAACCGATAGTGCTTCGCGAACGCTGGCGGCCGCCCGGTCGAGAGCCCGTTCTCTGGCGATTTCTGGTTGCTCTCTGAGGGCATTAATTCCGGTGCCAGTGCTGCGACCAGCGCGTCGCCACTGACCTGCATAAAGGCATGGAGCTGGCGGCGCATGCTGACACGCTGCACGGCCTCATGCGACCGGATATACTGACCGGCAGACTGGTTCACCGCCCATTTTTTCAGGTGGCCAAATTCAGTAAACCACTACAGTATCGCCGCTTAAAGGCCAGCGGGCGGCCATTCCAGACAGCTTCCCTTTTGCTTCAAGGGCTGTAATGCGCTTCTCTTTTTTCGAGAGCGAGAACATTAAGGCATCTGCCAGCATAAGTAACGCCCAGTTAATACGGTTTTCTCCGCCCGTGGCATATTTTAACCCGGCGTCGCTGTAGTCCATTTCACCTATCTCCGGGAAAGCGGTCCCTACTCCGGGCATGTAATAAGAGAAATAACCATCACTTTCAGCACCGGGTGGATATGCAGCGTGAAACAGCTTTGCAATATTGGTTGGATGAATCGGGTTTGCACGTTTGGTATCGTTATTCTCGTTATTCCCCGTACCATCAAAAAAGAAGCTGATATGCAGACTTCTTGCACAAGTAAAGCCAGCCCCATTTCGCCGTCCTGTTTGCTCATTGAAGGCATTAAGGTATTCATCTTCTTCTCTACGCTGCTTTAGATAATTATCCAGTACGTCTTTTTGCGCCCCAGGTAAACGCCCATTCAAAGGGAATGACGGAGGAACCCAGGCAGACGCTTTTATTTCTGACATGTTGCGGGTTCCTGCATATTCATCGGCTCTTTAATGGGATATGAAGGAGAATTTGGCCCCTCAACACCTGTATAAATCTCAACCTTCTGGCAAGGAAGAATATGAACAGAAAACTCACCAAGATGATTGTACTGAGGAATTTCAACATCAACGCTGTAATGTAGATAATTTGCTTTATGCTGAATATAAGCTTTATTGTAAGCGTCAGTTCCCAGAGGTGGTAAACGCGCATAAGAATTAGGATCTACCTCCCATTCAATACGCGCAACCATTTCTGGCCGCCATTGATCAGGAAGGGTCACGCAGCAATACCCACCACCTAATCCGGGAACCCGGTATCCATTGACTGCAAACCAATTTATTCTCTGACCCGCCACATGATTATAAGCGCCTACCGTAATAGCGGTGGTATCACTTTCATCAGCCTGTAAAGGCGAACATCCCGATAACAACACTGACACAAATAAAGCAATGCCCCGGATAATCCATTTTATTCTGCTCACTCTTCCTCCCTGCGCTTTTTGCCTGGTGAATGGTATAACTTGTGCCCTGCGGTTATCTGGCACACATCATTTCACTCGTTGGCTAATAGCCCTGCCAGACACTTTTATTTCTGACATGTTGCGGGCTCCTGCATATTCATCGGCTCTTTAATGGAATACACATCTGCCCCATAGCCAGCGATACCCGCATAAATTTTCACCTGATGACAGGGGAGAAAATGGACGTTAATACCCGCACTCTCTTTATATTGCGGAATGGGAACGTCAGCGCTGAAGTGCTGGTATTTGGCCTCGTGCTGAGCTAAGGCCATTGGTTCAAAACCAACCCCCATTTTCAGTCTTGGAATTTTTTCATCCGCGTTAGGATCAACCTCCCACTCAATATGTGCAGTCATCCCAGGTCGCCACTGGTCCGGGATCATAACGCAGCACACATTTCCATTTAGCGTCGCAT